>JBGCDK010000041.1:0-93508 GCA_045105295.1 Mariniblastus sp.
CCTGGTTCTGACGGATGGACCCTGTTTGGCAATGGCGAGGTGATTGAATTTGATTCCGCTCTCAACAAGAGGCGAACTTGTTTAACTTCGTCTCAGGCGGATGAGAGTTGGATTGGAATGTTTGATCAGGTTGTCACAGCCGATGGGAAGATCCATGATGAATCGAATAAGGAAAACTTGCGAGCGATTCAGCTCAAAGGCAATCGGTTCGAAACGCTAACCATTGAGGCGTTCGAAAAACAAAGCAAGTAGCCTTACGTCAACTCGTCAAAGATCCAAACCGCCGGCAATTTCCATCGCCCAGCCTTGGGCCGCAGGCTCAAAGGCTGGATTGATGTTTCCCATATTGAGTGTGCGGCGAACACTCCGCGGCCAGCGCCTAACGGGACCTTTAAGATCCACTAGCTCATGATTCACTGCCTTGTGATTCACTGCCTTGTGATTCACTAAAAAAACGTTTGAAAGCCACTTCTACGAAAGGGGCGAAACGCGGGATTAGACTTCGGAGAGGTCGTCGTCGCAAAAACGATAGCCGACACCGCGAACGGTTTGAACTTTGTTGGCACTCTCACCCAATTTTTTCCTAAGCGATCGGATATGGACATCGATCGTTCGTTCAAGAACCAACGTGTCAGCACCCAGCGCGGAATCGATCAATTCAGCACGGTCATAGGCACGCCCCGGATTGCGAATCAGTGTGTCCAAAAGACGAAATTCGGATGGGGTGAGTTCAACGATCTTTCCCGAAACGGTAGCCCGATGCTTGCTGCGGTCGACGGTGATTGGGCCTTGGCTGACGGTGTCGCCACCTGGGCCATTGGTTCGCAGGTGACGACGAAGCAAAGACTTTACCCGCTCCATCAACACACGGACACTAAAAGGTTTTACGACATAGTCGTCGGCCCCAACGGAAAAACCAACCAACTGATCTGCTTCTTCCGCTTTCGCTGTGAGCATCATAATCGGCGTTTCTCGTGTCGCTCTTTCGGTGCGAAGCTGCTTGCAAACGTCGACTCCGTCGATGACGGGAATCATCAGGTCAAGCAAGATAATATCTGGTTGTTTGCTTCGAGCTTGGTTGATCGCGTCTTGACCATCGTAAGCGCAATAGACTTCATAGTCGGCATTGGAAAAATTGTATTCCATGATACTGGCAAGCGACCGGTCGTCTTCCACTATCAGAATTTTCTTTTTTGGCATCGTTTACTGAGTCGTTAATCTAAGTTGTATTTGGAAAAGAGGTGGCCAATTCTCTCATGTGTCTTTTTGATTTCCAGGTTGCAAAAAATGACAGGCGCTTGAAAACAATGTGTTTGGCAACCCAATGGTTAGCTTTAATAGTGTGTGTCGTTCGCGAGTTCACCATTTACAAATCGTCCGTGGCGGTGACGAATGATGTCTCCTTCAACGAGATAGATTACGTCTTCGGCGATATTCTCGGCATGGTCAGCAATTCGTTCGACATGTCTTGACGCCGAAAAACAGTGCAGGGCAGGCTCAACCAATCTCGCGTCTTCTTTCATCAGACATTGCAATTCGTTAATCACGGCTAAATTAGAGTCATCAACCGACACATCGAGGCAAATTACATTTTTAGCAAGCGCGACGTCCGAGTTGACAAACGAATCCAGTGCCAGCCGAACCATTGTCGTGGATTGTTTCACCATTTCAGGAAGTTGTTCCGGGATCGGAAAGTATGGATGCTCATGCATACATTGAGCGCGTTCAGCGATGTTGCATGCCAAGTCAGCGATCCGCTCGAGGTCTGAGTTGATTTTCAAAACCGTCGTGACTCGGCGAAGGTCAGCGGCAACGGGTTGATGAAGCGCTAGAATTTTGAGGCAGTCTTCTTCGATTTCGACTTCTGTTTGATTGACTTGTGGATCAGTCGCAATCACTTCTTCAGCCAACTCGACTCGCTGTTCGCAAAGCGCTCGAACGGCTTTGTCGATCATTTGTTCTACGATTCCAAATACCGACATCAGGCGGCGGTGAAGTAGATCGACATCATTTTGTAAATGCTTTGACATTGTTTGGTTGGGCTTTAAAAAGGAAAAGGCGGCGAGTGATGGAACTGAATGGCAACTTGAGCAGATCGAATTAGCAGGGCCAATGAAGGCGCTGCAGATACGATCCTCAACGGGCTGTTAACCGAATTTTCCGGTAACGTAATCTTCCGTCTGTTTAACTTTTGGGCGCGTGAAAACGTCTTCGGTTAATCCTTCTTCAATGATCTTACCTTCAAAGAAAAATGCGGTTCGATCACTGCAGCGAGCTGCTTGTTGCATATTATGCGTCACGATGACGATAGTGTACTGCTCACGAAGCTCAAAAATCAAATCTTCGATTCGAGATGTTGATGCAGGGTCGAGTGCCGAGCATGGTTCGTCCATCAACAAAATTTCTGGACCTGTCGCAATGGCTCGGGCAATGCACAGCCGTTGTTGCTGGCCACCTGAAAGTCCAAGTGCCGATTTTTTCAAGCGATCTTTGACTTCGTCCCACAACGCGGCCTTTTTGAGTGACCACTCAACCAGGTCATACAGCTCGGATCGGGAAATTTTGTAATGCAATCGAGCACCATAAGCCACATTGTCAAATATGGATTTAGGAAACGGGTTGGCTTTTTGAAACACCATGCCAACCTGACGTCGTAGGTCAACCACATCGGTGCCGCGATCCAAAACATTGAACTCGCCTACTTTGAGTTGACCCGTAGCTCGTGCGATTGGCACGATGTCATTCATTCGATTGCACCATTTTAGCAGCGTGCTTTTTCCACAACCGCTTGGGCCGATGAAAGCGGTAACCTGCTTTTCCGGGATCTGTAAATTGAGGTTGTGCAGTGCTTGAAAGTCACCGTAATACGCGTTGAACGACTCAATTTCCATTGCGAAATTAACTGGCTCGGTGGATGGCGGTGTAGCAACTGCGGTCGCGCTGACATTCATTGGAGTTGCGGGGTTAGGTTGGGTTAAAGTTGGTTCCTGCATTTGTTTTCTTTCAGTGGTTTAGTTTCCAAGTCGTTTTTCGTAGCGATAACGAATCAGAATTGCGACCGAATTAAGTAGCAGCAAGATCGCCAGAAGTACGATGATTGCCGCCGCAGAGAGGTTTTCAAAACCTTGATTTTCATCGCCCGCCCATTTGAAAATGGTGACGGGAAGAACGGGGGTTTTATCCATAAGGCTAGAAAGTTGGTTTGTGGTTCCAAGGACTCCACCCATCACAGCGAGTAACGGCGCGGCTTCACCGACGGCTCTGCTCATTGCCAAAATCGCGCCTGTCATGATGCCGGGTGTGGCCGAGGGCAGCACGGCGCCACGGACGACTTGCCAGCGCGTGGCTCCCATGCCAAACGCAGCTTCTCGCAACGTTGCCGGCACGCCGCGAATGGCCTCTTGGGAAGCAATGATCACGATCGGCAAAATTACCAATGCCAACGTCAGGCCGGCGGAAAGTACGCTTTTACTAAATGGCAAGTGCATATGGAAAAATGAGTTTTCACGAAAGATGGATGCCGATGAGCGTTTTTTTGGATCGGGTGAATCGGCAAATACGGATCGAGCTTTGATTGCTTCGTCAGTCGGTGTTGGATCGGTCCTCGAAAGCACGTTGAGTTCAAATGTTTCGCCATCGGGACCGGTGACCATGATTGGCTTGAGAATTTTTGCTAACTGTCGGTAGGTCGGTTTTGCCTTGAATAAAATGGTTTCGCCGCTCAACGTTTGGGCTTCGTAGAACTGTTTTTCGCCTTGTTCAATCAGTTGAGCTTTGGTTCCGCGAATTGCGTATTTGGATTGAGCGGAATCTGGAATCGTTTCAGCATCAGCACGTGACACGACATAGAGCTTGAAACTGTCTCCATTGGATCGAACCGCGTTCACGCTCGCTTGCAATTCGTAGGTCGGTTGGATCGAAGCCGTTGCTGGAAATTTTACGTAGGAACCACCTAGCGTTTTTGTTTGGTACGAATACGAGGCACCGATCTCATGGTCTGGTTGGGAGTTAACTCTGATAGGAGTGAACGCGCCGAACATGTATACGAACGCAGTCAGCCCCAGGATTCCATAAACGATCGAAGGAACACCGGCGAGGTTGTTGATGTTCAATTGAACGAGACCGTGAAACATTCGAAGAAATCGATTTCGCGGTTGGAACTCTTCGAGGAAAATCGCCGTTCCAACGCCGATGGGAAGTGCAACCAAACCGCAAATCCCACAAATCACCAACGACCCAATGATTGCCTGCCCGATGCCAGATTCTTCTGGATTGTTCTCGCGATGACTGGCAATCAAGAATTCGAAATTGAGCCAGTTTCCGCCTGTCACGAAAATTGAAAACAGCAAAGTGGTCAGAACAACGACCGCCAAGCTCGATACGAGTAAGCAGATGACAGAGAAAGATGAATTGAACATCTTTCGTTTGGAATCGCCGCGAACCTCAAGTTGCTTTTTTGAAGTATTCGGTTTGGATTGTTCGTTGGGGCTGTTCATCTTAATCGTACACCTCTCGGTAACGCATTCGGATGATTTGTCCCACCAGAGTGATCCCAAATGTGATCAGGAACAGAACGGCCGCGACCGCGTAGATTGAAAAGTATGGCAGTGTGCCTGGGACTACGGATTCGCTTTTGAACGTTTCAACAATGAATCCGGTCATGGTTTGCGAAGGCATTCGCGGGTCAATCGTAAACGTTGGAGTGCTGCCCGCCGCAAGTGCAACAACCATCGTTTCGCCAATCGCTCGGGCGAGTGCCAGTAGGAAGGCTGAGATGATTCCCGACAATGCGGCCGGCACAACGACCTTAAGCGTTACTTCTAATCGAGTCGATCCGAGTCCATACGCTCCCTCGCGTAAGCGATTGGGAACTGCCTGAAGTGCGTCTTCGGCGAGCGAAGTCACCAACGGTAAACACAAAATTCCAACGGCAATGCCAGCCGAAGTTGCGTTAAACGTTTTGAAGTCGCCCAATGGAATCAGCATGTACGGAGTAATAAATTTAACTGCGAAAAAGCCAAGTACGACGGTCGGAATACCCGCCAATACTTCAAGCGTTGGTTTAAGAATCGAGCGCACTCTTTTTGATGCGTACTCGCTGAGGTAGACGGCGGTGATCAAGCCCATGGGCAGGGCGATCAACATCGCGATCCCGGTGATTCGAAGCGTGCCAGAAAGCAGTGGCCAGATTCCAAAACTCAAACTGCCCTGACTTTGTCCCATCGTCCATTTTGTTCCTGTGAGAAACTCTCGCAGGTTGATTCGCTCATCGGCGAAGAATCCCCACGACTCAAAAACGAGCATGACAATGATGCCGATGGTCGTAAACAATGAGACCAGAGAACAAAACACCAAACCAGTAACCACGAATGCTTGGGCACGCTTGGAAGCTGCCGAGCTGCGGACACGGAATTTTGGTTTCGAATTTGATTCCACCAGAGGTTTGCCCTCGGCGGAAGTGGGTTGGTTCATAGTTGCTCAGGTTGAGACAATGTTGTGTGAGGCAGGCGGCAGGGCATCAATGAGAATGGAAAAGGCTAATGGAAAACGCTAAAAGGCTAAGGAAAAGTAAAAGGGCAAACCTCGGACTCGATAGTACGGGGCTTGCCCTTAAACAACGAAGGCTACTTTGGGAGGTTTTCTACCGTGTAGACTTCGGTGACAGAACCGCTTCTTTTTTCACCGGAGTCATCCAGATAGTGTGTGCCAGTCATTTCTTTGACGATATGATCTTTCGCCAAGTCATAAACTGACGTGGGGAGAGGGACGTAGTTAGCGTCTTTGACGATTGCCACAATGTCGTTGAGGTAGAAATCGACGAACTCTTTTACTTCAGCTCGCTGATAAGATTCCGCGTTAACGTAGATGAATAGAGGGCGGCTGAATGGGGCATACTCACCCGACTCGATTGTCGCCATCGAAGGCGTGATTGCTTTGCCAGCACCGTTAACGATGGGCACGGCTTTCAATTCAGACTTGTTAGCTTCGTAATAGGAGTAGCCAAAGAAACCGATGGCGTACTTGTCGCCTTTGACACCTGTTACCAGAAGTTTGTCATCTTCGCTGAGTGTTGTTTGCTCGTCTGCACGAAGTCCCTTTTTATCTTTCTTGCCAATCACTTCGACGAAGTAATCGTGAGTTCCAGATGCGATGCCTGGGGCATAGATGGAGATTTTTTCACTTGGCCAATCCGGATTGACTTCGTTCCAAGTTTTCGCAGCAGTGTCTTCCCGAAAGATTTTCTTGAGCTCTTCGACGGACAACTGTTTGACAAAATCGTTTTCGTTATTGATGACGATTGTCAAACCGTCGTAGGCGACTGGCACTTCAAAGAAATCCACGCCAGCTGATTTGCAACTGTCGAGCTCTTTCTTTTTGATGGGACGCGAAGCGTCAGAAACGTCGCATTCTTTCGAAGCAAGCGCTTTGAATCCGTTACCGGTTCCTTGGCCGCTAACCGATAAATTTACACTTGGAAATTCGCCGTTAAACTTCTCTTTTGCACGGTTTGAGATAGGTTCGACAGTGCTGGACCCCTCAATGGCGATGTTTCCTGCTAGGCTCGTGTTTTGTGTGCTGCTAGAACTGGTACTTGAACCACTTTCGGCGTTGGTGCTTGGTTTGTCGCATCCGCTGGCGAAAACCAGCAAAAAACAACAAAATAGTGAAGCGAAAACGTTTCGACTCATAGGTGTTTCATTCCATTCAATGGACTAATTTTTCTTGGTGGTCAGGCTTGGTATTGCCTCCATTCGAGCAAAGAGTAGCAACCAAAAGTGAAGCGCGGGTTAAGAATTCTTAACAATCGAAAGTTTTAACAATGCCTTAATATTCCAGCGTTGGAATTGCTTGAGTTTGCTGATTTACCACGAGAAGATTTTTTCAACCGAAGAAAGCGACATTACTGATGAGTGCTAAAAAGCTGATACTTACGGTCGTTTTTTTGACGCTGTTTCCGTTGACTCTGTTGGCTGGAGGCGGTCCTGAGAATGTTTTGGTGGTGGTCAACGCGGACTCTGCTTCATCGAAAATGCTGGCCAATTATTACATTGCTGGGCGCAACATTCCCCCGCAGAATGTCGTTTACCTCAATGGCATCCCAGACAAAGAACTCGTCGATATGGGGTTCTTTCGTGACAAAGTTCTCAAGCCATTGATCAAGGAAATTGAGACACGCAAGCTAGCGGCAAGTATCGACTACATCGTTTACTCTTCTGATTTTCCAACCGCTATTTCCAATCACAGTCATCTGAATCGGTTGAAGAAAAAAATTGCCGCCAGCGGGAGCAAGGAACCGCCATGGCAACTTTTTCATCCCAACGTTTCGATCAATGCAGCAACATATTTCGCAGCAGCGTTTATCACCAACGATCCTGGCTACATGGGAATGACGGCGAATAATTATTATCGCCAACCAGCGAGTGTGCTTCTTCGGCAGCCGTTCATTGGCGAGACCAAAGAGCAATTCGATTCAGCGATCGCGAAGTTCAGTTCAGATTCAAAGGGCGAATTGAAAGCCGCAGTTCAAACACTGATCGAGCTGGCTACTGAAAACCCGCAACAGGCAGCCTTGCATTATTGGTTGGCTCGGTTCTATGGAAAATTGGGAGACGCGAAAAATGCGACCTTGTGGATTACTCGAGCCGCGAGAGCCGGTTGGTGTTACCGAACGCAGACACTGGCGGATCTTGCTTTTGATGATGTAAAAGACGACGCGTTGTTTAGTGGGATTGTTGATCGCATCCCGGACCAAGCTTTTGATTTTGCTCCAACGCACGGGTTCAGTGGGCGATACGCTTGGGGCCCCAACGGAATGATTAACAAAGAAGCAGGGCAGGGGAATCGTCATTTTATCTCCACCGTGTTGGGCGTGACTCGCAATCAAGGCAACACCGAACGTGAGGCGCTTCGCCAGTTGCAGGCGTCGATGCGAGCGGATGAGACGAAACCGGACGGAACTTTTTACTTTACCGAAACCGGTGACGTCCGTACCAAAACGCGAGTGCCGAATTTTCAGGTGGCTATTGATGCGCTGACTGAAATGGGGATGAGGACCAAGATCGTGAAAGCCACAATGCCTTCCAATGTCGACGACGTGGTTGGGCTGACATGTGGCAGTGCTAAATTCGATTGGGCGAAAACGAAAAGCCGTATCGTTCCGGGGGCGATTTGCGATAACCTGACGAGCCTCGGCGGATGTCTGCACAACCCAAGCCAAACAAAACTCAATGAGTTTCTTCGCTATGGTGCTGCAGGAGCCAGTGGGACGGTGGTTGAGCCGTACGCTGTCCAGCCAAAATTTCCACACCCGATGATCCACGCGCATTATGCCCGAGGATGTTCCCTTGGTGAGGCGTTCTATCAATCGGTTCACGGTCCGTTTCAGTTATTGATCGTGGGTGACGCACTTTGTCAGCCTTGGGCAACAAAGCCTGTTTTGAAGGTTGGCGGCATGTCTGCGGGTGCTACGATCAAGGGACGACTGAAAATCTTGCTTGATGCGTCAGACTCTCCAGTTTCGATTGCTGGGCTAACCATGTTTGTTGATGGAATTCCAGTTCACCGAACCAAGATGGTTGATACGATTCCGTTTGACACACGCGGGATGACCGATGGCTATCACGAGATACGATTCGTTGCTGTGGCCAACAACCCTATTGAGACAACGGGGACGACGATCGTTCCTGTGATCATCAATAACAAAAATATTTCGACGCAATTGGAAACTCAGTTCACAACAGTCAATGTTACCGATCAAGTGACATTCACAGCGAAATCCAATTACGGTGATTCGATCGAGCTGATGCACAACGGGCGCGCGATTGCGAAGGAAGCTGGACGTGAAGCAAAATTCAAGATCCCGGCGGCTTTATTGGGTAGGGGCCCAGTCAAGGTAGAAGCCGTTGCTGTTTCGAGTTCAGGAAAAGGCGTCGCAAGTATTCCGATCAGCATGATGATCGAAGGTAAGATCTTGGCCATTAAGCAACCACCGAAAAAGACGCCCAAGAAAAAGCCAGCCACGCAAAAAACGAAGTAGGCTTACGAACGAAAGATGAGTTTTCATAGCCGTATCGAGACGCGTCGATAGGTTTGTTCGCAGAAGAGGTTTGACCGGCAAGTCTCGATAATGACTCGCGACTAGTTGCTGCTTATTTAGCGGCTGAAGTTGGCTGGGCTTCCCAAGTGCCAGTCGTCACCGGAAATTCATACCCATCGAAATAGCCTGACTCGATGTGCCATTTTCCAGACAGTGAAATCGTTTCCGCATCAAAGTCGCCAATGTAGTGGATGGGTGGATGCGGCTCGTCAGAGCGTGCCGACGTTCCTTTGCCAGTCATGTATGTTGCAACCGGCATGAATTTTGTGAATGCAATTTTGTGCCCGCGCAACACGCCTTTTACATGTCCGGTTTCAGGCATTTCGGATTCCGGTCCTCGCTTGGGTGGCCGCAAAAACGCTAATCAATAATGGAACATTGACAACGAGCAATATCGAGGCGGCAGCCATCGCACCGCAGCCGCGACTAACAAGAGCGACCGTCAGTAAAAGGCAGAGAACTCCAGCCAGCGGCAAAATGATTGCGTAGGTCGGGCCGACGGAAGTGAAAAGAAAGTTCAAAACCGTGGGTGTGGGCTCGTTCATAATGCGATCGCCGTTAGTTGTTAAATTTAGTGCAACGAATGAGAAACTCAATCAACGTGTGTTCGATTGAACTCATGAATCGTCCAAGGAAAAAAGAGGTGCAGAACTGCTTGGCGGGCAAATGCATCAACGTAGGAGCTGGTGTGCCTGAGCTGCATGATACCCAAACGTCTCACTGGATTCAATTTTGTCAAACTGAATGTCTTCACACCCAATGGTTGTGCGATTTTTAGCCGCCCGAATCTTCATTGATCGCGGGAAGGCGAATGATAAAATTGCTTCCTTTGCCCAGTTGGCTTTCGAGTTTCACGTTGCCGCCAAACGCTTGGGTTAGGTGCTTTACAATCGCCAGCCCCAGCCCGGTGCCGCCCTTGTCGCGCGATCGTGCTTTGTCAACTCGGTAGAAACGCTCGAAAATCCGCGCCTGTTGGTCGGGAGCGATTCCGATTCCGGTGTCTCTGACTTCAAGTACTGACCATTCGTCTTCCCGTCTTGTTGCGATGGTGACCGAGCCGCCAGCGGGCGTGTAATGAATTGCATTGACAACCAGATTGGTGACGAGGGTTTCAATCGCTTGGTGGTCAGCCTGGGCATGAATTGGTTCGTCCGCGAGGTCAAGCATGAGTTCTATGTCGGCATCTTTAGCGGCAGTGCTAAGCTGTTTCGAACACTGAGTGCAGGTCTGGCTCAAGTCGACATCGGTAATTTGGTAGGCCTCTTTGCCCGACTCGACACGAGCCAGTTGAATTAAGTCGAGGATCTGTTTGTTCAACAATTCGGCTTGAGATTCAATCTGCTCAACAAAGGAGAGATTTTTGTCAGTGTCGTACAACGCTCCTAGTCTCAACGTTTCAGCATACGCTTTGATTGAAGACAGCGGAGTTTTAAGTTCGTGAGAAACGTTGGCAACAAAATCGCGGCGCATCGTTTCCAACTGTCGAAGTTCCGTTACGTCATGGAGCACAACGGCAACGCCGGATTTTTCTTTGTTGGCAAGCATCGCAACGCGCACGAGGATGGTTCGCTGGGGCTCCAGAAGTGTTTTGAATTCTGTTTTTGAAAATGTCCTTTGCAGTTGGGCTTGCTCGATGGCCAGCCGAAGTTCAGGAATCCGGACGATCTCCAGAAGTTTTCGGCCGACTAAATCGACGTGAGAGATGGAGAGCATTTCACACGCGGCGCCATTGGCAAGCATTACCTCACCGGTAGGCGCGATGGCCAATACGCCTTCGATCATGCTGGAAAGAACGGCCTCCAGTCGTTGGCTGTTTTCGACCAGTCGATCCTCGCGGCGAGTCAATTCAGTTTGCATTTGTTTGAACGCGTCGCCCAGTTCACCCCATTCGTCCGTACGATGAAGAACGGCAGGAGCCGAATTATATTTTCCAACGCCGATCCGACGTGCGGCTTGGGTGAACAACGTTAATGGTTGCAGGCTACGTGCTGAAAAGATGGCCATGATGAATGCCGTTAGCGCACTCAGAGCAATCGCAAATACCCATACGTAGGCTTGGATTGATCGAATGGCCGAGTTGATCGAAACGCTTGGGACTGCAACTCGGATATACCCAGGGTCAATTGGGGGTTGGGGGGAGCTTTTGAAGGTGGACTGGTTTTCGCGATTAGGTTGAATTGCGGAATCATTTGCAGCTCTCAAATGATACTTCCGAGCGAAATACATCATCGGTTTTTCTAACGTTGTGCTGTAACGTTCGGAGAAACCGACTTCTTCGTCTTTTGCCAACAGAATTTCTTCTCGCGTGCCATGTGGGCCGATGTCACGAACACCCGTGATCGAATCCACGGCGACGGTGCCATCGTTTCGGATTAGCGTAAATCGCATGTCCGTCTTTTTTCCCAGCCGCGTTAGATGGTCGAGCAAGCTGTCTTCGTCGAACTCGTCTTTCAACTCACTTATATGTTCACTCAGCATGCTTGTCATCGTGCTCATGCGGGACTGAGCATCGCGAATCATCTGGTTGCGAACGATGTAGGTCAAAACCAATACGAAGAATCCAACCGCTAACAGATGCAAGACAAGGTATCCGATCAGCATTCGTCGCAGGGCAAGAGGGAATTTCATTTATGCACTTTTCTGCGGCGTTTCCGGAATAATCTGCCTTAATAGGCCACTGGATATAAAGAATTCTTAATATTAAGATCTTGGCTCAAAATAAACGCACGTTTTTATTGGTTTTACTATGAGTACGATCGGCAAACTTTTTGGTCGTTCACCGTTCGGGCAAATTCAGCAACACATGGAGCAGGTGACCAAGTGTGTTGACAAAATGTCCGAAGCGCTGGAAGCCGTCAAGGCGGGACACTTTGATTCTCTTGATGCTTTTTCCAGCGAAGTTTCCCAATTAGAGCATCAGGCAGATCAAATCAAAGACGACATTCGAGAACGCTTGTTGAAGCGATTCTTTATGCCGATCGATCGTAGCGAAGTCTTGGAGATTTTGTCGCTTCAGGATTCGTTGGCTGATACTGCGGAAGACGTTTGCAAGGTGCTAACGCTCAAGAAGTTGCCGTTTCCAGATGACCTCAAAGAAGACTTTAAAAAGTTTGTCGATCTCAACGTAGAAGCTTGTCAGATTTGTGCTTCTATTATTGGTCAGATGGATGAACTGATTGAATCAGGTTTTGGTGGCGTTGAAGCAGAGCGTATTCGCGGTCTGGCAAAAGACGCCGCGTTCGCAGAACATCAGGCCGATGTGGTTCAGCTTCAGTTGTTGAAAAAGATCTATGCTCACGACGCTGATTTTTCTGCGGGCGAATTCCACCTTTGGATGCGAGTCACACGCGTGCTCAGTCGACTGTCCAATATTGCAGAGAACCTTGCGGACCGTGTGCTGAAAACTTTGAGTCTGAAGTAGCTCTCCGATTTTCATTTCTGAATTTTTAATTTTGTTGAACGCAATCAAAGGGAAGCTTCACCGCCATGGGTGTTGAACTAGTTCTAATCATTCTGATTCTGGTTTGCGGTTTCTATGTCGCTTGGAACATCGGAGCTAACGATGTTGCCAATGCAATGGGAACCTCGGTCGGGTCAGGTGCGCTGACGCTTCGTCGCGCTGTTATTCTTGCCGCGATTTTTGAATTCGCTGGTGCCTACATCGTTGGGTCCAATGTTTCAAAAACGGTTCGCAAAGGAATTTTTGATCCGTTGGAGATTGCCAACAGCGGTTTCTATACGCCCGAGCATGCCCCATACATTTTGGCGTGCGGAATGATCGCGGCATTGCTGGCTGCGGGAACTTGGTTGCTGATTGCGACTTGTATGTCATGGCCGGTTTCGACAACGCACTCGATTGTTGGTGCGGTTGTTGGTTTCGGTTGTGTGTCGCTCGGGTTTTCAGGAATCTTGTGGGATCAAGTCGGTTTGATCAGTGCGGGGTGGGTGATTTCGCCCATGATTTCCGCGACCGTTGCCTACGTGGTGTTTGGCATTCTGTTGAAAACGGTGTTCTATAAAAAGAATCCGGTCGCTGCGGCGCGCCGGGTTGCGCCCAAATTGGTTTTCGTTCTGATGTTCGTCATGACTGGAATGACATGCTACAAGGGTTTGAAACCACTTTGGAAAAAATGGGAAATGGACCCCAAAGATCCAGGGTTCATGCTGATGGTGGTTGGCGTCGCGATTCTTTTGGGCGCCATTGGATTCGTCATCACGAAGTTTTCATTGCGGAATTTCGAATCTGGTTCAGAAGAAGGAGAAGATTCTGAATCGAAGACCAACCCATTGTTGGACGCAGATGTCTCTCGGTCGTTGGCTAAAACGATCAAGCATCTCCGGCGTGTTCGAAACCAGTCAAGCGGTGATATGGAAGCCAAGGTAACGGAGCTGTTGACTGAAACTGAGGCGCTGCAAGATACGGCACTTGAGCAGATCACGACGAACACCGATTCCGATGACTTGCGCAAGGTTGAGAAAATTTTCAGTGTGTTGCAGATCTTTACAGCATGCCTCGTGGCGTTTGCTCACGGATCAAACGATGTTGCAAATGCGATCGGTCCTTTGTCGGCAGCGTTCCAAGCCGTTCAAGATCGAGAGATTTTGGCCAAGTCCGTTACACCAAACTGGGCGTTGTTGTTGGGTGGCGTGGGCATCATCATCGGATTGGCGACCTGGGGTTGGAAGGTAATTAAAACCGTTGGCGAAAAGATCACCGAACTCACACCTAGCCGTGGATTTTGTGCTGAATTTGCTGCGGCGATTACGATCTTGTTGGCTTCGGTATTGCCTATCGGGCTTCCTATCTCAACAACTCACACATTGGTGGGTGCTGTTTTAGGTGTGGGACTGGCTCGCGGAATCAACGCTCTTAATTTGAAAACAATGCAGCAAATTGTTGCTGGATGGGCGATCACGATTCCAGCGGGAGCAGGTTTGTGTGTCGTGTTTTACTTTATCCTCAAGCTGATCTTTATTGATTCAGGTTGGATCGACACGATTCCTCCACTTGAAGTTCCGCAGTGATCAAGATGGCAGTTAGAAGCAGATTCTGAAGCAGATTCTGAAACAGAAATCTGAAATAAGAACCGAATGCAGGAATCCAAATTGCAGGAAATCCAAACGGCGTTTGGCGTAACTGATGCCGTCGGGCATCAGTTGTCTATTCATTGTTGTTTCACGTATCGCGAAAGATTCTGGAGTTGCTCTTCCCAGAATTGCACGTAGTCAGAATCGGCAACTTGCTGACACTCGGATTCGGATTCAAAAATGTGGCGAAACCAAAAATGGGATGCGTCTTCTACGTCCTGGCACCAGACCGTGATGACGGGTTTGTTCGGTGAGGGCGATTGATCGTGGTCTTGGTAGTTCGCCAACTGCTCTTTCTCTTCGGGCGTCGAAATGATCGCTGGTGCCGGGAGTTTGGCGGTGAACTTTCCGAATACCAGTTCGGCATCGGGCGTTCCATTGCTGAGAACGAATCCCCAAGTGTGATTGAATCTAAATCGCGAGTCGGCGACGAACCATTGGGCAATATGCTCAGGCTCGGTGAAGTGTTTGTAGAGCATGTCCACTGACACCGAAAATGGCCGCGACAGCATAAGTTTCGCCGACTCGATCCTGGAGCTCAGCGGTTTTTCAGGTGTCTCAGCCATCATTTTTGTCCCAGTTCGTTTTGGTTTGACAATAAATCATAGGCACGATCAGGGAGGCCGAAAGTGACCTGTTTAGAAAAACGGGCCACCCGTCAGCCCACGGCGTCACGTCCGTTGCCGTAGGTGATTCCACACGATGCGGGCCAATGCTCGCACAAACGGCCAGTATTATTAATAAATTGAGCTTCTCACGGTTGGTTTCCTATAATAAACCAAGACATCGCCGCCACTGCCGAAATCAATGGTGGCGAAACGTGCTTGACCTTTTTCTTCTGCTTTCCTTGGGCAAATTTATGCGCCTGACGTTCAAAAATAAGTCACTCTCAATGATCGCATTCGTTGTGTTGATTGGGCTAATTCAGACAAAGGCAACTTCGCCGCTGTTCGGCTGTGTTGTCATGGCTCAGGAAGAGAAAGCTGACAATGCGGAAAGCAATGACGCGGAGGTCGAAGGTGGACTAGACGTCAAAGAGACGCGAGCCGGCTATCTGGTCAAGGTGCCGCTTCCGATTGACCATGCCGGGAGTGAAAAAGTTCACGATACACTTAAACTGTTGGCCGAAAAATCCAAGAACGTCGTGCGTGGAAACGACGCTGCAGTCGTTGTGTTGGAATTCGAAACTGGCGTAAACAAAACGGGCCGCGGCAGTGAGATGGGAGCTTGCATGTCACTGGCGCAATATCTCAGCGACCCAGAGCTTAATCGAATTCAAACGGTCGCTTATGTTCCTCGGCCACGGATGTCGCCTGTCCAAGATCCAGACGTCGAACAACCACCGCCGCAACTCAACGGACACGCCGTCTTGGTTGCAATCGCTGCCAATCAATTGGCGCTTGAGTCTGGGACCGCGATCGGCGCAGCGGGTATCGACGTCGATAGCTGGGGAGATCTGGAAGAAAAAATCTATCAAAGCGTTGCCGAACGACGACTGCGATCGCTTCCCGTTCCCGTCGTCATGAGCATGTTGAATAAAGACACCAAGTTGTGGCGAGTTGAGACGGTCGAAAAAAGTGTTCGCTATGTCAACGATGAAGAGCAGAAGAGGCTGGAGTTGTCTGGTGAGGCCGACGATTCGCGCAGCGTTTCTGAAGCAGGTGAGTTTACCGTTTTGACGGCCGAGCAAATGACAGGTTTTCGATTGCCCGTTTTAGTCCCCAAGTCACGCGCCGATCTTGAGCGGATGTTGAACTTGAGTCCTAATTCGTTAAGCGGTAATCCGGCCGACAGCACTGAGTGGAATGCCGTCCAAATTGAATTGCCAAGATTGATTGACAAGCGCACCGTCAAATGGGTGATTCGTAGTTTGAACCGGGCGACGAGTAAGTCCAATTTGGTCATTCTTAAAATGGACTCCAGTATTGGTGACGTGAATGCGTGCATTGAATTGTCGCAGCATTTAGCAAGCTACGACCCGTCGAAAATTCGCACGATGGCGTTTCTTAAAGGCGACGCAAAGGGGCCAGTCGGTTTGATACCGCTTTCCTGTAGTCACATCACCATGTCCAAGGAGGCACGGCTTGGTGGAAAACTGAACGAAGAGGATTTGGTTTTTTATGGAGATCTTGATAAGGAAGAAATCGAGTTTTTTAAGCCAGTGGTGATTGCTCTCGCTGAAAGTCGGCAGTCCGATGGTTGGTCGATGATGATGTCGATGCTTGATCCGGTTAAGTACGAGGTCACTCGTTACATTCACAAAAAGGACAGGCACATTCGATTTTTCTGCAACGAAGAATTGTTAGCGTTGGACAATCCGAATGAATGGGATTCGCTTGGGCCGATTGGTGGCGCCGAGGGAATCAACGCGAACCAAGCATTCGAATATTCGTTCGCTCAGGAAATTGCAGAAGACATGGGGCAAATCCAGACATCGTATGGTCTTGATCGGAGCCCGCGTCAGTTGGTTCCTTCGGCGACGGATCGCTGGGTTGAGCGATTGGCGAAATTTTTGGCGTCACCTGCAATCGCACCGTTTCTATTGTTTGGTGCGATGTTCTTTTTCTCGACAGAGATGTCCGCACCTGGTCTTGGCATTCCCGGATTTTTGGCGACCGTTTGTTTCGGTTTGTTTTTCTGGAGCCAGTTTCTCGACGGCAACGCGGATTGGCTGGAGATCATGCTGTTTGTGGTCGGAGCGGTGTTCGTCGCGATGGAAGTTTTTGTGATACCCGGATTCGGGATCTTTGGCATTGGCGGATTGTTGATGATGATCATTTCGCTGGTGCTTGCGTCGCAGTCGTTTATCATTCCGCGAACGACAGAAGAACTGGCACAGATTCCTTATTCGATGACCCCCGTAATCGGAGCCGCATTCGGCGTGATTGCGGGCGCGTTTGTCTTAAGAAAAATCATTCCGCACTCACCTTATTTGAAACACATGCTACTAGAGCCACGCGTTCGTGTTGAAACGGGACTGGGGGGCGATCCCGAGGCTGTTGTCGACTGGAGCTATTTGATGGGGCAAACCGGAGTGACTGTCACACGTTTGTTTCCGTCCGGCAAAGCAAGAATCGGTGGCGATGTTTACGACGTGATCACCAAAGGCCAAATGCTAGATAAAGGCGAAAGGGTCGTCGTGATCGAAGCGATGGCTAACCGCGTCGTCGTTCGAGCCGAAGGCAGCAGCGAAGAAGAGTAGGGCAACACAACTCGATCCGTCAGTTTGGGTTGCCAGTTTTTGCGGATTTCGGTTTCGGTAGCCAGTCCCCGCTTGCGCATCTCACATCTGGATGTTGACAGCCGGCAAGCCTGTCCTACGATCAGGGAATATTTACTGGTGCAACAAGGTCACAATTAATGGAACCAATCTACTGGGCCCTTCTCCTGCTGCTTGCAGGTTTGATTGTCGTCGTGCTTGAGCTGTTTCTTCCCTCGGCAGGAACACTTGGGTTCTTAGCGGGCGGTTTGATTATTGCTTCGATCGTGATGGGGTTTCGTGAAGGGCTCGTAACGGGGTTCGTTATTCTTTTGGTTGCGGCTATCGCGCTCCCGGTGCTGCTCGCATTCATGGTGAAAATTTGGCCGCACACACCGCTGGGCAAGAGGATTCTTTTGGATGAGATCAAGCCAGAGGACGTCTTGCCCAATAGCTCTCATTACCAAAAACGGAATGACAGTTTGGTTGGACAGGTGGGCCTTGCAAAAACAAAAATGTTGCCCAGTGGTATCGTTGTGATCGACGGTGAAAAATACGATGCGATCAGCGAAGGGTTCGCAATCGAGGCCGGCGATGCAGTCGTTGTCGTCAAAGTTCGTGAGCATCGGATCTACGTTCAACCCTTTGATGGTGACGTGGAGGCAAGCAATGCTCCTGTTCGCGACTCGGATATTCTCTCTCGTCCAATTGAAGATTTGGGACTTGAAGGCTTAGACGACCCGCTCGGATAGGTGTTGAACGAATTCGGTTTAGTGCCGCTCGGCTCAAGACATCACAATCAAAACCAAGACATCACAATCAAAACCAAGGCATCACAATCAAAACGGCAATTGATCCGGAGCAATTTATCGAAAGCAATTAGGCTTCCAATGGATTCCGTTTTGGAGTTTGGGTTAAACTGTTTCCAGTAAGCAATTTAATCGTTCGTATGGTTTTGCCATTGAGATTTTGATTGCCTCTTCGTTGAACTCTGGAGACGAACCTTGAGAAATCTAAACTTCATTCTAATTGTCACCGTTTGTTTGGTCGGGATTTGCAACGACCAAACGAGCGCACAGACGCTGACTTCTGAATTGTTGGCGGAGTCTGTTGATCAGTTGACCAACGATGCGAAAAAGTTTGGAGATCCCCAGCGGGGTGCGATTGCGTTTTATCAGTCGACGATGAATTGCGCAAAATGCCATGAACCGCAAGGAAACTCTAATCGTCGACTAGGCCCCAATCTCTCAGAGAAACGCGACGTTGAATGGGAGCACTTGATCGAATCGGTCCTCCAGCCTTCTGCGAAAATAAATGAGAAATTTCAATCAGCCAAAATCTTTCTCGATGACGGCAAAATGGTCACGGGCGTGTTGGTAAAGGAAACGGACGCCAGCTTATTCGTGGACCAAATTGAGCAGCCTGAAAAACCGCTTGAGATCGCAAAAGAATCAATCGACGAGTGGGAGCGAACCAAGATCTCTTCCATGCCCGAGGCGTTGGCAAATCAATTGTCGGATCGCCAGCAGTTTCTGGATCTTGTAAGTTATTTGGCTGCCATCTCTGAGGGGGCCGGTCGCTGGGCGGAGCTCAAACCTGCCGGCTTGGTTGCGCTGGCTCCGCTACCTGAGTATGAATCTCGTGTTGATCATGCGGGTTTGATTCGAAGCCTCGACGATGATTCGCTGGCTCGGGGCGAGGAAATCTATCGCTTACGTTGTGCCAGTTGCCACGGCACGGTTGCCGAAGAAGGCTCAATGCCAACGTCGTTGCGTTTTGCTGCTGGCCAATTCAAAAACGGCAACGATCCACTAACGTTGTATAAGACTCTAACGCACGGTTACGGAATGATGAACCCTCAGCGTTGGATGGTGCCGCAGCAAAAGTACGAGGTCATTCACTATTTGCGAGAGCACTTTCTAAAACCAAATAACGAGTCGCAGTATTTTGATGTTAGCAATGACTATCTAGCTAGTTTGCCAGTCGGTGATACTCGCGGGCCTAAACCTGTCGATTCACGCCCTTGGACGTTGATGGACTACGGCCCTAGTTTGATCAACACCATCGAAGTTTCTGACGACGGTTCGAACATCGCTCAAAAAGGAATCGCCATTCGTCTGGACGATGGGCCGGGTGGTGTTGAATCTGGTAGCCATTGGTTGATGTACGAGCACGACACGATGCGAGTCGCAGGGGCTTGGAGCGGGCGATTCATCGACTGGGAAGGCATTCATTTCAACGGAACACACGGGCGACATCCTCGGGTTGGGGGGAAAGTTCATTTTGCCAATCCGACTGCACCAGGTTTTGGGCGGCCTTTGGAGAAACCGTTGACTGATAACGGTGACGATGCGGCAGGGCGATTTGTTGATGATCGAGTCGTCGGCCGCGACGGAAAACACTACGGTCCGTTGGCGAAAGACTGGGCGAGATACCTTGGGATGTACCGGTTTGGAAAACAAACGATTATCAAATACACAGTCGCCGATACTGAAGTTCTCGAAATGCCGGGCTTGTCCTTCATCGACGACAATCCCGTCTACACACGGACATTGAATATTGGTAAACGCACCAAGGACATGTTGATTCAGGTCGCCAACGTCGATGGTCATTCTCAGTTGGTCGAATCAGGTCCCGCCAATGCAGCGATCGTCCTTTTCGATGAGGCAACAGAATCCGCAGCGAAAGACAACACGACGAAATCATCGGGGCTTGTCTTTGATGGAGCAAAGTTCGGTGAGATTGCCGATGCTGGCCCGTTCGACATGACGAATTCAGACTATTCGATTTTCGCTCGGATCAAGACAAAGTCGGACGGCACGATTTTTGCGCAAACGAAAAATCAAGAAGAGTGGATTCCACAAGGAATAACTTTCTTTCTTCGAGGAGGCAAACTGGCGCTAGATATTGGTTGGGTTGGTTCGGTCCAATCCAATCGCAAGGTCAACGATGGGAAATGGCACGACGTCGCGATGACTTGGGATGCGGATGACAAGCAAGTTCGATTCTTCGTGGACGGCAAGCCAGCCAAAGGTGGCGAGCTCGCACCTGAGGGCAAAATCGAAGATCCCGTCGTGCGGATCGGATTCACTAACGATAACTTTCCGTCGAAACCATTCTTCAACGGAGAGATGAAGGACTTGCGATTCTATCAACGGAAACTGTCGCCTGAAGAAGTCAACAATCCCGCCAAAATCGACTCGTCGAAACTTGTTGGCACTTGGAGCTCTCAGTCGGGCGCCAATTTTGTTGAGTCGGGTGGTGAAAAAGCGTTGACCGCTGTGATTTCGAGTTCGTCTGTTGAACAGAAAAAGCTTGGCTTGATTGCAGGAACTTCACTCGCGGAATCGAGTTGGACTCATGACGATCAAGGCAATTTGATCTTGAGGATTCGGGCTGGTGATCCCGTGAATGTAGTGATATCGCATTGCCCAGTTACGACAAAAGAGCAAGCACGCGCGATTGAAAAACGTTTGCCTGAGATTCAAGTACCAAAAAATCTCGCCGTTCTGACGGGCGGTGGACCGGCCAATTACCCAGAGAAATTGACAACTCGAATCATCCGTGGGAATGGTGACGGCCCGTTTGCAGTCGACGTTTTTGAGCGGCCGAAAAACAATCCTTGGAATTGTCAGCTTCGATTGACCGGTTTGGATTTCTTGCCAGATGGCGACACGATGATCCTTACTGCTTGGGATGGGTCTGTTTGGCGGGTGACTGGTTTTGGTGAAGAACGAAATGTCAATGCTGCAAATTCAAATGCGAAAACTAACGAGCAGACCCTGACTTGGCAGCGGATTGCATCGGGATTGTTTCAGCCGTTGGGCGTGAAATACGTCAACGGAAAAATTTACGTTACCTGTCGCGATCAAATGGTGATTCTTCACGATCTCAATGGCGATCATGAGACTGATTGGTACGAAAATTTCAATAGCGATCATCAGGTGACCGAGCACTTTCACGAGTTCGCGATGGGTTTGCAAACGGATGAAGGCGGCAATTTCTACTACGCAAAATCGGCGCGTCATGCCAAAAAAGCCGTCGTCCCACATCACGGCACTCTGCTAAAAGTCAGCCCTGACGGACAGAAAACAGAAATCCTTGCCAATGGCTTTCGCGCTGCCAATGGAGTTTGCATCAATCCGGATGGATCATTTCTCGTTACGGACCAAGAGGGGCATTGGAATCCAAAAAACCGAATCAACTGGGTTCGCCCAGGGGAGTTTTATGGAAACATGTTTGGCTATCACGACGTCAAAGACGATTCTGATTCCGCGATGCAGGATCCGCTTTGCTGGATCACGAACGCTTTTGATCGTTCACCTTCGGAGCTGCTTTGGGTGGAGAGTGAAAAATGGGGGCCGTTGAACGGTTCGCTTTTAAATTTTTCTTACGGCTATGGAAAAGTTTACATCGTTCCACACGAATCAGTGGACGGAAAAATGCAAGGCGGGATGTGCGAGTTCCCCATCGAACAATTCCCAACGGGCGTGATGCGTGGGCGATTCAGTCCAGCCGATGGTCAGCTGTATAGCTGTGGAATGTTTGCTTGGGCAGGCAGCCAACAACAGCCAGGCGGTTTCTATCGAATTCGCTACACCGGAAAACCAGTCCACTTGCCCGTTGGACTGGGGGCTTCGACGGAGGGCTTGGAGATTAAGTTCAGCGGTGCAGTCGATCCAGTTACCGCGGCGGACGCTTCCAATTATTCCGTGAACACTTGGGACCTGAAGCGGACCAAGAACTACGGTTCCAAACACTACAACGAAAAACGTTTGGAGATCGCTCGGGTCGACGTCCAGCCCGATGGCCAGTCTGTGAAAATTCACTTGCCTGGAATCAAGCTGACTTGGGGGATGGAGGTCAATTACTCAATCCGGACGAAATCTGGAGAGAAACTTCAAGGTAAGATTCATAATTCGATTTATCGGCTTGCGAAGTGATTTTCGTTGGATGCTTGGTAATCGTACACTTTTCCAACTCGGATTTGCATTTTTACCGGCAGCCTAACCGCGATAAGTGTCCCATCTCACCAGTTGAAATTCGGCAAAATTTGCCGACTCGCAAAGGGAACACTTGGTCTCAAAGGTCATTGTATTTACACTGATTTCTTTTCATCGGGATGACCCAATGAAACAGTTATTCAGCGGAATTAGAAATGCAAAATAATCGTTCTGGCAAAGCTCTCGTTTCAGCAATCATTGTGCTTTTTTGGTTGGGACTAATCGGCGGCGGCGTGTATTGGTATGTCAAAAACGAAGAAGCCAAAGCACAGAAGATCCTCGACGACATCGAAGCAGCCAACGCCGGCAGGGAAAAACTTGCGTTTGGTCCGCCACCGTTGAAAGTGCCAGACGACCACGTTGAAATCGTACGGACTGAGCCGTTCAAGCTCATTTTCTCTGACGACGCACCTACAAGATCATCTGAAGGCAAGCCGGATTTGAACCCCGAGTTTTCGGAGACCGCGCTTTCTGATGAGGAGTTCGATTCAGCGATGACGGCGTACATGCTTGAGGGCGTGAAAGATCATAGTGAAAGCGAAGACCTTGGAAAATTGCTTGAAAAGATTGTTGCGGCTGCCGGAAATCCAGAAGACCTGAAACCAATGTTGGAATCAGTCAAACCCTATGTCGAAGGGGAACTGGTCTCGAGCGACCCGCTTGTCCAGCACCTCGCTGGTCTCGTGTATTTGGCGAACGACAAAAAAGCGAACGCTCAATCTCTTTTGTTGGGGGCGATTCGTGACTATCCAAAATTTGAATATCCATCTCGATTTGCCGTGCTTGCGATGACACAGCGAGCCAATACGAAACCCGCTCCGGTTCCGACCTACACCGGTCATGAGCGACAGGCGGACGCGATTGCACACTGGATGCAAAATGATTTTACTGAAATCGACAACGAACAACGGTTTTGTTGGGCCATCCTAAAGGACGCGATCGCAAGTATGGGGCAAAGCGGGCACATCGAAGCTGTCAAAAAAATTGTTGACAAAAATCAAGAAGAGAAATTCATTTCGCCTTGGTTGGCAGAAATGATTTCGGCCCATTACTACATCCAAATGGGCAAGGCTGAATTTGCCAGCGACGAAGTAATCGCTAACGCAAAAAAGCATTTGAATGCCGCGATTGCGATTAATTCTAAATTCCCTGAGCCAACGGCTGATCTAAAGATTGTCGAGAAAATGGCCAATCCAGGCGGCTCTAAGTAAGCGAAAACCAAGTCGTATCAATTTTGCTGTAGATTGCTTCAGGCGCTGACGTTTTCATGTTTAGTTCGATTGTTTGAAACTAAACGAGGCGTGATATGAAGAATCTATTGATGGTAGTCAGCGTTGTAGTTTTGTTGGTGTTGGGAACCATCAGCGAAGCCGCCGCTCAGCGCGGTGGTCGTGGCGGTGCACGTGGTGGAAGTGCCCGAGGCGGCAGTTCTCAATCTCGATCAGGGCGCAGCCAGTTCAATCGAAGCCAGTCCGGTCAGCAGCGAGGTAGCTCGCAGCGCGGCGGTTCGTCACAACAACGAGGTGGCAGCCAAGGATTTCAAGGGAACAACCAGGGGGGCGGTCAGCAAGGTGGTGCCCAACAAGGTGGTGCCCAGCAAGGTGGTCCACGCGGCCAGCAAGGCGGCCAAGGTGAGAACTGCGAGGAAGGCGCGGAAGCCCAGCGTGGGCAAGGCCAACCGCAACGCGGTCAGCGTCCGCAAAATGGCCAAGCCAACGGGAACGGGCAAGCCAATGGACAAAACGGTGCCCAGGCGGGGCAGGATGAACCAACTTGCGAATCGATCATGGCTCGGTTTGACGCCAACAATGATGGTCGCATCACACGTAACGAAGTGCCGAGAGACTTTCGCAAACGAGTCAACCAGCTGGATCTCAATGGCGATGGTGGTTGCGATAAAGCAGAAATTGAAGCTGCGTTGCAACAACGCCAGCCACCAAGTGGAATGCAAGGTCAGCAGGGGCAACGTGGCATAGGACAGAATAATTAAAAACCCAAACCTCTGACTAAGGCTTTCACGTTCGGCCAAAGCTAAAACTTTTTTCAACCGTCGTCGCCCAAGCAATGGCGGTTGTTTTTATGCTCACTGAACACTCCGGTCTGTAATTTCTTCCACCGGCTGCTCAGCCTCCATCTTGTAAGTAATCGTTTTGGTATGATTAACCTTGAAAATTTCCCCTCAAGATTTGGTCAGCCATGTTTCGAATCCGCGCAGCAATCGCCGTTTTAGCCATTACCCATTTGCTTCTTCAATCGCCTGAGTCTCATGGACAAAACTGGCCTGCACTCAGGGGGGCGAACGGTTATGGCTATATCAGCACCGATGGAATCCTAGCGGAGACTTCAGCGGTTGAATTGAAAATCCGTTGGAAACGAAAACTTGGCAGCGGGTACTCCAGTGTCGTCGTCCAAGGCGACCGAGTCGTCACGATGTACACCGATGGAACGAACGACCTGATCGTTTGCCTCAATGCTGCCACGGGTGAAACGATTTGGGAAACAAAAACGAACCCAATGTTCGTTGGCGAAAACGGATCTTTCGATGGCCCGCTGTCGACACCTGTCATTCACAATGAAAAAGTATTTGCGTTTTCGGCGGTCGGTGAATTGTTTTGTTTATCACTTGAAGATGGCAAAAAAAACTGGTCCAAAGACTTAGTTGAAATCACCAAGGTCAAAAAACCACTCTACGGTTTTGTGACTTCACCCATCGTTGTCGCTGATACGTTGATCCTTCAGGTGGGGGCACCAGGGAAATCGGTTTATGGTTTCGATATGGTGACAGGAGAAACTAAATGGACCGCAGGCGACGACGTTATCAACTCGCAGTCACCCTCAGTGATGGAGGTCAATGGAAAAACAATCCTGTTGGCGGCGGGAGGAAAAAAATTGACAGGAGTCGATCCAGTCGATGGTTCTGTCCTGTTTGAGTACGCGCACGAGGGCGGCAATGGGCAATCAGTGATGCCAGTTCCAATCGGTGATGGTCAAGTTCTGTTGACTCATGACGATCGTTTTTCACAAGCCGTTTCGATACGAACAAAAACTGATCAACCGGGTAATGTCGAAGGGCTCGACGTCGAGCAAGCTTGGCAAGAGACTTCCATCAAAAACACTTACAACATGCCAGTGCTCGTCGATGGTGAGACGCCGGGTGTGTTCGCTTATTCGACACGTATTTTGACTTGCGTGGATCCGAAAACGGGTCGGCCATTTTGGAAAACGCGAAAGCCCGGTGATGGTTTTCTTATCAGTGTTGATGGTCACTTGGTTGTGATTACTAAAAAAGGCTCGTTGCATTTGGCGAAAGCGAGTAACAAAGGCTACGAGGAAATTTCAAGGATCTCCGACCTGTTCAAGGAACTTGTTTGGTCCGTGCCCGCTTACAGTGACAATTCAGTTTTCGTAAGGAGTTTCGGAGAGATCGCCCGCGTGGATATTGTTGGGACTGACCAAACCGAGAAAGTCGCCGCCTCCGAACAGTCCGAGCTTGGGGCTGGATTTCAAAAATTGATCAACGGCATCAACACAGCTGGATCAGCCGAAGCGAAAACAAAAATTGTCGACCGATGGATGCAGGCGCAGGCGGAATTCCCAGTAATTGAAGACGGCATCGTGCACTTCATCTATCGCGGAGAGGAAGCCGACGTAGCGTTAGCGGGCGACTTTTTTGGGGCTCGGCAGGAAAAGCAAATGGTGCAAGTCGATTCAACGGATCTTTTTTACTACGCCATGAAACTTCCTGCTGACCAGCGTGCGAACTATTGCTTTTTGGTTGATTTCCAACCGCAAACGGACAGTCTAAACAAACGAGTGGTAACCAGTTCGATGTACGCAGGCGAGATGGAGTTCGCGATGCGGCTCTCTGATAAAGAGCCTTTGAAAATGTCCTGGTTTGGAATGTCGAAATGGAAGTGCCCAGAATATCTAAAGAAAGCCGGAAAAGAAAAACTCGCGGGCGAACTCCAGTCTCGAAAAATTGACTTTGAAGAGGATGAGGGAAAAGGCATTGAGTTGGATGTCTACTTGCCGCCAGGTTACGACTCAACTGGAGAGCGTCGTTACCCGGTTGCTTATGTTTTTGATGGAGCGAACGCTCAGAAGTTAGGTGAGATCATTACAGCGGCAGATCGATTGTTTCAGGCAGCACCGGAGCAATCGGCGATAATCGTATTGCTTGGCGGAGGAGGCCCGGGGCTCACGGAACAGTTGGAAAAACGAATTGTTCCATTTGTTGATGAAGAATTCAAAACCGTCGCGGATCGGGATTCTCGAGTTCTATTCGGTTGTGGTTTCGTGGCCACGGGCGCTTTGGTGACTGGAGCAGTCAAAAATGACCTGTTTGCCAACGTCGCAGTTCAGTCACCCCTCGCGTTCGCCGCGCAGGAAAAAATGATTCTGGATTCGATGGGCAAGGTCGAACAAGAAACGCACGTTTTGCTCCAATGGGGACGATTTGACATGTTCAATCCCCACGAGAACTGGGACATTCGCGAAGGTTCTCAGAGGATATTTGACGGACTCACGAGCAGCGAAAATGTAAAAGTCAAAGGCGGGATGGTGAACGACTCTACCGACTGGTCGAGTTGGAAAAACCGTTATCACGAGGTCTTTCAGATGCTTAGAAAGTAGCGCTTGGATCGTCGTTGATCGTCGTATGAAAAATTTTCGCGAAGAGATGGTTGTTGGTATTCTTCCCGTCGAATTGTGGCGTGGGGAACGAACGTGTTTGAGTAGCGGTTTCAACGGCAGATTTGCCTGACAACAACGTATCGGTTCGACTAAGCTTAGTCCTGACGAATTGGTTTGAGACGCCACGTGAACGGGATGAACTGCAATGAGTGATGCGCGTAAAGAAGAGTTTAGCGATCCGGATATTGTCCAACGTCTTGAGCGATCGCTCGCGGATTGGGTTGATGATCGAGAGGATTATCCGCCAGCGATTCGTGGTGTGGTTGGCGAGATTGGTGACTTGAAAGAGCGCGTGCAGGATCTTGTTCAAAAAGTTGCCCACGATCCAAAAACACCAGACTTGAAATTGCAGACAGTTCTTTGGTTTGACGACAAGAACGAGAAATTGGATGAGGCGTGTGTCCAAGCAGCCGAAGCTTTCCGTCCCTACAAGGTCAATGACGATGGTCTGATTTCTTGGACTGACACTGACAACCCTCTTCTTGACCAACCGACCACTCATCGGTTGATCGTGACGGATGATTTTGCAGGAACGAACTACGATCGACCATCCGACGAAATGATTCTCGACGACTCTGAATTGTCGATATCTGGTTCGCCGATTGAGGTGAAGCCAAACAGTTGGAAACGCAAAATCACTCAAACGTTGAAACCCTGGAAAGTTCGTAAAGATGACAAGATCGTATCTGCCCGTGCACCGGATGATTTGCTGCTGACGCTCAATGGAATGTTCAGCCGCACCAAGCGTGGATGGTTTGTGATCGACCTGAAAAAACTTAAAAAGCAGCGCGGAAGTATTTTGATTTTCGCCCGTACGCTTGAATATCAAATCGTAAATGAGAGACGGTTTGAGTTTCTTGTTCAGCTGATTGGAACAGCAGCCGAATACCGCCGACGATTGGCAAACTCGTTGTCCAATTTGGCTTGTATTTATATCGAGACGGACACGGACGGCGAAGCCTACATCACCAAAGTCTCAACGTATCTGGATCAGGTTCCTCCCTCGGGAGCGAAAGTAATCGACATACCGATTGACGCTACGATGGTTCATGCGGACGGCAAGCCGAGCCAGTTACGGCTTTGTAAGACTGGGAAGTATGTCGAAGCGAAACTGTTGCCGCTTTTGCAGCCTGGTAAAAAACTGGCGACCAAACTGGATTTGAAGAGGTCGAACTCGGATGCCAAGTTCTACCGGTTTCGATTGAGGGTCCAGGTAAGCCGCCCGTTGTTGGTTGCTTCGTCAGGCGACGCGGTCGTTTTCCAATTTAATGATTTCCTACGTCGGTTTCGAAACACAAACCTGGATGCATTGCGTGAAGCATCGCGATATTAGGACGACGGCACTCGCATCAAATGTTGACTTGGTCGTTCTTGCGTTGGTCCCCAGTTGTGCATGGGCGCAAAAAAATCGTGGTCAGGAATGAAACCATTTTAGAAATGGGTTCATGCCGACCATGATCGTTTGTCTCGTCGAAAAATAGAGCCTTGGAAGAGCAAGCTTATTTGTCGCGTCTTTTGTCTGCTTTTTTCATTCGCTGAACCTCTTTGCGAAGCTCTGCGATTTCGCGTCGCATTGCTTCGATCTCAGATTCTTTGCTGGACATTTTTTCCTTTTGCTTTTTCAGCTCAAGGTAGTGCCGCTCTAAAGATTTTGCTTTGCTTTGCTCTTTGGCCAACTCTGCTTGTTTTTTAGCAGCGTTGGCCTGTTTTTTTGCCCATTCAATCATCGCCTCACGTTGTTTTTCTTTCGCACCTTGTTGCTCACCAATACTGGCTTTGGCTTCGGCCGCGATTTCCAACGCTTGTTGATATGCTTTACGAGCCGTATTTTTTGCTCGAGTTTTCTCGTCTGCGTTTGTATCTGTAAGTGTTCGCTTGAGCAGTGTGAGAATGTCGGATTTTTCTCGATCGCTAAGGTTGTCTGTTTTCTTCAGAAGTGTTTGAAGTTCGGCAAGTTTCTTGTCGGCGTCTTTGTCGAGTTTGTCCTGTTTGACGGCGATAGCGTCTTGCAGTTTTGAAAGTGCGCCTTTGAGTTCACCTGTCTTCAATCCCTTCATATGTTTTTTAATTTCTGCTGCGGAGATACCAGCGATTTCTTTTTCCATTGCACCGAGCGATTGTTCGAGTGCACCGCCAACAAGTTCATGAAGTTCGCCCAAGCTTTCGAAGGGAGCGTTCTTAAGCTCGCCGAGCCCCTCTTTCAATGCTCCGTCGATCAATGATCCCAGTGGCATCTCTTCCAGCATTTCCAGATTTCGTTCAAGGAGTTGGCTCATTTCTTTGCTGTTGAAATCTCCGGACTCGAGTTTTGAGCCCCATTTTTCCCAACGATCGGAATACTTGTCCGCCCAGCTTTCCCAGTCGGCTTCGTGGGTTTTCGCCCATTTTTCCATCTTGCCTTCGAATTGATAGGCCCACGTTTCCCACTCACCAGCGTGACGCTCCGCCCATTTTTCTAGTTGCTCACCAGCGATTTCGAACTCTTTTTCGATGACGGTATCGTCGTCTTGTTCTTCTTGTTCTCCAGCTTCAATGACGAGTTCGGTCTCGCTTTCGTTTTGTTTGTCGTCTTGAACAGCCGCGGACGAGTATGCGTTTGCCAGTGGGGCGACTGCAAACACCGCGAAAGCGACGAATGCTGAAAGGCGTATTGAATGTTTCATCAAATTCTCCAAAGAGTGTGTGATTATTCTGTCGGTTGATTTGTGTCGGCAGCTGCGAACAGGCTGACTTTTTCCAGCATCGAGTCGATTTGTTGAACCAGTTTGATTCGTTCGTCTGAGCCTGGTTCAAGCTGGTTGATTTCCAATTTCAAGGAACGTAAATCCATCTTCAGCGTTCGCAGCATTAGCTCTTGATCGCGTTGTTGTTGAAGGTTGATAAAATGTAGATCTCTCACCGGTTGAACAAACTGTTCAGGAGAAACCTGCTCCGCCGTTACAGGTTTGGGATTTTGAATCGCGGTGAATGCTAGGCAAATTAGCAAGGTTGCCGCTGCTGCCAGCGGAACCAAACGCCGGATGGATAGCCAGCGATTCGGTCGAGCAGAAACTTTGAGATTGGGACGTGTCACTTTGACATTCGCCAAGGTTGGCGTTTCATTATCGGAAGGCGATTGCATTCCGATCGATCCCATTCCGATCGATCCCATTCCGATCGATTCAACTCCGATCGCAACTAGAGAGTCGATTGTCTTGAACGTCGTTGCTTGTTCGCGGCAGTTTGTGCAAATGTCGAGATGGGCTTGAAGGCTTTCGAGTTTGGTTGGTAACAACTCGCCATCGATCATTGCACTGATCAAAACTTCAAACTCTTCGCATGATGGTTTTAAGTTGGCTTTGTTATTCATTTTCATCTCCAAGCAAACCTTGGCACTTTAACTCCGTAGCGAGCTTTTTCCTCGCTCGGAAAATCCAAGTGCGGATTTGGGAATGGCTTGCGTTTAGTACTTTGCCGATCTCTTCATAGGTCAACCCACCGTTGAGCTTAAGTTGAAGGGATTCGGACCAACGTTCAGGCATTTGATTCATGATTTCTTGAACGCTTGTTTCAAGCTGTTCCATTCTCGATTCGTTAGTGCCATGTTCAGATTGCGGCACTAAATTGGTGTCAACCAGTTCAAATCGGCGTCGTCCTTTTTTACGCAGCAAGTCAATCGAAAGATTCCTGACGATCGAAAACAACATCGCTTTCCGGTTTGCAGTCGCCGAGGGTACGTCTGATTTTTTTGTCGAAAGTCGAGAGGACTCGATGATCCGACAAAAGGACTCTTGAACAATTTCTTCCGCGTCACTCCAGCGGTGAACGATCGACATTGCGTACCGTTTTGCCGCGAGCCCGTTTGCCTCGCAGAAACTGGCTGACAGTGTTGGAGTTCCGGTGGTTTCGATTTCGTTTTCTGCGTCCGCCAATTTTTCGTCGCAAATCGTTTCCGATGTCGCGGAATTGGCTGGCAGGTCAAGCGGCATCATTGAGTGGGTACCAAGTTGAATTGGGCATTGAAGCAGATCCCTGAGCTCTTGAACCTGTTCCATCTACTGACAAGACGCTGTCGAAGCGAATCGTCGCAGTGTTATTCTGAAAATACCCAGAAATCGCGCAGAAGTTGCAATAACCTTGGAAAAGAAGCCATCCGAGATGGCAGAGGGTTGTCGCTGAAGAAGGCAGCGACAACCACGGCTATGGGGCTTGGCGCTTTAGGCTGGATCTTTGGTGGCCGATCAGGCCTTCCAGTTCGGCCAATCGTGCGGTGTCATCGATCAGCGATTGGGGAGCCTTTGTGAGCTCTAGCCAAGTCCGAACCCTGACAAAGGTGAACACATTTAGCCCACCGCTGAAACGAGATGTTCCAGCGGTCGGCAGTGTGTGGTTGGGGCCAACACCGTAATCTCCAAAAACTTCAGCAGACTGGCTGCCGATGAAGATGCATCCAGCGTGATTGATTTTGTTTGCGATGTCACTGGCGTTTTCGCAGTGAAGTTCGAGATGCTCTGGGGCAAGTTTGTTGCAGACTTCGATGGCTTCCTCGATCGAACTGGCAACGATTGCAGCGCCGTTGGCGAGTGACTGCCGAGCGATTTCCGCAGTGGGCAAAACGTCTAGCTGCTCGATGAGTGCTTCGATGACTTGTTCGGCAATTTGACGCGAAGTTGTGATGAGAAAAGGCCGTGCATCGACGTCGTGTTCGGCTTGGGCGAGTATGTCAGCTGCGATGGTTTGTGGGTGAGCGGATTCATCGGCGACCAAAACCAATTCTGATGGTCCGGCCAACATGTCGATGCCGCAATCTCCATTGACGATCTTTTTCGCGGCTGTTACCCAACGGTTTCCGGGGCCAACGATGATGTCGCATTTCTCGAAACTGTCGAAACCGTAAGCCATGGTCGCGATCGCATGGGCGCCGCCGACGGCTAAAACTTGAGTCGCGCCGGCGACCATTGCTGTCGCCAGCATCAAATCTGACGGGTTGGGTGTAGCCAGTACAATTTCATCACAGCCTGCGACAACTGCGGGAACAACCGTCATGAGAACTGTCGACGGCAACGCGAACCGCCCGGCGGGAGCGTAGCATCCAGCGCGAGAAATGGGAACGATTTTGTGGCCCGCTTTTCCACCCGGCACTGAGAATTCAAGATCGGTCAAGCTGTCCAATTGAGCCTGTGCAAAATTGGCAATTCGATCCTTCACTCGGTGCAACAATTCGAGGTCCGATTGGTCGATGCGTTGAGCGGCGGCCTCCATCTCGGACTGGCCAATCAAAAGTGGCTGGGCATCGTCCCGCTCTTTGAATTGTCTTGCGTAACGTCGAATTGCAGGTTCGCCTTCGTTACGAACGGAAGTAACGATCGCCTCAGCTCCAGCCAGCGTTTTTGCGTCGATCGAAACGAAATTGTCGCGGTCTTCAAACGTTTTCGCGCCGACGATTTCAAAAGCAATTTTGGTCATGGGATTTTCTTTGGCCGATTATTCGGAATCATTTTCAGATTCAAGTTTATTCTTGCGGCGAACCACTCGGTTCATGCGACGAGCAAGTTCGTGGTACACGCTTTCGAGACCGACGCCATTTTTGATCATCGCAACAAGTGAGAAATACATAACGTCGGCGGCTTCCCAAGCGATTTCGTGTTTGTCATCCAGTTGGCTGGCGTCCGAGAGCTCTTTGGCCTCTTCGAGCAGTTTCGTTTCGAGCAGTTTGGCGTCGGTTGCCAATTTTCGAGTGAATGATTTTTCGTCTGTTTCACTTATCCGTTCTCCCAGTCGCTGGACAACCGATTGAATCGTTCTTTCCTCGCCAAAGCACGTGTGGGTATCGCGGTGGCAAAATCCAGGTGCGTCTTGGGTCACCATGAATCGCAGGCAATCGCGATCGCAATCCATTCGAATGCCAAGCAGTTGTTGAGTCGCGCCGCTTGTCTCGCCCTTGATCCATAACCCGTCGCGAGAACGCGACCAGTAGGTTCCACAGCGGTTTTCGATCGCATGGAGCAGACTTTCTTCATTCGAATAGGCCAGTCCAAGTGCGATCCCCAGTGGGTCGACAATCAGTGTCGACCAAAGTCCATCCGGTCGATCGGTGATCAAAACTTGTTTGAAAAAGTCGAGGATCATCTGTGAGTTTTGATTCAAGAATTCTGCATCGACAAAGCAATCGACTCGAGCCATTTCCAATTCTGCCATTCGATCTGCAGTGGGTTCGCTCGGTGGCAGCAACGAAACGATGTGTCCTTTGGGGATCGCTTGGTCAGTTGCGTCGTCGTGAAACATGAACGTCAGGCGGTCTGCAGGAATGTTTTCTAAGGCAGACGCGTCACTTGCTTCGCGGCAGATGATCGACGCTGCACCTGCGTTCAACAAACGAAGTGCGTCGTTTTCGTTCAGGCTTTCCAATTCGATCAGCAAATCAAAACGGCCACCAATTCGTTGGACAATACTTTCCATCGACTCGACGTCGTCCAATTTTACGTTCGAGACGGCGACCGCACCGAAGAGGCTCCAATGAGAAAGACAATCCTCGAGCTCGGATTGGTAATTGGAGTGATTGAGGATTGGAATGATCATGATAGTCGGTGCTTGTTTTCGATTCGTAATTGACGATTCGTATTGGCGTTGTCGCTTTTTGTTGGCGATTGTTTTCAGAGTGAACTTCAAGAAACGTCGCGGACGTGGATCCCGTGTTCGGTGAGGGCTTCTTTGACTTGGGCTACGGTCATGTTTCCATCGTGAAAAATAGAAGCCGCCAGTACCGCATGGGCACCGTGTTGAAACGCTTCGACCATGTGTTCGACGGAGTCCGCGCCACCCGAAGCGATTACTGGCAAACTGCACGCTGCCGTCACTGCGTCGAGCATGGGAAGGTCGTATCCGCTGCGAGTGCCATCGCGATCAAAACTGGTAAGCAGAATTTCGCCCGCACCGAGTTCTTGAGCACGAGCCGACCAAGCGACCGCGTCGAGAGCCTCTGCTTCGGTACCGCTGCGAGTGAGGACCTGGAAAATGCCGCCAGCAAGTTTTGCATCAATGGCAACGACTGTGCACTGGGCGCCGAATCTGTCGGACATTTCTCGAATCAAATCGGGGTTTCGAACGGCAGCCGAGTTGATGCTGACTTTATCGGCTCCCGCATTGAGCAATCGCCCGGCGTCCTCAACGGATCCGATTCCACCGCCGACCGTTAATGGGATACCAAGTTTGCGGCGGACCTTTTCGACCGTTTCCAACATCGCGATTCGATCTTGCCGAGTTGCTGTGACATCGAGCAGTACGAGTTCGTCAGCCCCTTGGTCTTCGTAGTGAAAAGAAAGTTCGACCGGGTCGCCAGCATCACGAAGGTTTTGGAATTTAACACCTTTGACGACTCGCCCATCGTTGACGTCCAGACAGGGAATGATTCGTGATTTCAACATGTCGGCTCCACAATCTTTCCCGCGATCCAGTTTCTTAAAACGCCTTGTCCCCATTGGCCAGAAAGTTCTGGGTGAAATTGACAAGCCAACGTTTGGCCTCGCCACACGCTGCTAATGAATTTTCCGCCGTATTCGGTTTCGGCAAATCCCCATCCATCGGGCGGGCTCTCAAGACGAAATGAGTTTGCAAAATAGGCTTCACCGCGTTCATAAAACGGGCCAGTGATTTGAGGTTTGACTTGATTCCAACCAAGCTGCGGAACCTTGACGTCGTTGCTGAATCGTTTGATGGTTTGCGGGATGACGCCAAGCCCTTTGGCCGACTGGGCTTCTTCGCTGGACTCGCAAAGCAACTGCATGCCCAAGCAAATGCACAGTGTTGATTGTGATGAATCATTGATTCGGCGAGTGATCGCGTCGCGAATTTGTAAACGGTCGAGCGATTCCGCCGCGGCTGCAAACGCGCCCACGCCCGGCAATACGACGTGTTTGGCTGTTTCGATTTCGCCTGGATCTTCGGTTAGTTTCCACTCACTGCCCAGGCGGTCAAACGCCGCTTGGAGGGAGCGGATGTTGGCGACGCCGGTGTTGATGATTTGAATCATAGAAAGTGTTGGGGTTATTTTGTGCGTGTAAGCGTTGTGGTCTTGCTGAGTTTTCTGATCAATCGTTTTTTTACAAAACGCCTTTGGTGCTGGGCACGTCGCCATCGGTTTGGGTTAAGGCTTCGCGAAGCGCCTTTGCACAGGACTTGAATGCGGCTTCGGCACGGTGGTGGTCATTCGTGCCTCGCAGTACGTCGACGTGGAGAGAACACTTTAGCGTCATCGCAAGCGACTGGAAAAAATGTGTGATGTTCTCGCATGCCCACGTTCCCACCATTTCTCGTTCCAACTGCAAGTGAATTTCGGGCCACGGTCGGCCGCTTAAATCGATCACCGTTCGGGCCATGGCTTCGTCCAGCGGTGCATAAGCGTAACCAAAACGTTTGATCCCTGTGCGGCGGCCAAGGGCTCCGTCGATCGCCGTGCCCAGTGCAATCGCACAGTCTTCGGCAGTGTGGTGGTCGTCCACGTGCAAGTCACCAATGCATTTCAGTTTTAAATCGATACCCGAGTGAAAGGCTAACGCGGTGAGCATGTGGTCGAGGAATCCGATCCCTGTCTCGATTTCAATTTGGCCAGTCCCATCGAGGTTGAGCTCAAGATCGATGTTGGTTTCTTTGGTTTCTCGGTTGGATTGCCAGGTGCGATCTGATTTCGATTGCGTGTTCGGAGTGTCGTGCTCAGTGGCGACGTTTTCCGGTTTTAACGCTGCACCGATCGCGGTTTTTTGCGCCTCGAAATCCTTGTTTGTCGTTCGACACATGGATTGAGCCAGCTGTAAAAAATCTGCCGCATTAACCGGACATGTGATTCGAACGAAATCTGCGAGGGCTGGATTGTTGGTGAATTTTCGAATGCCGATTCCGTCGCTTGCCAGGCCATTCCAAATTTGATCAACATCGTCAAACTTCGCAAAAACAAAATTGCCTTGGGACGGCAGTGGTGTGCCACCGCATTGGGTGACCAAACTCGAAACGAGTTGCCGAATGGTTTTGATAGTGGCAAGGTTTTGCTTCATCTCAGATTCGTAGTCGCTGAGAGCGCGGCGAGCGGTCTCTAGTGAAACAGCGCTCACTGGAAACGGCCCGGAAGCATTTCGAATCGACGTAGCAAACTCGGCTGACGGTGCGATCAGGTAGCCAACTCGCAGTCCCGCCAGTCCCCAAGCTTTGGAGAATGTCCGAACGATCATGATGTTGTTGTCGATGGTTAGATCGGCAGTTGGATCGTTATCGGCAAACTCAATGTACGCGTTGTCAACTAAAAGTTTTGCTCCAGCCGATTTCGCAGCGTCGTTAATTCGAAGGATCGAATCCGAGTCGATAACCCCACCCGTTGGATTGTTGGGTGATGTAAGGACAACGACAGCAGTGGTGGAGTCAATTTGCTCAATGATTTTTTCAGTTGGAAACGCGCCGTCAATCCACGGGACGGTTTTCATGTTACCGCCATAGTTTTCAGCATAAATATCGACCATCTCGAATGAAGGAGCGTGGGTCACAATTGTTCTACGATCTCCAACAATCGACGTTCGCATCACGCGGTCGATTGAGTCGTCACCTCCGGCAGTTACAACGATGCGATCGCCATCAACACCAACCCACCCGCCAATCAGGTTTTGCAGAGCGATGTGAGACGGGTACCGCGATACAAACTCCAAACCGAGATTGCCAAGCTGATGGTCAATGTCGGAAATCGCGCACTGGGATTCATTGCTGCTTAGTCGCAATGTGATTTCGTTTTTGAACTCAGGTGGCCGATAGCCGGTTGGATTTTTCGACATGGTCAGAATTTTCAGGTTTGAATTGACTTTCAGGGCCAGACGCAGCGCGGCGGAATCTTCTGCGAGAGTCACCGTTGATAGTTTCTGCTTGGCAGTTTCGATTATGGGATCAGCTGCTCAGCTGAGGTTGTCACGATATCGCAGGCGCCGGCCAATTTGAGTTGGGGAATGATCTCAGCCAGTTGCTTTCTTGGAATGGCTGCTCTTACTGCCACCCATCCTGAGTCGCTAAGTGGTGAAACGGTTGGTGTACGCATTGATGGAAGGCAACCCAATACGGATTCGAGTTTTTCCTGGGCGACATTCAAATCCATCATCACGCGCCCCCTGGCTTGCAAGACGGACTGGATCAGCATGACCAAGTTGTCGATTTGAGGCCTGATGTTTTCGTTGTCCATTGCGGATTTGGAGGCGTAAAACCGAGTCGAAGATTTCATGATCTCATCGATGATCGCTAGACCATTGGCGCGAAGTGTTGACCCAGTTGCTGTGTTGTCGATGATGCAGTCAGCGTCTTCAGGGGGGAACACTTCGGTCGCACCGTAGGTTTGCAGGATATCGGCGTCGAGCTGATTGGCGGTAACCCAGTTTTGGGCGAGGTTAGGATACTCGGTAGCAATGACGATTTTTCGGTTGGGTAATTTTCCGTTTTCAAGAATTTGATGTGGGGCGGCAACAATCAAACGGACGGGGTTGAGTTCAGTGTCGAGTAGTTCAACCAATTCTGTGTTCGTCTCCTGAATCCAGTCTTCTCCTGCGAATCCAATGTCGCGAGCGCCTGCAGCAATCATGCTGATAACATTTCGCGGTTTGAGGATTTTGGCGTCAAAATTCGGGAGCGAAATGTTTGGTCGATACCCTCGTTCAGAATTTCTGATTGAAATTCCAGCTCCGTTGAGCAAGCCGACGACTTGATCAAACATCCGTCCCTTGGGAAGGGCGATGCGCACAGTTTTCGGATCTTTATCAAGTGACATTGGTACCTCGGAGTGTAAAAACAATTGTGTAAACAAAAAAAACGCTGGCGTGAGGGCCAGCGTTTATTGATTTTGCTAATGCAGCGTCAGACTAGTCCACAACGGTCATCGTGAGAGATGGTGCAAATGGTGATGCAAGTTGTGGACGAATAAATTCATGCCGAAATCATAAACCGCACACCCAAGATGTCAACAACTGTTTTAAATCAAGCGGCATTCTGGGGGATCTGCGAATGGTACTCAGCCTGAGATTTTCACTCTCAAGACGCATGTTCATCAACACAAGACTGAAACTCGGTCAGGAATTCATTGAGCGTTTGGTAGCGATCGCGACGACGTTTTGTCGTGCTTTTTTTAATGATCGGATTCAAGCAAGATTCAAACCGGTTCGTTGGTTCACCATTGGGAACCAGTAAACGATGAAGCAGTTTAAGAATTTTGCCAAGCGAATAGATATCAGCTCGTTCGTCGATAAATGCTGCATCAGAATTGCGGCTTTCAGGTGAAGCAAACGGATTTTTCACATTTGATTTTTCGAGCAGTTCAAATTGGTAACGGCTGTCAAGGCTGAAACCAAAATCGGTCACCATGATGTGCGGCAATGGTTCGTCATCCGCCAAACCCAAGAAAATATTGTTTGGATTAAGATGCCTGTGTAAGACACCCGTTTGATGAGCGTATCCAATCGCGTTAGCTGTTTGGGTGAAAATCGCGATCAGTGTCCGATTTACAATAACAGGTTCGCGTCTCGCAAATGTGCTGAGTGATTGGGCATGTAAAAAAGCGGTCGTGTAAAAGACTCGATTGGAATCCCAAAATCCGTAATCGACGTTTGGCAGAATATTTGGATGGTTGAGAAGTTGGGCTTGCTTGCAATCGTCAAAGAACTGTTGCTGGTGTCGCTCGGACGAAAGTTTTTCTAGCCAAGGAATTTTTACAACCAGTAGGTTTTCGTCGCTTCGTTGTTCGCCGATTGGAAACGCACCGACTGCGCGGCCAAATTCCCCGTCGCCAACCGAGCCGAAAACTTCATAACGGTTTTCTCCCAGTGCGTTGACGGACAAATATGAAGATGACTCGGAGGTCGATCTTATTCTTGTGAGGAGATCGTGGAAACTACCGGATGATTCATTGAGTTCCCAATCTTCAATGGTTGCTTCATCTGAATTCGAGGCTCGCAACCCGTCGGCGAGCGGACCTAAGGGCATCTCATCGAGGATCCTCAAGCAGCGAACACATTTTCCAATGTGATCGGAGATTTGATCGACTTCTACAAAATCGCCGATCCGGCCTTCGTTAAATTTTTTGAGTTTTTCGCTGGTAGGGCAGTCGGCCATCAACGGGATCGTTTCAATTGAGGAGGTCGTCGGGGAACGAAACAAAAACACGGTGGGTTTGAAGTCAAAAGGAAATGAGAAGACTCGGTCAAATTAGGTCTTCGTAGACAGCGCGGATTCTTGAGAGGATACGTGACTTGTTTTGATAGACCACATTCTCGGTGACGTCAAAATCCTTGGCGACATCTTTGGCGGGACGTTGATCGATGACGACGCCTTTGAACATCAAATTTTTCTTGGGTGAAAATTCTGACTCAACCCAAGTCATGATTTTTCGAAAGACGTAAGTTTTTTCCTGCGGCTGATGATCGGAAATGGAATCTAGCAAACTATCAACGGCACGCCGATTGATTGGGACCTCATTGAGCGTACGATGCCAGTCGGAACCACCAATCGTGACGGGACTTCTACCCAGATTGTTGGTGTGGATGTGATTGCGAGTGATGACTCGAATCCAGCCTCGAAACGATCCTTTACCGTTGGGTTTGGAAAATGTTTCAAGGCTGTTGAACATCTTCGTCAACACTTCCTGACAAACGTTTTCAATCTCGTGGTTGTCTCGCACTCCTTGGAGGCCAGCCCATCGCTTAATTAGCGGAGTGTAGAGCTTGAATATCTCATCCCAAGCCTGTGGTTCGTTGGTCTTGGCACATTCGATCAGGCTCATCTGGGTGTGCAATGATGACGATTCATCGTTGTGCTTCATCTGCTTCTTCCCAAGAAAGTTTCACCGCGTCTCGTGGTTATCAAACCATCGTTTCAGGATTAACCATTTCCAAAGCCAACTCCGATCTAGCCACACGAACAAAAATTTCTGTCCCCAACGCTAAAATGGGCTGGTGATGTCATTCCTAAATTTTGGGTCTAACAAACCGATAGGGATAACTATATCTCAAAAGTTAGCCCCAATACAAAGTTCAAGACGTCAATTTTGAAAAACATTGACAAAAATCACGCCATGAATTCTTTCATTTCTTCTTCGGTTTTGGGAACCAGCCAAAGCAACGTCACAGGGTCATCGCGAAAATCAGGGAGGCCGCCTGCAGGCTGGTTGTCAGTCCCATCAACTTCAGAGGGTTCGGCGGTCAGCAAGGCACCGGCGTAGCCTGGGATAACATTGGAAAAGTCACAAGTGTGTCCCGCTCCAAGCCACGAAAAATTCTTCCACGGGTAACCCGCCAGCCCACTTAGTCGCTGGCCAATGCTTTCGAGTGCGGATTGGACTTTTTCTTTGCCTTCAATTCGAATCGCCAGTTCAATTCTCCGTTGCTCTTGCGGATTTTCAGAAAAAATCTCGACGGCAGGTTGGGGGCACAGTGACATGCCGACGGTCGCTAAAACCAATGAGTCCTCGGTTTGGTACTGGACCATTCCACGCGGTGGAAATTTTCCACCATCGATTGCAAAGTATTTTTTGTCGCAAGGGTTGGTGTCATCACTGGTCAAAAAACGGTCGTCGTAATAAGCGAGTATTTCCTCTTGCAGCTGTATGAAGGGGCCGTTTGAGAATGTTTGTTCGCTCGTTTCGTCATCTGATTCATTGGCTTGGTTTTCTGGGGCAAACTGAGCCCAGAATTCTTTTGCTCGATCAATCCGTGTTTGCAAACGAGGGTTGTCTGGCATTGGCCAGCAGATCGGACTCTCCATCGCTGACTCACTTGCATATCCATGAAAGCCTTCGAGTCCACTCCAAGGTGGAATGATTGCGAGCGTTGTTGGCGGGCAATCGGGCAAGTTCTCGATTAGTGCAGCTCCGTTGCCCTCTTCTAGCCAAATGATCTCCAAATTTTCTGGATCGGGAATGGGTTGAGCTTTGGGGTGGACACAGTGGGTTCGAGGAAGCATTGGAGAAATGCCTTTGCGCATTTCTGCTTCATTTAAAACATAGGGCCCCAGTTCAAGGTTGCGGACCCAGCAAGCCCGTGTTCCAAACTTGGGCGGAGCCTCTGATCCGTCTGGCGACTCGTTCAGGTAGAAGAAAACGGCTTGGCCATCGTGCTGAACGATCGCATCGATCGTCCCGAAGGGTGATGTTTCAAACAGTAGAACGACGGGGTCGGCAAGTCGCTTTGGGGGATCTGAAGGCGCTGACATGATCGATGGGCAAACTAAAAGAATTGAACTTGTGAGTGACGAGTCAAAATTTGAGCCAATAAATAAAGGCTCCGAGCGAAACAATCAACGACGATTTCAGGTAGTATCTCACTGTACAATTTACTGCCTATTCGAGTCATTACCTAGCCGATCGGCTGGGGATTTGTCCAATGATTTATTGAACCGAGTTTGAGCATTTGCAACTGACCAGACGGTTTGGTCGAGTAGCGCATGAGGCGGACACGCCAGTTATCGCGTTTCACGATGTGACTTTATAATCAGATCCACAATTGAATCGGAGCGGCCCATGAATTTGGCCCCTCCAAACTTTGACAAACAAGAAATTTGAATTGAGCATGATCAAGGATTCCTCTCCAGCACCGGCAATGGCATCAATTGCGGTTGATAAAAACGTTCCGGCGATTCAGGCAAACGGATTGAGCAAAACTTATTCTGAAGGTTTGATTTTTCGTAAGCAATTTCAGGCCCTCAAGAACGTGTCGTTCACCGTCAACCAAGGTGAAATTTTTGGACTACTTGGCCCCAACGGAGCAGGTAAAACGACATTCATCAAAATCCTGCTCGGGATCATTAGAAAAACAGGCGGCAATGCAACGATGCTGGGTCAGCCAGCAGGCAGCCGTTCCGGGCGGAAGCTTGTTGGTTACCTCCCCGAGCATTTGAGAATTCCTCCACACCTCAACGGATACACGGCGCTTGAATGTTACGGCAATCTCAGTAACGTCAGTAACGCTGTTGTGCGAAGTAAACGCGATCATCTGTTGGAGTTGGTTGGACTGGCCAGTCGAGCCAAGGACCGCTGCGGTAAGTATTCAAAAGGGATGCTGCAACGGCTAGGGTTGGCTCAGGCGTTACTGCACGATCCAAAATTGCTTGTCCTCGACGAGCCGACAGATGGACTCGACCCACAGGCCCGCGCGGAAATGCGGCAAGTCATTCGGCGGCTGAAAGGGCAGGGCGTTACCATTTTTCTTAACAGCCATATTCTTCAAGAAGTCGAAATGATTTGCGAGCGAGTCGTGATTCTTGTGCGGGGCGAGCTTCGATATGACGGTGCGGTTTCTGATATCGGCGATTTTGTAAAAGATAAAGCCGGAGTTTCTGCTGAAGGAATCATGGTCGAGATTCAGGTGGTCGGTTCACCAGAAGTCGTCAACGCCGGGTTTGCAGGCCACACATTCGACGTGCTAGGCAGTGAAGACAATAAACACACGGTCAAAGTTACGCTGAGCGATCAAAACGGCGTGGACCAGTTAGTCGATAGCTTGCGATCCAAAGACATCAGTATTCACGGAATCGCTCGCCAGCAAGTCACGTTGGAAGACGCGTTCTTGAAAATCGTCGCAGCCCAGCAGGCACAATAATTTTGTAGTCAGCAGTAAATCAGTAGTCACTCATTTCAATCATTGAATCCCGTTTATTGAATAAGTCCATTTGTTAGATGGCAATTCGGTGGATGGCAATTCGATGAACTAATTCTATAAACCAAGAGAGCCGTCGATGCGTCCGTATTTTGCGATCATCAAAGATTCCTTCCGAGCCGCGATGGCGTCGAGAGTGCTGTATGTACTCCTCGTTCTGATCACGATTCTGTTACTTGCGATTGCTCCGTTTCATATGCGCGAAACGCTGGATTGGGAGCTCAGCGGTGGCAATGTCAGGAACCCAGATCGCTTGCTGCGACGGATTGTTGCTGAGAAAAACGAAAAACCGATCGCCCGCATTTGGGATTCGCTTTCAGCAAAGATGCAGAAAAAGTTGACTACGATCGTTGAGCGAAAAGACGACGGCTCGGCAAGTGAAGCGTCCACTGGCATGCCGGAAACGATGATGGATGCCGAAACGCATCAATTCTTGATCCGGGAAATTAATTCAGCGATTAAAGACAGCGATTTCTATCAGGAGGCGGATTGGGAAAAAACGTTGTTGCCATCCGAGGCAGAGGAATTGATCAAAAGCGGCAATCTAACGGAAACCCGTTCTCGAAGGCTGAACCGATTGCTGATCGCTACCGCGGTCTCTCCTGAAATTGAAACGGGACAGAAAACGGCTTTGGAGTTTTTCTACGCCGTCTGGCCAACATGGATTGGCCCCGTTGGGATGACACATCAAGAGTTCGCGCAAATGTTGACTTCAACGTTGCCGGTCTATTTTGACAAATTCGTTTTGTCGATCGGACTACTGATCGCAGTGCTTGTGACCGCGAACTTGATTCCCGAAACGTTTGAGGCGGGTTCGTTGAATTTACTTTTGAGCAAACCCATCTCGCGTTGGGGATTGTACGTTGCCAAATTCGTTGGAGGTTGTGCGTTCGTGGCACTGTGCGCGTGTTACTTGTTCCTCGGGGTCTGGCTGTGGATGGGAATCGGGATGGGGGTGTGGGACCGCGCCATGCTGCTGAGTATCCCACTCTACATCATTGTGTTCGCGATCTATTTTTCAGTGTCAGCGTTCGTCGGATTGCTTTGGCGAAGCGCCATCGTTTCCGTGATTCTGACGTTGCTGTTTTGGGCGTGCTGTTTTTCTGCGGGTGCCGTTAACGGATTGTTTTCGACCAAGATGGAAAACACCAACCTTCGTGAGTTGCTGCCTGTGCAAGAACAAGTATTGGCAACCGACATGCTTCACCAACTTCAACGTTGGGATGATTCAGAAGCCAAATGGGATTCCATCACTGAAGCCGAACTGGGTGACCAAGGAGAAGGTATGGTGCTAGGGCTACAGTGGATGATGCCGCTTCAAAAGCATCCTGCGCTCGCCAGTTTGCGCGACTACCTACCACCCATTTACGATCGCGAAAATCAACGAGTCATCACCAGTCGGTACGAGTTTGGTCAGTTCCTTTCGACCGGTCAAAAGAAAATGCTGGTTGCGGAAACGAGTGGTGAGAATACAGATTTAGACAAATTGAACTTCAAACAAGTCGGCGCGTTTCCTCGCGACACCGTTAAAGTGTTCGAGACCAAAAACGGCATCGTGGCAGCATCATCAAACGGTTCGTTTTATCGCTTGGATGAAGAACGCCTCAAAGACGCCATGCTACGCAGTGATCGCATTCAAAGCGAAGCTGCCGCGTCCAAAAAATTAGCTGACGAAAAGAAAGAGAAAGCTAAAGTCGTTAGCTCCAAGGCCGATGCCGATGGCGAGCAAGAGACGAAGCCTGAAACGAGCGAATCCGAATCCGAATCCAGCAAGCCAGAAGCCATTGCGGACGATTCCAAAGAATCCGACGCTGACGACGATACTCTGGCGATTGAGTTGTTTAAACAAATTGGCCCCACCAAACCTGCCTTTATCAGAGAGGTCAGCCACGTCGATTACAGTCCCACTCGTGATGAGTTTGTGATTTACCAACGCGGAGTGCTTAAAGTTTTTGCCGCCAGCGAGGGCAAATATCAGGCTCGCGCCAGTTTGGAGCTTGATCTTGATTTCAATAAAAGCATGACAGCGTTGGTAGCCTATCCGGGTTCAACCGTCGTCGTAGCATTCGGCAACGGAAAAGTCCTCACCGTGGACGCCGAGAAACTGGAAGAGAAAGTCGAGTATCAGCCCGAGACGCGATCCGCCACGGTTCAAGTCAAAGCCTCAGAATCTGGCCGCTACTTTGGTGTACTTTATCGCAATGGAAATCTGTGGTTGCTGGATACTGAATCTGGTGACGAAATTAAGAAAGCCGATGTTAGTGGCCAAGGAGACGTTTGCTCGTTCTCGATTTCTGCGGATGACCAATTGTGGGTTGCGACAGATTCAGATCAGGTCGCCTTATACGATTTGTCCGGCGGCACGTCAAACGTTCGTTATGCTCCATCGGGGACGATGGTTGAAAAAATCTATCGTTACGGCGTGAGACCGTTCTATCGAATTTGCCCCAAGCCAGGCGAGTTCTACAAAGTCGTTACACATTTGTCTTCATCGGGAGACACTGAATTTAATGCGAACGTGGATCTCAATCGAACCGAAGAATCGACCAACCCTTGGTCACCGCTTTGGACCGGGCTGGGATTCATGATAATGATGCTAACGTTTGGCTGTATCGTGTTTCATTTCAAAGACTATTGATGTTGAATTTGAACGAGCAGTGGCAACAAGCGATGCACAAAATTAGCTGTTGTCCACTGCAAAAATACTTTCCCGTTTGTTTCGAATTCTGAAGCCTTTCCTTAATTACTTAGGTAATACAGAGCGAACAACCGGACGGGTGACAAACCGAATTCAAATCGAATTGCTTTTGATTCATCACCCGCTTCTCAAGGACGTGCTATCTTTCGAAGACTTTACGCGCCACAACGGAGTGCCTCCGCGTATTCGGGCGAATTCAGGGATTGAATTCGCATAAAAATACGAATTTTTAAAATCGTTTCGCCCAGTGACCTCACGTGTCAATCGGCTCAACGATAAAGATAATGCAAGACAGAAACTGCATTTTCTTTGGAGACCACAGATGGCAAAGTATTACATTCAATCGGGTTATGTTTCATTCGTCGTTGGTGCATGTGATGTTGAAGGAGCTGCTCTCTGGGCAATGCACCGCATCATGGATGAGAAAATCTGTGACTTCGAAGACGGCCTACTAGGGCACGACGACACCGAAGTCGACCCTTTCGATCTACCGATTGCTGCAACAGAAATAGAAGGCGTGCCGCAAGCGATTCCGTATGAAGCGATGCTTGAAGGGCTGGCAGAGTTTGATGAGAAAATCACGGTCAGCCAGCAAGGCTTTGGCCGTAGCGATGCCGGTGAGCTGGATACTGAAGATATTTTCCACCAGTGGCGTCAGCTGATGCAGGCCGTGGATCGTCTTCACGAAGAGTTTTGATTGATCGGTCGTGGGAGCTTGGATCGCTTGATCCGCGCGACCTCCAATTGCCCTCTGGAGCCGATCGTTCTCGTGGTTGGCGCGACTGGAAGCTGGAGTGCCGGGATGATTCCCATCAGCCGTTTAGGTGCTTAACCATGGCTCCTGTTTGTTCAGTTACGGCCAATCCTGAGTTTTAAATTCGATAAACCAATCGCTCGGCCACGCAGCGAACTGGTTTAGTCGCCAACACCGAGTTCTTCATTGCACAGTCGCATCATTAAGTCCATTTCGTTTTGTTCGTGATGAGCAAAATGATTGCAAAAATCTTTGAACCGACCGGCAATGCTACTCAGTGAAACGTCCGTCATCTCGCGGTAGAGAATTTGCTCCGCCAGCTCAACCAATTCGTTGAGCTCAAGGAACAACCCCTCGTGTTCAGTTTGAAGCCGTTTTGCTTTTTGACTGACGCTCGGATTGTTCGTGCTTGATTTTGAGAAATAGCCGTAGAACTCTTCGAGCGCGAAATAGGTTTTTAGCTCGTCACGCAAGTCGCCTAACAAGTTGACCACTTGTTGCGGTTTTGCTGTATCAGCCTCGGTTGGATTTTCTGAGTTTATCGAAATCGAATCGATGGAAGTCAGTTGACCGTGGGCTTTGTTTAGCAAATCGCGAAAACCAAAATCAGTTTTGATTTCTTGAAGAAACGCGACGTTGATTGTAACGCCGACAGACTCGCCACCACTTTGGCGAAACTCTTTTTCCGAAAGCCATGTACTCATAATGTCACCCATTGAATGAGATGCGAACAGAGCGAACGGTAACTCAAAAAACTCAAGCCGTTCGCCGGCTAGGCCGCTTGATTGATAAGTCTCTTAATTCTAAAAAACCTCAAAGCAAAACGCAAAGTGATTTCGATGCATGCATTCGATTGTCAAAATGGTTAAGGCAAGAATCGTTCCGTTGTTCGATTGCTTCTTGCTACAATCGTCAGGCAATCATTGGGTCAGCTCCACGCAGCGAGCTCGAACAAGCCAAAACCATTTTTCCTATGTGTTCCAATTTCTATTGATTCGTTTTGACTCAAATTGCCAAGACACAAAAAAATCTCTGGCACGAAACGAACCACTTGGGCTCCGCTCTTGATAATCTAATGGCACTCGGGTTTGTCGAAATTTTTTGTAAACGATTCGAAACGAATTCAACCCAGACGATTCAATGACTCCACATGGCCCTTGGAAGATCAAAACTTCCGCCGACGTTTACACGGACCCTTTTATTCAGGTTCGACTCGATCAAGTCGTTCGTCCGGACGGCAAGGACGGCCAGCATGTCGTGGTCGGAATGAAGCCCGGCGTTTGTGTGCTGGCGATGGACGAGGAAAACAACGTCTACCTAACCAGCGAGTTTCACTACGGCGTCGGTCGTTATTCGTTGGAAGCCGTCTCTGGCGGAATCGAGCCAGGAGAAGATCCGGATCTCACAGCAGAGCGAGAGTTGCAGGAAGAGATTGGCTTGGTTGCCGAGCACTGGGAGCACGTCGGAACCGTCGATCCGTTTACGACAATCGTCGTATCGCCAACGCGGTTGTATATCGTTCGCGGTCTTTCGACGGCTGAGAAAAACCCAGAAGGCACCGAGCAAATAGAAACCGTCGTCATGCCATTGGATGAAGCCGTCAAAAAAGTCAACTCGGGCGAGATCACACACGCCCCAACCTGCGTTGTAATCTTACAAGCCAAATTGAGGCAGCTGTCATGAAAAGGGTACTCGATACCTATTGAGTATCGCAAAAACGCGACGCGTGTGTTTAGCAAAGCGTATTAGAATGGGTTGGCTTATCTACGTGTGTATCGAGGCGACGCCAAGATTGACCCGGCTTCTGCTGAGCCAATTTTGCTGCACCAAATTCTGCTTAACGAGCACCGTATTGGAAATAGCCATTAACGTGAAGCGTATCTCCGATTCCGAATCCTCGTCGGGGCGCGCCGTCTTCATCGTTCCACACCCCAGTTGAAAATACCGAACTGTCATCGGTCAGATAGGTAACGCCGTCAACTGAAACCGAGTTGATCCTCAAGTTTCGATCGATCGTCGAAATCAGGCCTTTGAGGTTCCGTTGGAAAATCGCGTCATTGGTGTATACGATGCGGATATCTGAAATTGAAACGTCGCCAGGTGCTTCAAAAACAAGTTCCCTTTGGCCTTGGTAGCCGCCTTGGAATGGATTGTCGCTCAGGACGGTTTGGGCCACCGTTGCACCGTTGATTTGCAAATCGTACCTTTCACCGTCTCCTCGGGCCGTTGAAGTGTCAACGATAACAGTCGTCGTGGTTGGTGTGGCGCTGTATTGAAAGTAGCCATTGGTGTGAAGCGTGTTGCCTTGCCCAAAACCGGAGCCAGGTGCACCTGCTTCATTGTCCCACACGCCAACCGAGAAAACGGTGTCACTGTCGGTGTTGTATTTCTGGCCGGCAACGGTGATGGATTGGACTGTCAAATTTCGATCGACAACTGAAACAGTGCCTTTGAAAAATGTTTCGTACATGTCGTCGTTGTTGAACGCGATCCGAATGTCATCGGCAGTAACAATTCCGTCTGCTTCGTATACGAATTGGTCGGGGCCATCAAACCCGCCTGTGAGTGGATTGTCCGAAAGAATGAAACTTTCAACGGTTACTCCATTAATTTGAAGGTCGATCCGTTCGCCATCTCCGCCTGTCCCTCTTGCGTCAATTTCGATGATGGTTGAATCATAAGTGGACGCTGGGAAATCACCGAATTGGAAGTAACCATTGGATGACAGTTTCTCCGTTTGGAAGAAACCTTCTGTAATGGTGCCAGTCACTGAATCCCACACGCCGGAGGCATAGGTGTTCGCAGCTTCTGTTTCGAATTTCCGCCCGTCGATTTTGATAAAGTCAACGTTCAAGTTTTGGTCGATACCACTCTCGGGACGATAGAGGTCGCCAGTGAAAACAACGCGTACTTGATCGGCAGTTACTGTGCTGGGAACATCGACTCGGAATTCAGCATACTCTTGAGTCACGCGGAAAGAGCCTTCCGACTCTCCGTTAATCTGAAGGTCAAAGAACTCTCCGCCCATATCGCCACTGGCAGCAACCGTGACAACGGACAGCATGTTTCTTTCTTCAAGTGTTTCGAGATTCAGAGGGGATGTCTTTTCAGTGGGTTTAGTGCTTTTGCGAAACATGGTGTGCCTTGGGGAAACATGATGAAAAGGTAAGATAGTTTTTGGCGGTTGGATTACCATTTTGGATGCTGCAATTCTAGTCAATCCAAATCGGTAATCAAATACTGGCTTCGATTCGGTCCAGTAAAGCTGCCTAGAACCGAAGCAAGGTTTCGAAAGCTCAATCGCGACTCCCAGGCCCGTTCTGTGCGGCGGCTACGGTTGGAGTTTAGAGATCGCTAGTTGGAGACCGCCAACGGTTGATTTATCGGAGTGGGAGTCGCGGGTGAGGGATCCTCGGCTTCGTGCAATTTGTCGCACCCCGTGACTGTAGGAAATGGAGACGGGGATGCACCATGCGGATGTGACTTAAAAAACACATCGTAGTAGGTTGATTGATTAGGCAGGCAAGCCGGGAATTCCTGTCAGTGTTTCGATTTCTTGGGCGACAGCAAGGTATGCTACTTCCAAGTGTTGTTTTTCAGCGGCTGACCATTGGTTGTCAGGATCTGAAAGTGATGAAAGCCCGCTTTCAATCCCGAGAACCGCCAGACGACTTTTTTATCCGGTGTGACTTCAAAAAGTTTCACCTTGTCGCCTTTTGCGTGGAAGCTTGTGATTACCGTATTTCCATTGGGTAAACGCTGAACACCACACGCATCGTCAATCAAGTTCTCTCCTAGGTCCTTGTTGTTGACACTCCAAACCGTTTTGCCTTCGCCATCGACTTCGATGACGCGGTTGCCGTTTGTGCATCCGATCACGGTGTTTCCATTCTCCAGTCGAATTGCCGTAAAGGGCCAGTCGCGTTTGTCGCGTCCGCGATCGTCCGTTGGAAATGTCTTTACAACTTTGCCAGTCGCAGGTTCGTATTCCTTGACGGCGAAATCCAAGAGGTGTGGAGCGATGTAGTTTCCGTTCGGCAATATCCGAAGCATCCGAGTCTGCATATGGGCGTTTTGCTTTTGGCAATCAAGCGGCATCTTGCTGAGCACTTCACCTTTTTTGTTGATCACGATAGCGCGGGGTTCTGGACCGAGTTCTGCGACCAGAAAAGTATCCCCGTCGATTGGAGCAACAGTGCTGATCTCTTTTTGTTGACCCATGTATTTCCAAACGATCTCGTTGCTCGAACGATCGACTTCGATCACGCCACCTTTGGGGAAATCCTTGGTAGGGTAAATTGCCAACAGCACATTGCCAGATGGTAGTACCCAACCGTCGCTTGCTGGCATGTCCCATTTCCATTCGACCTCGCCTTGTTCGTTTACGATGACGGTTCGAACAGCTTTGCCGACGCCTAAAAAAGAATGGCTAACGGCGGTGTCTAGTTTTTTTACCACCAGGTCTTTGTAATAGACCTTGCTGCCAGGATCATGGGCTTGCAACGCGAATGTGCCGTTTGACAGGCATCGTTCAGGTCGATCGAGGTCATCGGGTTCTGTGTAGTCCGAAATCGTTTTGCCATTGATCTTGATGACAATGTGTTTGCCCTCGACCATGATTTCATAATCGAACCATTCGTCGTCTTTGACGGGCGGTGTGAAATTGTCTTGAACGTTGTAGAGCCCGCCCGTTTTCTTTTTGTCTTGTTGGGTGTTGTTGACCTGCGCTTCGTAGCCACGGTTGGGCCAACCGGATTTTAGAAATTTTGTGTGAAAGTAAATTCCTGAATTGGCGCCCTTTGTCGTTTTGACTTTTGCTTTGAAATGAAAATTAACAAAGTCTGCCTTCCCATCGGCTCCAACATAAAACGCGTGGGCTCGTTTTCCGTGCGTCACCAGGCAACCGTCTTCGAGGTAAACCGAATCAGGGTTTTCGTTGACCTTCCAGCCAGATAGATCCGTTCCATTGAACATCGTTTCCCAGCCAGATTCGTCCTGCGCGTTGGCAGTTTGTTGCACGAAGAGTGTCGCGGACAAGGCAGCGGTATATAGAAACGCGATTGAATAAACGCTCAGGACTCGGCGGAACAAGAAAGATCGCATGTAACTACCTGGTGATTGCAATGGTTTGTTTGAAGAGGATTATCTTAACCGCAGCAATCCCACGCCAAAATTAGCGCATGAAAAAAACCAACAACCCAAAGGTGGGGACCGCAGGGAGCGGATGGGCGTTGGTTTTGTGGAGCTGGTAGGTAGGATCCAGCGTTTTTGTGGGAAAAGGGAGTGAGTAAAAAGAGGCAATAGCTTCGGGAGATCAAAGGTAAGAATTTCACTCACTCCAATAAAAAAGTAAAGCAACCGCTGTGCCAAAAGGTGAAAAGTGCCTGAAAGCGGGGGAAACTGCAATTCACCTATTTGATTTTTCCCATAAACCTCCCTCAACGAGACGTTTGTCTCAGCCTGAGACGGAATGACTACGTTTCTCTGGCCAAATCTCAGAAAATTCTGATTCCGTTCGTCTTCGTGGCTGACAAATTCAATGGATGATCGTTGACCATCGAATGCACACAAAGGAACAAAGGGCACCAAGCGGGTTGATTTGGCGACATGATCCGTAACGTTTTCGCTTAGATAGATAGGCTGGGCGAGCATTCAGGCAGTTGACGCTTTCCCTGCCGAGGCAAGAATGGCAGCTCTGACTCTTCCTGTCACTCCAACTCAATTTTGCATCAATGCAACTCATTCGCAAACATCAAGCCATCAAAAACTCGGCTGAATCAACACCTTGCTGTTGTTTCAAAGCCCGCTATTGCTGTATTAACTCTTTATGAGTCTGCATGTTTGCTGTTGATATTTGATCCACAAGCCGCAGATTGTTCTGCGGCTTTTTTTTTGAAGTTGGACTTAGTTTAGATTCCAAGATCTCAGATGAACCACCAATCGCCCAACCCAATCGATCCCGTTCCACCCTTGGTGCAGATCGGGGTAAGCGCGCAGACATCAAATTCACCACCGGAAAGTGACTCCCCTGATTTGCAATCCAACACACCACCGAATTTATCCGACACTAGCAAAAAAAAATCCGACACTAGCGAAAAAACAATCGCTGCCTCCAACGCCGACAACAGCATCGACGCAGATAGTGCACCGATGGATTTGGTTCAGTGGGGGCTAGAGCGATTCGCCGAACAGCCAATTGTTTTGACAACGTCGTTTGGAATGGAAGGGTGTGTCTTGATGGACATGTGCTCCAAAGCAATTGCAAATGGCAACTTGGAAAACATCACTGTCGCTTGCATCGACACCGGTTTCTTTTTCCCGGAAACAAAACAGCTTCGCAAGAAACTGATCGAACGCTACACGAATTTGAATTTCGTAACTTGGGAGACTCCCGTTTCCATCGAGCAGCAACGCGAAACCTACGGCGACATGCTTTGGAAAAACAATCCGAACATGTGCTGCAACATACGGAAAGTTCAACCGATGCGTGAAAACATCGTTAACTACCGATTATGGATTACGGCGCTTCGTCGCACCCAAACAAAACAGCGAGCCGACACGCCCGTGATCGGGTGGGATTGGAAGTACAAGCTTTTGAAATTCTGCCCGTTGGCGACGTTGTCTCGCGCGGACGTTTGGCAATACATCCAAGAGAACGAAGTCCCGTTCAATCAACTGCATCTGCAGAACTATCCGAGCGTCAGTTGTTTCCACTGCACGAAACCCGTCCCAGATTCCAATCCAGATTCAGAAGTCCGCAAGGGCCGCTGGGCAGGTTCCGACAAAGACGAGTGCGGTTTGCATTTCTCGATCTGACCGTTTGCAACATCTTCATCACGCGTATTCCAACCTGACGAATCCAACTAACGAATCCAAAATGGCCAAAGAAAAGACAGAACCAAGCAAAGTCGAAATCGCCAAGCAGAACAGCCAGCTCCTTCGAGGTACCATCGATGAGACGCTTAAGAACCCTGAGATCGAAAGTTTCAACGCCGACGATTTGCAGTTGATCAAATTCCATGGCTCTTACGAGCAAGACGATCGTGACTTGCGAAAATCGCGACGTGCGGAAGGTTTGGGCAAAGCGTACTCCTACATGCTGCGTGTTGCGCTACCCGCCGGCCAAATCACCAACTCTCAGTACATCGATCTCGACCGGATGGCGGACGAGTTTGCCAACGGTACGATTCGAATTACGACACGGCAGGCAATTCAATTTCACGGCGTCCTCAAGGGCGACCTTCGCGAGACCATTCGTCAGATCAATGTTTCATTGATGACAACATTGGCCGCGTGTGGTGATGTTTGCCGCAACGTAATGGCGACGGCGGCACCGCTCAAGGACTCGGTTCATACCAAAGTTCGCGAAATGGCTCACGAGATCGCAGCGGATCTTCGCCCTGCAACAAAAGCCTATTTTGAAATTTGGGTCGATGGCGAGCGGCAGGTCGACACGAAAGAAGAAGAGCCTTTTTACGGAGAGACTTACCTTCCTCGAAAATACAAAGTTGGAGTTACCGTCCAGGGCGACAATCAAATCGACGTCTATTCCTACGATGCTGGTTTAATCGGCGTTCTAAAGGATGGCGAGTTAGTTGGTTGGAACGTGCTGGCTGGTGGCGGGCTTGGCATGAGCCACGGTCGCCCGAATACCTTTGCGCAGATCGCAGACAAAATCGGTTTCGTTGCACTTGAGAATGGCGTCGAAGCCATCCGCGTCGTTTGTTCTATCTATCGCGATATGGGAAATCGGTTCGATCGAAAACAAGCTCGATTGAAATACTTGATCGACAAAATGGGCGTCGATGAATTTATCGCTGAATTCAAAAAACGTTGCGATTTTGATGTTCAAGACTGGCACGAAATTCCAGACGTACAGATCGAAGACTGGCTTGGAAAACATCCCCAGGGCGACGGCAAATGGTTCTATGGCGTGTTCGTCGAAAATGGACGAATCAAAGACGATGGCTCAGTGAAGCTACGCACCGCGTTCTTGAAAATCATCAAGCAAACAGGTTGCTCCGCGACGTTGACAGCCCAGCAAAGCATTCTTTTTAACGAGCTGACAGAAGAACAAATCACAGAAGTCGAAACGATTCTCCGCCAACACAACGTTCCCCTGCTGGACGAAATTTCCAACGCTCGGCGATACTCGATGGCTTGTCCTGCAATGCCGACGTGTGGGTTGGCAGTGGCTGAATCCGAGAGAGCCGCTCCTGATCTGATTACCGAAATTGAAAATAAACTCAGCTCCCTCGGTCTTGCTGATGCGAAACTAACCATTCGAATGACAGGCTGTCCCAACGGGTGTGCACGTCCTTATACCGCCGATATTGCTTTCGTTGGTCGCAGGCCCGGTGTTTACCATCTGTTTGTCGGTGGTCGATTGGCTGGCGACCGAATGGCGGATCTTTATGCAGCTGATGTTAAAATCGAAGAAGCCGTCGATTTGCTGACGCCGCTGTTGGTTAAGTATTCAGAAGATCGAAATCTTGACGAAGGGCTTGGCGATTTTTACCAACGCGTGTTTGAGCGGACTGAATCGCGACGACGTGTCACGGGTAAAGAAAGTCCAACGTTCGATGAGTTTCAACCGATGCTTGTCCAAATTGGAGCAAGTCAATGAGTGTTTCGGATTCCATTCCGAAGCACACAGTCTCAAGCGAAACTGATTCGCCCATATGTCGTCCTAGATCGATAGTCTTGGCGGCTCATGGATCATTGGCGGCTGCGAACTCGAATCAACCCTTGTTTGATTTGGCAAATGCGATCGCAAATCACGAAAACGTAAAACAGTTTTTTGGTGACTCACCAATCAACGTCACACCGGCGTTCCTCAACGGTGATCCAGAAATGGTCAATGTTCTTGATCAATTGCCTGTCGGCGATGCCGTCGTCGTGCCGGTGATGACCAGTCAGGGGTATTATCTCAAGGCCTTACCTGGCAAATACGCACAGAACAAAACCGCTGCTCAATTTCGAGTCTACATGGCACCTGTCGTTGGCGTTCATCCATCTATCGCTTCAATCATCTCTCAGCGGATTGTGCGGATCTTAAATGAGTATCAACTTGATCCCGCAAACACAACCATCGCAGTGATCGGGCATGGAACTCGAAGGAACAAAAACAGTTGCAAGTCAACTTTGGCGTTAACCGATGCCTTGGTAGAGAACCTGTCAATCACTCACCCAGCGTTGCAATTGAAAACTGGATTTCTGGATCAAGACCCGGAAGCCAGTGAAGTGGCGGCTGGAATTTCAACAAAAAATACGCTCGTGATTCCGTTTCTTATCAGCCGCGGTCCACACACAACTGTCGACGTGCCGGAGTCGTTTGGTTTGCCAGCGGGACCTGACATTGAGTTTCCGCTTGTCAGTGCATCTGAGACGCGTGTTTGCATTTGTGATTCGCCACTTGGGTTGTTTCCCGAAATGGCAGACGTTTGTTTGCAGTTGGCGATCGAAACGATAAACAATGGAACGCCGATCAAGCTGCCCTTTGATTCGTTTGAACCAGAATCGCTTGAACAAGAATTGACAAAGCAAGAATTGACAAAGCAAGAATCGCCAATTCGAGAATCAACTCAGCCTAAATCATTTGAGACCAATGAATCGCCGCACTTCACCGCTGGGCTTTCCGCGAACACAAGAGGGACCAATCAATGATTTGTCGCCGAGGATCTGTTTATCTTGTTGGAGCTGGCCCCGGTGATCCGGAGTTGATTACCGTTCGCGGCATGCGTTTGATCCAACAGGCCGACACCATTATCTACGATCGCTTGATTCCATCCGAAGTTCTGAATTGGGCACGCGAAACGGCAAGCCTAATCGACGTTGGTAAGTATCCTGATCATCATCGTGTTTCCCAGGCCGAGATCAATGAGTTGTTGGTTCGACATGCCGGTCGGGGCGAAATTGTGGTCCGACTAAAGGGCGGTGATCCGTTCGTGTTCGGGCGTGGCCAAGAAGAAATCAACGCTTGCCGGGCAGCCAATATTCCAGTCCACATAGTCCCGGGAGTCAGCAGTGCAATTGCTGGCCCGGCCGCGGCAGGGATACCGGTTACTTCGAGAGGAATCGCTCGTTCGTTCGCGGTCGTCACTGGGCAAACGGCTCCAGAGCTCGCGAAACATGATCTCGATTTCGAGGCCATGAGCAAAATTGATACCGTCGTGTTGTTGATGGCACGCAAAAATTTAAGAAAGTTGGCTGCCTCGTTGATCAAAGCAGGTCGCGATCCTGAAACTCCAGTCGCATGCATTGAGCGCGCGACGTTTTCCGATCAGCGTGTGACCTACGCAACGCTCTACGGTGTTGCCGATCAAGTCGACCAGCTGAAAATGGCTAATCCAATGGTCACGGTGATTGGCGATGTGGCCAAAATGGTCAATTCGGATTTGGTCGAATGGCCCGCCGAAACCAATGAGCATTTCTACGCTTTTGAATTTGGGGAATAGAATTTAAAAACTGCCTTCGCCAATTAAGGAATGTCTTGACCGTTTCTTTGCAAATTCGATCAACAAAAGCAGTGTAAAAAACGCAACTTGTCCGTAGTTCGTTTTTCTGCCGAGTTGAGCAATTTGCCCCAGCGCCATTTGACAGGTAGCTTGCTATTCCTCAGCGGAAATTGTGTGCCCTCGAAACAATCGCTGCTCACCTTTACCATGGGGCTTGTAGTAAATCGTATCTGAATTGCTTCGTAACGTGCAAAAGTTGTTGATTTCGCTGCGTTCTCGGACAAGAATGTAAGCTAGTCACACACAAGAGAAATATTATGGCACCATCAACCCGTTTAAGTTTGATCGATGAGGTGAAACGGGGAGAGTCACCGGAAGCCTGGGAGCAGTTTTCGGAGATTTACGATTCACTGATTGCACATTGGCTGCGCCGAGAAGGCATTCAAGCAGCGGACGTTGCTGATGTTAGCCAGGAAGTTCTGACCGCTGTATTTACCCAAGTTCAGAAATTCGAACACAACGGCAACGTAGGTGCTTTTCGTTGTTGGTTGCGCCGCATTACCGCCAATCGACTCCGCCGTGTTTGGTCGAAAAAAAGCCGTCAGCAACAACATGGCAGTGAAGTCAATCTTGCTGACCTTGCAGATCAAATTTCTGATGATCGAAGTCGAATGAGTCGCGTTTGGGACGAAGAGCACAACACTTTTTTGATCAACAAACTCTTGGATTCGATTCGGCAAAAATTCAACGCGAAACATTTGGCTGCCTTCCGTCGTGTTTCACTAGAAGGCGAAGACGCGCAAGCGGTTGCCGATGAGTTTTCGATGAGTCTTGGAGCGGTTCGTGTTGCCCAACACCGTATACTAAAGACACTCAAACAAATCGCTGGCTCAATGTTGGAGTAAGAGCTCTCGGTCGTGTCTCTCAGAACTAGTTCCAGTCGGGACTCTTATTTATTCTTGGCGAACGCTTTGGGTTCCGCCTCGCTTAGGAAACAAAGTTGTCGAGTTCCAATCAACAAATTCATCCAACCCCTGAAACATTGCAGGCTTGGATGCGCGATGAATTGGATGAAGATCGACAGCTATGGGTTGAGGAACATCTCACCGGCTGCGACGCCTGTGCTAAATCTTTGGATGAGCTGCAGCCGGCAGTTGATCCGTTGATTCAAAAAATTATCGATTCCGAAGCCGCAATCCACCCGACTTATTCGTTCGATAGTCACGCTCGCCAAACGCTGAGTGATGTAGGCTCGCAAAACTCAAGAGGAAAACGCAAGCCACGAACGGACTGGCTCAACGAGCGTTGGCAATTATTGAGACTGATGGCCACCGGTGGCATTGGCGAAGTCTGGGTTGCACGAGACCAACGGCTGGGGCGCAACGTTGTTGTTAAATGTCTTCGCGACGAAACGGCAGATAATTCGGCCGTCCAAAGCAGGTTTTTAAGAGAAGCCAAAGTCACCGCGCGACTGAATCATCCAGGAACCGTATTCGTGCTTGATCTCGAGGAAGCCGGTCCCGATAGTTACTACGTGATGTCGCTAATCGAAGGTCGGACATTGACCGAAACGATTCGCGATCATCACATGAAGCGAATTGAGTATGCGGCCAATCCGCACAACATTGAATGCGAACAGGAGTTGGTAGTCAGCCTCAATCGATTGATGGCCAGTCTCGTGTCCGCGTCCCAAGTGATTGCGTTTGCGCACTTGAGAGGCGTTCTGCATCGAGACTTGAAAAGCGAAAACATTGTGATGGGCGATTATGGTCAAGTCACTGTTATCGATTGGGGCTTGGCAGCGTTTTTGATGGACCTCAAAGGAGAGCCGCCAGTAACTCCAAACGTGGATTATCCGGTCGACGTTAGCCCAGTAGATTCCAATCGCGATCCCCAACCTGGTTTGGCTCCAAAACCTGATCCTGATTCAACCATCCCCGATTCAGCCGGTTCTACTCGGGATGAATTCGATCCAAAGCCGAGTCCTGGTCCCGATACCACACCTGATCCAGCGTTTCCACCAACACCGATTGCGACGCCTTCGATTCGCGAGATCCATGCGAAAGAATCAAAGAAGGAAGTCAGACGCGATCGTGATTCAGGTGGTGATACAGAGGCACATCGAAAAACATCGCAAGTTGAATCTGAAAAAACGACCTTTGCTGAAGCGTCAGCATTCGATTCATTAACGGGCCGCCAAACCAGAGCAGGTGCACGCCTGGGGACGCCGTCCTTCATGGCACCTGAACAGGCAAGAGGCGACAATACCGCAATTGATCAACGCACCGACGTTTATGGGCTTGGTGCGATTATGTACGAAATGTTGACCGGTCAACCACCATTCGTTAGCGACGATGTTGAACAAGTTTTAGCCGATGTCCTCAGCAAACAACCGGTGCCCCCAAGAGTCCTAGTTCCAGCGTTGCCTCCGGAGTTAGAGCGAATCTGCCTGCGTGCGATTTCGAAAAACCCAGACGACCGACAGCAGTCAGCTACAGAATTGGCCGCCGAAGTAGAAGCCTGGATTTCGTTTGAAGGTGATCGCAAACACTCACTCGAAGCACGCCGAGAACTTTTTGAGTCAACCACAGACTTAATGTTGATTCACGACTATTCTCCCAAAGCCGTCTGGGCGAATTCCGCTTGGCAAAAAGAGCTTGGTTGGCGACCGGACGACCTAATTGGCAAAGGCCCCACTGAACTGGTTCACCCCGAAGACATTGGCCCAAAAAATTCAATTGTCGGACCGATGAAAGAAGGTCGCTCCTTAAGCGGTTTAAAACTGAGGATGCTCGATGTCAAAGGAGATTATCACTGGTACGACTGGACTTTTTCTCCAATTCCAAATGAAGAGTTGGTCTACGCTGTTGGGCGAAATGTCAATGAGCACATGCGACGAACAAAACGCGAACAGGAAATGTTGCTCGACGTGACGCCCGATGCGATCGTGGTTTTGAATTACGATCGAACCATTCGTTACATCAATAAAGCCGGTTGCGTTCTTTTTGAATACGACTCTGACGTGATTCGGAATCATCCAATCGAAAAATTGTTGACCGAGTTCAACGATCGATTCCCCGCTGAGTTGAATCTTGATTCCAACAGTCAGTTGGAATTTCGAAAGCAACCAATCACCGGATTGGCTCAGGATGGAACCGAGCACGCACTTTCAATCTGTCTCAGTCACGTCCAAATCGGACTTAGCACGCTTGTGGTGTGTTGCTTAAGAAAGCTCTAGGTGCGACGCAAAGCTCCATCGATGTCTTCCAGGTCGCATGGATGCGATGCTGATCGGAAGCTCGACAGATTCGCATTGCTGATCTGTTTTTGCTGATTCGGTTATTGGTGGGCCGGCGAAATGGCTCAAGCAATTGCCTGCTTCATCCACGTCTTCAATTCGCCCAGCTCGATCTTCTGTTCTGGGAAATGTTCTTCGGCTTTCACAAACGCACTTTCAACCGCGCTCGTTTCGTATCCAAGGCCAATTAACTCGTTGGCAAGCTTTTCCAAAGCGGCTGGATACAAACTGTCGGTGAAAATCCTCGCTTGTTCGATCTTACCGCGATGGACGTCGAGGTGCATTTCGACTCCGCCCCACGTGAATCGTTCGTCTAGTGTGTGCGAAAAATCTAGGGACTTTCCAAAATTCCAATCCCAATCGCTTTGTTGGGCGAACGCTTGGGCGAATCCGGGTAGATCTGGCATGGAATCTGGCGAGATAGGTTCTGCTTCGACTTTCTCGTTGTAGTAACTGAAGAATGATTTTTGGATCGCCTCGCAAACCATCTCATGATCAATTGTTGGATGCAATTCTTGCAGGTTGATGACACGAGAACGAACGGATTGAATGCCTTTGGCCTGTAGTTTTTTTGAATCGGGATTCAGGTAGTTGGCCAGCCGAGTGAGGTCAGCGTTGAGCAGTAGGGTGCCATGGTGAAAGCCGCGATCCTTTGCTTCCCGATAGGCCGAGCCGGAAAACTTTTTGTCGCCCTCGTCTGTTTCGATCACGAGGTCGTTGCGCCCGCTGGCCTTGCCGTTGATCCCCAAGTCAGAAAGTGCATCCAAAACGATCCGCGTTGAAATTGCTTTGTCGTATTCCGGCTTGCCTGCCATGAAGGTAAAATTTGTGTTGCCGAGATCATGAAACACTGCGCCGCCGCCAGTCTTACGTCTCGCAAGAGTTATGCCGTCGGTGTCCATTTTGCCGGTGTTGCATTCTTTCCACGGGTTCTGACCTTTGCCAATCACAACAGTGTTCGCATTCCGCCAAAGAAACAACACGCGTTCGGTGGTGGGCATCGACTGAAAGATTGTGTCTTCGACGGATAGGTTGAAATAGGGATCGTGTGATTCGGAAAGCAAAACACGGATGGAAGCCATTGAGTTGATCTTTCAAAAATTGAAAAGTGCTTATTCTACTTTTTCGCTTAGGCCTGCGGCTCGAACGATTCCAACCAAGCTTTTCCTCGTTTCTCAATTTCTTCCATCGAGATATCTTCTATGTGCGTTGCCATGCTCCACTGGTAACCAAACGGATCGGCGAGCCGCCCCGCGCGGTCGCCCCAAAATGTATCGGCCACGGGTGAGATCACGGTGCAACCGGCATCGATCGCTTGTTGGAAACTTGTGTCGACATCGGGCACATACATATGAAGCGAAACCGGTGACCCACCCATCGTCTCTGCTGACTTAGTCCCCCATTTGGGGTTTTCTTCGCTTAACATTACCGTCGAGTTTCCAATGACCACTTCGGCGTGCATAATGCTGTCTCCTGGCCCTTTCAAACATGCATTGCCATTAGCGTTAAACGCGGCTGTGTAAAAATCAATCGCTGCTTGAACATCTCGCATGTTTAAATACGCGTTTACGGTATTGCAGTTTTCTGGGATCGGTTTAACGGACATGAATAAGCCTGGGGTAAATGGTTGGGGATTAGGGTCGTCTCACAACTTACCAGTTGAACGACAAGCCACAAATATTAGGAAGCAAAGATGAAAACTAAGTTTCGAGCGAATCTGACAAACTCAGTTTGCAGGATAATGAATTGCACTTTGTTGGCTGCTGTTTTGCTGACCAATGTTGCGTTGACGAGTAACTGTGTGGCTCAAGATGAGAAAGCCACGCCCCGCTGGTGGCGTGGGAACCTGCACACCCATTCGCTTTGGAGTGACGGCAATGATTTTCCTGAGATGATCACAAAATGGTATGTCGACAACGATTATCATTTCTTGGCTTTGACCGACCATAACATCCTAAGCCAAGGCGAACGTTGGATGGATCTTTCAGCGATCGAAAAACGAAGTGGTGACGAAGCGGTCAAAAAATGCCAAGCCGCGTTTGGTGACGATTGGATTCAAATGCGCGACAAACCGAAAAAGGCCAGCGGTGACAAAGAAGCCAGCGAAACGGTAAAGCAAGTTCGGTTGCGACCCGTTTCCGAGTTTCGTGAAAAGTTCGAAGCCAAAAATAAATTCCTGCTTATCGAAGCAGAAGAAATCAGCGACCGAGCTCAAGGCGTTCCCATCCATATGAACGCGACCAATCTCCAGTCCGTGATTGCTCCCGTCAGTGGGGAAACGGTTGAAGAAGCCATCAACAACAACTTGCGAGCCGTACAGGAGCAAGCCGAAAAGAATGGCGAACCGATTTTGGTTCATTTGAACCATCCCAATTTTGGCTGGGCCGTTACTGCCGAGAATCTCGCTGCTGTCACGAACGAGCGATTTTTCGAAGTCTACAACGGGCATCCCGGTGTCAATCATCTGGGCGATAAAACTCGTCCCGGAGTCGAGAAAATTTGGGACATCGTCAACACAATTCGTATCGACGAGCTTAAATCAGCACCCATTTTCGGGTTGGCAACCGATGACAGTCATCATTATCACGGACGCATCAATGCACCTAAATCAGCCAACACTGGACGTGGTTGGGTAATGGTGAAAGCCGATAACCTAGATGCGAAATCATTGATCGACGCAATGAACGCGGGTGAGTTTTATTGCTCAAGCGGCGTTGAGTTGGAAGACGTTAGTTATGCCGGCAATCAGTTGTCTCTGAAAATCAAACCCACCGTAGGCATCACTTACACGACGACGTTTATTGGAACCCGAAAAGACTACGATAAAAAATCAGTCCCTCAGCTGGACGCGAGCGGAAAACCAATGCGGGCGACGCGAGTTTATTCCAAGGATGTCGGTGCGGTTTTGGCAACTTCCGATTCATTGGAGCCAAGCTATAAGCTAAACGGAGACGAGTTGTTTGTGCGGGCGGTAGTGACTTCGAGCAAGCCGCATGTTGATCCGTCGTTCAAAGATCAGGTCGAGCAAGCTTGGACTCAACCAGTCGGGTTTTAAGAGACCCAATTCAAGAATTTAATTATCTGGTGGGGCGAACTACTCTTGCCCCGCAGTTTTTGATTTCGAATCGTCCGATTTGATATTGTCCGATCCAGTTTCCTGCGATGTAGCATCTTCGTTGGCGTTTGCCTCGTCGCTTTTGAGAATTGCATTTTCAAGCTCGGCCTTGTCCAACGTTTCCTTCTCTAGCTTCTTCGCTTCCTCTAATAATTGTTGGGCTTCGCGATCCGCGGTTTTTTGATTCTCGTTCTTTTTTTGTTCAGCGGTCAAAACGTCTTGAAAAATTTGGCTGCGAATTGCCTGCGTCAAATCTGCTATATCCAATTTCAAATTTAGAAGCTTGGTTTGAAGTTCTGGATCGTCATCCCTCGCGTTCTCCAGGATGTCGGCACGCTTACGGATGATTTCTTGAAACCCTGGCTCGTAGCTGATCGCAATTTTTCTCGCCAATTCAGCTTGCTCAGGCGAAAGTACGTTTCGCAAGTGAAAGAACATATGGCTCGCGCGAATGTCTGGCTCGTAAGCCAATACGAGCAAAGTATGATTCTTGTGCAGTCGAGCTACATCGTAGGTCAGCCCATTGCGGGTGTAGGTTAACGGTGGTTTCTTGGCAGTGACCTGCGTTTTTTCAGCCGGCTTCTCGGTTTTTTGATTGGTCTCTTTGTTAGAGATTTTCGGTTTGGAATCCGCAAGTTTCGCAACGTTGGGAGTGGACGGTGCGGTTGCGTTTTTCTTGCAACCAGAGAGGGCTAACGAGAAAGCCAAGAAGCTCAAAATTGCAGCATTGCAAAACGAGGAATTGCAAAAGGAAAAATTGCAAAGCGCTTGATGGGCTCGAGTTGAAAAAGTGCTCGGTTGAGTAGGCTGTTTTTTCACAATATCTCCAAAGTGCCCGAAACGGCCAAGGGAAGTTTCAAAACCGTGCGGCGTTCAAGAGGGTTGCAGCGGTTCCGAGAGTGGGTCTAGGTTTGAAACTGGTGGTTAGTCGCATTTCGACCATGAAACGTTGCATACAAAACCCGGTCATCGTACGAAAAAATCCCCAGCCGAGTTCGACTGGGGATGTTTTTAATACGAATATTCGGGTGGCGAATACCAAGTGATTGTATCGCGTATTTCCAAATGCCTCGTTTCACTGGACAATTCCGGTCGTAGTGAAACGGATTTGCAAATTAAAGTTTCGAATGCCGGTTTGGCAAATACGGTTTCGTCTAATTTGTTTGTCAATTCGTTGTCTTACTCTTCGTGGACGGAGTATCCAAATCGACCTGGAAGCGCGATCGCGTCTGCAGGCTTAAACTTGTCTGGATCGTAAGAAACAGTCGCTGTTTGTGCGTCCATGTCTGTCGTGACTTCAGCTACACCCGGTAGCTCTTTCAGCTGTTTTTCAACAGCCGTAGTTCAGGAAGTCCCTCAGACCATGCCTTCAACAAAGAAGGTTACGGACTGAGTCGCGTTGGCTGTTTGAGTTGTCTTAGGAGCGGCAGTCTTGGTGGCGTTCTCACAACCCACCAAACCGATTGTTAAAACAGCCGCAAGTCCGGCCGTCAGAACAGATGCTTGAAATGGTTTCATAGCGTTCTCTTCAGGAAAGAATCGTAATAAAGCAGCCCTCATTGTAGGTAAATCAAAAATGAAACCGAATGGCGAATTTAATTGAGATTCTAATTTCTTCGCAATATTGTGAGCCAAGCTACGAACATTAAAATCAAGCTATACGTTTGCGCAATTCCGCCAGCTTGAAATTGGCCTGAAATTGGCCTTTTGCTGGTTTACCCCAAAACGCGAAACCATCCATGATCCCGAAATTTACGATTCGGCAAATGTTATTTGCGATGATCGCCGTCGGATTGATCTCCGCGTTTATGGCAGGTGCATCGCGAGGTAACCGGTCCGCTTTCGCATTGAGCGTCGCGACGTTTGCGACTGTCATTCCGTTTCTGATTTACGCTGTCGTTCACTGGAGCGCGTTTGCCGTTGCACGGGTATCAGAAGTGTTTTTCGCGTCGAAGTTTAAAACAGAATCTGGTTTGCCACCTCCAATTGGAAGTCCAAGTTTGGCTGGCCAGAGTTTGGCTGGCCAGAGTTTGGAGCTTAAGGAATCGGCTGTGCCTTTGTCTCAGTCGGTCGATTCAAAAACAACGAATCCAAAACGGGAGCAAGTCGATGGCTGAGCGATCACCGACGGCTGGGCAACGAAGGTCGTGGCTTTGTTTTTCGAGTTTCAAAATTTACTTGTTCAACGTCCGTTCATTCATCGTATGGTTTAGCGTTGGCTTTGCTTTGATTGGCCTTGCGCTTTTCCCACTCACCTCCAGCGCGCAAACCGCACTTCCCAAAGGAGCCGTTGGGCACACAGTCCAGATGGACAGTGGATGGTGCGTCGCAGATTTTGGGTACCAGCCCATTAAATTTACGATCACAAATGAACCGGCGGTTGCTCTTCCTAAAGAACAGCGTTTTACTGTCTCTATCAGCTACCGTATTTATCGTCGCAGCCCTACTGTTGCAGTTGCGGAGATTGTCATTCCGGCAGGCGCCACCTCGGGATCAGTAGAGCTATACGCAGACCTGTCGCAACGAAGCAAAATGCGTTCCGGAAAAATTTTGGTGGAGCGAGATGGCTACGACGGGAGATATGATCTCAGCGATCTGTTGCAAGCGAGTTTGAATCGTGCTTCGCGACAGTACATTGTCCCAACGACTTTGCTTGTCAGCAGCAAAGAACTGGACACCAGAATTACTAAAACTTGGACATGTGTTCGCAGCTCATTCTCGGAAACGGCACCAGTTTATTCGCTTCCCCAAAGTGTGCTTCCAAGTTTTGAAAAAATGCAAAAGATTTACAGTTCTGGCAACGTTGTTGGGATCGCAGGAGCAATTAACAAGCCAGCGATGACGGTGGCGCAAACGGAACAAATTCATTCTATCAATCCAGATGGTTTGCCAGAAAAATGGATCGGACTAACAAGCGCTAGTCGAATCATGATTTCGTTGCCTGAGTTCGATGACCTTTGTCGGCAGAATCCAGTTCAACGATCGAACATAGAAAAGTGGGTGGCGTCAGGCGGTTTGTTGATGATCCTCGACGCTGGAAAAGATCTTCGGAAAGCAGACCAAGTCTGGGCTCGGTTGCTGGGGCCTGAGCGACAAATTCTAGGTGACCGCAAGCTCACCGATTGGATTGTTCCCGGTGCCGCGCTGTCGAATTCTAAGAAGTTATTGCCAACGACATTGACAGAGCAAAATTTTTATTACGGCAATTCTCCTTGGTACGCACAAAACGAAGATACTTCATCGTTGGATGGTGATTGGGAAAGTTTCGATAGGCCAAGCGATTTTATTTCTAAAACAAAGTTCGGACTCTCCAATTATTTGAATGGTCAGATTGCTGTTGTTCAGGACAACATGGCCAGTTGGGAGGAGCAAGACTGGCGAGTGCTTCATAATACCGTCGCTAAATCCAGTCGAGGAATGCCGCTGCGAATCGGTATCTCGACTGGCGATTTTGCATTGGATGACTTTGTGATTCCCGGGGTAGGGGAACCACCTGTTGGGATGTTTCAGTTTTTGATCGGATTGTTTCTTTTGCTCGCCGGGCCCGTCGCGTTGATCGTTCTTAAACGAACTGAAAACATGCAGCTGCTATTTATCGCGGTGCCGCTTTTGTCCATCGGTTTCTGTTTTTCATTGTTTGGCTATGCCATTCTCGTTGACGGAACGCAGAAGTGGGGGCGGTCACAGACTTATACAACGCTTGACCATCGAACCAATTTGGCTGTGACTCACACGAGGGCGACGTATTACACGGGCTCTGCGCCAGGCAATCACGAATTTTCTAACCAGACGGCCGTTTTTTCGGCTACCGATCGGAGCAATCTGCCCCAGGTTCATCGCTTCAACGACGATGGTCAAGAGATTTCCGGTGGCAATATTCGGCCGAGAACGCCACACGAAATGGTCACGATAAACGCCCAGCCAGCGTTGCAACGTTTGGTGTTGGTTAAAACTAGCGGCGGTCAATCGGCCACCGATCCAACAATTCAAAATCGTTTGGGAGCCGATGTTGCGACGGCAATCATCCGGACGGAAGCAGGGTTTTTCATCGTCGAAGAATTGGCAGCAGATGGAGTGGCTCAAGCGAAACCGATAAACGAAACGGAGGCCAACGATAGTGTATCCGAGCTCGTAAATACTTGGTCGCCTCAGAGAATTCGCGGCGGCAATTACATCGGCTACGTCGTCAACTTTGGTGACCGGAACTGGGGCGAGGAGAGTTTTCAGATCGAGTCGTTCCGCCGCAAGGAAGCAACAGACACGTTGAAACCGAATTCTTACATCGCGTTTTTGAAACAGTTTCCACTCGCGACAAAGCAATTGAAACCTGTCGAATATAAAATGGAGATTCATGTCGTCCGTGGCCAATGGTAGTTCAAATGCTCCCGGTGAAGTGATGATACAACTCGATCACGTCACCCGTTCCTTTGGTGATACGCTTGCCGTCAACGACGTGTCGTTTCACGTCCGCGCTGGAGAAGTGTTCGGGTTTATCGGGCCCAACGGAGCTGGGAAAACCACCAGCATGAAAATTCTTTCGACACTCGACGTGCCGACATCTGGAGAAGCTTGGGTGGATGGATTTTCCGTCGTGGATGACCCCGACCGGGTGCGTAGTCGATTGGGTTGGATGCCCGACGGATTTGGAACCTATCCGAACGTGAACTGTGAAGAGTATCTCGATTTTTTCGCTCGGTCGTACGGTCTGCGTGGGAATGATCGTCGCAAGGCACTAACCAACGTCATGGGGTTTACCCAGCTTGATCGACTGGCGAACAAGGCAGTTACTGGACTCTCCAAAGGTATGAAGCAACGTTTGTGTCTCGGTCGCGCGTTGATTCACAATCCCAAAGTCCTCATTCTCGACGAACCGGCAGCGGGGCTAGACCCACGAGCGAGAATCGAACTTCGCGAGATGATTTCTGAATTGGCGTCCGACGGGAAATCAATGTTAGTAAGCAGTCATATTTTGACCGAACTAGCCGAAATGTGTGACCGGGTTGGAATTATTGAACATGGCAAACTGCTCGCAGTGGGAACGGTCGATGAAATTCTCAACGAACAAACTAGTACAGGCGAAACGTCCAGCAAGATTCAGGTTGCCGTTACTGTCATCTCTGAATTAAGCATTGCCGTGAATTGGCTGAAGGGCCGAAACGACGTTGAAGTTCAAGAAACCATTCAAGAAAGCGTCGGTGGAAAAATGATTCGAATCACTTGTTCGTCTGATCTTGAACAGCAAGCCAATTTGTTGGCTGCGATGGTTGGGGACGGTATTCGTGTCGTTGGTTTTACGAGTAAGCAAAAATCGCTAGAAGACGTTTTCTTGTCCGTTACGCGGGGGCAGGTGCAGTGAGCGAAATTTCACCAGTCGATGTTGCCGACCAAAAAACAGTCAATCAATTGAAGATCGCTACCAACAAGAACAGTTGGCTCGGGCAGTTCAATGATAAATGTAGCGAGTTTTGCAGTTCAATTTTGGTGAAGGAGACTCGGCAGGCACTTAAGAGTCGTGAGTTCATTTGGACTTATTGCGTGCTGTTGGTCTGCGTTGGATCTTGGGCGGTTCTGGGCCTGACGTTTAGTGGTCAACAATACGAAGCCGGTGGGAATTTGCTAAATGGATTCTTTATGATCCTTGGATTTCCATTGGGGATCGTCATTCCGTTTAGCGCTTACCGATCGCTTGCCCGGGAATTCGAAGACGGCACGATTAGTTTGATTTCAATCACAACGATGAAGCCTTATCAAATCGTGGTAGGCAAATTCGGAAGCGCCATTTTGCAAACGCTGGTATTTCTTTCAGTGTTGGCACCATGCATTTGTTGTACCTACTTGCTACGCGGCGTCAGCATTGGGCAAATCGTATTTGGGCTGTCAATCTGCGTCGGTGCCTCGGTCGCGTTGACAATTCTCGGGCTGTTTCTTGCTGGAGCGTTCCGTTCGAGAACGCTTGGCGTCGGCGTTTCGGTGTTGTTTATTTTGTTGCTTGGGTGGCTGTTTGTAATGTGGTGCATTCTCTGTGAGGAGATGTTTCGCAACGGTAGCATCATTGACTGGGGTGATCCAGGAATGGTTGAGGGAACATTTTTCTGTGTCGCATTCTTTGGATCGTTGGCTGCAATGTTGTTGGTTGCTGCGGCCTCACAGATTTCGTTTCCATCGGACAATCGGTCGACCGGGATCAGGATCGCGATGGTCGTTCAGCAGATGTTGTTTTTTGCCTTTGTCATTATCATGCTTCCAGAGGTTTACCGATTCACTGAGTTTCTATTAATGGTTACGCTTTTTGCTGGCCACTACTGGTTGCTGATGGGATTTCTGATGATCGGTGAGTCGTCAACGATCTCGCGCCGCGTTCAACGAACGTTACCGCGGACGCCTTTGACGCGATCTTTCTTTTCACTATTCATGCCTGGAGCGGGGCGGGGGTATTTGTTTGCGATTGCTAATTTTGTAACTAGTTGCATTTGCCTGCTTCTCATTTGGAACTTTACCGAGTGGTTAGTAAGCGAGGAAATAAGTACCAACATGGCGACTCGTTTTGGGCCAGGTGTGGGAAGGGTTGGCGGACGTGAGGTTACAGCAGCATTTATCTCGCTGGTCTATGTCGCTTGGTTTTTGTCTTTGGTTTATTTGATCATGAATCGAATCAGTGAAGAACGAAAACGAGAATGGGGGCCAGGCGTTGGGCCGATGGTCAGCCTGCTGATCGGTGCTCTGTTGGTTGCATTTCTTTCGATTGGCAGTGCCGTGATTCATTACAATTTCGCTAGTTACGATTTGCGAAATGACATTTCACCCATTTTGGTATTCAATTGGTACTGGTCGATCTGGGAGCTTGATCAAAACAGCGTCCTTTTTTCAACGCATCTGATTTGGCATTACTTGTTTTGGGGACAAGCAATATTGGTAATTGGATTTGCGATGGGGATCGCATCACGTGAACTGCTGTGCAAACCAATTGCGGTACCAGAGCGGGTTGCGATTGATCTCGAGAAAAGGCAAGAAAAACGATTGCTTCCTGCTGGTGAATCGCTCGACGAGATTTTCGGGGAAGCACGCCCTTCACGAGATTGAACCTCTCACGCAGTTTCTGTTACATACCCTGATGACTGGCATTCAGTTTTTCGCCATTGGTTCCGATTTTGCGTTTGAGGTTTAGTGGAACGACGTGCGAGGAACTTGAGTCAGTAAATCAGCGCGCAAAAAAAGAGCCGCATTACGAAGCGGCTCTTTTCGAATTCAGCTTGGAGAGCTTACTGGTTTTGTGTGTTTGTCGGAGCTCGAGCAGTTGACGGAGAGTTTAACTCTTTGGCAACCATGGCTGTAAGATCGAGTCGTCGGTGATAGACGACAGCGCGATTCACGCCTTTGATAACTTCGGCTCGGTTGTTCGGATCAATTTCTTCGCTGTCAAAACGAAGTACAAGTGAAATGCCGTGCTGGTTGGCGAGACTTCCAACCACGCTACGCATCCGCTCATAAGTTTCGTAGTAAACGCGGGCTTCGCGGTTGAGCAAGTCAGCTTCTGCTTGACGAGCCTTGGTTCGGAGGGCAGCTTGCTCTTGCTCGAGCGCAGCTTCCATTTTGTTTCGCTCAGGTGCACCGACTTCGTATTGAGTCAGTTGCTGAGCGCGGCTTTTGATACTTTCCTGCTGCTGTGTGATCTGAGCCTTCAAAGCGTCGGCTTCGGCTTTGATCTTTTTCATCATGGCGTCGAAAGCTTGATTCTCTTTGAATACTTTGGCGACATCCAACACGGCAACCAGTCCGGATTTTCCGTCCTGAGCAGTAGCTGTATTGACCGATGATGCGGCAAGCGGGGCAACAATAGCGGCAACAGCCACCAACAATGATTTAATGATGGTCGATTTCAAGACTCGTCCTCCATGACTGACGAAACGTACTCTGATTTGTTTCTGACAAACGATCCTTCGCCTGTCGACTAATTTTGTTTTGTGTCGCGTTGTTTTCAAAAGCAATTTGACATTTGAGAACAGTCGCAATCGCTGTGCCACAAACTCAATCTGGATTCAATTTTTAAGATTAAGCCGTAATTGATTGAGTCAAAAAATTGTCTGGCGTTGTGGAATCTAAATCTCGTAACGAGTTCGCTAAAATCCACGCAACAATTTCATGGGTGTTTGTAAAGATTACCGCTAGTTGGATCAATGGACATCCGGCAATCAATTCAGAGATTCTCAAGATTCGCTCGATGTTCGCGAAACTTTCTCAAAACACAAGCAAAAAACACGTGCAATCCTCGCTAGCGTTGGAGGTTGGCAAAGCAAAATGCAAGCGAAATTGAACGCGCGCGATCGTTCGAACAACTTGAGTTCGATTGAGCTTATTCGTTTGAGATTGGTACGTTTCCAATCAAGCATCAGACGATGTCGTGGAAACTAAATCGTGTCGTACTCGACTTGGCATTCCGGTAGCGAACCCAAAAACAGCTGACCGTAAGCCTTCGTTTTTACTCGCGGATCGAGCACAACGACGATGCCAGTGTCTGTCTTGCTGCGAATCAGCCGACCGAAACCTTGTTTGAATTTGATGATGGCTTCGGGAAGCTGGTAATCATTGAATGGATTGCCACCCGATTTGCGAATCGCTTCCAATCGAGCCTGCAACAGCGGTTGATCGGGCACGCTAAAGGGGAGCTTCGTGATGATCACGTTTTGAAGTGCATCCCCCTGTACGTCGACGCCTTGCCAGAAACTATCGGTTCCAAACAGGACGCCCCGTGGATTGCTTTTGAATTTATCCAACAGCTGAGTCCGCGAAATTCCTCCGCCTTGGACGTAGAGCCCGTAATCTTTGTCCGACAACCACGGCGTGAGATCGCGAACGGCTCGATTGAGAAATTCATAGCTAGTAAATAATACAAATGCGTGACCGTCGGTGCGCGAAACGTATTGCTTGATCGCATCGATGCACTGGCGCTCGTGTGTATCTCGATGTTCAGCCGGGCTGGTCATGTTGGTGACCAGGATCAACCGTGCTTGTTCCGCGTAATTAAAAGGGCTACCCAGCTGTACCGAGTCGGATTGCGTCAGTCCCACACGGTTTCGAAAAAAGTCGAATGACTGGTCGCCGATGGCAAGTGTCGCACTGGTTAGGATGCAGCAATCAGTTTTGTTGAACAGGTTTTCTCGCAGGGCAGGGCCAATGTCGATCGGAGCCGCCATCAGTTTTACGTTTTGTTTACCAAACCGGTTGGTGCTTGATTCGACCCAGTAAACGCCGCCTTCCATTTCTTGAAGTCGCCACGCCTCAATCTGAGTTGAAAGTGCGGATAAACGATCGGCCGAGGAAATGAAATCCTGCTTCTCCGCCGCGTCCTTCATGTTCTCGCCAAACTGCCGCACGAGTTGGCTAAGTTTATCCAAAGCTGGTGAAAGTTCATTGGCAACGATTCCCGGTTGCTTGATTCGAGTCGTCGAACTCCGTGACTTGGATTGTGACCCTGTAGTGCGAGCGATCCAGTTAAGAATGTCTTGGAATAAATCCTCTGCTCGAATTCGGCACTTGAGTACGGCCTGTTGACCAGCCGCCAAATTGTGGTGAACAAGAATACCTTTGTTCGTGTTGTCGTTATATAGTTTCGCCAGCGTGTAATCGATTTGGCCCAGCGTGATACCCAAACCCATGTGATCGCTGGCCACGTCTTGAATTGTGTGGGCCTCGTCCAGGATTACCGTGTCGTAGTCCGGCAGGATATTGACGCCCAGTCGCCGCAGCGAAAGATCGCTGAAAAACAACGCGTGGTTAACGATCAGGATATCAGCATTCTGAAGTCGCTTGCGCGCTTTGAAATAATGACAGTCAGCATAGGTCGGGCATTTTCTTCCGAGGCAGTTACCACTGTCGCTGCGAACCTCGTCCCAAACTTGAGGTAGCACTTTTAAATTGAGATCGGAACGTGAGCCATCGCCCGTCTCTTTGGCCCAAACTCTAAGTTCTTGCAGTTGGTCAATTTGCTCGTCCGTTGAAAACAGGCTGTCGGATCTTCGAAGTGCCTGTTTGAGCCGACGAAGACTGATGTAGTTGCCGCGCCCCTTTGCCAGGACCGCAGAGAACTCAAGCGGAATGACGGCATTGAGTAGCGGGATGTCTTTTTGGATCAACTGTTCCTGCAGACTGATCGTGTGTGTCGAAACAATGATGCGTCGTTTCCCGCCATCCTTGTTTTCCTGATTCTCTTGGAGCGAAAGAATCGCTGGAACGAGATAGCCAAAACTTTTACCGACGCCAGTTCCGGCCTCGACAATCAGATGCTTCTTTTTTTGGATAGCCTGCGCAACGGCATCCGCCATTTCGAGTTGCTGTTTTCGCTCCTCGTAATTCTCAAGTCGTTTGGCGATCAGGCCGCCATCCCCCAATATTTCTTGAGATTTCACGTTGTTTTCTTTGAAAGTGTGTAAGCTTTAAACGGGGCCAGCGTCCACGATCCGAAGCGCAAACCTCGCCGCAAATCATCAACTCAAACGATGGCGTTACGATTGTGGTTTTGGACTGAAGAAAGCAGCAGCACAACCAACTAGTTTACGGCGTTTGTTCATGATCCAACAGGCCTTGCGAACTTGCTGGTGGGAGCTGAATTGGTCGTTTCATCGGTTTTGTTGCTGGAATACACCGAGAAAGATCCAATCAAGGATCGTTTAAGAATTTTGATCGCGAGAGCTTCTTTGTTTGCGTACAAACTAATTGGAACATTGCTCGCTATGGGCGTGCTGGTATTTGGTTCGACCTTGCTTGGTTCGGTTCCGATGCCCGACCTGCATAAATTCTGCGGTGCCTGGGGCTGACTGCCTCCAACCAATGCTTTGGTTTCAATGCACTTGATTTGGTTTTCGATCATCTTCCCTCTGTCGTTGTTCGTCATTTGGGCATATCCAGCGACGCGCATCAAAGTCATTTGGTCATTGTGTTTTTTGATCGCGATTCTGGGGTTGGTTGGCGTGATCGGTTTTGATCTGTACTTCTTTTTCGCAGCCGGCGGCGAGGCGAAGCACTCAGGCATGCGGGCTTTGTTCGCCATCATCATGAACACCGATATTCCTTTCTTTCAGTTGGCGATTGCCTGCGGTTTGAATTGGACCCTGTCGATTCGCTATTTCAAACAAAAAGCCCAAGTGGCTTCTACGAACGGTCTTTGAATTTTCTGGAATAATCGTGACCAGTAAGGAGGCCTGATGGGGCTTGGTGGTTCCTCAGTTTTGAAACGAACCTCACTGGCGAAAGTCTGTCCACATCGTATCGGTGCGATTGCCATTTCGAAGATTCTTGGCTGTCGATAAAAAATACCGATCGTCAATTCTCGATCGGCAAATACAATCGACCGATCAGAAATTTCCATCCAAAGTTCGGGGGACATCCCCGCCGACTTAGCCGCCAACCGACCGTCGATTCAGTGAACACTCCGTCCAATTCCAATCACGCGTTTTTGCTAAAAATCGGCGTTCTTCTTCATCAACACGGAACGCCGTCCCATCGGCTTGAAAACGTGATGTTGAAACTCGGTAGGAAGTTGGAGATTGGAACAACGTGTCTCTATACACCGACAGCATTGCTACTTGCGTTCACCGATGAACTTGGCGAGTCGACTTATTTGCGGCGAGTGAACTCAGGCCAGGTCGATGTCGACAAGCTCATTCGTTTTGATGAAACGCTTGAAAATTTTGAGTCTGGAAAAATCACAGTCAATGAAGCCAGTCATCAATTGCAAGTGATCGCCGACGGTACCACACCCTATCCGGAGTGGTTGACCGTTCTGGTGTGCAGTCTTTCCTGTGCTTCGGTTGCTGTTTTTTTTCGTGGCTCGCTCGCGGAAGTCATCGCCTCACTGTTCATCGGTTTGATGATCGCTGTCCTGGAGTGGGGGAGTTCCAAATTGAATTGGGAGCCTGGATTGCTTGGGCCAGTCGCCGGGTTCGCCGCCGCAATCGTCTCGCTTGCGATCGCTCACTTTGTCATTCCGATTGATGATCGCTTGGTGACGCTTGCTGGATTAATCGTTCTGGTTCCAGGATTGCAGATCACGGTTTCTCTCAATGAACTGGCAGTTGGGCACTTGTCGGCGGGAGTCGCACGACTTGCCGGAGGCTGCGTTTCGTTATTGACCCTGACGATCGGCGTGGCGATTTGTTGGCGCCTGTTCGCTGGTTGGCGAAATATTCCTGATCCACTCATGGGAGGAATTCAAGCGAATGACTGGTGGCAGTGGTGTGCGATCTTTATCGCCCCAATAACGTTTGCCGTAATTTTTCGTGCTCGTTGGCCCCAATGGCCAATCATCATCGCCGTTTCCGTGGCAGGTTTTTTGGCAAGTCTGTTCGCTGGCCAGCAAATGGGAATGGAAGTCGGCGCCGCCTGTGGCGCGTTGGCCGTTGGATGCGGAAGCAACCTCTACGCGCGAATTAGAAATCGCCCCGCATTGGTTCCGTTGACACCCGGCATCCTAATCTTGGTTCCCGGTTCGCTGGGCTACCGATCGCTGACCGCATTTCTAGACAGCGATACGATGGCCGGAATCGATTTAGCATTCAAAATGATGATCGTCGCCGTGGCACTAGTCGGCGGGATCTTGATTGCGAATGTTGTCGTGCCGCCCAAGCGTATTCTCTAAACCATACGCTGTTCTGGCCATACGCTGTTCTGATTTTGCTCATAACAAAAAAGCCCGCAACCAAATAGGTCGCGGGCCAAGGAGGTGGTTATCCAACCAACTTCATCACCATGACTTCATTGCGATCAGGCCGCATGCCCAGCGTTGATCACTGGGTTGGTTTCTGATTCACTGCACAGCACGATCATCAGGTTGCTGACCATGGCTGCTTTTTGATCATTGTTCATCGTGATGATCTCTCCGTCTTCGAGGTGATCCAAAGCCATCTCGACCATGCTGACTGCTCCTTCAACGATCCGCGCCCTCGCGTCGATGATCGCTTCGGCTTGCTGGCGACGAAGCATTGCCCCGGCGATTTCGGATGCATAAGCCAAATGGCTGAGGCGAACTTCTAAAACTTCGATCCCGGCCAGCGACAATCGTTCAGTTAGCTCCTGCTGCAGCTCCAAGTTGATTTCTTCTGAATCGCCGCGAAGTGAAGTCTGTCCTTCCAACGCAGAATCGTACGGATGTTTTGCAGCTGTTGTTCGCAGCGCGGATTCAGTCTGTACTGCGACATAAGACTCATAGTCTTGAACATCAAAAGACGCCTGAGCGGTATTGGAAACTCGCCATACAACCACAGTCCCGATCTCGACCGGGTTACCACGCAAGTCATTCACTTTCAGTTTTTCGCTATTGAAGTTGTTGACACGCAACGAAACATCTTTTCGAACGGACAGCGGATTGACCCACCAAAGCCCAGGTTGTCGGATGGTGCCCAAGTATTCTCCAAACAGCAATACGATTTTGCTTTTGTTGGGATTGACCAGCGTCAGTCCACACAGGATTGGAATGCCAATCAACAAAGGCGTAAGTGCAAGGCCAAGAATCAACATCGGAACTCCCGAAGCGGCCTGATATTCGATTTCCTTCGTAGGGGTTACTGTTTTCATTAATGCTCCTGAACAAGTGATTTGTTAGGTATTCGCTGAGTAGCGAGCGGCATTGGAAAAAACCAAGTAAAATTGGAAATTCCCGCGTTTTTGCCATCAAAACGAACCAGCAGTTTCGTTATTCAGATCGTAGTTCTTTGCGAACTACAAATTTTAGTCCGGACCAATCCGCGTCCACGGCGCAAACTTTCACGTCTACGAGACCCAAATCTAAAACGTGTTTGCGAATCGCGCCTTCCGTTAGGTCGACAAAAAGGCTGCCAGATTTCTTGGGCCAGCAAATCCAAATCATACGGTCAGGAAAAGCCAGTTTCCAAAGCTGTTTCACTCGTTTTTTAAGAGCCGCCTCTGTCCTGCAAAACACCAAAGCGATATCGGCCTTGCAGCGAACGCCTTTTGCGAGCGTTACGCCATCAGGAAGTGGCGCGATCAACTCGGTCGCATGATCAGGCGCGTCCACCAACGTGACCTTCATGTGCGGTTTGATGCCCAATTTTTTGGATAGAGGGGTGCCTGAATAGCCTGTGCTCATTTTGCGCCAATGCAGTAAAGATAATTATCAGTCCGCAGCAGCAGGCAATCACCCGATATCGCAGGACTCGCGTTGAAGAGTCCTTGGTCAGATTCAATTTTGTTAAGGGCTAGTTTTTCAAATTTTGGTTTTGCCGCCAGAACCAACACGCCACTATCTCGCGTTGTCAGATAAAGTTTGTCACCACCGCGGACAATCGATGCGTAGACGCGAGCCTTGGTTGGCATGCGTTTACGAAACACAGACGAACCGTCACTGGCCTTGATGCAATTCGCGATGCCTTTGTCGCTGGCCCAGTAGAGATGTCCGTCGTGCAAAACAGGTGAGGTTACATTCGCGCCAACATTGACCAGCCAAAGACGATGCGTTTCCGTGACGTCGCCCATGCCGCCCAGTCGAATCGCCATCGCTTTGTTGCTGCGGCCACCTAGACAGTAAATGATGCCATCTTTGGAAACAGGAACAGGCACGACATAGTCTTCGATGCCTTTGCAATTCCAAAGCTCCTCACCGGTTTTCGGGTCCAATCCATAGACCGTAAATTTTTGGTTGATGACCAACTCATATTCCCCTTTGTCGTTCTTGGCCAGACAGGGGGAAGACCAGCATTTTGAGATGTTCTTTTTTGACCAGACGATTTCACCCGTTTTCTTGTTCAATGCATGCAGGGTCCCTGACTCAATGCTCGCGTTGATGTAAACCAGATCTTCATGAACAACGGGCGAGGAAGCCGAACCAAAGCCCGCAGTTTTCGTACCAAGCCTTGAATTGGTCCACAGTTGCTCGCCATCTAAATCGTACGCCACCGCACCCGATGGACCGAAGAATGCGAACACGGATTCTCCATCGCTGGTCGGCGTTCCTGACGCGTACCCATGGTCTTTGATTCGACGCGTGAAATCTTGCTCGCTTGCGCTGGCGTCAATTGACTTGTTCCAAATTAGTTTGCCCGAGTCGCGATCGAAACAGATCGTGTGAAGCTTCAGCTCACTTTTGTCACCAGGGGCATCATCGTTTTGGCCAAACCCATCGTAAGCAGTCAAAAATATCTTGCTACCGACCACAATGGAGCTCGATGATCCACGCCCGGGAACCTCGGTTTTCCAAACAATGTTTTCAGTTTCACTCCACGTCTCCGGCGTTTGACCATCGGCACTAGCATTGCCCATTGGGCCTCGAAATTGCGGCCAATCCTGAGCAAGTGAGTTGTTGGAAACGAAAAAGATCAATGCCAAGCAAAACGGTGCGAAACGGGAAGTGAAATGTGTTTGCATCACAGCCTCGTGGGTGAGTTTAAAAATGGGGGCGGTTTGAAAATGTCTCAGCTACATCAAACGATGCAAAGTCATTGTAGAAGATTTGGATGAATCAAGCTGTCGATTTATTGCTGCTATATCGGCTCCAATCAATAATTCAGGATTCCTTCTCGTTAGTTTTCGAGAAAACAATGAATCGCCGAAAGACCGGCAACCCAGTGAACCATTGGGCTTCATTGTTGTCCTACTGACCACACCATTGAGCCGATTCATGTGGAGGAAAATCCCGTGCTATTCATCACAACATTCAACTTACTCTTGGTTTCAAGCGAACTAGTGTTTCGTTCGGAATCAATTCTGGATTTTGGTTAAGCCACGAATTCACCTAGCAATCAGCAATGCCGAAACGATGAATTCTATCGGCGAGCAAACTCGCTACTCTGGCTGACTCTCCAGGCTTCTTTCTTGGCGATCGCGGTTCGCACTTACCACCGCCGTTCGTTTCCTGCGCTAAATCTGCGCCAAATTTGTGCTTAATCTGCGCATCTCCAAACCCGTTTTCTGACGAATCAATTCCGATTCCCACCGACACGTTTGCGCAACAATTTCGTTGCGTCAAAAATCAATCATTCCAAGGTAAGTATCAAGATGGCTGACAAAGCATATAAAAAGAAAAGTAAAAAACGTCGCGAGGAATTACTGGCGTACTGCGGTCAACTCCAAGAAGACGATTGCGTTGACCCAAGAGAGTATTTCAAACCCGATCCCAAACTTGCAAAAGCCGATAAGAAAGCCAAACAGCTTTGCCGCCAAGTCGCACAGACGTTGGATCTCGTACTTGGTGATTGTGACGATGAACTGATGCAATCGCTGTCCGTTGGCAGTGTGCAACCCGCGCCCGACAGCTCTCGAATGCTTGTGACCGTCATCGCAGATGTGCCACAGGGCGAATTTGATCGAGTGCAAATACAGTTACAGTTGAAGGAACAGACTGGGCGCCTGCGCGCCGAAGTTGGCCGTTCGATCAGCCGAAAACGCGTGCCCAATTTGACGTTCAGCATTTTTCTAAAGGAGTCATTAAACCCGCCTTCCAATCCGGATCATGATTCCTCTCACAACTCTCAACCCAACGGAGACAATCATGAGTGAAAAAGAACGTTTGATTCGAAAGTGGGTTTCGCATCGCTTGGACATTGAAGTCGAAAGATCGCTGTTGAATCTGCGTCGTGCGCCAGATGTTCAGCATCTGTCCGTAATGCCCGACGTTCATCTTGCGAAAGAAGTCTGTATCGGAACCGTCCTCGCCACCAACTCGGTCGTCTATCCGATGGCCGTGGGAGGCGATATTGGGTGTGGAATTCTCGCGATCAAGCTCGATGTTGAGGCCGATTTATTTGCAAATGAGACTCGAGCTGCACAGTTATTGTCCGGTCTTTATCGCACCATCCCAACGAACCGACATTCATCGGAGACGATGCTTCATTCAATCGGTGACAATCTAAACGAGTGGGCTCTGAGCGATCCATCACTTGAAAAAATTAAGTCGCGAGATGCAAAAGTTCAGCTGGGAACGCTAGGGAGGGGCAATCATTTTTTGGAGTTCCAATCGGACCCCAACGGCGCTTTGTGGTTGATGATTCATAGTGGTTCGCGAGCGATTGGCCAGTCAATTACTCGATACCATCTGGATCGGGCTGCCGAACGTATTGCAGCAAAACTGAATCGCACCGCACCGGTTTTGATCGGGTTGGACACCAGCAAGCAGGAAGGGAAGTCGTACCTAAACGACATGCAATGGGCTCGCCAATACGCGTCGGAAAATCGACTCGCGATGATGCGAGTGACAATTGACTTGTTGCGTTCAAAGTGGAATGTTAGAGCCGACCACGACTCGCTAATTCACACCGACCACAATCACGTTCAATTTGAAACCCATTTTGGAAATTCGTTTTTAGTGCATCGAAAAGGAGCCCAGCGACTCGCGCCAAGCCAATTCGGAATCGTTCCCGGCTCGATGGGCACGTGCAGTTTCTTGGTGTCTGGCCGAGGCAATGTACTTGCTCTCCAATCTTGCTCACACGGGGCAGGGCGGAGGCTCAGTCGAACCGAAGCCAAGAAAAAAATTACTTCAAAACGGTTTGAAGCCCAAATGAAACACGTTTGGTTCGATCGTCGCAAATCCAACCGTTTGCGCGATGAATCTCCAGAAGCCTACAAGGACATTCGAGAAGTCATGCGCTCCCAGCGTGACTTGGTTCGAATTGTTAGCGAGCAAAACCCCGTGCTGAATTTCAAAGGCGGGTAATCGGAAAGTTTCGTGAGTATTCAGAACCAGCAACTGACCCGCACGGTGGCAAACCCATCATTTTGAAATGTAAAATATCACCGATGCTATGCGACGATTTGTCTCTATATCTTTCGATTGAGCGTTGCCAATAATAACTGTGTCTGGAAAAAAGTTTTTCGATACTGGAAACTGTGATGGAAGACTTGTTGGCTGCCCGATTGCAAATGGCTTTTACGCTTGGGTTTCACATTATCTTGGCGTGTTTCGGCGTCGGTCTGCCGGTTTTGATGATCGCCGCCGAAGGGATGTTCCTCCGGACAGGCAAGACGGTCTATCAAGAATTGGCAATCCGTTGGGCAAAAGCTTTTGCAGTCTTGTTCGCAATCGGAGCTGTCTCTGGGACAGTTCTTTCGTTTGAGTTGGGATTGCTCTGGCCCAAATTCATGGGCACCTTTGGCAGCGTTATTAGTCTTCCCTTTACGCTGGAAGGATTTGCTTTTTTCCTAGAAGCCATCTTTGTGGGGATCTATTTATATGGCTGGAAAAAGCTATCGCCGATCGCCCATTGGCTGAGCGCGATACCAATTGCGATTTCTGGTTTCGCTTCAGCTTGGTTTGTCGTTACGGCGAATGCTTGGATGAATTCTCCTCAAGGGTTCGACTTTGTTGATGGCGTCGTTCAGAATCCGGACCCAATCACAGCCATGCTTAACCCTGCGACCATGGCTCAAACGACACACATGATTTTGGCCGCGTACATTGTCAGCGGTTTTTCAGTGGCCAGTTTCTACGGTTGGCAAATCCTTCGAAAACGAGATTCGGAATACAATCGAATAGCGATGATGTTGGGGCTGACTCTTGGAGCGGTTTGTATGCCATTTCAAATGGCTGTTGGTGATTGGTCTGCAAAGGTGGTCGCGAAAACGCAACCGATCAAATTCGCGGCGATGGAATCCCATTTTCATACTGAGACCGGTGCATCCATCGTGATCGGTGGTATACCGGATATGGAAGCGAAAGAAGTTCGGTACGGCATCAAGATTCCCAAGCTACTTTCTTTTTTGGCGTATGGAGATTTTGAATCTGAAGTCAAAGGGTTAGAGGATTTTCCAGCAGATGAAATTCCGCCTGTACCCGTCGTCCATATCGCGTTTCAGTTGATGGTTGGTTTTGGAACGCTAATGATGTTCTATTCAGTTTGGTGCCTTTGGCTTTGGGTTCGCAATCGACCGGCAATGCATAGCTCAAAAATATTCTTGTGGTCCACGGTGTTGATGGGGCCGTCAGCGGTGATCGCAATGGAAACAGGTTGGACTGTTACCGAGGTTGGTAGACAGCCGTGGATTGTTTACGGAATCATGCGTACTCGCGATGCCGTCACTGGGGCGACGGGGTTGACTACGATCTTTGTTACTACGCTCTTGATCTACGCTATCTTGCTTGGAGGTTGCCTCGTTACACTACGGTTCCTTGCCGCAGTTCCGCTGGAGGAGCCCGAAGTAAGGCCGTTACTCAATTCCAAAAACGATGACGGAGAGAACGCATGACAACGGTGATCCTGATCATCCTCTTGATTGCACTTGTCCTCTACGTCGTCCTCGGCGGGGCTGATTTTGGGGCGGGTATTTGGGAGTTCAATACAGCTTTCAGATCTAACGAACGTGAACGAGAACTGCTCTATCATGCGATCGGTCCCGTTTGGGAAACGAATCATGTCTGGCTGATCTTTATCATGGTTCTTTTGTTCGGGGCATTTCCTCCTGCGTTTGCAGCAATGAATGAAGCCTTGTTTCTACCGTTGATGCTCGCGTTGATCGGAATTGTATTCCGCGGCGCAGCGTACGCGTTTCGATCACAGTTGAAATTAGCAGAGACGAAACGATTGGAGCACCTATCGCGCGCGTCAGTTGTTTTGTTCGGCCTGTCATCTGTGCTCGCTCCCTTTTTTTTAGGCGCAAGTGTCGGAGCATTGGCCTCGGGGGAATTGGGATTCAATTCAGCAAAAGAGTTCACCGGCAGTTTCTTAACCGACTGGATAGACTCGTTTTCAATTTTCTGTGGCTTCTTTACAGTCGGTCTGTGTGCCTACACGTCGTCAACTTACATGATTCGTGAAGCCCGATCGTCACAGTTGGATGCCATTGAAAACATTTGGCGAAAAAGATCGCTCTTTGTCGGCAGTTTGCTGGGCGGGTTTGCTGTGTTTGGTTTGGTTTTGGCCGCCACGAAATATCCCGTTTTGTGGGAAGGCTTGAAGACGCGAGGTTGGCCAGCAATCGGATTGTCGATGTTTCTTGGATTCTTGTCGCTTTGGCTCATCCATCGCCGAAAAATTAACGCGTCAGTGATTTGTGTTTCTGGAACTTGTGCAACCGTCGTCGTCGGCTGGGGACTTGCTCAATATCCGTTTCTCGTTCCCCTTGTTTGGAGTGTACAGGACGCCGCGTCTCCGCCATCGGTCTTGCGATTACTTCTTTGGACGATTGGAATTGGCTCGTGCATTCTTCTGCCAGCATTGCTTCTGCTCTTTAAGATTTTTAAATCTGACGAGCAGTGAACTCCGACCGCGAGTGAATCACGCCAGAAGTTTTGTGACTGATTGGCGTCCAGCATGTTGGGATTCTCACACACCTCAGTTCATTGCAGTCGAGATCAAACCGCTTAAACTTAACTTCTGATTCAAACGCAAACCAAACGTGGAGTATCAAATGAAGTTTACATGCATTATCGCATGCCTGTTATTAGTCGTTTCCAGTATTTTCGTTGGGGAACTTGTGGCGCAGCAATCCGGTTACCAACTTCCGCCGCAAGGCATTGTTGACATCATTGACGCAAAACCCGAACCCTCGGTCAGTCTCAGCCCAGATGCTGAGTGGATGATGATGATCGACCGCGATGCGATGCCAGATATCGCCGATGTGTCTAGACGAATGTTGCAACTAGGTGGGCTTCGAATTGATCCTGCTGCCAACAGCACGTTTCGCACTGGCTATTTAAAAGGTCTCACATTGCGGGCACGTGACGCTGCTCCTGATGGAAACAAAGACGAAACAACGCACTTCAAAATTCCACTTCCAGATAATCCAAAAATCTCTGCCGTCAGTTGGTCACACAACTCAAAAGATTTCGCGTTTGTGCTCGTCACCGACAAAGGGCAACAGCTTTGGACTGCGTCCGTCGACTCGCCAACGAAACCAAGAATGTTGGCAGATAACTTAAACACTGTCATGGGTGGAATGACCTGGATGCCTAACGGAAAAAGCATCCTTTGTCATTTGGTTCCCGATGACCGCGGCGATGAGCCAGCTGATGATACTTCGCCGACCGGTCCGAATATTCAGGAGTCTTATGGAAATAAATCTCCAACGCGAACGTATCAGGACTTGTTGCAAAACCCATCCGATGAAGCTCTGTTCGAATACTACACAACGACTCAATTAGCTGTGATCGATCTTGATGGCAAAACTAAAAAGATCGACAAACCGCAAATTATCTCCAACGCCGAACCGTCGCCCAATGGAGATTACTTGCTGGTCACTACGATTCAAAAACCTTTCAGCTACCTGATGACCTACCGAAGTTTTCCGAGAAAAATTCAGACGTGGAAAATTAATGAATCAGCCGAAGGCCCCACTGTCCACACGATCGCGGACTTGTCGATGGACGAAAATATTCCAATCGAAGGCGTCAGAGTCGGCCCACGAAACGTTGACTGGAAATCCGGTGTTCCGGCGACTTTAGTTTGGGCGGAAGCACTCGACGGCGGAGATCCGAACAAGAAAGTCGAACATCGCGATCGCTTCGTCGTTCTCGAGGCCCCTTTCGAAGGAGAGCCGACGGAACTTCTCAAGGTCCAACACCGCGCATTTGGAATGTCGTATTTCAAAGACCCAGCCATCATCGTTACCACCGAGTACGACCGCGACCGACGCTGGGTTCGCGCACTGATGCACGACCTGAAAATGCCAGAAGCAACTCCCAAGGTACTCATGGATCGAAGCATTCGTGATCGTTACAGCGATCCCGGACGCATCATTAGCACACCGGATGAGACTGGCCATGTCGTTGCACGGCAGGACGGCGATTGGATCTATCGCAGTGGTTCAGGTGCATCATCAAAAGGAAACCTTCCGTTTGTTGATCGACAAAATATCAAAACCTTGGAAACCCAACGACTGTGGCGATGTAAAGAAGGAACCTACGAATCCGTTGTTCGTATCGTGAAAAGCAACGACACGAACAAGCCCGTCGTTATCACCAATAGCGAAACGCCAACCACACCGCCAAACTACTTTTTGCGGGACCTCAACCTTGATTCGGCAACACCACTGACAAACTTTCAGGATCCAACGCCACAAATTCGTGGAATCAAAAAACAGTTGGTCAAGTACGAACGCTCTGACGGAGTTCCATTGTCGGCGACTTTGTATTTACCAGCCGACTATAAAGAAGGAACGAAACTGCCGCTGATTGTTTGGGCTTATCCGCGTGAATTCAGCGATGCGAAAACAGCCGGCCAGATTTCGGGAACGCCGTCTCAGTTCACTCGCATGCGAAGCATCACTCACTTGACGATGCTAACCGAAGGCTACGCAATCATGGATGCGGCCACGATGCCTGTGATTGGCGATCCAGAGACAATGAACGACACCTTCATTCAGCAAATCGTCGACGCGGCCCAAGCTGCGATCGACAAAGCAGTCGACATGGGTGTGGCCGATCGAAATCGTGTCGGCGTTGGCGGACACAGTTACGGCGCGTTCATGACCGCAAACTTGATGGCTCACTGTGATCTATTCAAAGCTGGTGTCGCGAGAAGTGGAGCTTACAACCGCACGCTGACTCCGTTTGGTTTTCAATCCGAACGTCGTCCGTACTGGCAAGCCAAAGGAATCTATCACAAGATCTCACCGTTCTTGAACGCGGATAAAATCAACGAGCCACTTTTGTTGATCCACGGCGAGAATGACAATAACAGCGGAACATTTCCGATTCAGTCAAAGCGTATGTACCAGGCGATCAAAGGCAACGGTGGTACCGTCCGATTGTGCATGTTGCCATTTGAATCACACGGCTATCGTGCAAGACAATCCGTTCTGCACACGCAAGCCGAAATGGTCACGTGGTTTAATAAGTATGTCAAAAACGCGAGCTCGGAAACTTCGGGCGAGTCGACTGAACAGTCCGGCGATTGAGAAATTAGTTCTCGCCGATCGTTATTTTGATCTTGGCCGCCCGTCATAAGTGAGGGGCGGCTTTTTTAGTTTTGGCTCGTAGCAACTCTGACCAGAAAGGTAAACGCTCGTGAGAAATCAATTTGACGTTAGCATGTATCCGGGAAATACTTGGTGTAGCCACGATGGCATAATTGTCGACGATCGGCTGTGCTGAATTTCAGCATGACTCAAACTCTTCTCAAGGAAATTGATGACAAAACCGTTGCGAGAACGAATCCTATTAAGAATCGCCATCGTGTTGGCAGTGGCGTTGGGGGTTCGAGTTCTTGTTTTGATTTTGAATGAGTATCAATTTTATTTTCCACCAGATTTTGACGCGTCCAGTTTTCTGACCAGTCGAAAGGACTCTTTCAAAGGACTCTACCGAGCAGCGTTCTATCTGCATATCGTCATCGGTCCATTTGCAATCGTTGCCGGTGCGCTATTGATGTTCTCCGGGGCGAGAAAGAAATTCAAAACCGCCCACCGATGGCTGGGCCGAGTTCAAATGATCGTTGTCGTGTTGTGCGTAGCGCCCAGTGGATTGGTCATGGCGACTGACTCGTTTGGCGGACCGCTATCTGGTTTCGGGTTTGCATTTCTAGCGATTGGGACGGCAATTACTGCGATTGTGGCCGTGAATCGCGCCCGGCAACGGCGATTCGTTCAGCACCAAGTTTGGGCCTGCCGATGTTTTATTTTGTTGTGTTCGCCGATGCTACTGCGTCTAATGTCCGGAGCGATGATTACTTTGGAATACGATTCCGTGGTGACCTACCGATTTATCGCTTGGCTGAGTTGGCTAATTCCGCTTGGAATTTTTGAAGCGATTCGTTGGCGTAGAATCAATAAGCGGATGAAATCTAGAGTAGCCAGTTCGGGCGTTGCGATTGTAGATTCGAAAGGAATCGTTTCCTAACAAACGTGCAATCGAAGACTTGACGGTGGGACTCGCGATGTCGATAGTCATGCGGCGGCAAACCATGAAAGGGATTAGCCATGAAACGTAGAGCGTTCACTTTGGTTGAGCTATTGGTCGTGATCGCCATCATTGGCATTTTGATCGGTATGTTCTTGCCAGCCACGCGACAGGTTCGGGAGGCTTCCCGACGAGCGACGTGCATGAACAACATTCGACAGATTGCTTTGGCGATGCACAATTACGAAAGTGCACACGAGGAATTTCCATCGGCGATGGGTGATCACCGCCTTGTCGAAGCTGCGTCACACTCGGACGCCAAGCGATTGAGTGGTATGCTCTGCATTCTTCCATTTATCGAACAAAACCTGCTCAGTGATCAAATTTCAAATCCGGCTACGTTCGAAGGAGTCAACTTTCCCGCCTATCCTGGGCCATGGGAAGTCAAGTATGAACCGTGGCGTACTCAGCTTCCGATTCTCGTTTGTCCTACTTCCTCACAATCGAAAACCGAATTCGGACAAATGAGTTATGCATTTTCGATTGGCGATACAGCTCGTGGGATTCACAATCAACAACGCTTGAGGGGCGCCTTCGGCGTCGGGCTGAACGCGACGTTTGGTGATTTCAAAGACGGAACCACCAACACGATCCTAATGATTGAAATGGGCACCAATGGTTCGAACTACGCCAATTCAAATTTCGCCGTTGGTCAACCGGCCAGTATTCTGGATAATCCGCGTCAGTGTTTGACGTTGCTAGATCCATCTGACGCGGATCAGTTTGATGAGGCAGTAAGACTCGGTAGTCCCGCTCGCGGAGGTTGCTGGGCTGACGGAGCCGCTGGTTGCAGTTTGGTCAACACGATTCTTCCGCCAAATAGCCCAAGTTGTTCAATCACAGGAAACCAAGTTGGCGATGGAATCTACTCGGCAGGGTCTAGTCACCCCGGCGTCGCAATAATTGCGCTGGCCGACGGATCGTCTCATTCGATAAAGTTCGATGTTGATACCGGGATTCCAAATGCAACATTGACCAAGTCGGAAATGTTGGAAGAAGTCACGCCCAGTCCGTTTGGTGTTTACGGAGCATTGGGAACATTGGCGAGTGAAGAGGAAAGTTCGATTGACGATTTATAAGTTTGCGTTGACCGGCGGCAGGACAAGGTTCGAATCTGGATCATAACCAACAGGGGCAATGATGGATAACAACCGGTTTGAAAATCAATTCGCAAACGCGTCGGGCAATCGGCAGGGATTTACATGGATCGAACTAGTCATCGTGATCGTGATCATTGGTGTGCTGATTGGGATGCTGTTGCCAGCCGTTGGTCGCACTCGCAATGTCTCTCGGCGAGCGATATGCATGAACCAAGCACGACAGGTCGCGCTTGCGATGCATGTTTTTGAGTCCGCACATAAAGAATTTCCATCGGCGATGGGTGACCAGCGATTGGTAAACGCTGCAGGGCACGGAAACGCTAATCGATTGAGTGGAATGATGTTGCTGCTTCCATATTTGGAGGAGAACCAACTCTGGGAAAGTATTTCGAAGCCATCAACGTTTGAAGGGATCGACTATCCAGCGATGGGAACTGCTCCTTGGGACTCCAGGTTCGTTCCATGGCGCGAACAAATATCAATTTTTAAATGCCCGAGTGCACCCAATGTCGAAACTGAGTTTGGACGTACAAGTTACGCTTTTTGTATTGGCGACGTGGCTCGCGATATTCACCAGCCGACCAATCTGCGTGGTGCGTTCGGTTGTGGGCTCAATTCAACATTTGGGGATTTTACTGATGGAACCAGCAATACAATTCTGATTGCCGAAATGGGGTTGGGGGGAAATCGTTCGGTCATTGGAAATTTTGCAGTACGCCAGCCAACGAAAATGCTCGACGATCCAAGCCAATGTTTCTCGCTGATCGATTCAGCGGATGAAGCTCTTTTCGATAAACAAATTAGTCTCGGCTCGCTGGGGCGGGGTGGATGCTGGGCCGATGGAGCCGCCGGTTGTAGTCTGGTCAATACAATCCTTCCGCCCAACAGTCCCAGCGTTTCGATTTCCAAAGATCAATTTGGAGACGGAATCTATTCTGCCGGTGGCTATCACGTCGGTGGAATTGTCATTGCCTTGGCTGATGGCTCTGGGCATTTTGTGTCCGAGAACATCGACGCCGGCAGGCCAATCGGTACGCTGCTAACGGCTGAGCAAATGTCAGCGGGCGAGCCAAGTCCCTTTGGCGTTTGGGGGGCACTTGGGACGCTTGGCGGTGACGAAGAGTACTCGGCGAACGATCTTTAACACACTGAAGAGAGCGGCTCAGTTGCGAGAGCCCAAACTGTTAGCAGATTTTTGGCTCTCAAGAACCTCCGCTATGACAAGGCGGCGATCAAACGGCACAGTTGCTTCTCGAACAACTTTAGTTGCCGTCCAGTGGATTGCCGACCTTGGGAGTTGGCAATTCTGAACTTCCTAGTTCGGCCAGCATTTTCTTCGCGGACTGGCGATAGAGAAACAGCCCTTTGTGTTGCAATGCTTTTGTGATGATTTCTTTTGCTTTGTCGGTTTCTTTCAGCTCTTTCAACAATGAAGCGACGAAGTAGTCGACCTCGGGTGAAGTGCCGCTCGTCTGAGCGGCTCGAATCAATGCAGATTTTGCCGCATTGGGATCACCCATGCGTAGTTGGATGTAACCCAAAGAAGACTGAGCAACAAGATTGTTGGGAAGCGATCGGAAGTTTCGTAACGCCAAATTTAACGCTTGTTTACGTTTGGCTTCGTCTGGGCTTTCTGACAAACAAAGTGCGTACATGTTGGCGGCGTCAAAATTGTCTGGCTGCATTTTGATCAATGCGGCGTAGTGCGATTCTGCAATCACAAATGACTGACGTGCAAAAGCGATTTTTGCCTTTAAGTTTTTCGAAAACGGGGTTTCTCGACTATTCGATTCGGCTAACTTAATCGCGGCGCTGGCTGCAGGAAAGTCTTCATCGTTGAGAGCGAGGCTGGCTACTTCCAGTTGAACTTGGGCGTCCTTGGGATACTTGGACGCGGCAACACTGAGCCATTTTTTTGCTTCTTCGTTTTGACTTGTCCGTTGGAACCAGCTTGCCATGATCGATTCGGGAGCTCGCGTCGGTGGGAACGCGGCTCGAAGTTCAGTTAGAAACTTCATCGCGTCATCGTATTTTTTTTCTTTAAACTCCAACTCAGCCGACACCATCAGGACTTTAGGGTTGCCGGGCAACCTTGCTCGTTGGGCTGCCAACAATCGCCGTGCATCGTCAAGTCTTTGTTGTCGCATCGCTACGTCGATCATGCCATCGAAATAGTTGATCTGATAAAACTCTTTGGCCTCACCAGTGACTTTACTTTCTTTGATGACGTTCGCCATTTTTTCAAGCAATGCTAGTCCGTCTGTGTAGCGATTTTCATTGATGGCCAACCGAGAAAAAGCCGAGTAAACGGCGGGGCTATTTGGGTGTTGGATGGCGGCTCGCTCAAGCAACACTCGGCCGGATTTCGCATCCTTCACAGTGAAACTTAATCCAGCTAGTAGCAAATCTGTTGGAGGGAAGTTCGGATCAGCGGCACCGGCTTTGTCTAAAATTTCAACCACTCGATTGGCATCGCGAAGCTGAAAAGCTGTAATCGCATCCTCAATGGCTTTCTTCTGCGGCGAGCCGTCTTCGAACTTTCCGGGAATCAAGTTGTCCAACTCTTTATAAAGTTGGTCAAACACTTTTTGCTGTGAAACTTGACCCGAGGGCAACGCTGGATTGGCGGAAGGTTTTTGGGCACCCTTGAGCCGGGAACCATCTAGTTCCTGAGGTGGAACGAATCCTGAATTGTCTTGAGCTAACCCCAAATAGGACGAACCGACAATCAACATTATGCCAAAAATGAACGCTAAAAAATTCTTGGTAGAGAGGCAAAAAATGGATCGTACGTTCATAAGTAACTCTCTTGTGACCAAGCGTGTAATTGTCGGGGGTTTGAGAAAACGTTTTGTTCTCACAGACTGACTGTCCCCTTTTTTAGCGTTTTCTCTCGCATATGGGTACAGAGGAAACCCTCAAATCAGATCGCAATTGAGGCTCGATCTCAAGAAAGATCAACAGCCTCAAGGATTTTCGATGTCGCTTCTGAGCGATTGAGAACATAAAAATGAAGCCCAGCGACACCTTGTTTGATCAAGTCTTCGGTCTGCGCGATGGCATGACGGATTCCAACATCAAATTGCGCTTCTTCACTTTCATTGGCTTCGAGATCTGCAGCGAACGCCTTTGGGAGTTTTGCGGCACACATGGATGTGATTCGCTGGATCTGTTTCAAACTTGTGACTGGTAGCAAGCCCGGAACGATGGGAATGTTGATTCCGTTTTTGACACATAGGTCGCGGAACCGATAAAAATCATCGTTGTCATAAAACAGCTGTGTCACGACCGCATCCGCACCAGCGTCGACCTTGCGTTTCAAGTTTACAAGATCGGCTTCCATGTTAGGGGCTTCGATATGTTTCTCTGGGTAACCGGCAACCAACACGCCTAGCTGTTTGAATTCCGAGTTGATCAATTCCACTAATTCATTGGCGTACTTGAGGCCACCTTCGGTTTGTTGGAATTCCGTTTGGCCTTTGGGCGGATCGCCTCGAAGTGCAACGATGTAGTCAACGGACTGGTCGATGGCTTTTTGAATGTACGTCCGCAAGTCATCGACGCTACTTCCGACAAGCGTCAAATGCGAGGCGACTGGGATGTCGAACTTCTTTTTAACGGTGTCGATGATCTCGAGAGTCTTGCCTTGCGTGGACCCACCAGCTCCGTAAGTGCAGGTGATAAAGTCCGGCGAGAATTTCATCAGCTTCTCAACGTTTGCGTAGAGGTTTTCCTCACCGGCAGATGTTTTTGGTGGAAAAAGTTCAAACGAGATGACGCGTTTTGATTCGAAAGTTTGTTTAAGTGACATGGATCTTGGGCAAAGCAAAAAATGAGATCGAAACTGCTCGTTTGAAAAAGACTCTCAAACGTCGATGTTGAGGCAAACTCCCATCATAATTCACAATCAATGGCTTACGACAGCCCAACCGTTTCATGTGGGGCGAATTGCCGATTTTTCTTGGTCGTTTTTAGATCAGGTTGGGGCAGGCTTAAAGCAGGCTTAGAGCGATAGTGGCTCGCGAGAAAGATCGTCTGGACGTTCTTCCGCGGTAACGCGATACATGTCGTGCACCAATTGAATGTCGCAGGGACGCTGATGGACATTTCGCCGAGCAAACATTCTCTTTTGTGTTGTGACAATAATTTCAGGCGGTAGGTCGCCGATCTTATCAAACGTTCTCGCATAATTCACAAAGCTTGGAACGTTCGTGGTAGCAAAGCCGTAAACCATGCTGCCGATGCCGATCGTTTTGCCAGTAAAGATACAAGTGTTGATGGCAGTTTTCGCATAGTCGCCAATCACACAGCCAACGAACTGCATGCCGGTGGGGACTTTCTCGTATTCCTTGCCGTAACCGTATTGCATGTTGACCACGCCGTAAGTGTTCTTGAGATCGCTATTACAAGTTCCTGCGCCTAGGTTGATCCAGCTGCCTAGATAGCTGTGCCCCAAAAATCCATGGTGCTGCTTGTTTGAGTAGGCTTCGAGAATTGTACCCTCGATTTCTCCGCCAATCTTACAAGTGTGGCCGATCGAAGAGCCGTCTTTGATCGAGGCGTGCTCACTGATTTTTGTGTTGGGACCAACGTAAACGGGCCCGCGAAAGAAACTGAAGGGACCGATTTTGACATTGTTGTCAATCACGATTGCACCAGGCCCAGAATCGAAAACAACGTGCTCGCTAAGCTGTACATTTTTGCCAAAGTGCACGTTTGGAGAGTGTTGCTCGAAATTTCCTTTTCCAATTCTGTGGATCAGGTTGCCTTCAAAACAGGCCAAATTCTCTGCGATCACATCGTGTGGATAATCGAACAGCACCAATCCATTTTCGGTCGAAACGATTTCAGGAGTGGTCGATAACTCTTCGATGACCGAATGCCAATTTGATTTCTCCGTTTCAAATTTGCTTGTGGGAACCAAGGCTGCTGCCGTCGCCCAACCGGACCGCACGACGATGGAACTTTCTGTTGAGCTTCGCCCATCCATCAACTGGTGCAGCCGCTGCATGTTACCCAGCGTTGGGGCGACCCGCGCGTTGACAACCAACGTCCATTCTAGATCGGAATCCAATTCCTGCTGGAACTGAGGAAAGTCGTTTAACTGAATCCGCTCAAGGTACGTTCGAACCAGACTGACTAGGTTGCCGTCAAATTCAAGCAACCAATCAATCAGCCGAAAACCACCACACGTAATTGCGTAGGCTGGCCGGCCAGTCGTGATCGGGAAGAGTTTCCTAACGCCGGCATCTTCAAAAACTACGATGTTCATTTTGAGCCAAAAAAGCGGAGGGAAGAAAGGACCGTTCTAACATCATTCGTCCTTGCTTCAACGCTAACTGAAGGCGAGTTGGTAGAATCCCGTTGCGAAGGGTAGGGTGGCGCAAAACAGGAAGACTGAGCAGGATGCGTTTAAGTCATTTCTGCTTTTTCCACCGATTCATCGCTTTTCCCGAGCAGGGAGAATACCGCTGGCAACATACTGACATCGCCAATGACTTCTTGACGGATATGCTAAGGCCCGTAGTTA
>JBGCDK010000042.1:0-77745 GCA_045105295.1 Mariniblastus sp.
CAACCGAGGACTGGACGCGTCGGCCGCCTGCGGCATAACAACACAAACGCAGATTGCGGCGATGATCGCTCGGACTAACCCGGTGACGAGGCTTGGAAAGTAGTCGAAAGAGGCCAATTGTTTTTTGCAAAACATTTTGAATCCTGTTTTTGATGGAAGTGGAAACGAGGAGTCAATGGTTAGGCCAACAAGCCGTCGACAACTTTGCCGCCGTCAACGATTTCGATCGGCCTGGCACCAGGAGCCATCAATTCTTTGTCCGCCGTGATGCCGAGACATTTGTAAATGGTGGTCGCCCAATCCTGAACCGTTAAAGCGTCATCCTCAGGCTCACTGGCCGTCGCGTTGGAGCTACCGTAGACCTGCCCAGCTTTGATACCGCCGCCAGCCATGAGTCCGCTGAAAACTTTTGGCCAGTGATCACGCCCCGACGTCTGATTGATCTTTGGCGTTCGACCAAACTCCGAAGAAACCACAACCAACGTTGATTCAAGCAACCCACGTTCGGAAAGATCATTGATCAACGCTGCGTAAGCCTGATCAAATGCGGGCACTTGGGTTTTCATGTTTCGGTCGATACTGTCGTGGTGATCCCAACCACCGTAAGTCATCGTGACGAAACGAACGCCAGATTCGACCAGTCGTCTTGCCAGCAGCATTCGCGAACCAGCCGTATTGCGTCCGTATTTATCGCGAAGTTTAGGGTCTTCTTTTTCGATATCGAAAGCTTCGCGAGCTTGCTGCGAACTGATCAAGCTATACGCGCGATTGTAAAATGTGTCGAGCGAATCAAGTGAATCAGATTTTTCCTTTTCACGAAAATGGCCATTCACAACATCCAACAACTTTCGTCGTTTGCTAAAACGATCGGTATCAACACCGCCAGGAAGCTGAAGATCACGAACTTTGAAGCCTTTCGCTGCAGGATCGGCCCCCAAACTGAAGCCAGCAAATGATGAACTAAGGTAACCCGTTCCTTGATAGGGGTTAGTCTGGTTTGGAATCAGCACGTAAGGAGGCAAGTTATTTCGGGGCCCAAACTCGTGCGAGACGACGCTACCCATGCTCGGATAAGTCAACGCTGGACTTGGCCGGTAGCCAGTATGCATGTTGTGGACTCCGCGTTCGTGGGCGGCTTCGCCATGAGTCATTGAGCGAATAATTGTGATTTTATCAGCAACACTCGCCGTGTTTTTGAACAGTTGATTGATTCGAACTCCGGTCAGTTTCGTATCAATACTGCCCATCGGGCCACGATACTCAAGCGGAGCATACGGCTTGGGATCGAACGATTCCTGCTGAGCCATTCCGCCTGGCAAGAAAATATAGATGACAGATTTCGCAGTGCCTTCTTTGCTGACGTAGTGCTTTTGATCAGCCTGCGCTTTTTTGATTTTGAAAAAATCGGTCAGCGTTAGGCCAATTCCACCAACGGCGCCGATGGTCAACAAGTTCCGACGACTCAAAAGATGATCGCGACACTTCATTCTGTCTCCTGACAATTAATAGTCATCTCGAATTGGGGACCGATCTTCGGCACCCCGTCTAGTTTAGATGTAGCTGGGGAAAATTTTAATGCATTTGAACGATAAAAACCAAGCTACGGCCATAAATACGCCCTTTTTCCCACGTTAGATCACTTTAAGGTGGAGAAATGCAAAAATGCTCCCAAACTGAGGAACCCTTAACTAAAATTCAGGACTTAAAGACCTATCCGGCAATTCTGATTTGCACCATGTTTTTCACATGCCGGGTAGGTTTTTTCATGCGTTCTGAGCAAACGTCAAACGCATATCGCCGAGTTGAGTTTGCGGGTTAGCCGAACTTTCTCTTTCAAACAAGCTTTCACGTCCAAGTAGTTCATCAGGATCAGCGAAGAGAAAAGCAAGGTAGTAGTTTTCAAAATTCAAACGGTCACGCCGGTCGATAAAAAGTGAGTATCCATCGATCCTTTCAAAGTGACGAAAATGAGCCGAACCAAATCGACGTTTCCAATCGCTTTTGCTGTTGCTGCATTGTATTTGTGCTCCATTGGATCCATCGCGAATCTGAGTGTCGCACAAGAAAGTTACTACATCGCGCCAGTCAAACCGAACGAACGCATTGCTAAAAGGCTGCTGGTTCGCGACCCGTTGACCAACGAATTCACCATCAACAATTCTTCGATCGAACGTCTTGAATTTGAACAGGAAAGCGAAGACCGCTCTGCGGGTCGAGAGGACGATTCGCGAATGGACGAGACTGACCAAGACGACGTCGATGAATCGAATGATCGCAAACCGCAGCGAGCGGAATTCGGCCCATGGCCACGCAAGGGTATTCGCAGCATTGGATTGGACGTTCGCGAGAAAAATTACGCGGCGCCTGAAGACCGGTCTGCTCAGCTTTTGAATTCAGTAGGCGGACAGTGGTCCCAGTTTCAATCCACTGAAAAAGTTTACGCTTGGGCGGCTCCCGACATTCGATACCAGCCTCTGTATTTCGAGGACGTTGCTTCGGAACGCTATGGGCAAACCGTGGGAGATTACCGGCAGACAATCGTGTCGGCTGTGCACTTTTTCAAGTCAACGACGCTGTTGCCATATCACATGTATCACGACCGACCAGGTAGCTGCACCTCACCATTGGGCTTTTGCCGTCCTGGCAACAAAGTACCTTATACGTTTGAACGTCACTTGGGTTGGTAATTCGCGTTGGCGTTTTTCCTTACTCTCGGAGTCCGCGGCCTGTCTCCAAGCGTAAATGACGCTGACTGTTCTACCGTAGTTCAACTTTCTGCTCGCCAAACCACGCCCTCCATACCACGCCCCATAAAGTTCGGTCGTTGGAAACACGCCTGAGCGCCTGAGCCTTCCCGTTCAATTCGTTAAGGCTGACGGAAACCAGCACACTTCTAATCGGCAGCTCAACCTCTGAGCCAACTGATCGATTTCCGTTTCTGCATACGATTCTCTGCAGCAAACCCTATTCGACATCGTTTCAAACTGCTCTTCTCCCGATCAAGGTCGCTAAAGCAAAACGCATGATTCTCCAAACGAGTTTTGTTGAACATGCCAAACGGCAAATTGACCCGTCTTTCGCAGCAGCTGCACCACTGCAACCCATCAAGCAATCGTTCAATCGCCCATTGCGCTTCTTTTTGCCAACGTATGATCCCGTTTGGCAAACTCTGTCGATCAGTGAAAGCCATCCGCTATTGTCGATTAATTTGCTCATCGGGAAGATAATGTCCGAACGGCACCCGATGCTCCGATGTTAGCGATATTCAGGGATATTTACGTCCTGACCCTTATGCTAATAATCGAGCACAACATGAACTTCGGTTTCCTTCGCAATCAAAGTAAAAATAAACAAATCCACAAGTCGGAATTGGCTGTTCGGACCATGTCGGCTTTGATTATTGTTTGTTCATTGACCTGGATGGGTTGTTCGGCTCAGCGAAAACAGGCTTCTCAATTTTCGCCTGATTACTCGCCATGCTCCGACGTTCTACAGCGGATCGAGTATCCCGATCTTACGGACGAATGTGACACCGACGGTTCCGATCTCATGGCTGGACCGCCAATGACGATTTCGAGTTTTCAGGAAACTGTGCCTTGGGAATTGACCGTCGAAGAATGTGTCGAGCTTGCATTGGCGAACAGCAAAGTCATGCAAAAACTCGGCGGCGTCGTTCTCAACTCGCCAGTCGGAGCGACAACTCTGTATGACCAGGCCCTTGCCGAAACAAACCCACAAAGTGTCGAGGCGGCTCTAAGTGCATTTGACGCACAAGTGAACACAAGTTTTTCCTATAACCGAAACGAACGAGTTTTTAACAACCTGTTTTTCGGTGGTGGTGTCGCCAATGCGGTCAACAATACCAGCTCGACCAGTTTCGAGCTTGCGAAAACTACGACCTCTGGTGCAAGAATCGCTCTTCGCAACCAGATTGATTACAACCGAAACAACTCACCGGTCAACCGATTCGCAAGCACCTATGACGTTGTCAATCTCATGGAATTGCGTCAGCCTCTTCTTCGAGGACGAGGAGCGATGGTCAACCGAATCGCGGGCCCCAACGCTCAACCGGGCGTTTACAACGGCGTCTTGATCAGCCGAATTCGAAGCGACATTTCGCTAACTGATTTTGAATCAGCCGTTCGCAATCTTGTTCGCGATGTAGAGAACAATTACTGGGAGCTCTATTTTGCCTACCGCGATCTAGACACCAAAATGGCGGCTCGCGAGTCGTCTCGTGAAACTTGGGAGAACCGAAAACTTCGATACGAAAACGGTGTTGGACGACCTGACGATGAAGCCCAAGCCCGACAACAATATTTCAATTTTCAAGCACAAGCTCAAAACGCTCTAACGGGAGTTCTTAACGGACAGCCCGGTGTGCTTGGCTCGGAACGAAACCTCCGCCGACTGATGGGACTTAATTCAAGCGACGGAAGAGTCGTTCGTCCGATCTCAGAGCCAGCTGTAGCGCCAGTCGTTTTCGACTGGGAACAATCGCAGATCCAAGCCCTTGGTCGTCGCGTCGAAATTCGACGACAAAAGTGGACTTTGCGTCAGCGTGAACTTGAGTTGCTTGCCGCAAAGAGCCTCAACAAATGGCGTCTTGACCTTGTCGGACAATATGGATTCCGAGGATTCGGCGACAACCTTTTCGGTAGCCGCTCACGCGCTCAAGGAAGTGCCTATGACGATCTAATCAATGGCGATTTGGACGATTGGCAAGTCGGTGTTGAATTGGGTGGAGCGATTGGAAACCGCACAGGTCATTTGGCAATTCGCAACGCAGAACTAAACCTGGTTCGTGAAAAGGCAGTTCTGAAAGAGCAGCAACGTCAGATTCTTCATGACCTGAACGCCGCGTTTACAGAAGTCGATCGTTCAATGGCCAACTTGAGAACGTCGTTTAATTCGCGTGTTGCCGTTCAGGAAGAACTGGATCCTAAACGTAAACGAGTTAGCGAAGGACAAGACCAAGTATTCTTTTTACTTGATGCAGAGCAACGAGCCGCTACCGCAGAGAGTGCCGTTCACCGAGCCGTCGCCGACTACAACCAAGCTCTATTGAATTACGCGTTCACATCGGGATCGCTACTGAGTCGGTTCAACATTCGATTGACCGAAGGCGAATGGTCAGAGGATGCTCAGTGCAATGCTAATCGCAAAGCACCTCGTTATGAACGCCGTGGGCCAAACGATTGTGACATTGATACCCGGCCGGTTAGCTACGGCGGATTCAATCAATCCGCTCCAATGCTTGGTGGCGTGTCGGGATCTGGCTTTAGTTCTCCTGCTGATGCCTACTACCCTGAAGCGGGAGCTGGCACGGAGTTTGAGAGTAACCAAGATGGCTATGGCTCTGTCATTCCGATGGAAAGCAGTCGAGAAATTGAGCCACTTCGAACTCCTGTTCCGGACGGGCCCGATGAAGACACATCGGCTGTTGACTTTGACGCACCAGCATCGTTCGCAAAACGATACCTTGATGAGCGGTTCAAGCGATAGGGTTGGGAAAGGTTATCGGCGGTGTCGATGACACTCAATCGCTGGCGATTGGCTTTGGCTCCTTTGGAGTAATTCCGATCGCTGAATCGGGCCCTGTCGCGACGCTTGATTTTGAGCGTGGATCGGCCTTGCTCCTCAGCTATTTTGCTGCGGTGCTGTTAAACCGCAGTGGTTCCGAATTCATGGGTACGTTCAAGACGTTTGTGTGGCAAAATCGCTTCCAAAAAAGTTGGTTCTCAACTTTCCGGTGGCTCGTAACCAATCGGTGAAACTTTATCGAGCCCAAACTCTTTTCGGGAAAGTGCGACGTAGTTCAGCCCGATTGCAACTTGCTCGCCGGCCAGCACTCGGTTTCCGCTTTCGTCCAACCTCGCGTTCATGATTGCTTTTTTGCCCGTGTGGCAAATCGTTTTGATCTCGCCCAACGCATCGGCCCAAGCGAGTAAGTATTTGCTTCCCTCAAACGGCTCGCCCAAAAAATCCGTTCTCAACCCGTAGCACAACACCGGCACTCCCAAGCGGTCGCAAACCAGAGTCAACTGCAAAACCTGTTTCGCTGTTAGGAATTGTGCTTCGTCAACGAACACGCATGCCAACGGACATTCCATCTGCTCCTCTTTGATGTGTGCGTACAAATCAAAGTCGTTCGCGAATGCAAAAACGTCGCGATTCAAACCGATCCGAGAAGAGATCGTTCCAACGCCGGCTCGGTCATCAATGTCGGGGGTAAACAACAGGACTCGCATGCCGCGTTCTTCGTAATTGTGAGCAGCCTGAAGCAGCGTCGTGCTTTTGCCCGCGTTCATTGCGGAATAATAAAAGTAGAGTTTTGCCATTGGAAGTTGATAAAAACAGGTGGCGGAGGGTGACAGTCGATCGTTCAAATTTTATCGACAACCCAGTTTTTCAACAGCGGGCTTGATCTCCAGCAGGCCACCGCACTTGCAAACCAATCGAAAAATTCGCTGAACAAAATCCGTTCTCCACCCCTCCGGTAAGGTCATTCTTTTGCAATGCAATGACTACCGGTGAGAGATCAACTAGATAAATCGCAAGCCAAGCCCATCAGCGAAGCTGCGAGTACTTACTTGGAAGACGCGATCGGTAAACCAGCTCGATTGGAAGTCGGCGCATCTTCGTCAATTTCGTCGTTCTTCGCCAAACGAATTTTGAAAAGCCCAGAAATCAAAGCCAAGAACGCTACGACGATGGCGATTCCCGCAGCGACAATACTGGCTTTCATCGTTTCCTCACCAAGCAAAGGTTTCGCTTTTTCGAAACCATAGTGCAGCACAGGTGAATGAGCGAAATCCAAGTTGTGATATTTCTTTGCCAACTGTTCGTGCAAGTAAGGATCCATTTTTTGCCGGGTTGGCCAGAAGGTTGAGTCGACGGTTCCTTGATTTGCGATCTCGCGAAACGAGGCTTCATCTGCGACAGAATCAAAGCAGATCAATACGGCTGTGTATCCGTAACCGATCTTCAAATTCTTTGGGAAAAACGGCACGCAAATCTCGTCCCATTTTCCATCTTCGTCAACATCGAGTGAGGCGATCATTTTGCCGACTCCGTAGTCGCCAACCAACACGCGTGTCAGTTCTGAAGGCGGGTTCTCGATGAGTGCCTTGCAACCGGTCATCGCGGGCGGAGCTTCGATTTCTTCTTTTGCCTGCGTGCCCTGATAACTCAAATAGCCAACAAAACCACACATGGTGGCAAAGCAAAGGCTTAGAAGAATAATTGCACGACGCAGCATTGCAGTTGAAATATAAGGAGTCTTGATTTTGAAGAGATATATTGAGCTCTCGCGATCGAACTCAATGCGTTCTTTCGTAAGTCGACTTTTGGTACGCCTTGCGAACAACTTTAAAATATAGGTCTCGCTTTTTGAAGATAACTCCCTCGCCAAAATACGTGAACGCAAATGCTCAGTCAAAAATGAGTTTGGACGGGTTAGTCCAATTATCATGCCTAAAAACGAGGGCTTTCCCCAGACCTTCGAATACGCCCCCTCCGCGACACCCCCCGATTGGGCAGGCAAAAAACGAACCGCATGCATGATCATACATGGAATTTGGAGAGTGGGCGATAGCGTCGAAGTAACCTGCCAACCCCACCGGCCAATCCCAATGCGGACATCGCTCAAGGAGTGTGCATCTGGAGCACGAACGATCTCTAACGCGCGAGCAAGGCAGGCCCAAGGGCGAAAATCGGCCAGTAGATCGATCTCGGAAATGAGGCGACGTCCCACTACTGCCTGTTTCGATAGAAATTGCTTGATCGCTCGATCGGTTCAAACGGTGAATCTCAAAGAGAAGGATTCTCAATGTTTCCGCTCAACAGAGTTTGCACTCAAAACACTGCTTACGATTCAAAACGCTCTGACGATTCAAACCGTGAGATTCACTCGTTTTTCTTTTCAAGCATATCCTGAATCTGCTTTTGCAATTCAACCGATTTTGATTTCAACTCTTGCTCGGTCAAAATCTTCGTCAACGTGCCAAACATTCGGTCGATGAAGCTCAATTCGCGACTATCACCAGTCAGTTCTTTTAACCTGACCAAATCATCGTTCATTCGAATTCTAACGCCATTGGGCGTTTCCAATTCTTCGTAGTCCGAGAATTTTTCGCGGGCGAGGTCGAGGTCTTTCTCTTTGAGTGCTGCTTCGATTTCAGCCTCGGCAACCTGTCGTTGAATTACCAAACTCAAAATTTCGTTTTGGAGACCTTGGATTACACCTTCGGCGAACAAACGGGTTTCATCGTTAGGCAAATTTGTTTCAACCGAATCATAAAGCCCAGGCATGATCGGCAATTTTTTGAGGGCACGAGAGCCTCGTTTAACGTAAATCAAACGCAAACCTTCAGGACTTGGTTCAATTGCAATGGAGCCACGCCAATCTGTTTTCCCGAGGAATTCTGATTTTTCAGTGATAGGAGCGCCCGGCCGTCGAGACCAAATCTCAAAACCTTCGAGTGGTGTTTTTTCTTTAGTTGAGGAAACCAAAAACAAACGGGTGGATCGTTCTGGCGGGCGAATGACGAGCGCAAGTTTCTGGGCTCGCTTACTTTTACGTTGCGACAAAGGAGCCCGTTGAGAAGACTGAATTGAGCAACGCAATACTGCACCTTCCTGCCCGTCCACTGTTAGATACGTGAACTGAATAGGCTCTAGCTTCAACAAATCTCCCTTACGATCAGTGCGGCGAATGACAGGCAAAAACCGATCATCGGACTGAATAAACACAGGCGAATTCTCGATCGGAACGGCACGCCATTCACGCAGTCTTCCAAACGAATCTTCTTCAGCCTCCGTATCACCGTCACTCGTAGAACTGCCTTCTTCGGCACCGCTCGCGTCTTCCATATCAACTAGAGCCGTTGGATCGTTTTCCTTTCTGGGCTTTAGAACCATCTCTGTTCGAAAGCAGCTACGAATGGCTCGCACTTGCATCACAACTTCGTCGCGTTTTTTCTTTTTACCATCTGGTAAATCAATAGCGAGTTCTTGAACTCGGTCAATTCGTGCGATCGGCATGAAAGCGATTCGAATCGCATCGATCACATTTTGGCCAAGCTGATGTTTCTGGGAAACCTTTCGCTCAACCATTGGGCCCCACTGCTGGGTTTGAACGTCGTATTCTCGCACCCGAACTTGGGTCAGACCTGTCCCACTATCCAAACAGACGACCATCAATTTGTCGTACTTTTCCAACGCGGGATGTTTGGCAATTCCAGAACATTTCTCAGGTTTGTCGATGTGATTGGAAAAACGAAAGCGCCATTTTGACGGCGCCAGCCCTGTCGTGATGTCCCAACCACTTGGGTCGATCAAAAGTGACCGGCGTGTTACGTCGGCTGAGATTTCTTTGTACACCGAATTCAGCGCTGGCGATCCGTCGAGGCAAAACCAAACGGCAACCAAATACGGACGATATTCCCATGCTCTTTCTTCGCTGCCATCAAAATCGTTGTCGACGAAATCCGGCACGAAAGGCTCTTCTGGTTTTTCTGGTTTGGCTTCTTCCTCACCATCTTTCGCATCAGCCGTGGACTTACTGTCGGGTTTGCCTTGATTCGCGATTGCGTTGTTCGCAAACACGAACGTGAAGCAAACTAAAACAACCACCAACAAACCAGCGCCACGTTTAACACATGCAACACGATTGATGAGTTTGCTGTTTTGATTCATCACTTGGATCAACTGTTTGAACATCATTTTCCCTGCTGCTCTTCTTGCTCGGTCAAATCGATATTCCAGCGATCGACGTTTTGATAGAGATGAATCAGATCGCGACCGACGCCTCGGACAGTACTTCGGTAGGCGTAATGCTCTTTGACTTGCCAAAGCGGAATGACGGATAGATCGACCGCGATTTGGCGATGTAAACGACGTAGTGCCGAACACGCTTTCTGCCAACTTTGTGCGTAGCTAACGATTCGAAGCGTTTGCTCAATCGGTGCGCTGACGTCTTTGGCAAAACCGTAGGGCCCAATCATTTTGGTCACGTCAGCCAAAGGTTCTTCGACGACGACTTCGACGTAGAGAAAGTCCCATTCGTCGTCCGACGGGATCGACTCGCCTGTTTTAAGTTGAACGGTAGTAGTCGGAATTCCGACTTCTGTCCACATTCTTGCAATCGCTCCCGCAGCGTTTGCAGCGGAACTACTTTTTGGATGTGCGATCACTAATTTTGGAGTTGGAATCGGTTCTGGTCGAACAGGTGGATTTGCTCGCAACGCCAATCGGATCAGGACCATGCCCAACTGTGAATTGAAAGGCAGCGGGCGAACTCGCAAGTCATATCCGTAAGCGATCTGGTCGTTATCCTCGGTTCCAATGGGAAACGGACCACTAACGACCTCACAGCCTTCAACACTCTTTCCGCCACAGATAACGTCTTTGATCAAGAGGTCTCTGTCGATGGCGTGAGAAAGTCCACTGCGAAAGTTTGGATCATTTTCCATCTCGCCACGAATCTTTGGTACCAACATGTGCACGGTCGGCAAAATGTAAGGCCGAACGTTTACGCCTTTGGCGGATTTCAATCGTGCGATGTCCGACAGAGGAATTCGATCGACAACATCAATGTTTCCAGCGATCAATTGGTCCACCGCTTCAGATGACGATCGAAACACCTGCTCAACAACTTGAGGATGCTGACGATCCGGTTTCGGTTCGTATCGCGGATTCAATTCAAACGTTACGAAGTCATCGTCCAGCGATGTCATTACGTAGGAACCATTTTGGTCAGGCTGGCCCGTCTCATCAGCTGGTGTGTAAGGAATTTTTAACAAGGCCTCTGGTCGAACGAAGGGTGTTCGCAACGTGAATGAAACGTGACTTTCATCTTCGATCGAAATCCGTCCCACAATCTTTGCCCAAGCAACGTTGTAGCTTGGTGATTCCGGATCCGCCAAATCCAGCAACAAAGAGCTCACTTCGTAAGCTGTTGTTTCAGGAACCGCAAATCCAGTTACGTCATTTTTGATTTCAAAAGTGTACTTAAGACCGATTTCGTCAGCACGATAAAGCAGGCCATTGGGAAATTCGTATTTTCCACCTTCGTCCGTCAGACCCGTGTTTTCCATGATGGTCCGTTGGGTCAAACGACCAACGCGGCGGGCTCCCCAATGCTCGAAACGATTCGGATCGGCGTCCGAAGCAGCCTGGCTAACGCCCACCACAACTAACGGAAACTGGGCGAGCAAATCGGATTGCAACTGCAACACCTCGGGACGATCGGGCATCATTTGATCAGCCTGTTTGGCCGCGAGATGTGCCAATCGGCCTTTGCCCTCTTTTGCATATTGTCTCGATTGAGCAATCAAGTCATCGCTACGTTTTTTGAAAGCACGACTCCACGTTGTTTCCAGCGTGTTGGCTTTGTCTTTATATTGGTCGATCACGGAAGCCAGTGCAACTCGCACACCTCGGTAATCTTCGCGATCAAATTGTTTTCTGATCATGCCGTTGTAGCACGCCATCACAATCTCAGAGAGCTTTTGATTGATGCCAGTGACTTTGAAGCTTGGATCTCGTTGGTAAATATCTTCAAAGATCGAAAGGGCGAGTTCGAAATCGCCTTCTTCAAAGTTCTCTTTTGCATCCTGAAACATGCACTTTTTAAGAGCCGCGACCAACTTTGGATCTTGTTTACCACCGTTGTCGTAAATCCAAAGTAGGTTTCGGAATGATTTCGCGTACTCGCCTTCCTCCAACCAAGCATCTGATTCTTCGATCAAATAATCTTCAAAAGTTTTGACTTTCGCGATACTTGAATAAGGAACCTCGAGCTTATCTTCATCATCTGAAAAGTACTCAAAAACCAATTGACCTTGCGTGGGAATTTCATCAGGAAAGTCCTTCAAACGCTTGACCTTCATGATCGCTTTGTCGCCATCATCGTTTAGAAAGATGACATCAAACGGTTCGCCGTCTACAAACGGCCCAACCAACTCAGATTCTTTTTCCAACCATTGCGCGTTCGCGTTACTGCTTAGTCCGAGCGCAACGATCGCACACAGAAGACCAAGACTGGCAAATCTGAATCGGGAAAACGAATCAAACAAATGAGATTGCAACATGTTCGTTTCCTTATTGGTTACCAATACGATTTAGATCAACAACGTGAACGGTTCCGTCCATGCCGCTGACGTACATTTTATCGCCTGCACGAAACGGTTTGTGGATAATGGGTTGCCCAACCGAAAACTCAGTAACGGTCTTGCCCGTTGAAGGATCGATCAGTTGAATTTTTCCGCTTCGAGAACAGAGCATTAATTGTGCTCCGACGATTTCTGGATCACAGGCGAATTTGTCATTCTCAAGTTTCGCTTCCCACTTAGGAGAAAGGTCTGTGCCGAAGCAGTACAGCATGTCATCGTCGAGGTGGACGAGAAGGCCGGCTTGAGTAAGCCATGGTCCGGCAACGACGCTTCCGTTGAGTGCCACTTCTTGTTCTTTTGCAATTGGGTCAGACGAACTAAACGAGGCTAATTTTTCATTGCCGGCAGTTCCAATGACTCCAAAAATTCCTCGTCCATCGTTTACCAATCGAGAACCAAACGGCTCTTCAGATTCGAGCGACGCCGTCATTTTCAACGAGCGAGGGTTCGATGAATCAAGCACGTACATCACGCTCTTTACCCCGTCGGCAGTTGCTCCAGACGCGATAGCGAATGTGTTGGCGGACAAGACGGTCGGCTCGAACCAAGGCGTTCTAGTACCTGGTTTCGCTTCAAGTAAAAATGACTCGCCCATTCGTCGTCCCGTTTTCGGATCGACCAAGGAAACCTGGCCACTTGTAGATGCGATGATCAAATTTTCACCCATCGCAACTGCAGGGCAAGCGGCTTTGTCGGCTGGCGGCAACAGCATCACCAGCTTCTTTTGCAACGTTGATCCTTTAGCGAATAACATGTCCTTCGGATTGTTGGGCCCCAACAAAGCGAACATATCATCTCCAACGGGAATGGTCTGATTGAAAGAAAGGTCTTCGCGAACAGTACTCGCTCGAACCGCGTCATCCGAATAGCCTTTCCCAATCGCTCCGCCATCAATCGAGAACAAGTCTCCTTGATTTGAAACGGCAACCAATTTGTCGCCAAACATCATCGGCGAACCGGCCAGTTCGCCGCCGAAATCTGTACGCCAAACAGGCTTAAGATCAGCTGCGTTGACAAGCGAGGCAGAAAGCATGCCCGATTTGTCACGACGTCGAATGTGAAGCAAGTAGTCATCCAGTTTTTGACATGGACTGATAAATTCGTCGTTAGGCTCAAGCGTCACTTCACGAGAAAACGTGCCTTGGTTTCGCTTGATTTTGTATCGCATGATTCCTTTACCTGCGACCCACAAGTTACTGCCCTCTGACTTGATGTAGGACTTCAAACCTCGCTCCGAAGTGAATCGGTCCTTGGCAAACTCAGAAACAGGACTCAACTCTTCAGTCGGGTTAAGTTCAAGAATTCGCATCTCGCCTTCTTCGGACGTTAGCAACATCCAGCGTCCGAAACGCTGAATGGGCGAGGACACGGGCGAGTCAGTAATGTGAGTCATGATCTGAACCAGTTTCAGATCTCGGCCTTTGTTCATGGGTTTCAACACATGCAGGTTGCAATACCCGCTACCATTGACCGCGACCAAAACGTACCCCGACCAAGCGACCGGATTCGTGGCGATGCTACCCTGAGCATGACCGATATAGTAAACCTCTTTGCAGGAATAATCCTGACTGGAAAGCACGTAGAGGTTCGAGTAACTTCCAGCTTGGTAGATGTAAGGCTCTTTGGTGCTAATCAACGCACTCAAATTCGCGGACTGAGGAAGCTGGATCGATTGTTCGACCTGACCGTTGGCTGAATTTAACTGGATGACTTTGCCAGCTTTTGTTGTGACAACGATAACTTTGTCGCCCAATGAAGGCATCATAAACGGCTCGCCAATTTCAGCTCGCCAGAATATTTTTCCAGTCAGCCGCTGCAGCGCCATGACTTCAAACTTTTGCTCATCGGCAACAAGGATCAAATCATCATTGATCGACTGTGGCTGAATATCAGTTTCGTAACCAAGAAATCGTCGCCAGGTAATCGTTCCATCACCAACATCGATTCCATAAACTGAACCGTCAGCGAGAAAGTTCACTACCTCGCCCTTGAGAGCTTCAACTGGTTCGCCTGATTTGGCAGCCAAGACAACTGAATTCGCGATGATGGACGGTCGTTCGGTTGCGGTGCTTGGAATCGAAACCTCGACGGTTTTAACCAGCTCGCTTTCCTTCGCACTAATCGTCAGCATCAAATCCCGCAGTGCCTTTCGACCAGCGAGGTCGCCATAGTTTCGGGTAAGTTTTTGGTAGACCGCAAACGCTTGGTCTGTTTGGCCTTCTTCACGTAGATTCGCGATCGCCGTCAGAGCTTTGCCATATTCGTTTTCCTTGGCAATCTGCCCTTCGATCGTTCGAATGTTGTTGTCAATTCGCCCCAGATTCTCAGCGTTGGAAGGAACCTTGCGAAGTGACGTCGTAATATAGACTGGATTGTCGATTACTTTTTTGTAGTCCTTGATTTTAACGAGTTCGGTTTTCATCCCCTCTAGGTCAACGACTTTGGTTGCTTTTTTGGTGATCCGCTCTAACGAAACCGGCAACATCACGCCGAGGTCATCACGAAGCAATTCAATTTTCCCACCGTCCTCAGCCTCTGCAAGTTCGGGCAACAAAGTGCTGGATTGCTGAATAACCTCAGGATAGTTTTTCAGATCATAAGTCGCTCGAATGATCGAGTGGATCCTTCGAGCGCGAGCTGTTTGGGCATCGTTGTGATCGGGAAACTGCTCCAAAAACTCTTCGAATTTTTTTGTGGCGTCGGTATAAGTCGCCTTGTTATAGCTGTCCATTGCAGCCTTAAACATGTCTTCTGGTTTCTGGCCCATGGTCGCGATAAACGTGACCGCGGTTCCGATCAAAATCGCACCGAGAATTCCAAAACCAATGTAGAGCCACTTGGTCGCCCACTGATCTTTCTTGTCCTTTTTACCCAAGAACGTCGCAGCGACTTCGTCGGTCTGCTGGTAGGCACCCGAATCCATTCCAGTGTCTAGCCCTGCACCAAAGCCCGCTTGCCCCAAGCCCGCTTGCCCCAAGCCCTGACCGCCCAAGCCGGCGTCGAATCCTGGAGCCACTCCACCCAAAGGTTGAACAACCGACCCCATCGTGCCGTCCATACTTAACGGATCGTGGACCTCGGAAACGACGAGATCCGGATCAACTTCGGCGGCGAACGCGCCATCGTCCATCATCGTAGCGCCTTCGTCGGCCTCTTCGACAACGCTTGGACGTGAATCCTTGATCGCCATCAAGTCCGCCGAGTCATGCTCGTCGACCGGGGTAGGCGCGACTTCGATCACGTCTTCCTTCTTGGAAACCTTCACCAACTGCAGCGCTTGCTTTTCGGTGATTTGCTGCTTTTTGACAAGGTAACTCAAAACCGCTTTTGTCTTGACGACCTTGTCAGGGTTTTCAACTTCGGCTTGGATCCGCGCAAGAATTTTCGGATCAACGATTCCAAGAGCATCCAGTTTTTGTAGTAGCTGTCGCGGTGACATTCTTTTTCCTTCAATCCCTCGAATAGTTTGACGGCCGAGGTCCGTATATTTTCTGATTTTGACTTAAACTTTAAAACCGCGAATCAAAACTCTTCTTCGGTGGTTTGAATTTCGATTTGTTCCATGCCGCTAACCACGCCTGTATCCCAAGCGGTGATGACTTTCGCATGAATCGAATCCACGTGAGCCTTGATGATCAAGCGGGTGGCGGTGGAAGTTTCCTTGGCCTCAAAAACGCGAGCTCGCATTTCGTTATCACTGGGACATTCGACTTCATCTGAGTCGCGAGTCGTTACGTAAAAAGTGTTGTTTTGATCAATGTTGACTTGGATATAGTCGTCGAGAATTTCTTCGTCTTCGACAACGTTGTTACTTGGAGCGTCCGATTTCGTGTGCGGCTGCTCCAGTGATTTTTGCAGTGTGAAAGACGCGGTCACCATGAAAAAGATCAACAACAAAAACGTCACGTCGACCATGGGCGTCATGTCGAGTTCGTCTTCGGGAATTTTCTCTTTTTGAAACGTAACGTCGTCGAGCTCTTCTTCCTCTTCCTCTTCGTCGATTCCCTTCCAGCCCATGTTTTTGTAAGTCACATCGACGACGGGCGCGGGAACGGAGGGCATGTCAGGAGCGTTTGATTTGGCGAACTCTTCAGCCTTTTTCGCCATCTCTTCTTCAAGATGAGCAAACTGCCCCGTCGGCTCATTGAGGCCAAATTTGTCGTTAGGATCATCAGGCTTTGGATCATTGGGATCCATTGGATCAGAATCGTTTTTGTTTTTGCTCATCGAATCCCTCGTTTTGAATAAATGATTGCGGTTACCTGCATTCGCCTATTGAGCTTCTTCTACTGAACTTCTTCGATACCAACATAAATTTTTCGGGACTTACCCAGCTCAGATCTGCCGACGCCACGTTTCACCATTTCCACCATCCCGGTTTTCACTTTACCCTCAGCTTTCACGAGAATAGAAGTCTTCGTCGGATGAGCTGACAACTCATTTTCAACGTACTCACCAATGTGATCGATTTGGTCTTCTTCTTCGCCTTCGGGGACCTGAGTTTCTTCCCCCATGGATCGCCCTTTGTAGATCAACGCTTTTTCACCGCCTTCATCCATGACAACGATTAGCGTCACGCAAGCTTTGTCTTGAATTGAATCGCCGTAACTCGCCTTGGGCAGGTCTACCGCGGCTTGCGGATCCATTTTCGAAACAACAACAAAAAACGCGAGCAGCAAAAACGTCACATCGATCATGGGAGTAATGTCTAACTCACCATCGTCGGGGTTGCGTTTTCGTTTTGGTAACTCGAGACCTGTTTCTTCGCTCATTGCCAATCCTGATGACTTTGTGTTGCAGCGTCTGAAAGAAAGCGACTGCTTCTAACTGGTTATTTGTTTGGGTAGCGGATGCTTGCTTCTTTGAAGACTTCAAGGAACTGGTTCAAGCCGTACGAAACCAGATCTTCCATCTTTCGAATCGCAACGTTGATGTAGGCAGTACACAACACCAACGGAATCGCGATGGCCAATCCAAGTGCTGTTGTGATCAACGCGAACTGAATGTCCATCGCCAATTTAGAAACAACAACAGTCGCGTTTGGATCCGCCAGTTTTGCAAACGCCGCCATCATACCGAGAACCGTTCCCAAAAGCCCGATCATCGGCGCGGTTTTGATAACCGTATATACCCAGCTCAACCGGTACTCCAAATCCTGAAGAACGTCACGTTGAAAACGGTCAGCCACCAGCTGTTTGACTTTGGCAAAACCGACTCGCCTGTTTTCGACGGCCAGTTGAGCCAACTGGCAGGTTGCTCGTCGGTCGCCATCACAAAGCTCGACGGCGGCATCGTAATCGCCACGCGTTAGCGGCTCTTCGATGGCTTCAAGGAAAAGTGATTGTTGCTCTTCGTTCGAAAATTGTTTTTGACGAACACGTGAAGCAACCATGACCACGCAAAAGGCCCCCCAGAGGGCAATCAAGAACATGACAAAGTAAATGACATATCCAAGCAACGTAAAAATTTGATCCATGGTCCTCGATCTCAAGTTTTGTAGTTTTTAAATTGAATCGATGGTTGCCCATCGCTTATTTGAATCGTCTATTCGAATCGTTTTTCAGAAAGCCCAACCTAAACGTTTCGTGTTTTCTATACGGGGGACTCCATCCACGCCATTTCGATCCCCCAATCGAAGCAGCATTATGATCAACGTTTGAACAATAAACAGTCTTTACTAAAAGACTACTCAAACGGTTAGCGGGCGGGCGAATCACGCAAAATGATTCGTGTTTGCAACCGTCTTATTCCAAGCTCACCCCACCGCGCTGGAGCATCGAAATGCTCACCCATCAACGGTACACAATGTCCGTCACTTTAAATACGTAACCGGATCCCCCCGGCTCGACTTTGAAAAAAGTGTTTCTTACTTCGCTCAATTGCTTTCCCGTTCCAACAAGCGCTTCGGCCTCGGCTTGTCGAATGATGACCCGCGTAGCCTCAGGATAAAACTGAGCTTGAATTGTATTTTCGATGGCAACCGAATTTCGCTTACAAAGCTCTTGGTCCCATTTTTTCATCCGCTGTTTTTGATGCATAAACCGCAACGTTTTGTTTTCACGATCACGATTCGATTTGATGACCGAAGCGCCACCGCCAACATCAGTCACACGCCAGATATCATTTTTGACCTGGTGAATGACGCCGATATCAATATCGAAGTAACTCAACATTTTCGCATAAGTCGTAATGTCAGAGGCTTCGTAGCTGATCACCCAACGTTTGTATTCGGGGATACCGTCGCCGCCAGATCCCGGGCCACCGTCTCGTGATCCAAATCCACTTCCTCGTCCCATCTGGGCAGCATCACCGCTTCGTTTTTCCAACGCACCACGCACTGACGAGACGGAATCGGTCACCGCCTCTAACGCGTTGGCCAACTGAGGCACTTCGACCTCTGGAAATTCCTCGACGCCTGGCTCTAGCACATCGTCGGCGACGCCTTCGGGCTTACTGTCACCCGCTTCATTGGCAATCGCAATCGGCCCGGCGGCTCGGCGCGAGAAATCAAAAATGGATGTCAACCAAATCAAGAACAAAACGGTAAACAAAAAACCGAACAGAATGATACAAGCCAACAAAGCGGCGTTCAGGCGATCGTACGCCGACGTGCCTGTTTGCACCTTCAAATTCGGCTTAACTCGTTTTGGAAAATCAGTGCTCAATTCAACTTCTCTCTATCTCTGAGGCTTCAACTCTTACAAACCAATTTTACTTGAAGTCCATCTTAATGACTTCGATTTGAAACTCGGATTTTGAAACCGGAATAATTTTAAAATGTGTCTTGTCGATATCGCTGAACGATTTCCCAGCGGGTAACGCAGCTGCTTCGGCGGCTGAAAAACGCAGCAACATGGAATCATCAAGAAAGTGAACGACAATAAAATCAGCCGCTTTTTCTCCCGATTCTACAATCGCGGACTTGGCCAAGGCCTGATCCCACTTCTTCATTCTGGAGTTGGCCGAAGCAAAAAAAGCCGACTTACTCTCATCCAACCGAGTCGTATGCTTGACCCTGTTCTTCTTACCAAGATTTGAAACGCGGAGGATTGAGTCTTTTGTTTTGTGAATAAGTCCGATTTCAACCCGAAAGTTTCGTAACTGAGCGGCATAAGTTTTCAAATCAGTCAATTGATATTCGATGTTCCACCGCATGTGGGCGCGAGCACGTGCAGGATTTGGGTCGCCAAGTTTTCCAACACCCCGACCGTCACCATCCCCCTCAACGTCACCACCGCCGTTACTTAATGGCGGAGAGGTTGCTTGAACAGAGCACACGACATCAGTGACTTGCTCAAATACTCTCTCATCAATCAATGGCTGAACCTCTGGAACTTCCGCGCCTGCATCGAAAACATCGTTTGAATGCTGATCATGGAGCAACGCCGGTGTTGCAACATCAAATCCTGATTTAAACACATTACGGAACGGCGGCTGAAGCATACAAACCAGAAGGATCATGAACATCAAACCGAAAACGATGATGCACGACATTAACCAGCCGCTCAAACAATCAAAGTTTGACGCCTGCATTTTTTGGTGGCCTGTTCTGATGTTGTGCGTGCTTCCGATCATTCTCCTGTTTTCTCCAACAGCTCAGCACCGGGGCGAATTTTCAAAAACCAACTGGTCCATTTTTTCTTAATTCCGTTGAACTCCGAACGCAGTGCGGCCTCCAACTCTGGCTCTTTCTTGAGCACGCCGGGATCACGCCTGGCATTTTTGATCGCAGATTCTGACAACGCCACCGAGTCGATTTTCCGACTGATCAACCGCAATCCATCATGGGCCTCGATGCAGATCCGATAATCTGGATCGCCAAGTGCATAAATCAGGGCAGGGACGTTGTCCATATCTTGCTCACCGGCGAGAAAACGCACCGCAATTAGACGCCGAAAATAGCTTTTCGCACCGATCATGCTTCTCAAAAACGCTTTGATTTCGCCTCGTGATTTGTCGTCTTTTTGACGGAACGCGATAACTTGCTTCTTTAACGAATCGGACAACTCTTGAAGCTCCTCGGCGGTAGGCTTGCCCTTCATCATCTCAAGCAAATCGTCGAGCGAACGCTCTGTTTCACGCGAACGAATGTCGCCTTTTTTACCCTGGCTAAGCACCGTGTCTTTCTTGAACCCAAGGCCGCCTTTCAGCGTCGTGCTTGTGGAACCCGATCGCAACAACTGGCTGCTCCTAACCATAAACAAGATCGCCATGCTAACCGCGGTCGTATCATCCTCCGGAGAAGCCCCCGAAAACCCGCCATTGGAAAGCTGTTTTCCTTTGAAATACTCAATCGTTTGGTCGTACCAATCATCGAGCCCACGAACGTCGCCCTCTGCTTGCTCGCGAAAATAGCCGTAACGCTCAAGGGCATACAGGTAGTAGTAATTCCACGGACTGCCGTCGACGCGAAAGTTATTAATCAACCAATCGTTGCCTCCACGGGTCGAGCCACCAAGCTTTCCGCGGTCAAAACTGACAAGTGGCCCCGTTTTTTTGGCGTTCTTGTTGTCGCCATCAATGGGCGGCGTCCAGATGTTCACCGTTCTGGGCAAACCGTTGTCTTTAACAAGCGACTTGTCCATCGACTTTACACGCTTGTTCAACTGCAAAACATCGGCAAGTAGATAGACCGAGCTCAGTCCAGCACATTGCATCGAAAGCGAAGGGCCACTGGTGCCATCCGGCTTTAACGCACCCGCGCCAACGAGCTTGTAAACCCAAGCTTGACCTTGCTGAGAATCGCAAAGCCAATTCAGCGTCTTTTTTGCCATTTCTGGATTAACGTAAAATCCATTTTGCTTTGCCACAAACATCGCCAGTGCGGCAAACTGAGTTTGTGATGTATCACCTGATTCCGGCTGGCGGCGATAGGTGAACGCACCCCACGGTCGCTGCCGGTCTTCAAACGATTTCAACAAAGCCTTAATTTGAGGCTTGTATTTTTGAGCATCTGTCTCGGCCAACAAAATCAGCGACAAGGCAGGAAGATAACACTCATCGTCCAACAGGATGTTTCGTTCTTCAGAAACGGACTCGCCATCTAGCGGAACGTTATCGACAACGTAATTGATGGCTCGGTCGACGACTGCATTGCCAACAGGCACCGATTCGTTGTATCGACGGCTGTGCTCTGTGATTGCCAGCCCGGCAAGAACCAAAAACCTGTCCAGCAAACGTCGTGTTTCCAAATGTGCAACGGCCGAATCGGCCATGGCTTTGACATCAGGATGATCTGGCGAGTATTTAACTTGGGCCTGGCCCGGAACAGCACCAGCGAAAAAGACAGCGAGACCAACACAAACAATGATTGAGTGTTGGAAAATAGATCGGTTCATTGCTTCCCTTGCCCCTTGGTTCGCCACGGGATTGCAATCCCAGTAGGCATTTTAGCGCCAGCCTCATCGAAGTCCGCTCTTTGGAATCACATTTCAATTGATTTTTAAACGAAATGGTTTCTCAAAACGGTTAAGAAATACAAACTCAAAATGAGCTTGAAGCGTTTCATGAGAGCCGTCTCATCTTAATTTTGAACCTGAAAGGTGTCAACAAACCAACTCCGGTTCGGCCCTCGATCAAACGGATTGGCTACCGATTTTGAGGATCTCCATTTAGTTTGGCGACACCGCCCCACCCATCCGAACATCCAATGCCAAGAATCTTAAAAAAAATCTATCCATTCGAACCAAGCTTGTGTGTTGAAGCGAACAAGTCGATCAATCTCAACAACGCCGAGCGTTTTAAAACAACACGGTGTTTTGTTGTTTTGCTTGAACGCGATCGGGTTGTGCGGCCGGAAAAACGACTGGCTCAACTTAAAAATAAGGTCCGTTGACAATGCGGAGTAGAATCTAGTAACATCGTGCCCTACGCCAAGGAAGCAATTTCAAAGCGTTGATGGTCGGGTAGCTCAGTTGGTAGAGCAATGGATTGAAAATCCATGTGTCGGCGGTTCGAGCCCGCCCCTGACCACTTTTTTATGCGCCCAGCGCAAATCTCAAAACGCTCCGCAGGTAATCAAACCTTCTGGGGCTTCTTTTTTCGCCGAAAACCCACCGTAACCGGCACTCCTCCAACACTATTTACGGCCGTTACAATACTGGCGTGTCGTAATTACTTGTGAGTAAGCCTCGTTTTGAATTAAACTTGCGGACCACAGCATTTCATCCGAGCCGGAGCGTACCATGACCAAACAACGAACTCTCTCTACTATATTACTGCTCGTTTCCCTTCTCGCATTTTCGAATGCCGGACTTGCATTTGACCCGCCAGCTGAAAACACAACCAAAAAAGACAAACCCACCATCGCGTTTGTGACCAACCAAATCGCGAGCTTTTGGAACATCGCCGAAGTCGGCTGCAAAGACGCCGCTGAAGATTTTGATGTCGAAGTCAACGTTCAGTTTCCCAACGAAGCCACCGCGACCAAACAAAAGCAAATTGTCGAAGACCTCATGTCCAGCGGCATTGATGCCCTTGCCATCAGCCCAATCGACGCGATCAACCAACGTGAAATGATCAACGGTTGGGCGTCAAAGCTCCCTTTGATCACTCACGACTCCGACGCAGCCGAGTCTGATCGACTGTTATACATCGGTGTCGACAACTACGCCGCGGGTCGGACGGTGGGCAAGCTGATCAAAGACGCTTACCCAGACGGAGCAAAAGTCATTCTTGCGATCGGACGACTCGAGCAGGATAACGCTCAAAAACGACAGCAGGGCGTTGTCGACGAACTCATGAACCGCAAAGGCGGATTCGAATGGCGTGACGAAGTCGAAGAAGTCAAAGGCGACAAATTCACAATCCTCACGACCCTTGTCGATCAAGGAACCGCTCAAGTCGCAAAACAAAAAGCCGAAGACGCGATTAACACTTATCCTGATGTAGAAGTCATGGTGGGACTATTCGCCTACAATCCGCCCGCGATGCTCCAAGCCATCAAACAGGCCAACAAGACTGGCAAAATCAAAGTCGCCGGTTTTGATGAAGACGATGCGACGTTGCAGGGAATCAAAGACGGCACCGTCATCGGAACCGTTGTGCAAAACCCTTACGAGTACGGTTACCAATCTGTCAGAGTGCTGGTTGAACTCCTCAAAGGGAACAAGAAAGTCATTCCCGAGAGCAAGTACATCGACGTTCCTGCCCGTGCGGTCACCAAAGACGGTCGCGAAATCGGCGGTAAGAAAACCGAAGTCGTGGACGAATTTTGGGCTGACCTCAAAGAGAAAATCGGAAACTGATTTCTGTTTTTCAAGCGACAATCAAAGCAGCATGACATAATCGTTATGCTGCTTTACTTTTTTTACTCGCCGCCGATCGACAACTGATTCGCATAAAGAGGCTTACCTCCCTTGCCCGAACCGCTGCTTGAAGTTTCCAACCTTTCCAAAAGCTTCCCGGGCGTACGCGCGCTTCACAACGTCAGTCTTTCGATAAAAAAAGGCGAAGTGCTCTCAGTGATCGGCGAGAACGGCGCCGGTAAAAGCACGTTGATGAAAATCCTTGCCGGAGTTCAACCGGCAGACAAAGGCGAAATCGAAGTCGACGGAAAAAAGGTCACCTTTGAAAACACTCGCGCCGCGATGGATCATGGCATCGTTCTGATCCACCAAGAATTGAACCTCTGCGACAACCTTAACGTCGCCCAGAATATTTTTCTTGGGCGGGAACCGCTGGGATCGGGCGGATTCATCAAAACGCGGGAGATCAACGAGCGAAGCGTTGAATTTCTTAAACGAGTCGGCCTCAACGTTTCACCGAAAATGATTGTCAGCCGATTGACGATCGGCAAACAACAGATGGTCGAAATCGCCAAAGCCCTATCAGTACAGGCTCGTGTTTTGATCATGGACGAACCGACGTCGAGTCTTTCAAGCAAGGAATCCGAGTCCCTGTTCAAGTTGATCGAAGACCTGCGTGACCAGGGTGTCAGCATCGTTTACATTTCGCATCGACTCGCGGAAGTCAAACGTCTTTCGGATCGCGTTGTCGTTTTACGTGATGGCGAATTCGTGGGCGAGTTAAACGGCGATGAAATCACGCACGACAACATGGTTTCAAAAATGGTGGGCCGCGACATCTCGCAGTTCTACCAACGAACCCAACACAACATCGGTGAAGTCGTTCTTGACGTTAAAGACGTCGCAACGCCGCATTGGCCAAAACACAAAGTCTCCCTGCAGGTTCGCGCTGGAGAAATTGTGGGACTCGCGGGCTTGGTCGGCAGCGGACGAACGGAGTTGCTCCAATCCTTATTCGGAATCGACCAGCCACGATCAGGAGAAATCGTGATCGCCGGGCAAACCGTCGACGTTAAAAGTCCCCGCGTTGCAATCGAGCATGGATTGGCGTTGGTTCCCGAAGACCGTAAACAACATGGCCTGCTGACAGACTTAAGCGTTCAAAACAATATTGGCCTGGCGGGCCTGAAACGATATGCGAAAAAATTTGGCTTTGCAAACTTCAAAAAACAGCGTGTCGACAGCAAAGAGATGATCGACAAACTATCAGTCAAAACTCCTTCCGATCGACAATCGGCGAAGTTCCTGTCCGGCGGCAACCAACAAAAGGTCGTCCTTGGCAAGTGGTTGGCGATGTCACCCAAGATTCTTTTCCTCGATGAACCGACTCGTGGAATTGACGTCGGAGCCAAGCAGGAGATCTATCAATTGATGGAAAAACTGGCTTCTGAGTCGATGGCTATCTTAATGGTTTCCAGCGAGATGGAAGAAATCATTGGAATCGCAGATCGTGTTTACGTGATGCACGAAGGAAAGATCACGGGCGAGCTAAGCCGTGAACAACTTAGCGAAGAATCAATTATGCAGTTGGCGACGGACTCGGATGCCTGATCCCATCCTTGCGTTTTCTGACGCCGAACAATGATGACAAAGCGAGTTTGAAATGAGCGATCGTATTTCTGGCCTAATTAAAATCCTTGGCATCACCGTGCTTTTGGGTGTGCTTTGGGGCTTGCTGGCCTACCATGTGCCAGAAAAATTTCTCACCGCCAACAACATTGAAAACTTGCTGCGCCGGACGGCTCTGTTCGGGGTTCTTGGAATCGGTGTTGCATTCGTCATCATCTCCAGCGGCATCGACCTGTCGATCGGTTCGCTTGTTTGCATGTCCGCGTGTTTATTTGCTCTGTTCATAAATGTCGAATATGTCTCCGTGGGCGGAACCGATGTTTGGCAGGCCCGATCCGATGACGGCACTATTTCCGTTTCTGCCGATCACAGTTTCTCGGTCGGTGACGAACTGTGGTACTACAAGGACCGAAGGAACAAAGGACTTGTCAAAGTCGTCGCGATTGGTGACTCAGGTACGGTCGCCGAAAACAATGTTGTCGCCCTAAAAGTCGACCCTGCCCCCTCGCGAGACATGGATCTCAAAGAAGGAAAGCCGCCTGGCAAACTGACGCCGGTTTTCAAAGTCGAATCGGTTGTGGGAAAGTCGGTGAAGCTCGAAAGTGATTTTCCTCAACTTGCTCACAACGACAAAGTTCAATTTGTTCATGAAAAATCATCTTCCCGCACGACGGTTGTCGATCAAATTCTCGAAGACGGAACCATTGAGCTTGGCGATGAGCAGTCGGGACTTAACGAATCCTATCTTGCAGTACCGATTCGAAAGACGCCTTACATGTCGGTCCCATTGGCTTTACTGGCTGTACTTGGAATCGCACTCGCTCTTGGTGTCATCCACGGATTGTTAATTACGAAAATCCAAATGCGTCCGTTTGTAGTCACGCTTTGTGGGCTGCTCATCTACCGCGGACTGTCGCGTTGGTTTACCAGCGATCAAACGGTTGGTTTTATTGAATACGAGGAAACGCTTGGTAAAATAGCGACCGGACGACTGGAGACGGGATTGCAATACGCGCCTGTGAAAACCGACAGCTGGTGCGAATTTGTTTTCGACCCAGCCAAAGGTGCAGAAACGTTTGGGATCCCTTATTCATTTTTCCTTTTCGTTGCGTTTACGATACTGGCAATCATTTTCCTGAACCTGACGGTTTGGGGGCGTCACATGATGGCGGTTGGTCGAAACGAAGAAGCCGCGCGATACTCAGGAATCAACACCAATCGAATTACGATTCTGGCTTACGTGCTGTGTGCGGTCCTAACCGGAATAGGCGGAATCATGTTTGCGATTGATTCGAACTCCATTGCCCCGTCAAGCTTTGGAAACTTTTTCGAACTTTACGCGATTGCTGCGGCAGTGCTTGGCGGTTGTAGCCTGCGCGGCGGAGAAGGAAGCATACTCGGCGTTGTGGTTGGAACCGCGCTGATGCAAACTTTGTATAACTCAATTGTTTTGCTCAAGATTCCTGACGAGCTTGAGTTCACAATCATCGGAGCCGTGATCTTGATCGGCGTTGCGGCTGACGAACTGGCGAGAATGTTTGCCGCGAAGTTCCGCTCCAAAGAGTAATTCGCAGGGAACACTGCGTTTTTACATCGCAAATAACCCTCGCGATTGCGACTGACATCTCGATTGCCCGAGCGACGAGGTTTGCTCCTCCACAGTTGCGGCGTGACTGACCGTTCGACTTAAGCAATCTTCTCAAAAAAAATGGGCCTCGCCGGTGAACGCACCGCGTAAATTCGGCGCTTCTGCGCTTCGCCGTTAAGACCTGAAATCTCGGTCAAGTTCTACACCCATTCGCGCTGAATTACCGATTCCAAAATTATCAAAACGTCCCAGAGTCAAGAGGCTCTTTCAACATCGGTTTTGGTTTGCATCAACGGATTGTAAGCAACCAAATAGTTACGACAAATTGACAAATGCAACTTCCCCAAGTCTTAGAAAATCCCGACTCCTCTTCAATCATCTCTTGTTGGAGGCTTGGGGAACAGATTACCGGAAGTTACTGGTACAACATTTACCGAGCAGCCCCGAAAACGTTTGCGGCCGATTCGAATCATGACTTTGTGATCAAGATCGTTAATCCTCACCTCCCGAAGGATGAACTCCACCAAGCGATTGATCGACTCGGCCGAGAGGCAATGGCAACCGAACAAATTGTTCACCCAAACGTTATAAGATTGCTTGACGCTGAACTTGACCAAGCTCCATTTTTTCTTGTTCAACCGTGGGTTCAGGGCCGAAGTCTTGATCAACTCCTTTCTCGAGCACCGCACCTCTCACTATCTCGCATGCTCTGGGTAATGCGACAAATAGCAGAGGGAGTCCGTGCGGCGCACGAGAATGGACGCGTCTACCTTGGACTTGAGCCCGCTCACGTTTTGATTAGTAAAACGGGACGGGTATCACTGATCGGCTGGTCTCAGTCTCATCAAGTAGATCAGGCAACCTGGCTGCCACACAACTATGCCCAACTTGCTCGATACACTGCTCCGGAATGCTTCGACACGCAGTACCATGCCAAATTGGAAAGCGACATCTACTCTTTGGGGGCTTTGATTTATCATTCGCTCGCGCTCCAACCTGCATTTGATGGCCAGTCCGTTGAAGAAATCGCGAACGCTCACCGCGATCACATCGCCGAGGATCTAATCATCGCTCAACCAGATTGCCCAGCGAGACTTGCTTCAATCGTCAAACAAATGCTTTCGAAAAATCCAATCTTGCGACCGTCGATCAGAGAAGTTCTAAACGAATTGATTTCCATTGAGATCGAATTCCTCAACGACTTAACCCTGATCAAGCTGTAACTCACATCGCTAGGCCCAAAGCGATTTAGCTGCTGAGTAACAAGTGCTTTGGAAGTGCTTTGGTTCCCCCGATGAAACGAGCCACCCGACCGAGTGTAAATTGAAGCGCGGTACCAACCCCCAACTGGACGATTGAAATTGCGGCCAACCGTCTTGTGGACACCATTGATACGCTCGTGAAATCGAGTTTTCCGAATTCACAATCCGCTAAACGGTCGAAAACGCAAGTAAAACGCGCATAAACGATGGAGCCCAAGACTCGCGATTGAATCGCTCCTCTCCATGCCAACTCCTAGGGAGAAAATTGCCTCCCCATTGCATAAGCGTTTCAAGAATTCCCAACCGTATCGAGCGATTCTTGCTGGATTGATAATCTTACAAATGATACGCTTTGGGTCACTTCCCACGTGACCTGTCCTTCTTTTCCAATCGAGGACTTTACAATGAAGCGTTATTTTGCATTTTCAAATATCAAAAAGCCGAAGCTAACCCCAAATGTATTGGCGTTTGCTATTTTTTCCATATCACTGGGTGTGGCTATTTACATCTTCCCCTACACCACACCTATGATCGTCTCCGCGGTTATCTGTGCCTTCCTCTACCTTGCTTACCTCATAATTCGTAATCCTTTGAACGAGATCTCCCCCGGCCCACAAATGGTTTCCATGGTGGCCCTGTTTAGGCAGCTCCCCAAACTCGACCGGCATTTAATCGAGCAACACGTCAAAAAATCATGGAACCTCGATTTTAAAAACAACGAAGACAGTTCCGAATTTGTAAAAGGTTCGGCTCCCATGTTTTTGATCTCAACGGAAGATCGAATCTACACGGTCAACTATTTTGACCGTCCGTATTTTGATAATCCCAACGACATTCTCAACTACACCTCCGAACTAAGAATCAAGTCGATCGTACGTAGCCATCAGGCCTGGATTTCTGTTGACTTAATGAAGCCGGGTGAATCGCTTGACAACCTCGACCGCGAGTACGCGCTGATTGGAAAACTGATTAACCATTTAGCCAGCGGTCAAGCGATCGCGATTTTGATACCAGAAACGATGCGAGTCATTCCGTGGAGCAAAGCCACACAACGAATGCTAGAAAGCGACGCACCACTGTCAGTCCAGGTAGAAGACGCCCCCGCTGTCCTTCAAGTCGACGACCGCGACCCACGATTGAGACGAGCAGTATTAAAAGCGAGGAAGAGGTTCCCGCAATTCGTTGAAGCGTTCGAAAGAAGTATGAGAGGGGAAGTCCCAGCTGGCGAGCTTCAAGATTTTTCCATCAAGTCCCCCGTTACCGTCGGGGAAAATACCGAATACATCTGGAGCAAAGTCACCGCAATTGAAAACGGGATCGCATACGCAACACTGTGCAACGAACCCATTTCACTGGATGGTGCTTCCGCAGGCGATCGTGTTCGAATTCATGTCGACCAACTGAACGACTGGATCTACAAGGACAAAGACGAAATCGTAGGCGGTTTTACAATCGCGGTTCTCAAAAAACTTCGGCAACGAAAACAAACTTGAAGTTTTGGTTTGACCAGAATTGAAAATTGGGAAGCCGAAGCGCGGAAAACGAAAATCGAAATTTGAACGCTCAATTCTTGGGAGCACTTGATTTCAATTTCCTCAGTGCAGTTCCCATTGCATTTTCCAGTTTTTTAACACGTTGCCTTTGAATTTCTCTCTTGCCTAGGCACAGATCTGGGTTTCCGATGCGTTGCCGTGGCTCTACCCACCACCTGCGATCAAATCCATGTAAGTTTGCCCAGGCAATTCCCAGCATTGACTTTATTAAACTATTCCGCGACAATTGCAAAATCAATCCGTAGCCAATGCTACAATTCACCCCCAATCGCAAATACTATTTCCATGAGTAAACCATCAGGTAACCTCAAACGAACGGCTTGGAATCTGACCCTGGCCATCACAATTGGCTTGTTTGCCCATCCCCAACCCAAACTTGTGGCACAGGATGACGAAGCCCAACCGGCACAATCATCCAAACGATTCATCGCCGTTTGCTCCACAACTCAGATTGCCGATTTTGCAAAACAAGTAACCGGCGACCGGTGGGAGATCGTTTGCGTACTCTCTCCCGGTGAAGACCCACACACCTACGAAACAGGCAACGATGATTTAATGTCGGTAAAGCGAGCTGATTTGTGCTTGGAAAATGGCTGGAATCTCGAAGGCCATTCTTGGATGCGAAACCTTGCAAAAAGCGCGAGCAAACCGATCGCGACCTGCGTCGCCGGCATTGACCCTTTGAAACTCACGGAGGAATCGGGCGAAGTGAACGATCCACACGCCTGGTTCAGCACGAACAATGCGATCATCTATGTCAACAACGTCGTCGATGCCGTCAGCAAGATTGACCCATCTAACGCAGACCAATACAGGACCAACGCGGATGCTTACATTATTAAGCTTCGCGAGCTAAATCACTGGATCGGCCAACAAGTCAACGCGATTCCGAGAGGTCGCCGCATTCTCGTCACCCACCACGATGCATTTGGTTACTTCAGCAAAGCCTACGGTTTCAAAGCCGTCAGCCCCGTTGGCTGGACGACGGGCGAAATGGCTGGAGTCGCAATTGATCAGCGACAAAAAATTGTCGAGCAAATTCGGAGCCTCGGCGTCAAAAGCATTTTCGTTGAGTCCTCGGTTAACAGCGAGCTACTCGATGGAATCGCCAAAGACACGGGAATCTCGGTTGGAGGAGAGCTTTATTCGGACGCCATGGGTGAATCTGGCTCCGCCGGTGAAACTTACATCGGCATGATGCGCGAAAACGTCAAAACGATTGTCGAGCATCTCAAGTAACGAAAGTAGCTTTCAAACATGCGTCCAATATTAGCACTCTCAATTACGGTCTTCCTGCTGGGAGGCGTCTACGCCTACATCGAGTTCGCGGAATCGCTTCGTCAACCGGCAACCGCTTTCGAAGTCGACTATGCAACAGGAAATTATTCAGCGTCGATCGAACGAACTTTCGATTGCCAGTCGCTCAAAGTTTTCTTTCTTGGCAAACCAATCATTGACAAAACAGGCCCTGTTCCTGCCGATGAGAAAATCGAAATCGACACCATTGATGAGCTTGAAATAGGGCAGAACGAATTTTACATCAGGGCTTTTCTTGATGCGGCTCCAACGTCGTTATGTGCTCTAAAAGTCCTTATCAAACGCGATGGCAAAATCATTTCTGAATCATTGCTATCCAACGAACCAGGCCTAGCTGAGGTAAGCGGGCCAGTCGTATTTAAAGTGCTTCCCGCACAATCACACGATGATCACAATCACTAATTCCACATCGCTCTTAATGATTACTACAAACGAATCTACATCCGTTGATCGCGGGAATGCGAATCCGCTAAACAGCGAAGCCATCGAAGTGCGTAACTTGACAGTCAGCTACGGGCCTGTGCCCGCGTTGCTTGATATTACGGTCAACATTCCCAATGGAAAACTCGTTGGCGTGATTGGCCCCAATGGATCTGGAAAATCAACTTTCATCAAAAGTATTCTTGGGTTCATCAAACCTGATGTCGGCTCGGTAAAACTGTTTGGCAAAGAAGCATCACAAGCCAAGGGGCGAGTCGCCTACGTTCCGCAGCGCGGCGCAGTCGACTGGGATTTCCCAATCACCGTTCGAGAAGTCGCTGCGATGGGCCGTTACGGGAAACGCCGTTGGTGGCAGGCTCTTGGACGAAAGGACTACAAGCTTGCCGATGAAGCTTTGGAAAAAGTCCGTATGAGCGAGTTTTCTCGAAGGCAAATTGGACAGCTGTCCGGTGGTCAACAACAACGAGTTTTTATGGCTCGAGCACTCGCCCAAGACGCAGATGTACTGCTGTTGGATGAGCCATTTGCGGGAGTCGATGCGGCGACCGAGAGAGCCATCTTGGACGTGTTAAAAGAAACAAAAGAGCAGGGCAAAACGGTCGTCGTCGTCCATCACGACCTCGGCACAGCAGCGGAATATTTCGATTTACTGGTTTTGCTCAAACAGCGTCTATTCGCGTTTGGTCCGCCCCAGCAAGTTCTCGATCCGACGTTGTTATGTGATGTCTACGAGGGCAATCTCAAGGTATTTGCAGAACTGCAAACTCGCACAACGCAAACCGGCCCAGACACAAAAAATTAAAATGGAGCCAAAGTGGACTCGCTCATTAACTGGTTAGAACATCTTCAAATTGATTACGGCCATATGATTCGGCCGCTGATCGTGGGCACGCTCGTGTCGATCGTCTGCAGTGTCGTCGGTTGCTTTATCGTGCTTCGAAAAATGTCGTTCCTTGCCGATGCGATTGCGCACTCCATGTTGGCCGGCGTCATTGCGGGCTACCTGCTGATCAAAATCATCTCGGGCCAAGAAGCAGAGCTAGGGGCCATGCTGATCGGCGCAATCATCGCCGGAATTCTTACCGTCGCAATGGTTGGTTTCGTCACGAGGTTTTCTCGTATCAAGCAAGATACGGCGATCGGTATCATGTACACCGGAATTTTCGCGCTCGGTGCGTTCGCAATCTCGATCCGATCCATCGGAAGCATGATCCAAGTCGACATTTACCACTACATCGTCGGGAGTGTTCTTTCTGTACCCGATCAAGAACTCTGGCTTTTGGCAATCGTCGCATCATTCGTTCTCAGTGTGGTGATCCTGTTTTACAGACCGCTTCAACTGACAAGTTTTGACCCCATCATGGCGGCTTCGATCGGCATCCCTGTTTTGGCGATGGAATACTTGCTAACGGCATGCACATCTTTGGTTGTCGTCAGCGGCGTTCAGATCGCAGGCGTGATCCTGGTAGTAGCCTTGATCATCACACCGGCCGCAACGGCTTACTTACTGTCCGATCGTTTGGATCGAATGATTATTCTTTCAGCCATCATCGGCGTCCTCGGTTTCTGGATCGGATTCGCTGTCGCAACGATTGTCGGCGCATCACCGGGAGCTTCCGTCGTCGTCACAATGACTTTGATTTTCCTGACAACGCTGACGTTCGCGCCGCGGTACGGCTTGCTGGCCGATTGGATTCGTCGTTCCAGCGCAATCCCTCAGGAAATCATGGAAGACGTTCTCGGTGCCGTTTTGCGAGCGAAAGGCAAATCGGTTCCAGTTTCTGAGATCGTTCGCAACGTGACGACTCGCAACATGAAAATCCGCAAAGCGATTGGAATGTTGCAGCGTCAGGATTTATTGGAGGTCGACGACGATTGCGTCCGGCTGACCGATGACGGCAGAATCGAGGCCAATCGCTTGGTTCGTGCTCATCGTTTGTGGGAAACCTACCTTGAGCAAACCGGTACGCCGGAAACCGAAATCCACCAAAAAGCGCATCAACTCGAGCACATTAGTGACTCTGCGACGGTGGAATATCTTGACGATCGACTTGGCCATCCAGTCACTGATCCTCACGGCTCCGTAATCCCAATCGACGCACAAAAAGTCGCCCCCCACCGCGATTTCGTGTCCAGTTTGATGCGCACCAACGATGAAGCCGTCGTCCAAAAAATCAAAAAATCCGCCAAGAACACCGGTCTCAAACCGGGCGACAAAGTCACGATGACAAAACGATCCAATGATGGCAAGACTTGGACATTTAGTGTCAATGACAACTCAACGATCAACCTCAATCACGATCAGGCAGACGGCGTGATTGTAAAAACAGCGATCTTCGACGAGTAAACCATTGCGTTTCTTGTAATTTGCTGCTGACGTGATGATGGGACTTCAGCAAGATCCAAACAATCAACGCCTAAATGCGATCAGCTCTTTCGCGATTTTGTGACCGCGTATGGCATCGTGTAATTCGAAAGCACATACTCATCCCAAGTGTCTTCGTAGTATCCATTGATCGCCAAACCGGCCGCGATCTGTCCACCAATCTGATCAGTCAAACTATGTCCAAAACAAAGCGGTTCATCTTGGTCGATAAATTTTTGACGTTTTTCGGCAGAGATACTTGTTAGATCCGAATACGGAATTTTATGGGCGACTTTTAAATTCCCGGCGACCATTTCGTCGTAATCAAACAGATAGAAAATCGGCTTTGTGAATCCGGAAATTATCTCGCCACCTGATTTCAGAACCCTCGCCGCTTCTCGCCACACGGGATTCACATCGGGCACAAAACAGTTGGAACATGGATGGACAATTAAATCGAACTGATTGTCCGCAAATGCCGACAGGTCCTGCATATCGCCTTGGACCGTTTTTATATCCAAGCCCTCACGTTCGGCAACCATTCGGTCTTGAGCCAACTGCTCTGGAGACAAGTCAAACACGGTCACTTTCGCACCTGCCGCGGCCAGGATCGGAGCCTGCTGTCCGCCGCTGCCTGCAAGGCATAACAGTTCAACGTCTTTGGAGCGAAAATCTGGAAACCACTCCGCGGGAACATGTTTATGAGGCGTCATTACAATCTTGATATCGCCTGTTCTCGCCAAGGCAATGTCTTCCGGCGTCACTGCTTTCGTCCACTGATTGCGATTGCGAACCAATGCATTCCACGCCTCTCGGTTGTAGCCAACTAAGTCATCTTCAGGATTGGGAAGGCCGGTTTCTTGGTTCATAGTTTTGAATTCCAAACTTTACGTTCTTTAAATATGGTCCGAAAGACACCGAAACGAGCAACTAGTTCACTCAAAAACATGAATACCAGTCAGCCACAGCAAAACAAACGACTAGCGCGACCGATTACTGGTCCAACATAAAAGCAATCTTCGTTCCCTCCACCCTCTTCACCAGTTCGGCGTAGTTGGTGATCGCATCTGGCAGCCTATCTGGCGTCGCTTTCTGAACGTCTTCGGCGTCAATTTTAAGCGATGGATCAACGTTTAAAAATTCGAAAACTGACTTCAGCGTTTCATCCCTTTTAGCTAGGAGATTTTCGTACTTCACATGAATCGAATCAAGTCCGAATTTACTGACAATCTGATTCGACTCCTGCTCAAATTTCGCCTGAAGCGTCTGGGCGACTTTTACATAGTGCATCGCGTCTTCGATATTCAACTCGAAACGCCCCAGCGGCTCAGGCCTAGCGTTTCTGTCAGGGAATAAATTACTACGCCCAGACTCCGAGTAGATACGAACAAAGTTCTGCCGTGACACTGCTTGCTTGAGCAAATTCTGTCGCGACAAAATGATGACCCGCAGATTCTCCACCCACGCAAACTCACGAATCACCTCGGGATAGAGTAAAAACTGGTGCGGAAATTTAAGCTTAAAACCACAAGCCCGTTCCTGAAAAGAATAAGTGTCATAAAGATGCGTTACGGCATCCTCAGCCGAGACGTTCTCAACAAACGACTCATCAAATTTCTTGATTCGCCTCTTCCAATTGGAGACTCGCTCCCTCGAAGGTACGTCGTCGACCTCGCCGATATACTGACCGTGAAAATCTTCATGCCGACAGGAGATTTGCTTGTGACTGTCAAGCAAAGAACAAAGATAGGTCGAACCCGATCTCTCGCGAAAGAGAATCACGAAAGGAGATTCGCAGCGTCGCACTCGGAGTTTTCGAATCCAGCGAACCAGTTTTTCTCGTAATGTCTGAGCTTCCATGGACGTATGGTAGTTCAGAGTTTCAAATCGTTGAAGACCGCCCTCAACGACAGCCGCTGCAAACGGGGCACTGTCATCTGAGCGGCGCCGTCCGGGCGGATTGAAACATTGAAAGCGTTTTAGTTGTTCGCCTGGTCTTCTTTTTCAAACGGATAGTTTTCAAACAAAATTTCACCGAGCCCCATGAAGGGATCATCAAGATCCGCATGAAGGACTTCGCGATAAAGCCATTTGCTCATGCCGTCGGGAGTCGTCATCCCATTCTGCAATATGTAATTGTGAATTTGGACTCGACGCTCCGTTTCATTAATTCGTGTGTCGATTGCCAAGCGGTCGTTAAGCGTGAGCTTTTTCGCCAATGTTTTACCGTTCTGAAATTCTTCAACTCCGGATTGGCGTTTTATGGAATCTCGATTTACGGCCTCGGCATCCCCTCCTTGCCCCGTCCCTCGTCCTGCCCTCCCTCCTCGCGCCTCCTGCTCCGTCCCCTGTCGTTTCTCCGGATTGAGAACGATCTCAAGGCTTTGTTCGACTCCAGAATTTGTCGCGCGACCGACGGGCATTCGCTTAACCTCAAACTCCTCCCCTGACCCAATCGTGGAAACGCGTGTCTTGTGGTAGCCCAACCACTTCGACTCTAAAATCACGCCGTGAACTGAAACGTACTCGCTAACGAGCTTCAAATCTTCAAGTTGTTTTTTGTAGGCAACCGGATCGTAAACTCCCGGCAAAACATCGATCACGCTTCCTTTTGAATCGCACACGTACGCGGCGATGTTGCCATGAAGGGTACGTTTGAGTTTGACTCCGTTTCCGAAATCAATGGAGACCGTGGGAACCTTGCGGACCGATTTCCAGCATGGCTCAAAATTTTCGTTAATGAACGCGGCGATTTCATCGTTGGAGAACAACACGGTTCTCGCAAGTCGAGCGTTAGTTCAAGTAAAACGTTGATCGAGTTGGCCAAGCAACTGGAAATGCAAAACGGGTTTGCCAGATGCCTGACTTGCTAAACATGCTGACTCGAAATCTTTGTGCCAGTTGACTTTCCCCGGTTCGACTTTCGGATTACCAGTGTCAAGTTTTTCGGCCCGAGCTTCCTGCACTCGTTTTAGATCATTTTCCAGCGTCTCTACTTTTGCACTCTGAACCAGTTTTGACTCCAACTTAAACTCAACAAATCGTTTTGAAGCGTCGGAGACAATTGGTTTCTTTGGCAGGACTTTTGAGTGGGGAACTTCGGCCGCAAAGATCGGCAAAGCGGCGATCCTCTTTTTAATGGGTGCCTCAATCGCGTCCTTGGACAGGTCGGGGTGATCAAGAATTCGTGGTGTCTTCAACACCGCTTTTGTGCCAGCTTCGGAAATTTGTTTTGAACGGTCCTGGCCGCAAGCAGCCCCAGTGGTCGCATTCAAAAGAAACAAACCCACGCCAAGGAAAATAATTTTCGCTTGGAAACACAACGATTTCTTATTCATCATTTCGCCTTTGATTTGGACCAGATCATTCTCACAAATGACTACCTTTAAGCCTACTTGATAGAACGGTTCAAATCGCTGCGAGTTCCGTAACAGCCTTGTAAACACTTACGCATATCAAATTCGCAAAACAAGTTCGCGTGACACCCGTTTACGTCGGAGCAAAGCAATTTCACCCTATAAAAACGTGCATCTGGGTGACATGTTAACGCCCAACGAAAAAGAATCTCAACCGCCACGAGGACATGCTCACGGGGTCAGTGAAGCAAAGGATAAAGTGGCATGAGCATGCTTCGAGTTGCACTCGCAACACTACAACAAGTCTCGCATGAACATGCTCCGTCTGTGTCCCTGGCGTGAGCATGCTTGAAAGGGCATCATCGTCACTTGCTACTGACAAATTAATCAACGCGAGGCGGGCTCGGGCAATGGCACTTGTTCAAGATGCTTCAGATACGCGATCAGGTTTACGACTTCCTCGTCCGAAAGGTTATCCATAAGGCCTTTTGGCATCATCGACATTTTCGAAGTTTCTCGATCCTCAATCTGCGATTTTGGAATTGAAATCGGATCGTCTTGATTTGCGATTCGCAAATTCAACTGCCACTTATTTTCGTCTGCAGGAATTCCGGAGAACATCCTGCCATCATCCATGAGCACCAATTGCATCCTGTAAGCGTCTTGGATGTCTGCACTGGGTGTCAAAATATTTCCCAGCAGATAATCGAGATTGGTTCGATTGGCCCCTGTAATTTCAGGGCCGATCACTCCGCCCTCTCCATAAAGTTTATGACACGCCTGGCAAGTTGAATTGAAAACGACACGCCCCTTGCCCAAATCCGCGTTTCCAATCTTCTCAGGCGTCAGCAGCGTTTGATATTTCTCAAACAGTTTTGAGCTATCCTCCGCCCCGCCAATCGGCCCCCAGACTTCGAGAAATCCATTACCAACAACTCGCTGCAGTGCGCGAGCCACGTAAGCCGGCACATCACTTCTCGGTACATCGCCCGACTTGATCGCGTCCGTTAGCATTCGACCGTAGCTGCTTCGGGATGACAACGCGATGACTGTCTCGAGTTTGTCATGGGTGTCCAATGTCGGATACCGTTTTAACAACGCCGTGCCAAGTGATTCATCCTCGAATGCAGCGAATGCCCGAATGATCGCCTTGCGAATATCAGCATCCAACTGGCTGTCGTTTAGCATTCCAACCAAATTTCCTTTCAACTCTGGTCGTTTCCGATCTGCCAATCCACGCAACGATTGCATCCGGTCTTCAACGGGTGCATTTGCATCTAACAAAGTTTCAACCAACGCTTTCGAAGCCACCGAATCACCAAATTTCGCCGAGAGAAACAACGCCATCCGAGCCGATTCAGTGCCTTGCGACCGGAGCCCACGAAAAACGTCGGCCCAATTACTCGGAGCCTTCAAATCGTATCTTCCATCCATGCCCTGCCGCATGCCTTCCAACAAATCGCCTTGCGCGTTTGAGCTCTGACCAATCAGATCAACCAGTTTTTCAAGCTTTCCAGCAGACGTCAGACGACGGGCGACATATTGAGTCAACATCGGGATCTTGGATTCGTTGGCAAGCTTGAGCGCTCGTTCAGGGTTCGCGACGACCAATGGCTCGGTGCCAAACCAAATCATTTTTGGCAAGTTATGATCGTCAGCGTCTTTCGCAACCTGAGTCAGCGATTCCGCAATCTTCCAGCGAGCCTCCAGTGCATTCTCACCCTCACCAAGCCGCTGAAGCGCAATCGCAAGGTACAAACGCTCAACCGGCGAAGTCTCCGACTGGGCAATGGAAATAAATTTTGCCAACGCTGCATCGGAAGGCGAATGATCCTCGCACAGCATTTGAATGGCCCAACCGCGCTCGTACCCTCGGTGATCGAGTGCGCTTAGATATTGATCTTCGGTAATGGCTCCAACGACATGCAGCGTCCAAAAAGATCTCAACCTCCGCACTTGATCTTCTTCTTTCCTGACTCCGTTTTTGCTTGGTTGACCAAAAGCCTCCCGTAAAAACGACAAAGCATCTGAGTCGATCTTTCTCTCCGACGCGCGATGTTGCAAAATCACGCGAGCACGTCGTGCATGCCAGTTGCTCGACGAGCCCTGAAATTTCGCCAACTGCAAATCAGAAAGCTTACTCAAATCTGCGAAACGATTTTCAAATGCGGGAACGTTCGCGTCTTTAGGCATCAAACGAAAGACTCGGCCTGTTTGCTTGTTCAAAACTTCGGAACCACAGATATTCCCATCATGCCAGTCGAGAATATAAAGCCCACCCTCTGGCCCAATTTCACAACTGAAACCAACCCACTGAGCATTGTTCGCGTGAAGCAACTCATCGCCGTGATGCCCAACAAACCCGGATCCCTTTGGTTCTAGCTCGTCAGACAACACAGCGTGCTCGTGAATGTTTGCCATAAAAATTCGGTCGCGATGCTCAACCGGAAACGTACCCGACTGATAGATCCTCGCGCCGCCATGCGCCGATCGATGCCGATGATCGGCAATCGTGCGAATATCTGAATAGACATGCTGGTTGAAATGACTGCCGCCCTGGCGATGGTAAATCCCTCCGGGTATCACGTGCCAAAGATGAGGGATGACACAAGCGGTAACAAATAGCTGGCCGTTTTTGTCATAGTCGATTCCCCACGGGTTACTAAACCCGTGTGCGACAACCTCGAATTTGTCTTTTGTTGGATGGTATCTCCAGATTCCACCGTTGATGTCGACCGGTTCCTCGGCGAACTCGATGTCCTTGGGAAACGGTTCTTTGTGTTTGTAAACCTTGCCGCTGCCTTTTGGTTTACCAACTTTCGACGGGGTTGCGAACCCTTGGCAACCATACAACCAACCATCGGGCCCCCAGTGAAAACTGTTTAGCGTTTCATGGCGATCTTTGATCCCCCAACCGGTCAATCGGACCTCGATGTTATCCAAGTCGGCTTTGTCGTCTTTGTTGGCATCAGGAACGAACAGCAGATTTGGCGGCGCTCCCAGCCAAAGCCCTCCCATCCCAACGGCGATGCCTGCGGGAAACGGGATGCCTTCCAAGAAGACCTTTCTTTTGTCGGCGATGCCATCGTGATCGGTGTCTTCGAGAATCAATATGCGACTATCGCCAAAGTTTGAAAACCCTTTTTGCCGCGATTCATAGTCTCGGTTCTCTGCAATCCAAAGTCGCCCTTGGTCGTCCCAACAAAACGCCATCGGCTGAGTCATCATTGGTTCGGACGCGAACAAGTTGACCTCGAAGCCATCCATCACGTCCATTGCCTCTACCGCTTTCTCTGGCGTGAGGAACTCGGCCGCCTTGCCTTCCTGTTGAGCCAACCACCACTGCGAATAAGCCATAGGCTTGCCAGAAAACGTTGACCACTTCTCAGTCAATTCAACGTCATTTAGCTCGCCGGAGTAAACATGCAATTGATGGCGTACCGTGACGGGTTTATCTTTTTCAATGGTCCAATCCCCCATTCGAGCCCGGACCGGACCGACTCCCATCTGACCGTCGACTCGCCACGGCATTGGGAATCCTTCGTTGCTTGGATGGTCAAAGATCGCAATGTGGGCTTGATCGTCTCGGCCGTCTATTTCCATTCCAACGTCCAACCAAACGGCTCGCTGGCCTTCAGCGCGTTGATCAGATTGGCGAGCGCTGTTGACGACCTTGCCTTTCGTTTTTTTGGTCCAAGGCATTCGTAAGAACAACCCGCCATAGTCATATTTGCCAATCGTGACGGGGCCCTTGTCAGCCGCAAGCAACGACTCACCTTTCCAAACTAAATCAAGAATGTAACTCCCGCCCTCATCTCTCATCGTCCACGTCTGCGTCTCGCGCATCACGGGATCACCAGATTTACCCAGCATGTCGTAAACCGTTCGCCACGAAACTGACGTATCGGATTTCGATGACGCTGGTTTCAAAACGGATGCTGAAACACGGCGCCAGTAATCGCCTTCGGGGTGATGGAAATAGTCGCGTCCGTTAACACGAGTGATTCCCCAGTACAAACCAGTTTGATGTTTGTGATGGCCAGGACTGAATTGGGTAAACACACCGTTGCCATCGGGCGCAACGATCGGATGCAAAAACGGCCTAAAATCTGCAGCCGCGTTTTGAGTCAAAATCGGCTGATTGTTGCCGACGCGGTGGATCAGAATCTTGCCGTTGGTTTTGTCTTGCTTGACCTCAAGCTGCGAAGTTTGATTCTTAGACACTTGGTCTTGCCAACTAACCGCACCGGACAAATTACTTGGCGAAAAATTGACCAATAGAACTAGCAACGTAGCGAATACAGCCTGAAGCACTAATCCAAATCGACGATTGTGTTTGCTTTGCATCTTGTTTCCTCAGTTCAACGATGATGTCAACAGAATAACACGTTGGCTCGTCAATTAAAATCAACTCATGGAAGACACAGGCGCTTAGTGAAGGGCCGCAGGGAATCGTTCGGTTAGTAAGGTTTCGGTGAGATTTCGTTTTCGTTGCCGAACTTGTGGGAAGTTTCTGAATCTCTCGCGGATCCCTACCCAACCACGATAACGACTACCTGCAAATGAACGTCGAAGAATGTATAACTTGGGCTAACACAATGAAAACCAATTTCTGTTTCACGAGCCAGTGAATTGAAACATCTAAAAGCCTGTCACTGTTGTGGGCTAATCCACAAACTGCCCGAACTCCAAGAAAGCCAACGTGTGATTTGTACGCGTTGTGGATCAGCGTTTGCGCAGCCTGGCAATTTGGTTCACTCAGCCAGCCGAACCGCAGCCGCAGCTCTTGGTGCATTTGTCCTTTTTTGGCCAGCGATTCTTTTGCCGATTTTAGAAATCGAACAACTGGGGCTTTCGAGCAAATCAAGTCTTCTTGGTGGGACGCTTGAGCTGTTTCAACATGGCAACTATTTCGTAGGTTCGGTTGTGTTTCTGTTTTCGATCCTTTTTCCATTGACGAAAATCGTGTTGCTACTGGAACTCAGTTTCCTGGAATTGCTTCACCGAAAACACAAAGCATTCACGTTGCGGCTGATGGAACAGCTTGGCAAATGGAGCATGATGGACGTCATGCTGCTCGCTTTTTTGGTAATGCTCGTCAAACTTGGCGAGATGGTTGAATTTCATTTTGGACCCGCCATCGTGGCGTTTGTACTGTGCGTGAGTATGAGCATGATCGCTTCGATCACGTTTGATCCCCACGCGATTTGGGAAGAATCCATTGAATAAAAGTGACAAAGCCGAATCAAACTCAGATTCGAATTTACAAACGAATCTGAGCTCCGAGATCCCTACAGCCATCGTTCAACCTTCGAGGATTGGCTTGAGAGACCTTCTCAAGGGCTCTTACATGTGGCTGGTCGCGCTGGCTTGCCTAGCCGTAGCGATCGGTGTCGTGTGGTGGTCAATTCCTGAACAAGGGATACAGATCACAATTCACTTCCCCGAAGGACATGGGTTGAAAGCAGAAGACTCTGTTCGGTTTCGCGGAATCGATGTTGGAATCGTCGATGAAGTCAAATTGAACGAGGAATTGTCGACGGTCGATGTGAGTGTCAATCTTTTACCGTTTGCAGAACCACTCGCGAGAGAAGGGACGCGGTTTTGGATCGTACGTCCAGAACTGAGTGTCGGCGGAATTTCAGGCTTGGAAACCGCAGTCGGACACAAATATATCGGATTGATTCCGGGCAATCCCGATGGCGATTGGCAAACTGTTTTTGATGGCCTGACCAATTCGCCACCTGACGTTTTTGAAAACGAAGGGATTGAGATCATTGTTCGCGGAGAGAAAAAAGACAGCGTCGCCACCGGTTCTCCCGTTAGTTTCCGCGGTGTGATTGTCGGCCGCGTTTTGTCCGTTGGCCTTTCACAGGACGGAAGGTTCGTTGATGCGAGGCTTAGAATTTTCAAGAAGTATACAAAATTCGTAACGACGGAAACCAAGTTCTGGGCCAACAGCGGCATCGACTTGGATTTCAAAGCCATTCCTGCTTCGTTTCGTTTTGAAATGGAATCCGTTGAAACGTTGTTGCAAGGTGGAGTTTCGCTCCTAACGATTTCCAGCGGCGGCAAACAGATTCAACCTGGCGATGATTTCACGCTTCACTCGTCTCCCAAGGACGAATGGTTTGAGCAAGCGAAACAGGTTCAGGCAACCGGCGTGGACACGCAGCGTGGTGCAATACCCATGCTCGCACAGTGGACGAATGATGGCATGATTTACGACACAACAAAGACGGAGTTCTTTACCGGAACTCTGGTTGAAGTAAACGGGACGCAGCGATTCCTTGTCCCATCGGATCTGTTGGTCGAGCCGACCAAGGCAGTCAAAGGCACACTAAAAATTGGTTTGGCAGAGAACGAAAAAACATACGTCGCTGTAAGTGAACTCGCCCCAACCGAATCCAAGCTCAGACTGTTTGACTTTCCAGCAGAGTCGATCGCCGGCGTTGAACTCACCCGCCCCTTTTCCGCAGCGGAAACGCGAGAGCCGACCGATCCCGAACGTTGCATTGCCGTTCGAGCCAAAGGCGCAACTGGCGAAATTAAATACTTCCACCAAGCGATCGAAAAATCTGACATTGGCGAGGGCTGGATGATTAACAATTTCAACGGCGATAGATCGGTTTGGCACGGCGCGGCGGTATTGTCCATCGCCGATGAAAAATTGATCGGGGTATTATTGATCGACGACCGTGAAACGAGGATCGAACCGATCACAGAAACGATGCTGAAATCAAATTAGTTTGGCAACAAACGTTGCTTCATTTTTTTGCCCGAGGGCGTGCCACTCATTTATTGTCAGTACCATTGCTAGGGTCGCGATTGGGTTGAACCACACGCTTGCATTCGAATTTCATTTCTTCGATTTCGCCTTCGTCTTTGTTTATCTTGACGATGATGTGCATTTTGAAATTATCGACCCTGACGAATTTCAATCCATCGAATACTGTTTCCTTTTCAGAATGGCTGACAAACGGAAACTCGATCGACTTATCTTTTTCTTCCCAGCCGTTTAGTTTTTTATCAAAGTGTTTGAGGCGAAGCATTAACGAGTCGCCTTCTTCAACGATCGTCATCAGCTCGTAAAAACCGATCTCATTGTCCTTTACAAACTTGAACATACCCATCATCGATCCACCCATTGGTGGGTTCCACGACTCCTCAAATTCGCCGCCCATCGCGTTTCCACGCCATTGGCCAGCAATCCAAGCCACATCGGAAAGTTCAGTTTTTTGCTTCTTTGACTCAGTTTGTTCAACGGTTTCGGGATGTTTTTTCGAATTTTGCCCGAATACATGTAATGGGAACAGCAGAAGAAGTGCTAAAGATAGAGACCTGAAAATATTCATGACGCTCCTTTTAAAATCGTCGGTTATTTAATCAAAAACGGAGCTTGCTCTGCCGCTTTTACCTGCCACAGGTTTAAGCGATCGAGGGCCCGCTTTAGAATTGCAAATCGCAATCATGACGATTGAAAAAACTTAAACGGGACAGTTATTTGAAGGTCTCATTCTATTTCCTCTCGAAAGGCTGTCCATAAACAGCCGCCACCCATCCTAATGACTCGAAAAAAAATGGACCCCATCTACCAGCTGCTGATGACTCCGCTGCTTTTATGCTTCACTGCTATCTACGTTGGCTGCCAATCAAGCGAATCAGCGACGACGTTGCTCCAGGAAAAACCCGCCCACAATCCGCTTATCACTGCAGTCGATTTGGCCAAGATCCTCAAGGAAGAGAACTTGGTCATCCTTGACATGGGACCTGAAAAAGAACTTTACCAGGAAGGCCATATTCCTGGCGCAGTTTACATCGACTGGGTCGAGGATATTACCGACACAGAGAAACGTGAAAGCTATTTGATTGCCAACCGCGAGACGTTCCAAAACCTGCTTCGTAGAGTCGGCGTAACAGAAGACTCTCGTATCGTGATTTACGACGACATGGACAGCCGCGTTTCGATGCGAATGTATTGGTCGCTGAAGTACTACGGGCTTTCCAATTTACAGATCCTCGACGGAGGTCGTGACGTTTGGTTGGAAAAAGGATCGGGAATGACAACTGATGTTCCGCCAACAGCGACCCCATCGACTCTCAATCTCGATTTGCCCAACAAGAAACTGGCTGCCGATCTCGATTTCATCGCAGATCGCTTGCAGAACCCAAAAGTCGTTTTGATCGACGGGCGTCCTGCGGGCCAATTCAACGGCTCGGATCCAGGAAAGGTTTTTCACACCGGTGCCGTCCACCAAAAACGCGGACACATCCCTGGGGCAGTCAATGTGTTTTGGAAGGACAATTTCAACGAAGACGGTACGTTTAAAACAAAATCTGAGTTGGAAGAACTCTACAGCGACGTCACCGGTTCTGAGTGGGTTGTCACGTATTGCAATGAAGGCCTTCACGCAGTCCCACCGTGGTTCGTACTGAGCGAACTCCTCGGTCGCGGTAATGTGCGTGTTTATGACAACTCGCTGTCTGAGTGGGCAAACTCGGACCAGCCGATTGAAACGAGCGTCAAAAACTGAACTTCTACTCCTATCGCGACCTCGCCCAAGTCCCCTTTGTGAAAACTCAGACGACAGGATGTAGTCTTTGGGGACAAGGCAAAAAAAACCGCCGGATAATGACTATCCGACGGTTTTTGATTTGTATCGAGACGAGTTGATCCACTCAAAATTTAAGCATTCTGTAATTTGAGCGATCAATATCGAAAAAAGCTTGCTTAAAGAACCATGTCTTTCAGGCCTTTTAGTGCGCGAACTTTAATCACGCGACGAGCTGGTCGTGGCTTTGCCCAAACCATTTCGCCTGTTCCAGGATTGCGAACTTCTCGCTTTGGCATAGCAGGTTTGTCTTGGACGACGATTTTGCAAAGACCAGGAATCGTGAACTGACCGGGTCCGCCTTTCTTGGCTACGTTCTTTTCGATCTCTACGTTAAGAGCTTCAAAGAAAGCAGCTACTTCTTTTTTCGTGTGACCCGTTGCTTCCGCAATGTTGTTCATGATTTCGGATTTGGTCGGGGCTTTAGGGCCAGTCTTTTTCGCCATAAGACGATGCCTCCAGTGTGGGGGGATAGTTAAAAAAACTCGGTAATTTGTGTTCCGAATTACGAGACGCGGAAAATTAGACCGATTCAGCCTAATAATTCAAGTCAAGGTTACCCGAAAACGCGGGGAAAACGGCTATTTTTAGCTAAAAAGCACATTTTCACTCGGTTTTTTCCATACATTAGCCTCCCAAACCGCAAAAAACGACGTTCTTTTCGGGCAAAACAACCGCTTACCAAACTTCAAAAGCGCGAATCCTACTCCGGAAATGCGGTTATAACGGCGCGAACGAATCTCTAATTCCTGTAGCTTTTTACAGGGGATCGTTTTTCCAACGCTAGATTTTGACTTACTTGTTACGATGGAGTTGACCCCAATTGTTTCCCCACTCCGGCATGACAAACAATTTTCTAGATCGGCTTTTCAAAAGGCCCTCAAAGTGGGAACCCAGCACGAAAATATGAAGTCTAAGCAATCCCAACCTGTGGTTTTCGCGCCAGTCTCAGCAATCGTTTTGCTCTCCATTGCATTATGTATTGCCGACCAACCCGAACGGAAACACTCGCTTACTTCACCCATTCCCTCGGATACGCAAACCGAAGGAGATGCAGAGCCTACATTTTCGCCCGTGTTTCTGCCAAGCGAAAGCAATTTCGTAACGACAAGTGCTACTTCAGGCGCGGGAATCAACTTTCCAGCTGACGACAACGATTTGCGAGCCGTTCAGCGAAAATACAACGACGAAATCAAGCCGATCCTCAAACAGTACTGTGGCGATTGTCACTGGGGTGCCGACGCAGACGCGGGCTTTAATCTTGAAAGCTATAAAACACTCAAAGATCTTCTCAATGCGAGAAAGAAGTGGAAAAAAGTCGTCGTTCGAGTCGCCGCTAAGGAAATGCCCCCCGCAGATGAGTCCGAGGAGCTTCCCGACGCCGAACACAAAGCCGTATTGGATTGGTTGGATCAACTGCTCAACAGCGTTGACTGTACCAACATCAACCCAGGCCGCGTCACCATTCGACGGCTCAACCGCACCGAGTACCAAAACACGATCAGAGACCTCGTTGGAGTCGACTACAAACCGGCGAGAGATTTCCCCGGCGACGATGTTGGGTACGGATTCGACAACATCGCTGACGTAATTTCGCTACCGCCGATTTTGATGGAAAAGTACCTTCAGGCTGCGGAAGAAATCACAACCGAAGCCATCGCTGATCCGTCGAGACCCGCGTATTTTAAAACAATTTCTGGCGAACAATTCAGTGGTCACGGATCGTCTCGCGAACAGAGAATCAACTTGTCCAGCAACGGAACCGCTGGGTATGAGATCGACATTCCGATTGCCGGCCGGTACGACGTGCAGATCCGAGCCTACGGCGATCAAGCGGGAAAAGAGCCGGTCAAAATGAAGTTCAATGTCGCTGGAAAATCGGGAACGACAAAATCTGTTCGCGAAACTTCTGACGAGCCAGGCGACCACGATTTCAAAGCCCGCCTAAAAAAGGGCAAGCAGCGACTGGAGATTTCATTCACCAACGACTATTACAAAAATGGCAAAGACCGAAACCTGATCGTGTTGCACGCCGTCGTCAAAGGCCCAACTGATCGCTTGCCTCGGTCGCATCAAATGTTGATCACCGAAACTCCCGCAAAACCAGCCGATCAACGTGTGTCGGCAAGGCGCATCCTCAATACATTTACTTCGCGTGCCTATCGGCGACGCGCGACGTCGGGTGAACTGAATCGTTTAATGGCCCTGTACGATCAGGCGAGGAAGAATGGCGAGACGTACGAATTAGCGTTGCGGTATACGTTCCAAGCCGTTTTGATTTCACCGTACTTCCTTTATAAAATCGAAGCCCCAACGGCTCCGGGAAAGACTCGCAACCTTACCGATTTTGAGTTGGCGACCAGCCTTTCGTATTTCCTTTGGAGCACGATGCCCGATGCTGAGCTTTTTAAACTGGCCGCGCAGAACAAGCTTAGAGCACCAAACATTTTTCGGCAGCAAGTCCAGCGGATGTTGAAGGACGACAAAGCGGACGCGATGGTTGAGAACTTCGTGGCCCAGTGGCTTCAGCTTCGACACTTGGAACACTTCAAACCCGATCCCGATATGTTTCCTGGCATCGACGAGGACATGCTTCGTGACATGGCGACCGAAACGAAGCTGACCATCGCGGACATGATCAAAAAGAATCGAAGCATCACCGACATCCTGCAATCAGATTACACATTCATCAACGAACGTCTCGCCAAACATTATGGTCTTAGAGGGATCAGGGGCGAGAAATTTCAAAAAGTGTTCTCTGACAAAACGGGTCGTGTGGGACTGATGACGCACGCAAGCATTTTGACGTTGACGTCCAATCCAACGAGGACATCGCCGGTTAAACGTGGCAAGTGGATTATGGAGAATTTGCTGGGTGAGGAACCACCTCCACCAGACCCTGCTGCCATGCAGCTAGAGGACCAAACCGAACTCAAAGGCACATTGCGACAGCGGATGGAACAGCACCGCAGCAATCCGAACTGTGCCGTTTGTCATCAAGTGATGGACGAACTTGGGTTTGCGCTGGAGAACTACGACGCCGTCGGAAAATGGCGTGACAAAGAAGAAACCAATACGATCGACGCGCGGGGCGAGTTGCCAGACGGTACTAAATTCAAAGGCGCCGTTGAGCTGCAGAGAACCGTTCAATCCAAAATGCAGGACCAGTTCGTCCGATGCTTGACGGAGAAAATGCTAATCTACGCTCTTGGCAGAGGCCTCGAGTACTTCGATGAGTGCACACTCGATCAAATCATCGCCCAGACAAAGAAAGATGACTATCGTTTTTCCGAAATGATTTACGCCGTCGTCTCTAGCGATCCATTTAGAAAACGACAGGGCGCTCCCGTCGACGATGAGTTAGAAGAGTAAACGCACAACATCACGAAGCAGCGTTTCCACTTTCGGTTGACGACTCAATTGAACAGGATTTTAAAATGAACAAACCAAAAATTTCCAGACGAACCGTTCTCCGTGGACTTGGCACCGCGATCGCGCTTCCGTGGCTCGAAGCGATGGCATCCCCCGCTCCGTTAATCGCTGGCATAACAAATCGAAAGGCCGTTGTTGCTCCGCCTGTTCGTATGGGATTCCTTTACGTTCCCAACGGGATGCATATGCCTGACTGGAACCCTCAAGGGAAAGGCAAAAACGTCAAACTCCAATCGATCATGGATCCGGTCGCTGACTTCAAAGATAAAATGAACATCTTCAAAGGCCTTTCGCTACGAGGCGCCCAGGCACTTGGCGATGGTGGCGGAGATCACGCGCGGAGCGTTGCGTCTTTCTTGACTGGTGCCCACCCAAAGAAAACTCACGGTGCCGACATTCGTAACGGAATCTCGGTAGACCAAGTCGCTGCTGACAAGATCGGACATTTAACAAAACTGAAATCGTTGGAGCTTGGCACTGAAGCGTCTTCCACCGGCGGTCGCTGCGACACGGGCTACAGCTGTTTGTACACGTCAAATATTTCTTGGCGAACCGACACCTCACCGCTTTCAAAAGAAGTCAATCCTGCCTCAGTATTCGAACGATTGTTTGGCACCACCGGCGAGGTTCAAAGCACACGACAGCTTGCCAAACGGGAATCCAACCGAAAAAGCATCTTGGACTTCGCCCATGGCGAAGCAAAATCGCTGAGCAAACACTTGGGCGTTCAGGACCAGCGGAAACTTGATGAGTACCTCTACGCAGTGCGCGACATCGAACGACGTTTGAACAGCACAGAAAAATTGGGAGCAAGCAAAGAAGACTTCTCCAATTACCCTCGTCCCGTCGGCGTTCCACAAAAATATGAAGAGCATGTGAAACTGCTATTCGACATGATGGCGCTGGCCTTTCAAACCGACACGACTCGAATTTGCAGTTTTATGTACGCCAATGCAGGTAGCAATCGCAGCTATCGAAATCTGTCGATTCGCGAAGGCCACCATAACATTTCCCACCACGGAAACTCAAAAGATAAACAGCAAAAGATCAGCAAGATCAACCAGTACCACATGAGCCTTACTAACTACCTGCTGCAGAAACTTGACTCGGTCGAAGAAGGCAACGGCACGCTGCTCGACAACTGCATGATCATGTACGGCAGTGGGATCGCTGATGGAAACTCACACCGACATGACGATCTTCCTATCGCGATGTTTGGCAGTGCAGGTGGAACCATAAAGACCGGTCGAGTGATCGAAAACAAATCTAAAACTCCGTTGACGAATCTGTACTGCTCAATGCTGGACAAAGTCGGCGCGCCCGTCACAAACTTCTCCGACTCTAGCGGTCGCCTTGAGAACCTGTAGGACACCGATACTGATTCCAACTCCGATCCCTTAACGAATTCTTTCTCAATCAAATTTTGCATGTCCAACCAAGACGAAACACACATGCGAATGGCCATTGAGTTAGCCAAATCCGGAGAAGGCTTCGTCGAGCCCAATCCTATGGTGGGTTGTGTCCTCGTTCGAGATGATGTGGTTATTGGAAGAGGGGTTCACCAAAAATTTGGCGGCCCGCACGCTGAAGTAAATGCGCTGGCATCGCTGGACAACGCAGCAGGCTCAACAGCCTACGTCACGCTGGAACCTTGCTCTCACGTAGGCAAAACAGGCCCATGCTCTCGGGCGTTGATCGAAGCGAAAATTGCTCGAGTCGTGATCGCTTGCCAAGACCCTAATCCGTCGGTTAACGGCAACGGCATCAAACATCTGAAGGAAAACGGCATCGATGTCACTGTCGGTGTTTTGGAAGGAGAAGCCCAAACCCTCCTCGCTCCATTCGCAAAATTGATCACCACGCAAAAGCCGTGGATCATCGGCAAATGGGCAATGACGCTGGATGGAAAAATTGCGACCTCGACTGGCGACAGCAAGTGGATTTCCAACGAACAGTCGAGAGAAATCGTCCATCAAATTCGCGGACGCGTCGACGGAGTCATGGTTGGGATCGGAACCGTCCTCGCCGACGACCCAATGCTCAATGCTCGCCCGAGTGATCCATCAGATTCCAAACGAATCCCCTTGCGAATCGTCGTCGATTCAAATGCAAGAACGCCGATCCAATCGAAGCTGATTCAAACTTCCAATCAATTCCCAACGTTGATTGCCGTTGGCCCATCGGCGAGTGCAAACAGATGTAAATCGCTTAAGGAAAACGGCTGTCACATTTTTCAGTCAACGGAAAAGGACAGGGCAAAACGACTGAACGAATTATTGCTTCATCTTGGTCAAAAAGATTCAGGTCAGACAGCAACATCGGCTCCACTCACTAACATCTTGGTCGAAGGCGGCGGGCAACTGTTAGGATCACTCAACGACCAATCGCTTCTCGACGAAGTGCATTGCTTCATCGGACCAAGCGTTCTCGGCGGTAGCGAATCCAAATCGCCAATGGCTGGCGCCGGCCACTTGCTCATGAGCGAGTCGACTTCTGTCGCGATTCAGAGTGTGACGCAACTCGGTGATGATGTTTACATTGTCGGGCGAACCAAGCGATAAAACGGGCCAAGCTATTTAAGCGTTGTCCCACCCCACAGTTCGCGGTACGTTAACCGGTCTCAGTTTGAGTTTACTTTCAAATCGAATCAGTAGATGCCTGAATCTATACATGTAGATTCTGGTTTGATCCAAATCTGATTCAAATTCCCATTTTGACAAACGTTGATCGTTTCCCAACGCAGAAACAAATGAACAATCGAGCACTTTTCTCAATTCTGTTGGCTTGCCTGATCCCGAATTTCGCTTTTGGTTGGCAAGACATTCAGCAAGCGTCCCAAACTGCAAATGCGGTAGCAGAACTTACACCAACGGAAGCTCCTGAGTTTAAATTAAGCTCGCTTGATGGTGGAACTTGTACGCTTCCAAATGAATCCAAGTTCACGGTAGTTTGCTTTCTCGGCATCGAATGTCCGTTGGCCAAACTGTACTCCCCACGGCTTCGAGAATTGGACGCTGAATTCAGAAAACATGGGATCCAATTCATTGGAATCAACAGCAACCAACAAGATTCTGAGTCAGAGTTTTTAGATTTCGCAAATTCGAACGGAATTGAGTTTCCGGTCGCCAAAGATTTCGACAACATTGTGGCCGATAAATTTTCTGTCAAAAGAACGCCTGAAGTTTTCGTTGTCGACCAAAACCTCACGATTCACTACCGAGGAAGAATCGACGACCAGTACTCACCGGGCGTGACTCGCAACAAAGCACAACGTAACGACTTGAAAATTGCACTTCAAGAATTACTTGCTGGTAAATCAGTTTCCGTCAAACGAACGGATGCCGAAGGTTGTTTGCTTGGGCGAGTAAGGAAAACCAATCCAGATTCCGACGTGACGTTTGCAAAACAAGTTTCGAGAATACTTCAAAACCATTGTGTTGAGTGCCACCGCGATGATGACATCGGCCCATTTGCATTGGACCAATACGAGGAAGTCGTCGGCTGGGCGGATATGATTGTTGAAACCATCGACAACGGTCGCATGCCTCCATGGCACGCCGATCCCAATCATGGGAAGTTTGCTAATGAACGCCGCATGACCGATGCCGAAAAAGATTCAATTCGAAAGTGGGTCGACAACGGCGCGCCGTTTGGGAGCAAGGAAGATTTACCTCAACCGGTCGAACGCGTTTCCGGCTGGCGGCTGCCGACGGCTCCGGATCAAGTCATCGCAATGTCCGACAAAGCGTTTCACATTCCGGCAGGCGGCACTGTTGAGTATCAGTACTTTGTCGTCGACCCCGGATTCACCGAAGACAAATGGGTGACCGCAGCCGAAGTCATTCCCGGCAACCGTGGTGTCGTCCATCACAGCATTGTTTTCATCCGCCCACCCGACGGCAAGCGGCTCAATGGAGTCGGTTGGTTGACGGCCTACGTGCCTGGTCAACGCCTGCTTCAGTTCAAACAAGGACGCGCCCGTCGAATCCCCGCTGGCTCGAAACTTGTGTTTCAACAACACTATACGCCCAATGGTTCTGAGCAAGACGACATCACGAAACTCGGAATGGTCTTCGCTAAACCGACAGATGTCACTGAGGAAATTTTTACTTTGATTGCGATCAATCAAGAGTTCGAGATCAAGCCAAACGAGTCGAATAAAACGGTAAGTGCAAGCGTTCGATCCATTCCAACCGAAGGACAACTGCTTTCCGTTTCGCCTCACATGCATTTCCGCGGCAAGTCGTTTGTGGCTTGGAATGGCGATCAAAAAGACGATCAGGCGAAACCTGAAACGCTGCTAAAAGTTCCGAACTACGATTTCAACTGGCAGCACACTTACGAATTCGAAAAACCGATTCCGTTAAGCGAGCTTCGTTCGCTCAGTATGGAGGTCACTTTCGACAACTCAAATGCCAATCCATTCAATCCCGATCCGGAACAATATGTTCTCTGGGGTGATCAAACATGGGAAGAAATGGCAATCGCGTTCTTCGACGTCAGCGTTCCCAGGAACGACAACCAACGTGTCGCCCAACGTCGATTGGAAACGCAGCAATCGAAAGAATCAGCCAGCGCCCGCGAAGAATCTCGCAACAAAAAAGCGAAAGAGTTTGCCGTTTCCTTTTTTGAAAGATTCGACAACGACACTGACGGATTGATCACTCGCGAGGAATTGCCCGTCAGTATTCGCTCTTATGGTTTCCGGCGATACGACCGCAATCGAAGCGGCGACCTGACACCAGATGAAATCGAAACGGAAGCCAAGAGCCGTTTTTGAAACGGACCTGCACATTCGCAGTACGCCTCACCTCTTCAACGCATCGAGTTCAAACTTTCGCGAAAGTTTCGTCCAGCGTCATCACTAAACGTTCCGCGTCGCCACGGCTAAACACCATTGGCGGTTTAAATTTGATCACGTTTTCTAACGGACCATCAGTGCTGAGCAAGATTCTTCTCTGTCGCATTTTCTGTACGACTCGATGGGCGAGTTCCGTCGCTGGCTCCAATGTGTTTCGATCCTTCACCAACTCGATTCCAAGAAACAAACCGCTACCTCGAACATCACCAACAAAGTCAAATTTATTTTTTAACGAACTCAAATTTTCGAGCAGCCACTCACCGACCTCCTGTGCGTGACGCTGCAACTGTTCGTCCTCGATCACGTCCAGGACGGCCATTCCTACCGCACAAGAAACGGGGTTCCCTCCAAACGTATTAAAGTATTCCATCCCATTATTGAACGCGTCGGCGATTTCTCTCGTTGTCACGACCGCCGCCAAGGGATGCCCGTTCCCGATCGGTTTACCCATCGTCACGATATCGGGAATCACTGCGGATTGTTCAAAGCCCCAGAAATGAGAACCGACACGGCCAAAACCAACCTGGACTTCATCTGCGATACAAACCCCGCCTTGGTCTCGGATCGTTTTGTAGACGTTTGATAGAAAACCAGATGGCATCGGGACCTGCCCGCCACAGCCCAACCACGACTCATGGAAAAACGCTGCTATTTTTTTCCCATCAGCGGCCGTTTGCGCAATGACTTCGTTTGCCGACTTTGCATATTTTTTGCCACACTCGGGGTCTTCGGTTTTGAAGGGACCGCGGTAGCCATCGGGAGCTTTTAAGACGTGAACATGATCGGCTTTTCCCTCGCCACCCTTATGGTTGAACTTGTAAGGGCTCAGCTCGATTAAAGATTGAGTATGGCCGTGATACGCGTGGTCCAACACGGCAACATCAGTACCGCATGTAAAATTCCGAGCCAATCTGAGAGCGAGATCGTTGGCTTCGCTTCCTGAGTTTACAAAAAAGCAAACTTCCAGAGGTGCAGATTTCGAACGCGGCAACGTGCCGACCAACCGCTCCGCATAGTGCACCATATTTTCGTGAAGGTATCGCGTATTCGTATTTAGCTGTTGCATTTGGGCGTGCGCCGCTGCAACAACATGCGGATGACAATGCCCAACATGACACACGTTGTTGACGCAATCTAGATAAGTGACGTCTGACGCGTCGTACAGATACTGGGCTCGTCCGCGAACGATGTGTAGAGGTCGATCGTAAGACAGACTCAGGGACGGCGATACAAATTTTCGACGACGCGTTTGAATTTCACTTTCGGGAGTCGCATTGGCCGGTTCGATCTTGCGGCGGGATTGGCCGGCAGAGGAGGCACAACGCTCGGAGAATCGCAAATGTGCTGCGGCAGGGTCAATCGTCACCAAACGTTTGATTGCTTCCCAAGCCGGTTTTTCAGTAATTCCCAAATATTTATTGTCGGGCTGAAGTGCCTGTTGCTCAGCCGCAATACAAACGCTTTGGGCGAGTCGCATACACATCAATGGAAATACGGAAGACAGCTCGTCCTCGTCCAACGGATTTGACGCGTGGTAACCTGCCACCAACTCGGTTGCCGCCGAGAGTGGATCCTGTTTGTCTAGCATCATGTAAGCACCACAGATCGCCAGATCATTGATGGTCGTCGAAAATACGATATCTCCAAAATCAATCAAACCGATCAACGCGAGGTCGGTTGATTCATCTTTTTGAACCAACACGTTGTAGTCGTTCGCGTCGTTGTGAATCACAGATCGCCTGAGCGAATCGACTCGACCAGATACCTGTTGAAAATTGTCGAGCAATCGCGCGAGGAAACTCGAACGAGACTGAGATTGGCTGTCGGTATCATTGGCCAACATCGGAATCATTTTTGAAACGATAACTGTCGCATTGCACAGGTCCCACTTGAGATCACGTTTTGCAGCCGGGATGTTGTTGAGCTCAACCAGATTGCGATCCAACTCGCCGAGAGCTCGTCCAATCTCGCGAATTAAATCTGGAGAGTGGGGTGCGAATTTCGCGAATGGTTTCCCCGGCAAAAACGTGATGCAGCGGACGAAACATAACCGCTTGTTTGCATCCTGCACTGAAACAACCGCGCTGCCGGCCTTCGACCGAATCAAAGTTGGACATTCGATGGAGCACTCCATTGAGTCCATACTTCCAGCGATTTGAATCGCCGCGTTCTCCAACTCAAGGACATTCAATTCTGTGTCCGGGTTTGCAATTTTCAACACAAACCCATGCGAACTCAGCAAGTCATCGCTTGTCGTGATCTTGAAATTTTGATCACGCTCACCAGGCAGTTCCGTTGCGATGCCCTCGATTCCAAAATGCTCCCACGCGATGGATTGAGCCTCATCAGAATCGAAAGCTGGCTTGTTGCGAACGTCTTCCACTTGTGACCGTGCCTTTATTTTTAAGGAGTTAAAGCAAGATAAAATTTTAACCGGAATCGAGCCGAAGGGCGCGGAGGTCCAGCAGGGCAAACAAGCGCAGATTGCCGTTTGTTGTGTGCAACATTATTCGCGATCACAGGAGACAATTTTGAAGCTGATTTTTTTTTGAAACAGCGGTGCTATTGGAAGCGAACGGCGACCGAGATTGCGTCCTTAGTGTGGCGGGTCAAAGTATTGGCAGGCCAAATTTTAACAGGCTGAATTTTAGCAGGTCAAATTTAGACAGACCCAAAAACAAAGCTACCGCCTGCTATGCCGCCATCCGACGTTTGGACCGGTGTTCTTCTACCAAGCGAAGAAATGCCGTTTCGACTTCCTTAGTCAAACCGACTGGATCGAATTCAGACTGAACCATCGCACGACCGTTTTGGCCTAAACGTTTGCGCTCCTCGGCTGATTTTGCCAACTCGATAATGGCAGCAGCCAATTGACGTGGATCTTTGGGAGGAACCAGAATGCCGTTTTCGCCTGGTCGTACTATCTCCGGCAATCCACCCGTTCGAGCCGCAATGACTGGCGTTCCGGCAGCGAGCGCCTCGAGTGCTACCAACCCAAGCGGTTCCTCAATCGAAGGAACGGCCAGAACATCGAATGCGGCCATGAAGTCTTGCACATTGGAGCGCAGTCCCAACCATTTGACTCGCCGGAACAGCTGGTGTGTTTCCTGAATTGATCTTAGCTTTTTAACATAGGCTTCTTCGCGAGAGAATCGACCAAGCATGACCAGTTTGAAGTTAGGAATGGCTTTGACAATCTCATCGAGTGCTTGAAAAAGATACAGGTGACCTTTGCGAGCGACAACTTCACCGACGACACCGCACAAAAACTCATCGCTTGTGAGTCGCATTTGTCGCTTGACGATGGTGATGTCGAGTGGCTGTACCTTTTTGAACCTTTCGAGCTCAGTAAAGCAGAATATCTTCTCCATTCTCTCGGCCGGAATCCGATTGACCCGTCGGTGATAGTCATACGTGGCTTGTGAATTCGCGATCACAAGGTCGTTCATTCGCCAATGAATCTGAAACGAACAACTATGAGCCGTTGCCACGACAGGAACACCAGTCAGCATTCGCATCAGCACGCCGAATGCGTGGCCACGCGACATGTGGGTATGTATCAAATCAAAATTGTTTTTGCGAATCCAACTGCCAATACGATGGAGTTCGAATGGATTGCGCGTCTGTTCAGACTCAATGATCTCAATCGATGGATCAAGATGCTCTTGAAGCCATCCATCGGCACGACAAAGCACAACAACCTCATGTCCAAACGTACGCAACTGCTCCGTGATGAACTTGCAATACGTGAGAGCGCCATTCACATTGCGCCCAGAAATGATTTGCAAGATTTTCAACTGTCGATTCCTGTTACCGCTGAAATGCGGGAAAGTGGTTTGGGTGGTTGGCGGAGGATACCAATTCTCAATTGGCTTGACTGCGCTGTTTTGCCAATCATCGTAGCCCGGTAGTTGATAGTGCTAGCGGCTGGCTTGAGAATCAAGACAAGAAAAAACGGAAGCAAGGCGAGTTGCCCTGCTTCCGTTAGTTTTTCAATCAAACCAACCTAGTTCAGATTAGTGAGGTGATGGAAGGAAACCAGCACCGGTGAAGACTCCTTCTTCGCCGACGATGATCGACTCAGTGAACAAGAATGGCACGTCTTGGATTCCGAAGAATCCGCCACCGAATCCGTTAGTCAAACCATCAAGCCCGAGGTTGAACTCTCCCGGTGCGGCCGAGAAGTCCAGAAGCTCTGGTCCAAGCTGCAGCGAGTTGCTTGACATTGACAGGTTCAAATTCGCTCGACCAACAGCAACTGGGAGGCCAAAGACATCCGCTCCTGTGTTGATCGGGAAGAAGAAACCTGGTGTGTCAGCAGGTAGGTCAGCACCAGCCAAGTCGATTGGTGTTCCAGCACCATTGATCAGGATCTGAGTCTCGTAGAATCTGATGTAGAATTCTTCGTTATTGACAGCTTCGAAGTCGAATTCACCAGAATCATTAAGTGCTCCTGTTGGTCCTGCAGCAGTTCCAGTTCCGATTGGTGGGATCGTGTTATCAAGATCTTCACCACGATCGTTTCCAAAGAATGTGTTACCAATCACTGAAGCGTTGATCGTCGCAACATTGAAAGTGTTCAAGCTAAGACCACGCTCGAAGTTGTCTTGGAAACTGTTTCCAACAATCCGAGTCGAGATAGTACTTTGATCGAACGCATCAATGTTGACTCCATCGTAGAAGAACAAGTTGTTGGGATCAGCCGCTCCAACAGTGATGTCATCGAACACATTGTTGTTGTCCGTGTCGTCATTGAATCCAGCACCGTTGTTGTTAACAGTGTTTCCAGTCAATGCCAACGACATTTGAGCGTCACCCGTTGTCGTAATGTCAATCCCTTCGAATGTGAAGTCTTGAATCACGTTGTCCTGAAGCGTTACTCGTGTCAGGTTGTCGAACAGTCCATCCGAGATAGTTTCCAAAATCGAACCATCGAGAGCAAACGGTGAGTTTGGCAGGAAGACGTTCTGAGTACCCGTTAACAGTCCACGACCGTTGGCCGTGACACGAACACCGTGTGATCCCACTGCATCGGTGAATGGATTGTTATCAGATCGTGTTCCAGCGGTCGACTGTGCTCCCATTGGAAGCAATGTTGAGTTGACCAAGACAAAGTCAGTCATCGTGTCATCGCCTGTGAACAAGTCAACGCCGATGTCATTGAACATTGTCATTTCATCCAAGACGATCCGGTTGATCACGCCATTGGCTTCATTGTCGACAAAGATATTAACACCCGTTTGAGTCTCGTTAGTCGTGCCGTTGGGAGCTCCGATGGTTGATCGGCGAGCCAAGACATTGACGAAACCGTTCTCAATCGAGGTGATTCCGATTCCATCTGTGAAGACAACGATATCAGGTAAGCCTGGTCGAATGATGCGGCTTTCCAAGTTGTTGATAAACACGCTGTCGACCATGGCTTGGATTTCTCCAGGAGGTTGACCGTTGAGTCCACGAGCTGTCAATGAGATACCGTCTCCACCACCACGAGCGTTTCCGACGATAGGCTGGAGTAGATCAGGGTTCGAGCTACCAATATTTGCTCGAATCAAACCACCGTCTTGAGCGAGCAGGCGAATACCGTCGTTCAAGTTGTTGTTGATTGAATCGTTGTCAACGATGTCGATGTCGAGTGTTGAGCGAAGCCCAGCTCCGTCCACACCTTCAACTCGAGCCGCAACACCAACGTTACCGTCGTCGAGCGTCTGGTTGGTCACAACAACCCGCGACTGAATCCCTGGCTGATCAAGAAGGAACTGCAAGTTCCCGCCACCGCCGTTACCAGAGATGTTGCTTACACCACCCTCAGTCTCATTGATGTTGATCCGATCAGGATCGGCTGTTGCCCAGTTTCGGACAAGAACACCTGACCCACCGTTATTAGTAATAGTTGAGTTGATGATGCCCAATTGACCGTTACCTTCATTCAAGAAGATACCTGCTCCGACGTTACCGTCAGAGGTGTGTCGCTGAATTGACAGACCACCACCGGCAGTGTTCATGAAGTTCTCGACATAGAGACCATGTCGCAAGTTGTTACTTGTATTGTTGGTCAAGAATGTTGCTGACGCTGGATCCAAGTTTCGAATGTGAATACCTTCAAACAAGTTGTCTGAAACTGTGTTTGACTCAAAGTGGAAATTGGACGTGTTGTCCAGAGCGTCAATGATGACCATACCGTCACGATTGTTGCTGGCGATCGTATTTCGTTGGAAGTTCCAATCTCCAGATACCCGTGCCAATCGAACACCGTCGCCGGCTGAATTCTGAATCGTGTTGTCGCTGATGTCTCCGCCCTCGATGTCGCCACCCCAGATGCCGAACTGGGCACCAGTCGCGTCAATATCGAGACCGCCAACATTGTTTCGGTTAGCCAACGTTACAACTGCAAAGCCACCGTCGTTGGAGATGGTTGGAGTTAAACCGCTTGAGTTGCCAAACAGTTGAAAGTTCTGCCCGTTCTGAATCGGCAACAAGATCGGTCGGCCTTCGCCAAGCAAGTACTGGTCATCCTTAAGCACGATTCCGGATCGCAAACTTCGGTCCGTTCCGTCACCCGCGTTGACAACAATCACGTCGCCTTCAGAACTGTTGTTCTGGGCGGCTACGAGTGATGCAAACGGCAACTCGGCTGAACCGTCAGCAAACGCTGGGTCAGCATTGTTGTCAACATGAACAGCGTTGTATGCAGCTCCAGTGCGTGGATCAGTAGCGATCACAACGTCCTGGTTAAATCTTACGATATGGTCATTACGAACTGTTTGTTCGAGGTCACGTCCGAGAGCAGAGTATTCGCTTCCGTAAGCACTCCCAGTCGCACCAAAGACCCAACCAACACCAAGAACGGCGGTCGTGTCAAAGCGATCGTCATGGTTGACTTCGAGATTGACCATCATGCCACCAAGGACTTGAGCACCGACACGGGCTTTCACACCTGCGAAAGCGTCGATCAAGTCAGAGTTGTAGTGGTAACCACCAATGTCAAAGTGTCCGTTGCCGAAAGCCAATTGTTTTGGTCGTACACGAAGCGTGACATCGAAACCCTGAAGAGCACTGTCGATACCAGGCGTCAAAGCGATGCTGTTCCCAAAGAACGGGTTGGAGCCGCTTGGATCACCCAAGGAGTAATCTTGAATTCCAGTTGGAATGTAACCGTTGGCGATCAAGTCCCAGCGTCGCGTTTTGATCGCACCACTGACACCGACTTGGTGAAAAGTGTGAGCGAACGCGGCTTGGCGATCACCATCGTAGTCGTACCAAACACCAATCGCGATATCCGCGTTGGCTGGCTTGATCGAGAACACTCGCTCGATACCGATGTTGGCGAACAATCCACCTTCATCTTCTAACGAGTGATGGACTCGACCTTCCATCAACCAGCGGCCGTCGAGGGCGTCTTCACCCAGTCGTGTTTTACCACCTAAACTGAGGTAGGAGCCTTGGTATCCAAGGCCTTGGTCAACCACATTGGTCTCAAACCAAAGGCGGCCGATCCGGCCTCCCGCTTGAGGTTGCAATAAATCACCCGATACTTGCCGGAAGCCGGCTTGGGCAAAAGGCCCGCCCTGCTGTGAACGTACCAGCTGAGCATCTGCGAAATTACAGGCAAATAATGCCAAGGCAATGCAGAAAAGGCTCAATCTTATCTTCATCGAATGTCTCCCGAGACGAATCCCGACGCTGTAGGGCTAGTTCTCCACCAAACACAGGCGCGAAGTGCCCGAAAAAGTGGTACATGTGATAGAAAGCATCGACACGGAACGATCAGACTCATTAGTATTTTCGGTATGATTCACATAATTGATACAATTTGACACGATGAGGATCGTTGTTTTCAAAAGTGAATGCAGTCGGATGCTTGCACAAAAGTTGAGGGCAATCTGTCCGAAATGCCCCAACAGCAGGCTTTCACGCTTGCAAAACCCTACATGCAATGGCCAGCCAGCGTTAATTTTTTTCGGAATTGAAATTGAACAAGCAAATCAAAGAACACTTGTCCACAAACCTAGGTCGAACGCGCCGCACCTGGCGTTCCTGTATAATGCACTCCTCCAGTACTGAGTACCTGTCCTTGGCGCCTCTCTGCCTACTCTATTTGATGGCGATTCTGATCGGCAGCCCATGCATTGCCGCGCAATCGATCACTTCAAGCCAAACTTCGACCGAAAAACTCCCCGAACAAATCTCTTTCAACTTTCACGTTCGCTCCATTCTTTCAGAGAACTGTTATTACTGTCATGGGCCTGATCCCAACCAACGAAAATCCGATTTGAGATTGGATACGGCCGAAGGGGCAAGCTTCGCCATCACTGCCGGCGCCCCAGACGACAGTGAATTGATTGCTCGAATCCTTTCGACTGATCCTGATGATCAAATGCCGCCACCAGATTCCGGACGTTCGATTTCCGATCGCGAAAAACAGATCCTTTCAAAATGGGTTCAACAAGGTGCAAAGTACGAAACTCACTGGGCCTTTGTTCCACCCAAAAAATCGAATCTGCCGAAAACACAAAATACAAAATGGGGACGTAACTCCATTGATCAATTCGTGCTTGCAAATCTTGAATCCAAAAGTATCCAACCATCGCCGCGAGCCGAGCCGCATGTCATTGTTCGACGATTACACCTCGATCTAATTGGGCTGCCACCAACTGGCAAACAAGCCGACGATTTTGTGGCCGCGTATAAAAAAGCCCCCGAAACAAGCATCGACAATTTGATCGATAGATTGATGGCAAACCCTCACTATGGCGAACGCATGGCGTTGCCTTGGTTGGATGCAGCGAGATACTCGGACTCCAACGGATTCCAACAAGACGGCGACCGGAACCAATGGCCTTGGCGAGACTGGGTCGTCAAATCGCTTAACGAAAATCTACCATTCGACGAATTCTCCATTCAGCAACTTGCCGGTGATTTGCTCCCCAACCCTACCGATGACTTATTAGTCGCAACCGCATTCAATCGAAACCACATGCTCAATGGTGAAGGCGGAGCGATCGCCGAAGAACAGCGGAACAACTACGTTTTTGACCGCGTCGATACAACGGCCACGACGTGGCTTGGTTTAACGATGGCTTGTGCTCAATGTCACGATCACAAATACGATCCGATCACTCAAATCGACTACTACCGATTTTTCGCGTACTTTAATAGTGTCGACGAAAACGGAGGCGTAAATCGCAGGGCAGGGCGACTTCATTGCGCCAATCCACTGCTTGAAATACCAACGAAAGCTCAAAAAGAAGAACTCGCCAGGATCGAACAGCAACTCAATCCTGTTCGAAAAAAACTGAGTTCACTTGATGCCGAGATAATTAAATCGTTACGCCAATGGGAAGAGGAATCTCGCAAGCTGTCGCCGGACATGCCGCGTGATTTCTTTCGCATTCTTCAAGTGCCTCTCGGTGAACGTTCCAAGGGGGATGACAACCGGCTCAAAGATTTTTACTTGAAAAAACATGCACCCGATAGATTCAAGAGCATCCGAAAACAACAAGAGAGCCTTGACAACCAACGTACGAAAATCAAATCGAACGTACTTTCGGTGATGATCATGCGAGACAAACCGCAACCTCGCACCACACATTTATTCGATCGAGGGAACTATGAATCGCCACGAGAAAAAGTCGAGCCTGGCGTTCCTTCTTTCTTACCCGAGCTGCCATCCGACGCCCCCAAGAACCGTTTAACACTCGCTCGTTGGTTGGTTGATTCGAAAAACCCGCTGACCAGCCGCGTTGCCGTCAACCGATACTGGCAAACGTTTTTCGGCACGGGATTGGTCAAAACGTCAGAGGATTTTGGCGTCCAAGGCGAACTGCCCAGCCATCCTGAATTGCTTGATTGGCTGGCCGTTGATTTCATGGAAAACAACTGGGACGTGAAACGCATCCATCGCATGATCGTTACCTCGGAGACGTACTTACAAAGTTCCAAATTTCGAAAGGACCTGATCGACGTCGATCCAGCGAATCGCTTACTCGCTCGGAGCCCACGTTTTCGGTTGCCTTCGAGTCTGATTCGCGACAGCGCACTTCGCGTTTCCGGTTTATTAAACACCGAAATTGGTGGCAAGCCAGTCTATCCGTACCAGCCTGATGGGCTTTGGAAGGAATTTAGTTTGGAGAGTTTTTCCTACAAACCTTCCACGGGCTCTGACCTATATCGCCGGAGCCTCTATACATTCTGGCGTCGAACCGTTGCACCACCCAACATGTTTGACTCGGCAAACCGACAGACATGCACGGTCAAGCTATCTCGCACCAACACACCACTTCACGCGTTGGTGATGCTAAACGACCCGACTTTCGTCGAATCGTTTTGCCACTTGGCTCAAGAAGTAATCGAGAAACCAGACCTTGATAGCAAGGCACGACTCTCACTCGCGTTTCATCGAGCGATCTCGCGACAGCCTAACTCCAAAGAGATTTCGGTTTTGACGAAGGCACTTAAAGAAAGCCAACACTACTATTCACAGCACCCTGACGAGGCAAAAGAACTGGTGTCCGTGAGTAACTCAATAAGCGTTCCCGATGATGAATCAAAACTCGTCCAACTGGCTGCCCTCTCTAGCGTTGTACAAATCATCATGAATACTGACGAATTCGTAACGCGGGAATAGATCGCACGGTCGACTTCCAAACCTCCCAACCAATCTAAATGTCTTGCAAGACAACACAATGAATCCATTTGACCAAAATCACCAGCACAACACACGCCGTCAATTTTTCAGCCGAACTGCCACTGGAATCGGCGCTGCAGCGTTGGGTTCATTGCTTTCCGAAGATCTATCTGGAGGCCAAACGAATCAAGGTCAATTAACGTCCGGCGCCCATCACCCTGCCAAAGCGAAACGAGTAATCTATCTGATGATGAGCGGCGGGCCGTCTCACATCGATTTGTTTGATCACAAACCAGAAATCCTTTCGCGACGAGGCCAGCCGTTACCCGACTCTGTCCGCCAAGGTCAGCGTTTGACAACCATGACCAGCGGACAGAAAAAATTACTGGTGCTACCGCCGATCAAGCCGTTTCGCCCGCGTGGTGAATCGAAAATGATGCTTTCCGATATGATCCCCTATACCGCCGACATCGCGGACGATATTTGCTTGATCAAGTCGATGAACACAGAGGCAATCAATCATGCCCCAGCAGCGACTTTCTTTTTGACAGGCTCTCAAATTCCCGGCCGACCAAGCATGGGTGCATGGCTGTCGTACGGCCTTGGCAGTCTCAACAGTAACTTGCCATCGTTCGTCGTCATGAACTCTCGCGACCAACAGAATACGTGCGGCCAACTGCTGTACGACTATTACTGGGGCAGCGGTTTTATCCCGACCAAACATCAAGGCGTTCGTTTTCGTTCATCGTCTGATCCAGTTTTGTATCTGTCCAACCCCAAAGGCATGCCGCGAGCCTTACGACGAAAAATGCTTGATCATTTGGCCGTTCTCAATGAAGAGAAACTGGCGGACTACGGTGATCCGGAAATTGAAACTCGAATCGCCCAATACGAAATGGCCTACCGGATGCAAACCAGCATCCCGGAACTGACCGACATTTCCGACGAACCCAAACACATTCTCGACATGTACGGTCCCGACGTTCATCGCAGCGGATCGTTCGCACGGAACTGCTTGCTCGCCCGTAAGCTGGCGGAAAAGGATGTTCGATTCATTCAGCTGATGCATATCGGGTGGGACCAACACGGCAATCTACCAACGCAGCTTGCCCATCAATGCAAAGACACCGACCAACCTGCCGCCGCGTTGGTTAGAGACTTGAAGCAGCGTGGACTTCTCGACGACACGCTAGTCATTTTCGGGGGCGAGTTTGGGCGAACCGTTTTCGGACAAGGCGACATCAACAACAAAAAGCGACACGGTCGTGATCATCACGGTAGAGTTTTTAGTCTGTGGATGGCCGGTGGAGGGATGAAACCCGGTTTCGAATATGGGCAGTCATGTGAATATGGATGGAACGTTGCAGAGAACGGCGTTCATGTTCACGATTGGCAAGCGACCGTTTTGCACTTGCTCGGGATCAACCACGAACGATTGACGTACCGTTATCAAGGCCGTCGTTTTCGTCTGACCGATGTTCATGGAAAAGTCGTCAAAGATGTTCTGAGCTAGGTATGATCCTGAGCCTCAATAGAACTATTTTTTAAAACCAGGCATTTCAGTATTCGCTATAGTTTTACCGAAACAATGCATTTGAATTTAATTCGATTTAAATGCGAGCTTCTCACGTGTTGCCGATTTTGAGCAAAAATGAGGCCAAAGACTCGACTTAATTTCTTTAGGTGATTCGAAGAAAAAACTAGATCGTTTTCCATCATTTGCATCGGTAATCAAATGTCCGCCCTAGACCGATGCTATGCTTTTTCCTATAACCCGTCCTCCGAATTTGATTTTTGCCAAGTTCGCAATATATTTGCTGGTGGCCGAGTCGATAAAAAAACGACTTACTTGATGTTGGTAAGGTAAACTTGGTAAGCAACATTTGCTTTGCTGTCAGTTGAAATTTGTGAGTTAAGGCTAGAACGACTCTGCGGTCCCAACGGTGACTGTGCAGAACAAAAAATAAAAACAACTTTGAAATATTTGAAACAGGATACATCCGACTATTGACGGCTGAGGGACCAATTTTTAGGGTAGGCCTAAATCATTAGTGGCTTGTGCTTAGCACGTCCGATTTATGACTTTCTCCCAGCGACTCCCATCGCTTTCGCTTGGTCGGAGTATCTTTTTACAATACGCATTGCCCACATCGGGCAGTGCGTTTTTTTTGTGCGCTCGCTCGGGTGCAACATTCAATGGATTAGCTCCAGAGGAAACGCACCGCCGCTCCAAAACGAATTCGCATGCTTCTCACCACACTGCAACGAATTAGTAAACGGGAAACTTAGTCGCTGCGGCGGAAGTACTTATATTGAGTATCCAACAATTCGTAATTCCCATCAGCGTACAATTCAGGGCGGGGAAACCTGCCGACGTTCATTGGCAGCTTTGCCCCTAATCAAACCAAGTTTCAAGTTCTAGCATTGCCCGAGTCCAAGCATTGCCCGAGTCCCAAAATGCTCAATTCGAAAGTCGCAGCTATGTTGAAAAATCGAACATCCCACAAACAAAAGCGATCCGGAACCAAATCAAAAAAGCTCTCAATGAATGTCTTGATTCTCCTACTGACGTTTCCGCTCATCTTGTTCGTCGCCTGGGTGGTCTACGCCAACCTGCCTGGCCCCGAACTCGAAGTGACACAAGTCGACTGGCAGAACGTCAACCAAAACGAAAACCGCACCAACGTTTCGGCGGTTCAAACGTCTGAGCAGCAGGACGACACAACTGCGAAAGAGGCGGAAGAATTACCGTTCACCGTCAATGTTGTTTACTCACCGGGCTATTTGATCAACCTTGGCGGGTTAGAGCGACTCCATCCATTCGACATCAAGAAGTATCAAAAAATTCACAACGCGTTAAAAGATGACGGACTATTGGCAGACAAAACAACTTGGAGGCCCGAGCCCATCTCCACCGAAGACTGTCTCCTGGTCCATACAAAAGAGTATCTTAAAGAACTTAAAAGCAAACAAAACGTCGCGAAATATCTCGAGGCCGACGTTCTAAAATACGCTCCCGTTTCTCTCGAACGCGGAATCCTTGATCCATTTCGCAGAGCCAGTGGCGGGACCGTTCTTGCGGCACGGACTGCACTTAAAACAGGAATTGGAATCAACATTGGTGGTGGTTACCATCACGCAAAACCAAACATTGGAGAAGGGTTCTGCCTATTTGCCGACGTTCCAATCGCCATCCGAAAATTACAAAAAGAGAAACGAATCAAACGAGCGGTCATCATCGACGTCGATGTCCATCAAGGCAACGGGACGATTCTTTGCCTCGACAAAGACGACTCAACATTTACGTTCTCCATGCATCAAGACGACATCTACCCGATCCCAAAAGAAATCGGTGATTTGGATGTGGAACTGAAATCAGGAATGGGTGATGAAGAGTATCTTAAGGTGTTGAACACTCATCTTTCAAAAGTTCTGGACGAAGCCAAAGCCGACATTTGCTTTATTGTTGGCGGGTGTGACCCCCTCAAAGGTGACCCGCTTGCCAACCTCACGATGTCACACGAAGGCATTGTCAAACGTGACCAAGTGATCATTGATGAGTGTGTGAAGAGAAAACTCCCCGTAGTGCTGACGCTATCGGGCGGCTACAGCGAGGGGGCTTGGAAAGCGCAGTACTTGAGCATCAAAAACTTGATCGAGAAATACAAGTTGAATGAAGACGTTCCTGTTTCAGAACCAGCTGGCAAAAAGCAGTCGAAGATCCAAGAGAAGTAAACACGGGAACCTTCGCCAACCGCCACTTCAAACTTTTATGAAGGGCGGCTTGGCAAGTCGTTTACTATTTCTTTTCAGCAAGTCGCCGAGCAAGTTCCGGCGGACAATCGAGATCGAATCTTTTCAACAATTCCAAATAGTCTTTTGCAGAATTGATGTTGGTAAACGAATCAAGTTCAGGGTCGATGCCTTTCAACTCTTCGACCGAAATTGTTTTGGCAGCCAACGCGTCGGCCAACTCGGAAACTCGTAACTGTTTATTGACAATGCGTTGTAAGAGTTGCTGGTGCAGATCCGTTTTGTAAATCGCCGTCATTCCGTAGATCCGAATTCCATCGTTTGGAACGATTGCGGTCTCACCGCGATTTGCAAATAGAAACCTAATGAGTTCTGGTTTAATCAGCGGTACATCACAACTGGTGACGAACGCCCATGACAATTGCCGATCCGATAAATACTTGAGGCCAACACGTATTCCTTCTAGTGGTCCGTCGCCAGCTCGCTCGTCCTGCAGTACTTCGACATCATTTGGAATCCGATGAGCGTCTGAGGCGATCTGCCCAACCAAGACAACTTTGTCAGCTACCGAAGCCACTTGCTCAACTACGCGCTCGAGAAACGTCTGGCCTTGGAAAACCAACTCGGTTTTGTCGACACCGACCCGAGTGCTTTGGCCACCACATAAAACTACCGCTCCCAATCCTTCGATTGGATCTGGTTTTAAGTTCGATATGTGTTTCTCGGCGGGCATCGCTAAAGTTTCTCAGTCAATAAAATTTTCGCGTTTTCAAGTTTACGGGGTCCAAACTGATCTGTCGCTCATTCCAACGTATTGTCGATTCGATACAATAGCGACGAACAATTCCGCATCCTCGAGCATCGTATGGCTCTGCTTCTAACTCAACAAGTCGAAACGACGATCCCTATTGAAGTAAAAGGGATTACGCCTGATCGATTGGCTGGTCGATCTGAAAACGAAATTGGGAAAACGATGATCTGGCATGGTCGTCGCCAAGTCGAACTGGGCTCTGTTTTTTCGATTTCCGGATCAATTTCTGACGACGAAACCATTGTTTGGGCTGGCAACTTAACCCCAGTCCATCAGATCGGTGCAGCAATGCACACAGGGGTCGTACGAATCTCAAGCGAGGCAGGGAGGCATGTTGGCAGCCAAATGACGGGCGGCACCATCATCGCTGAGTCAGATGTTTCTGATTTTCTTGGCGTAGAAATGTCGGGTGGAATGATTCGAGTGCAGGGAAGTGCAGGGGACCTTGTTGGCGGAAACTATCCGGGTTCCAAATCTGGAATGAATCGCGGTTCGATCTTGATCGAGGGTAACGCTGGAAAAGGAGTTGGCCAGTCAATGAGGCGCGGCACGATTGTTGTCAAAGGCGACAGTGGTAAACTGTCTGGCTGGAACATGAGAGCGGGCACGATTTTGGTTTTGGGAAAATGCGGAGCCAACGTTGGGGCGGGAATGACTCGGGGCACTATCGTCGTTGGGAATGACGAGCAAACAAAATTACTTCCAACGTTTCTCAAAGGCGCTGCACAGCCAGTTCCTGTGCTGCAGATGATCTCCAACTGGTTGGTCAAACAACAGTTCGATTTCGACACGGACGTTTTGAAGTCTAGTTTCCAAACCTACTATGGCGATCAGTTGAGAGGTGGACGAGGCGAGATCATGGTTCGGGCCTAGTACTCTCGCATGACCTCGTCGGCATCCCTTGGCTGGCTGGGTGGCCTTTCCAATTCTTGGTTCGTAACGCCTGCTAATTCGCGACGCTGGCTGGTTCCCCCGTTCGTTTCGCTGCTCGCTCCGGGACCAGCGACTCGCAAAATAGCCGCGGTCTTTTCAAAACACGCGCAAACGTTCCATTTAGCTAGACATTCTGGTTGGTTGTTCGTTCCTTTTGGTTGTTCGTTCCGCCTAGCGAGTCGTTCCGTTTGGCGAGTCGTTCCGTTTGGCGAGTTAGCGTCATTCACGATTGACACGTAGGACACTCTGTCCGTCGACCATGCATCGGACAAGAATGTCCAAGCTACCACCATTGCCCGGACAACTCTAAATGGATCTTCAACGACCGTTTGCAAAAATCGACCGGACACTCACTCCGTGTCCAGCGACGAGCAAGCAAGGCATGTGACACACAAGCAATCGCCTCACAAACTACCAACCCCAGCCGTACAGAACACTCGCCAGTCGCTCCGGATGGCTGGCATTTGACTGACCACCCGGTCTGAAAAGTCATCCCGTCTAGCGAGTCATCCCGTCTAGCGAGTCGTTCCGTTTGGCGAGTCGTTCCGTCTGGCGAGTCGTTCCGTCTGGCGAATTATGCGTCAATCGCGATTGACACTTAGGACGGACACTCTGTACGTCGACCATGCATCGGACAAGAATGTCCAAGCTACCATCATTGCCCGGACAACTCTAAATGGATCTTCAACGACCGTTTGTGAAAATAGGCCCAATACTCACGCCCTGCCCAGCGACTAACAAGCAGGCTATGTGGCTCACAAACAAGGCATGTGACTCACAAGCAAGGCGCTTCACAAACCAACCGCGGCCGTCCAACACATCTTACTTTTTTGATTTCTTTTTTCGCCTTTTCAATTTCGGCTGTTGATCAAGCGTCTTTGTTACGAGTGCCGTTGTTGACTCCAACTGCTTATTCCAAATCGCCTCTAGCGTTTTAGCCTTTTGAGGATACTTTTTGATCAAATTATTCGATTCAGCCCGATCAGTTTTCATATCATAAAGCTCCCAGTCGCCGCCATTGGCGCTAACCAATTTCAGATCTCCAACGCGAAGCGCCCGGTTTCCCTCGTGCAACCACCAGAGAAAATCTCGCTCAACCACGATGTCGGAATCGAAAGCAGCAAAAAGACTTCGTCCTGGCGCCTCTGGAATCGGTTCGCCTTTCCAGTCAGCGGGTTTCTCAACACCAATCGCTTCAAGAACCGTTGGCATGATATCGACCATGTGAGCAGGACTCGTCCTTAGTTCGCCAGCCGTTTTGATTCCTTTGGGCCAGTGAACGATAAGAGGCGTGCTGATTCCGCCTTCGTGAACCCACGTTTTGTGGCGACGGTAAGGCGTATTACAAGCGCTGGAAAAACCAGGGCCAAGACAAAGGTAGGTCGCTTCACTTCCCATTGGAGCGTCGGGATCGTGGCCACCGTTGCGCACCATGATCTCTGCGCTCGCTCCATTGTCAGAGGCAAAAAAGATAATCGTGTTTTCGAATTCGCCCATCGCTTTGAGTTGATCGATAACTCTGCCAATCTCTTGATCCATTCGATCGATCATAGCCGCGTGGATCGCCATTTTTGTAGCTTGGAATCGTTTTTGTTTGTCCGTTAGTTTGTCCCAAACGACAGGACGATTGACTTCGCCATCACCGAGCTTGTCCAACGCGTCTTGAAAATGATACGGAGGACCGACTTCTGTTTCGAGTTCAGAAAGTGTCGTCGCGTGAATGCCAAGTTCTTGTTGTTTTGCAAATCTCGCATATCGCATCGCTTCCCATCCAGCCAAATACTTGTCTCGATACTTGGCAATGTCGCTGGGCGGTGCGTGGAGCGGAAAATGGGGCGCGATGAACGCCAAGTAATGCATGAATGGCTGATCGGAATATTTATCGGCGTGTTCTTTCAAGCATTCGATCGCGTGGTCAGCTGTTGCCGTAGTTGCGTAATACCCCGACTCATCGGCGGGAATTTCGATCGGCTTGTCGTCAATCTGGTTTCCTTTGGCAGAGAAAAAGTTACCTTGATTTTGCATGTTAAGCGAACGATCAAAGCCCGTCGTCAAAACTCGCCCGTCGAGATGCCATTTCCCGCTGTGGTAATTCCGATAGCCATGTGGCTTCAAAAAGTCCGGCATCAACCGAGCCCACTTCTGTCGCACGCCGCGATTCCCCCCCTTGATCGTTGGAAGCGAATCACGATGAACTTGCTGAGCGTAGTAACCGGTCATCAGCGCCGCGCGAGTCGGCCAACAGCGTCCAGTGTTATAAAATTGCGTGAACTGCAAACCGCCAGAAGCGAGTGAATCCAGATTGGGCGTCTCAATCTCGCCTCCGTAGCAACCAATATCTGAGAACCCAGAATCATCCGCCAAAATGATCAAGACGTTGGGCTTTTTCTCGTCGGCAATCGCCATTGCAGACCCGGCCGCTGTGAAAACTAAAAAAGCCAAAGCGACAAAAATACGTCGTGATCCCATTGCGTCATTTCTTAAAAAGTTCGTTGCTGTTTCTCTTAGTTTAGTAGATCGAATTTTGCCGCGTCAATTTTGCCTGAAAATGCAAGTCAAAAAAATGCCCGTATTCGCATGAACGAGCACGGGCAAATTGATTTATTCACTAGTGAATTTTTCAGCTTGGTTTGAATTCCTAGTTTACACCAAAAGGATCGTCGCCGAACGGATCGTCGGAGCCTTCCTTGGCAGGCTCGGTCGCAGGTGTGGAATCTGAAGCGTCTTCACCGAATGGATCGTCAGATGCGGCAGGTTTCTCCGTCGCCGGTTCTTCACCAAACGGATCGTCAGATTTTGGCTGAGCGGCTGGAGTCGCCTCAGGAGCGGTTGCGGCCGGCTCTTCGCCGAATGGATCGGCAGATGCGGCAGGTTTCTCCGTCGCCAGCTCTTCACCAAACGGATCGTCAGATTTTGGCTGAGCGGCTGGAGTCGCCTCAGGAGCGGCTGCGGCTGGCTCTTCGCCGAATGGATCGTCAGATGCAGCAGGTTTCTCCGTCGCCGGTTCTTCACCAAACGGATCGTCCGATTTTGGCTGAGCGGCTGGAGTCGCTTCAGGAGCGGCTGCGGCTGGCTCTTCACCGAATGGATCGTCAGAGGCTGCTGGAGTGGCTTCTGGAGTCACCGTTGCTGCTGGCTCGGATTGAGCACTAGAAAATTCATCCAATGGATTGTCAGCAGACTTAGGTTGAGCGTTCAATGGTCGTGAGTCCGTTGGCTCCGCGACTCTTGCCGAATCTTCGGAAACCGATGAATCACCAAAAATCTCTTTGGCTGTCTCCTCGGCATCCACGACTGCCGGCTCCAAAACATCGGCCTCTGGTGTAGCCGTTGGCTCTGGTGTGGCCGTTGGCTCTGGCGCGGCTGTCAAATCAGCGGATGACGATCCATTGCCCACTGGCTCAGCGACAACACCAGTCTCAACGACTGGCGACGAACTCATCGGCTGGCCTTCGTAAGCCATTTGGCTTTCGTATATCGCTCCAGGAGCGTTCGTGATTGTGCCCATCGCGGAAGGCGATTGACTTGAACCGTACACGATAGTTTGCGGTTGGCACGCTGGTTGGACGTAGTAGGGCTGAGTGTAAGCCGGTTGGTTGTAAGTAGACTGGACTACCGGTTGCTGAACTACTGATTGCTGAATCATTGGCTGCGATTGTATCGGGGCCATAGCAATAGTTTGCGGCATTAGTTGCGGTTGAACTGAACCAGAGATAATTGGATCCATGTTCATTGGACTAGTCTGAGAAATGATCGGCGCGCCGTAGATCGGAGTTCCAGAAACGCCACCTTCTATTGCGGATGCAATTGAAGGCGACTCGATTCCCAGGCTTCCTTTTTCAGCCAAGAGTGCATTGGATCGAATCTTTTCGATCTTCATTCGCATGCTTCCTTGAATCCGCTCAAGCGACCGAGTGACGGTTCGCGAGCGGCCTTTTCCGGTAGAAGCCTCCAGATAAGCGCCCTGCTGAAAATCTGATTCAGCTGCACTACTGTTGCCGGAATTCATCTGAGCAAGACCTCGGAAAAAGTATGACCGAGCATCTTGGGAGTCTTCAGCAATGGCGGTATTGAACGAGTTGATGGCTTCCTGATGGCGTCCACTGAAATACTGATGGATTCCGCTACCGTAGGCGCTGGTCGAGCTGGTTTGCGCAAATGAAAATCCCGCTGGAATTATCGTCGCGAGGACCGCGAGAAAGATGATTCTCTTAAACATTTTGAATGCCTGCCTAATTTAATTAGAGGTTCATTTTGTGATGCGAAAAAGCGTTCACACTCCATGCGAAAAGAAGGCATCCTCTGCCAGAGTAAAGGATAACGGGCTTCTCTTTTTCTAACAACCAAGCGCCCTATATCCTTCGCCGTTACTCCGCCTTATCAGTATTGCAGGAATAAAAACCCGCGTTTTAGTGGTCAACCACTAAAAGCACGGGCATAAATAAAGCGGCTAAGTAGGGATCACTTTCGCGTCTTTCGTTACTTTCGCGGTCAAAATCTTCCGCAACTCACACGCTGGATGAAGCTCAGCTCGCGATATGGATTAAAAAGCCAGTCGGAGTCGACGCTGACTCGCGTATTTTTTTACGACCGCGAAAGACGCGAAACATGCGAAAGAAAAATAGCTCAATTAAATCAGCTGAAAATTAAATCGACGTTGGACCACAAAAGTTCAACGAAGTTGATCCCCAGATCACTTTCGCGTCTTTCGTGTCTTTCGCGGTCAAAAACTTCCGCAACTCACACGCTGGATGAAGCTCAATTAACGAACCAGATCAACAAAGAATCTAGTTTTGATGGGCATTAACTACAAAAGAAAACTACCAACTAGGAAAGTTGTATTCCTTATTGTCCGCTTGGAAATCGTCGTGGGTCAGCCCGACGTTGATTTTTAGATCCGTGTAGTAATACTTCTCCAACAACGGCGGTTCGTCGCCTTCTTTTTCAGGCCAAAGATAAGCCTCGTATGCGATTGGAATATTCCTTGAGTCGTCGATGTAGATGCGAGCAATGTGATTCTCGAAATGATCACGCGCGACCGGATGAATGACTTCGAAAACGGTACAAGCCGAACCGTTCACTTCAACATTGCGTTTGATGTTGACCTTACACTCGCCGTGCTTTCGATCCTTGACCGCCAGCTCTGCCATTTTTGCGATTAGATTCCTGAACCCGATCTCGCGAATCGCATGACGATTTCCACTCATCGCTTGCCGGCCATCAGGGTCCAAATAAAACTTTTTCACGTTTAACAATCCAGTCGCGTGAGCGACAAGATTGCCCTCATGCCAACCATCGACCCAGATCGCTTCCAAGCCGACACTCGATTTGGGTTTTAGAAAACGAGTGTAAACAGAAAATGGAATTTCGTTTGCGTCGTTGCCTTTGCCAATCGTACGAGCGTGGCGAATTTTGCAAAAAACAAACTTCTCGGGCTGCAATTTCCCTTCGACTAAGACCTGACTAACAAGCGTCGCCGTGTAGTCCTGAATGTTTTTGTCGATCTCGGCCAGACTCAAATTTGCAATCTCAAGCAGTGGATCAAATGGATGTTCGGCCGAATCGATTATTTCTTGATTGACGCGCGCCGTAATTGCTCCGTCAGGAAGTCCAGCCACCAAATTTTTCGAATCGTTGGAATCGGAACTTGATTTTCCTTTTTTGCCCTGACCACTGTTGGATGATACTGAGACAGGCTTGGTCTTCTCAGCATCTACTTCGGGTTGAAGGTAAGTCTGAAGAAGAAAAAGACCTAGGCCAACGACACCAAGGCAAGCCAACCCTTTGAAGGCACAACCAAGCCCGGAAGATGGCTTGGCTTGATTTCCTTGCGAAGCCTCTTTGCGCGGAGCCTCGGCGGCATCGGAATGTGAAGAATCTGATCGCATAGAATCGTTTACTCTTATCTGGCTGCAAAGGTTTCAGCGAATTGCAAAACCCATTTGTCAATCAGTTCTTCGTACGCTTCCTGTTTGGCTTCGCCGATTTCTTCGAAATGATTCCAAACAAAAACCTCTTTGTCCCGAATCGTTCCTTTGCCCGCGATGTTCACCACATTGAATTCATTCTGTGGCCGAACGGTAATTTCCACCCGAGTGAAAAAGGATCCAGCGCGCCCATCCGGACCGCGGTCGATATCGTTTCGAGAAACGGCACCGCCCCATCCTTTGGATCCGTAGATCGTTTCGTAATCAAAACCCGGAAAATGATCAGCCATTTTCTTAAGACAAGTCTCAATATGGTCTGAGAGGTTCAAGCGAAATTCATTGTGACGATTCCTCAGATCCTCCTTGGTCATCGAGGCCTGTTTCTGAGCGTCCTGTTTGGCCGTGCTGCGACTCTGGCCACGCTCGATAGCTTCTTGGAGTTTGTCTTCAAAGTCCATCTGATTTTAAGCGCGAGAAAATGGGAATCGAATTAAGTGATGACAAGATCGTAAATTGAACCATCAGCGACGATTTCAATTGAACACCAGTAGTCAAACTGGCATGCCGTATTTAAGAAGACGAAGGTTTTGGTGGCAAGGTCAAACGAGCGGATAAACCTGAAAGAAACTTGGCTGATGATAATTTCCACCACGGAACTGGCTCCGAGTTTGTCAATTCACAGACAAGACAACGGCGAAAGTCGCGTCAGCAGAGCATCCGGCCAAGTTTTAATCTTTGGAGTCGCTCTCGTTTTTTCCGGCTTTGCCACCGTCTTTTTTCTTCTCAGGTTTCTTGCTGACGAACTGCGCCAAATCGGAGAAAGACCGCATCGGCTTTTTGCCTTCTAGCATTTCCTCAGTAATCGGCGCGACCGGAGCCGGTTTTGACTTTCGAGGAGTGTACTCACGACGCGGTCGTGATTTCCCTTTGCCTCCGCCGTACTTCTTTCCAAATTTGGCTGTTTGGCTGCCGCCGTACTTCCCAGGTTTCTGGCTGCGAGACGCTGGGGCATCTTTTCCAGTTTGAGCTTGACTGCTGCGGCCCTGCCCAGACTGAGCTTGATTCTGTGAAGCGTTTTGATCGCGACGCGGCCTGCGCCCCACTGCTTTCTTGCTGCCGGGACGAATCGCGGACAATTTCACACGTCGACGTTCGGAATCTACTTCCGAAACCCACACCTTCATCACATCGCCGACGGCAAAGAATCGGTGAGGGTCACGAATAAAATTATTCGAAAGCTGGCTTACATGAACGAGCGAGCTCTCGCCCAAACCAATATCAACGAAGACACCAAAATCGACCACGTTGACGACTTGAGCATCCAACTGCATTTCTGGTTTCAGATCATCGACCTTGATGATTCCACGCCGGAAAATTGGTTTCGCAGTTCGATCACGAGGGTCCCAGTTCGGTCGCTTAAGCGCCATCACGATGTCTTTGATCATGAGATGGCCGGCCGAATGTTCTTGGACCAGCTGGTCAATATCAAGCTCTGACATCCGCTTGGCGATTTCTTTTCGCTTCGCAGCTTGCTCTTGCGTTTCATGAACGAAGTAAGGGTTCTTTGCTGGTGCAGCAGCCGGTTTTGCTGGAGCAGTTTCGGTGGGCGCGGTTGTTGTTTCTGAAGAAGCCGCCGCAACTGACTCAGGCGTTGACTCAGGCGACACCGATTGGCCCGGCTCAACGATAGAAGCCGCTTCTGTCGTTGCCGCTTCTGTCATTGCCGCTTCTGTTGTTGCCGCTTCTGTCGTTGCCGCTTCTGTCGTTGCCGCTTCTGTTGTTGCCGCTTCTGTTGTTGCCGCTTCTGTTGTTGCCGCTTCTGTCGTTGCCGCTTCTGTTGTTGCCGCTTCTGTTGTTGC
>JBGCDK010000043.1:0-68327 GCA_045105295.1 Mariniblastus sp.
TATCCTTGAAAGCACTGAAAATTCCCGCCTATTGAGATTTCAAAAACACGTCTCGAACTTTGTCCAGCGAACGATAGACGGTACGCTCCGTTCGTCCAATTCGCTGGCTAATTTCGACGTTGGAATAGCCCTTCAGTCGCATCGTTACAATCTCTTGCTGAAGCGGCGTTAGCAAATCGAATAACTGGTCCAAAGACTCGTTGAACGTTGCGATCTCCAATGGTGATGGCTCGGATGCAACCGCACTGAACGTTGATTCGCCGGGTGCTCGGGCCACCGGTTGCTCAAGCGAAACATCTCGTTTGGCTGTCATGAAACTGGAGATCTTTGTGCTACATTTTCGTAACGTGATCGTTACTAAAAGAGCCCAGAGATCGTTCCAGTTTTCGACTTGGAATTCGCCTTCTGCGTTACGGCGAAAGAAACTGGCAAACACCGATTGAACGATTTCGTCCGCGTCAATTTTGGCGCGAAAGCGTTGATTGATTCGCTTACTCGTAAGCCGCACTAGTCGGTCCACAAACTCGCGATGTAGCGTTGCTTCGGCGTCTGAGTTTCCAATTGACGCACCCTTCAAAATAGCCATCAAATCAACTTCGTATTCAGTTTCGTCGTCAGCCATAAAATCCGAGCGCCATATATAGAAATGTAAAGGTGTTTGACTTCACCATTCATTCCAATTTTAGCTTGGATGCCGATCAACCAAAAGAAGAACAAGTGAATCGTTCAAGAAACACTTGTTCTTCCATTTTAGTCACATTAAACCAGAGAATGGCTCTTACGGTTTAACAGTATAAGACTGCAAGTTCGTCAAAGTACGAGGAGCCGTCGTTGAACCAGTGAAGAATTGCGAATTCACTCGTGATGTTGTCGAGCTTGGGCTGATCGTGAAATTCTTTGGAATTCCATACTGAAAACCAGCAATGTTCGATGCCTGAAGTCCGTTTGAACTTACAAAAATCATCCCAAGCGGCGGTCGTGGAGTTGGAGTAACCGTTCCACGTGGTCGGGCTCCCTGAACTTGGATTGGCAACCATCGAAGGTAACCAAGGTTGGCTCGCTCGTTCCAAATTCGTCGACTTGTATAAGTCTGACCTGGAAGAGCACCTGTTGGTGACAACCAAATTTGTGCCGTTGAACCAAATCCAAAATTGGTTGTGTTGGCATCGTAGCCTGCGATGACTAACTCGCCCAGTTCATCCGCACCAATATCGATTCCGCCACCTACGACTCGACTGTTGCCATAGCCTTCCATGTCCGTGTCAAAAATCATTTCCAGACACCCACCCACCGGCACGATTTCTGTCATCCCGTCGTGGTACATCAGTGAATCGCTGGCGCCAGTGATTCCTGCGTCAACAAGAAACGTAAATGCAGGTCCATCGACGGTTGGCTTTAGACGGTAGTCGCAAGTAGAAGGGCTAACAAACACTTCGTCTGCTGACACGTTGCAATCAAAACCTGACGAGCTGCCATCGGCAGTAACGCGGCCCGGTTTGATTCGATCAGTCGTAGAACAATAGACATTCGATCGACCCCCGGAATCAGAAACCACATCGTCAAAATCTGTGCCGTCGAGATCTGTACCGTTATCTACGAACAAGCAGTTTGCGATCGCAGGATCTGCCTCGCCATGATCAGCAGGCCCAGAGGTCAGTGGAATAACCGAATCGAAAATTGCAGTTTCGTTGCCACTGAAAGTCAAGTTCACCAATTTTGGACGATGCTCAATGTAGTTGTTTGAATCAGTATCATCCGGAACCGAGAATCCTTCCAAGTCCTTCGCCACCATCAAGATTCCAACTGCGTTGTCAACAAAGCAGACGTTAGAAAATGTTGGCTTGTAACCAACGAATTCATCAGGCATCAATACAGCGATACTCGCATTTTTAATCGTGAACCCGTCGTAGTAAGTTCCCGCAAAGTCCGTTTCAAATCCGGTTGCCGAGAATTGAAAAACATCCAGATTCTCACCTTCGGCATCGCCATCGAGGATGGTATTGAGCGCATTCGTTCCTTGAATCGAAACGCCATCTTTTAGGCTGATCGGAAAGTTTTCAAAGTTGGTTGTGGCTGAATAAATCCCCGGCAACAGAACGACGGACGCTTTCTTCGGATTGTTATCAGCAACATCGACGGCATGCCCAATCGTTTGGAACGCGTCGTTTGTGGTCAGGCCTGAATTTCCATCTAGACCATTCACTGGATCAACGTAGTACCGCGGACAGATCGCGACCGGATCAACATCGGGCACTGAACCCACCGAGGTAACATTGGTGATCGTTTGAGCGAGCGCACTGTCTGCGCTCAAACCATTCATTAAAACCGTCGTCGCAATTGCAACGGTATACAAAAACTTTTTCATCTGAATCTCTCATCTTTGGGTTGATTTGTGATCCGAGCCTGCGCGCAATTTCTTCGCAGAAATTGTTCGGGTGCAAAAACGAATCGTGGAAAGAAAGGTCGACCTCAGACCAAGCGGTCTATTAAGTACATCTGGAGCGAGAGTCAAAACCTGTCAGAGATTTGTCGAATATATTTTGAGCTGCCAAATCCGCTGCGACTTACCCTGGGCGCAGACTGATTCAATTAAAGATACGCCTTCATTTCAGACGTAATTTTGTGGCGATTACCAACCGCGGATGTTGGCGATGGTAGCAAAGGGAGCACAGATCGTTGTCAAAATCGAAATGTATTTTCCGACTTGGGTCATCCACAAACCACTGGGGTCTCGTCGATTGTTTTGAATGTCATCCAGGTCTTGGTTGGCCGCACGCCAAGTGAACCAGCCGAAAATTAACCCTAGTCCAATTGAGCAGGTGGCCATTGAAATGATCGACCAAACAAAAATCCCGCGGCTTCGATTGGCTTTGATCCAATTCCGTGCTCGACGAATCGGTCGGCGAAATCCAACCGGCGGCGCAATGTCTGGGATATACAAAACCTCGGACTGTTGGCCATATCCACTGGTCACCGAAACAACCGATTCCGGCGGAAGAATCGGATCGTCGGGCATTCCTGCATTAATTGCATCCGGGATAATGGCCTCTGGAATCGAAGATACCGCTTCGGTACTGTCGACGAAATGAACTGCAACTGCGGTGTCGACTCCGGCAGCACGCATTCCTGTACCCTGCGGCTGAATTGGTGGAACCAAATTATAATCCGGCTCGGCACCTTCTTCGATCTGACGAATCGCTTCGATCAACATCGTCATCGTTTGAAAACGTTGGTTTGGATCTTTGGCAACCATTTTTTGGAACAGCCGATTGATCGCCGGATCATCGGGGCTGCCCGTTTCAATGATTGGAATGTGTGAATCGCGATGGGCCAAAATTGTTTTGACAACCGTCTCGCGTGAATAAGGTCCGCGTCCGGTCATCAATCGGAACAACGTGCAGCCAAGCGAATAGATATCCGAACGCACGTCTGCTTGGCGTGTGTCTTCGGCTTGCTCTGGCGACATATATTCGACGGTGCCCATGACCTGACCAGTGGTTGTCAGGTGAACGGAAGCTTCGGAGTCGATTCCGCCACCGATTCGCGCCAAACCCATGTCCAAAATTTTGACTTTGCCTTCGTCGTCCAGCAGCAAATTGGATGGCTTGATGTCGCGGTGAATGATTCCTTTGCCGTGAGCGTACTCAAGTCCCCCAGCGGCTTGCATGATGTAATCAAGGGCAAGAGTACTCGGCACCATGCCCAACTGTGAAAGCACTTGGGCCAGATCATGCCCTTTCACATACTCCATCACGAGGTAATGAAACCCGGATTGCTCGCCCGCATCATAAGCATGAACGATATTGGGATGAGTTAGCTGAGCCGCGACCTTTACCTCTTGGAAAAATCTGGCGACGGCGTCTTTGGATTCCAAGATCGTGACCGGCAAAATCTTGATGGCGACTTGCCGATCCATGACGCGATGCTTGGCCAAAAGAACGGTTCCCATTCCGCCTTGCCCTAATTTGTCGATCACAACGTAATCGCCAAAGTAAATATCGGACGCTTTGCCGTCTTTGAATTTGTCGGCTTGGAACTGGGTAATGTGACCGTCTTTGACGAGCTTCGTCAGTAACGCCTCGGCGCCGGTCTCTATTTCTTCACCGTATTTGGTGGCGTGATCCGACGAAAGCAGTCCCGCTGCCGTCAGTTCGTGAAGCACTTTATGTGCTGATTCCGCCATTAGTTGCCACCCAAAAAATCTCGTGATACACCTCACCCTGATCCACTTTACTCGATCGGGCGATTTGAGACAAAGCAAATACTAGCTTAGATCGACTGGAATCGTCAGCTCATTCGGTCAATCCCCGTTTGCGGTATCCGATCCACCCAGTATCCGTTCCCACTGTTCCCTACCGTTGGACTACTCGTATTGGGAGGCATTTTCCTATTCAATAACTTTTGCTGAAAAATTCTCCGAACAATTTTTAACCATCTGGCGATACAGGATCCCTGATTTTGGACTACGACTTTGACGATGACGAGTGGGAGCAATCCGACGAAGAGAACGACCTGGACGATAATGAAGTGGACGACGATGACGATGACGACGCCAACTCCGACGACGAAACCGAGCTCTTCGAAGAAGCCGCCTATATCTGCAACTCATGCGGCGAAGAGATCGTTGTCCCACTCGACTATTCCGGCGGCCAACGTCAGGAGTACGTCGAAGACTGTCCTGTTTGCTGCAATCCAAACGTAATTTTTGTCGAGTACGATAGCGATGGAGAAGCGAACGTTTGGAGCCGTGCTGAGCAGGATCCCAACTAAAAAAATTTCGTACGATTATTGAGTAATGGATCTTTGTTAAAAATCCTTTTGCACAATCTCATTGCACAACCCAAACTCGACTTAGGCAATTCTCACTCGCAGTTGAACAGGAACGACCGATGATCACAAAGAAAAAAATTGTCCTGCTTACCATTTTTCTGATCGTCGGTTCGATCGGCCAAGCAACGTTTGGAGATAACTTGGGCGAAAAATTGGGCGACGCCGGCAAGTCAAAAACTTCCGCCGACGAACTCAACATTCTCGTCGTCACCGTCGACGACATGAGCTGCGATTCGGTTGGCGTGTTTGGCTGTACCGTTCCCGAGACGACTCCTAACATCGACAAACTCGCCGCCAACGGCCTTCGTTACAAGTACGCTCACGTCCAAGTCGGAAACTGCTTTCCGTCTCGCAACGTCATGTTCTCTGGGTTGTATCCTCATAACAATTTGTTGGAGGGATTTTACCAAGTCAAAACGGCACCGCATCCAACGCTGATGACGATCATGCAAAAGGCAGGATACTTTGCGGCGATTCGTGGCAAAGCAACCCACACGACACCGTATCACCCTTATCCCTGGGACGCGGATTTAAGCGTGATGGATGGAAAGAAAGCCGATATCAAAAACGCGGATTCGTACTATGAATCGACCAAGCGTGGAATTGCGATGGCCGCCCAAGCCGAAAAACCGTTCTTCCTGAACGTGAACATTTCCGACCCGCACAAACCGTTTTACGGCCTGACCGGCAAAGGCAAGGTCATGGACGATCCAAACCTGCCCAGCCGAATTTACAAACCCGATGAAGTCACCATTCCCGGATTCCTGTTCGACGATCCCGACGTGCGTTTGGAATTGGCTCACTACTATTCATCGGTTCGACGTGCCGACGATTGTTTCGGCGCGATCATGAAAGCGCTTGAAGAATCCGGACAAGCGAAAAACACCGTCATCATGTTTCTTTCCGATCACGGCATGCCATTGCCGTTCGCCAAAACGGCTCTTTACCACCACAGCACACGAACGCCATGGATCATTCGCTGGCCGGGCGTGACGAAACCCAATTCGATTGACGATCAGCACATGATTTCCGCCGTTGATCTGACTCCAACTGTTTTGGAAATTGCTGGTTTGGAACTGCCTGAACGCTTGGACGGGCGATCGTTTCTTCCAACCATCAAAGGCGAACCGCAAACGGGCCGGGACGCAGTTTTCAAAGTCTACAACGAAAACTCGGGCGGGCATCGCCATCCGATGCGAGGCGTGCAGACCAAACGTTTTGGATATTTGTTCAACCCTTGGTCTGACGGTGAAAACGTCTTTAAGACTGCGACCACAGGCACAGCGACATACCGAAAAATGAAAACGCTTGCCGAAACTGATCCAACCATCGCCAAACGATTGGAACTGTTCGATCATCGCGTTGTCGAAGAGTTTTACGACTACGCAGTTGATCCAGACGGCCTTAATAACTTGATCGACGACCCTCAATATTCCGAGGAGATCCAAGCCCATCGCGAGCGACTGCTTTCCTTCATGAAAGAATCGGGCGACCACGCCACCGACGTTTTTGTGGATCGAAAAAACGCCGGGGCAAGGAAAGCTTACGTAGACAGAGTCCAAGCAGAATCCAACTCGCGGCGTGCGTTGCGACGAAAGAAAAGAAACTCTGGGGAAAATAAAAACGCCACGGGAAAACGATCAGCAGTTCAAAAAAATCGAAGGGCGAACAAGGCGAACAGGGACTTATTCAGCTTGACAGCCAATTTTAAAAACGAAAAAGTCTCTGTCATCATCGCTCACAAAGTCCCCGAAAAATTGGGACCGCAAAAATTCCACGTGACATTGAAAGACGATTCTGGCAGCCGCTTGGATCGCAAAATTGAAACAGCAAAGGGAGCTGGCAAGCTGGAAGTTTCCTTCGAGTTGCCAACCGGTTATGCGAAATCAACAGTCAATATTTCTGCCTTTATTGGCGAAGACTACCAAACCAATTTGCGCCATGAAACAATTGGTCCGATATCAATCAGCCAGAAAAAGTAGCTGCTGCCACCACTCAATCTTTCAATAGCTGACAATTTCGTAAAAGAGAATTTGGTGTCCACTCCGGTACGATTTTTGATTGACTAGCTTTAATTCTGTCGTCTCTATCTTGTTCCTGAACAAAGGGATTCCGTTTCCGAACAAAACAGGATTTAGCTTGATAATGAGCTCGTCGATAAGGCCAGCGTTTAACAATTGGGACGCGAGGTCACCGCCACCACACAACCAAATTGCTTTTCCGGTTTCGGTTTTAATTCGAGTTACGAATTCGATCAGGTCGTCTTTTACTATCGTGACAGCATCGCCTGGGCTAGGATCGATGCTTCGAGAAACCACGTATTGATCGAGGCTTGGGTAGGGACTGGAAAGTCCATGAACCAACCCAACCTCATAGGTTTTTCTACCCATCAAAACCGCATCAAAGACCTTGTGATCATCTTTGGTCAACGGCGTGTTGTGCATGGGTGCTGGTAAAGTCTCCGGGAAAAATTTGAACAGATCGGCACCAAATTCATCTGGCAAGGTGAAACCTTCAAACGATCCATCCACTTGCGCAATGAATCCGTCTGCGGTTGTCGCAACGTAATAAATTAGCTCTCTCACGGTCAATCAATCCCAATCGATACTTGAACTCCAGAGACGTTACGACGGCAACCAGTGAAGCAGAAACAAAGCCACAACTGATATCGCGATCCCTACACAGGTTCGGCGCGTCAAACGTTCACCCAACAAACCGGTCGCGGCGGCAGTAGTGAGTAGCACTCCGCCTGCACTGCTCATTGGAAAAACGATGAAGCCAGCGAAGTAGTCAAACGCCAAGAGAATAAAATGAACCTGCAAGATATTCGAGATCCCCAGAAAGGTTCCAAGTACCAGTTCCATCGGCATGGGCCAACGCTTTTTCGATATCAGAAATATTAGCGAAGGTATTCCCGCGACCGTAAACGCGGCCAGTGAAAATATTGGTTTGTACTGTGGTTCGCTGACGAACTTGAAAGCTTCTTGAAATATGCGACTGCAACCGCAGAGCAAAAAGAACAAAACCAGTACTACAGGAATGACCCAAGCTCGGGGTGCAGTTTCGTCAGACGGCTGGTTTGACGTTTCGGCTTCATCTAACGTTTGCGTTTCGTCGGGTGAATTGCTGGCTATGATGCCGGCAGATGGTTTTGGCTTTTTTTGTGCTCCAATCAAACTCAATGCGAGTAACGCGAGACCGATCCCGACGGCTTGAAGCGTGTTTGGATGCTGGCCCCAAAAAACAGATGCGACGATGATCGGCATCAGGATCGACAAAACGCTGACGACCGACGCGGTAGAGGCTCCGACGGTTTTGATCGCATAAATGGCGAAAAAGAATGCGATGAAATAGACTCCACCCATCGCTCCACCGGTCAAAATCGCTCCAAACATGGGCGAATTGGCGTCGCTTGCTTCAGCGCTTGTATCTTGATTTGAAGAAGCGTCCATCGAATCAACCGCAGCGGAGTTTGCAATGGCTGCCGTCGACTCCATGGAATCGGGTGCTGTCGAGAAATCGGCCATCAAGACGAAAGGCACAACCGCCAGCGCGGCCACGATATAGTTGATCGCTCCGATGGCGACAACGTCTTCCTTGCCACGCATCTGCGCCCATTTGATGATGATGGTGAACGCGGAGGAAAAGAAGATCTGCAGAATCAAGTAAATCATTGACGGCGGACGGGTTTAATTCTGCTGAGTGGAAAATGTCAAACGACGTGACAAGATAGCCGACAATCCGATTCAAATGTAGGCTGGACGTTATTGAGCCACCACTTGCTTTGAACGCGGCACTCCGTGATGCGGTGAATCTATGCTGATTGCTACTGCCCGCAGAACGTCCAGCACAAATGCACATCAGTCATCCACGTCTTCGACGCCGTCGCTGGAAATCGTGCTTTCGCCCAGCACATCGGAACCGTTTGGAAACAGAACGAATCGCGAAGGAAACTGCAAACCACTGAACGTGGTAAGTTTTGGTTTGCAAATTCTTTCGATGGCTTGCTGTGGCGATTCGTTTTGCTGACCGACAAGAGCTCCACCAGAGAATGTATTCTCGCGGACCACCTCCCATTTCAAATCACCTTCGATTTCCAACTCGACTTTGCAAGTTGTCGGCGTGTAACGAACCGTTGTCGTTTGGTCATTCCCCATCTCGATGATCGCGGACTCTTCGTCAGACTCGGTGACGGTTAAGTAAAACACATTCTTCGATTCTTCGTTGTAAGTGATACCTCGTTTGCCAAGTTGTTTCTCAAAATGCTCTTCGATCTTGGTTAGATCTGATCTGGCAAATCCTGTGTCCATCTCCAAACGATAGTCGTCACCTTCTTTAAGTACGATTGAGTCTTCGATTTCGAGCTCATCGGCTTCACCGGCGATTCGTTCCAGCGGCAACGATATTGGAGTCAGTCCGCGTTCGCCGTCGTTATTTAAATAGGTATTCTGGCCCATGTGGAAAAGCGGATTGAAAAATGAGCCTTCTGTTTTGAATTTCCAAACCGAGACCCCAAGCTTCAAATCGAAAAGATGCGTATTGTCGAGAAGTAAAAATCGTGGACTTGGCCACGAGACTGATTTCACGACTTGGATCCCGTGCGATGGCAGTTCACGTTTCACTTTTCCTGTTGCCAAATCATAAATCGTGATCGATGAATTGGCTGCCGAACAAAACGCAAGTTTCGATCCGTCGCCTGAAAAAGTAATTCTTCCCACTGCCATCTGACCAATTCTGGTCGTATCAATGCGTGAGCTATCGATTGAACTCATTCCGTCCAATGAATCATCGGGATCGGAAAACACGATCGTTCCAATCGGTTTTCCGCGCGACACGTCGTAGATGAAAATTCCGCCAGGCGAAAGCAATGCAACGTGTTTTCGGTTGGGGCTAAGTGCAGAGTCAACCAGCCAAGCGTTTTTGGGAAACGGAGTCGTGCAGTATCCTGTTTTTCGATCGAGGTTTATCGCCACGATGCGCCTGCCGACGGTCACCAAGGTAGAGTTGTTCATGAAGTAACCGGCCTGCGGCGCGTAGCCTGATTTATCCGAGAACGCTTTCACCGTATGGCGCTGGAGTACGGCTCCGCCTTCTCCCGTTTCCTTGATGATCAGCTCTCCCCGGCGACTGTTAGAGCGAGGCGTTTGCAACAATGCAACGAGTCTTCCATCAGGTGAGATGGCGATTCCCTGTCCGTCGATTTTTTCGGAAAACTCAAGCTCGCCCGTTTCGAAGTTCATCCCCTGGATCAAGCAGCCTTGGTCGAACTTACTGTTGGCAATCATGAAACATCGTTTGCCGTCTTGAGCCATAGTCCACTGGCCAAATTCATAATCGAGTTTCTTGTCACGCCACGAAGAAGTTTCTCCTGCGGTTCCTCTTCCGAATCGACCCGATGTCCGCCCACTTCGACCGCGTGAACTCCAGCGGTTGCGGGACCTATTATTGGATCCAAACCCAACTGGATCCGACATAAGAACAGTTTCGAGGCCAAGTGAATAATTCGTCTCGACCGATGGATCGTGTTTGAACTCCCATCGCCCGCCGCTCAGTTTTAGCCTGTTGGACGAAAAAGGGATCTCTGGTTTCTCAGTGATCTTGCGGCGTTCCAAATTGTTCTGGCCGATATTTTTAACGTAGTTAACATCGGTCAGGCTCAGTTTGTTGAGAGCGATTGAGACGGGTGTGCCGTCTTCTTTTTGAAGTTTTACCGTTTCGCCTTCTAACGCTACCAGCCGAGCAACAATTTTGTGCCCGGTTGCAGCTTTCCAAGTTCGAATCGGTTTAGGTTTATTTGATTCTGCGGAATCGCCGCCCTTGCCTGCCCCTTCGCTGTTGTAACCTGGTGGTCGCTCAGCAGGAGTCTCGCCTTTTTTCCAAAGCCGACGAGAGGAAACAACCGTCGTTACCTCCACTTGAAGTTCCGGTTGAAGATATTTGACACGGCAGGCTCCGGTGCCAAGCAATTCCATAACCGAACCATCGACGACTTTGTCCGTACCGGGGAGATAAAATTGAACTTCATCACCCTTGGCAAACGTTTTGTCTTGCCGTTGCAAAAAACATCCGCCAAAACATCTGCCAAACGCTTGCGCTGACTGCGCGTGAATTGCACCGAGGGAAAGGATTAAACCGACTAACGTTATGAATATTTTCACACTGTCATCACTGGATAAGAGGCTCTATTGGATTTGATATCCGATTTCATTCTATTTGATAGACGTTTCTGTAGCCAACATCGTTCCACAAGATGTCGGACCGGGGTTACAATATGTCAGCGAAACTCGAATTGCTTTTAAGCTTTCTGTCACTGTCTAATTCTGGATTCAAAAATGAGCTCGTCACTTTACTTGCCACCGCGCCGTAAATTTATTCGTCAAACGATTGTTGGAGCAGCCGCCGTCGCGGGTTCAGCGTTTTTCACGACTCCCGGTTTGTTTGCCGAAGAGTTGCTAACGCCGCCGATGACCGAGGGTCCGTTTTATCCTGATAAACTGCCGCTTGATACCGACAACGATTTGTTGATTCTCAACGATTCAATTACTCCAGCCGTGGGCGAGATCACGCATTTGACCGGCAAGGTTATGGACCAAAAAGGGAACCCTGTACGCAACGCCAGAGTTGAAATTTGGCAGGTCGACGGACGTGGAGTTTACTTACATTCCAAAGGCGGCGACCGCGACAAACAGGACAAGAACTTTCAAGGCTTTGGGCGATTTACGACCGGCCTAAAAGGCGAATATTATTTCCGCACCGTCAAACCAGTCCCCTACCCTGGCCGAACGCCGCACATCCATGTTGCCGTCTATGTGAAAAATAAACGAGTGCTTACGACCCAATGTTTGATCAATGGACATGCGATGAATGAGCGAGACGGTTTGTATCGCCGAATCAAAAACGCCGAGCTTCGAAAGAAGTTGCTCGTCGATTACAGACCGCTAGCTGATTCCAAAATTGGCGAGCTAACCGCCAATTTCGATATGGTGATTGGCGTGACTCCAGATGAAAAAGCTGCCGATCATGGCCATGAGCATAAAGACAGGTAAACGAATAAAACGGTTGTTCGAAGAATTAAAAAATTGGCTCCCATTAGCATCAAAACCCGTTTTTCCTTGGTTTTGGTTGCAAAAAAAAGTACAAAAAATGATAATCAAGTGTCTCGGTTCGGATCCTCGCCGCGTGTAACAACGTGGGGCAAGAGTCACCTACACCTTTAAGAGAGAACTATGAAAAACACAAAAATGATGATGTTCGCGATCGCGATCATGTTTTGCTTGGCTGCAACAACGATGGCTCAACCGCGCGGTGGTCGGGGTGGAGAAGGCGGACGTGGTGGAGAAGGCGGTCGCGGCGGCGGTCCTCCATCCGGTGCCGATATGATGAAAATGATTCCCGTGCTCGCTGCACTGGATGCCAACAAAGATGGTGAACTCTCCAAAGAAGAAATCGCAAACGCTTCCAAGGCTCTTAATCAGCTAGACAAAAACAAAGACGGAAAACTTGACGGCGAAGAACTTCTACCTCGCGGCGGCGGAATGGGACGTGGTGGTCGTGGTGGAGAAGGTGGCCGTGGCGGCGGACGCGGTGGTGAAGGTGGTCGCGGCGGACAAGCGGGTCAGGCCGGTCAAAGTGGTGCCGAACGATTGATGGCAATGGACAAAAACAAAGACGGTAAAATCGCGAAAGACGAAATGCCTGAAAGATTCCATGCAATGTTTGATCGTATGGATGCCAACAGTGACGAATTCATCGACAAAGATGAAATGGCTGCAATGGCCGGTGGTCGTGGCGGAGCCGGAGGACGTGGAGGTCAAGCCGGCGGTCGAGGTGGTGCCGGTGGAAGAGGCGGAGCTGGCGGTCGTGGTGGCGAAGGCGGAGCCGGTGGCGAAGGTCAACGTCCAAAGCGCCCACCAGAAAGTGCTCGCTAATCTCCGTCAACCAACACAACTCGCTCGGCGACAAAATCGTTGAGTAAGTTGTAAACGCAAACAAGGCACGTTGATTCTTCAGCGTGCTTTTTTCGTGCGCGATTTGTCTCTATTAGGTCCCACAGACGTTTTCGAATCAAATTTAGCCGCTCACACGACGTATTCAATTCTTTAAGCCGTGTTCAGCACTGCGTCCTAGGTTATGCTTTGTCGTATCTTCGCGGCATCATTTCTCTGATCAACTCAAATCCAAACGATCCATGATACGACTTAACCAACTCGCGTTAATCATCGCGATCACAATCGCATCGAGTTACTTTTTGCTTCCTCTCTCAGCGGCCAACGCTCAGACTGAGGTTACTGCGGGTGAAAAAACTCTTCCCTTGCCTGGTGAATCTTTCCAGCTAGATGGCCATGACGCGTTTGTCATCTTGCCTCCAGATGCAAAAACTGACATCCCTTGGGTTTGGTATGCTCCGACGTTGAAGGGGCTTCCTGCGCAGTCTGAAGTTTGGATGTTCAAAAAATTCCTCGCCAAAGGAATCGCGATTGCCGGAATCGATGTTGGTGAATCTTACGGCAGCCCCAAAGGTCGAAAGCTCTACTCAACGTTATATGACCATCTGACCGAGTCCCGAAACTTTCGCACCAAACCCTGTTTACTTGCTCGAAGTCGCGGCGGATTGATGCTTTATAGCTGGGCCGTGGAACATCCGCAGTCGGTCGGAGGAGTGGCTGGTATCTATCCGGTTTGCAACGTCACCAGCTATCCCGGTGTTGCCAAAGCCGCCGGCGCTTTTGACTTAACGGCTGATCAATTGACAGAGCAACTTAAACAACATAACCCCATCGAGCGATTAGAACCGTTGGCCAAAGCAGGCGTTCCTGTCCTTCACATTCACGGCGACAACGACACACTCGTTCCGCTAGAAGCCAATTCAGCAATCCTTGGCGAACGATACAAATCATTTGGCGGCCCAGTTGAAATCGACGTGATGAAGGGGCAAGGCCACAACATGTGGAATGGCTGGTTCCAATCACAAAAGCTGACTGATTTTGTCATCGCACAAGCGCTTGGCGAAACGTCAAATGCGGAACCGAAAACTTCCGAATCAAAACAACACTCAGTCATTGATCATAGTCATAAATTGGAAACGCTGACTACTGATGAAGGTATGGGCGAGCTTGAAATGGCCGACGGACCGGCGTGGGATGGATATGCTTTGAATATCCCTGATGTCAAAGGCCAAAAACTCGTTCGTTATATTCCAACCAGAAAAACTATGCCAACGATCATGGCTGAGGCCGGTCGGATCAGCGGTACGTTCTACAATCATGGACGCCTGTTTTTTACAGACAACCAAAATGGCCAACTGGCTTTCTTGGACGGCAAAGAGAAAACCATAATCGCATCGTTAGAGGTACTTCGGCAAGATGGCGAGAAACCGTATCGTCCCAATGACTTGGTCGTTGATAATTTCGGCGGAACCTACATCACTTTCACACCGCAAAACAAAGTCGCTTATGTGGCTGCTGACGGAACGGTGTCCCTTGCTGTCCGTGATATTAAAACGCCCAACGGAATTACTTTGTCGCCAGACAAAAAGACTCTGTACGTGTCCTCGTTTGTTCCCAAAAAAATCTGGGCCTACAACATTGTCGAACGAGGGAAAACCGCCAACGGCCGGCACATTGCGACGATGGATGATGGCGATGCCAAAGGTGCTGACGGAATGACGATCGACCGAGCTGGCAATATTTTTTGTGCAGGACCGACTGATATTTGGATCTGGAGTTCCAGCGGAAAACTGATCGACAAAATCGCGTGTCCCACCAAACCAATCAACTGCACATTCGGCGACCAAGACATGCGTTCGCTCTATATTACTGGGCCCGGTGGTGTCTATCGCCAACGAATGAAAGTCAGTGGCGTTTCGGCTCAGCCTGTATCGTTTGAGTTGAAACCGGCGGCCAAAAACCCTCGTAAACCAAAACCTTCAACACCATCGACTAAAATCTCTGATGACGTCGTTGCAAAATTAGATGTGGTTTACGCAACGTATGGAGAGAGAAAACTCTTAGCCGACATCTTTGTTCCAAAAACCGCCAATGCAGATAACAAGGCACCGGGAGTCGTCGTGGTTCACGGTGGTGGATGGCTCAAAGGCGACAAAACAAAATTCCGTGCTTTGGCTCTTGAACTCGCTAGACGTGGCTATGTTACGGCCGCGATCGAATACCGGTTGGGAGGCGAATCCGCGTTTCCAGCTGGAATGCATGACTGTTCAGCAGCCGTCCGTTTCTTAAGAGCCAACGCGGATGATTATTTTTTGAACAAGAAAAAGATTGGAGCAGTTGGCGGATCGGCCGGTGGGCATCTAACGGGATTGATGGCGTCGGGTGGAGGCAATCCTGAACTTCAAGGTGACGGCGGAAACGCTGATCGTTCGGCACGGATCCAAGCTTCTATCGTGATGGCCGGTCCAATGGAAATGTTGACGGGCTCTGTCGCAAACCGATCGCGGATGAAAAACTCAAACTCAAACTCAAACAACTGGCTGCGAGGAACTGTCGATGAAGTCCCGAACCTCTATCGTCTGGCCGACGCGTTGATTCAAGTCGACAAAGACACCTGTCCCATTTTGTTCATGGTTGGAGAGCATGACAAACCGGAACGGAACCAACCAATGCGCGATAAGCTTTCAAGTCTAGGTATCGAAACGGGCGTAAGCGTTTACAAAAACGGAAAACACGGTTGCTGGAATCAATTGCCTTGGTTTAATGACATGGTGGAAGACATGGACAAGTTCCTCGGCAAACATCTCAAGTAGCGTTAGTCTCTTAGTTGACGAATTGCAATTAACGTGAGTAGTAAATGAGCATAGAACTTAAAGTAGTTCCGCGGCGTCAAGCTACGGCAAATTCATGTTGGTGGGCAAGCATAGCGATGGTTCTCCAGTACTATGGCCGGAACTATCGCGTCCCATCGGATTTCAGTAATGAATTTAGCAGGACGCATGACCCCAACTCTCGAGGCTTTTCGCCGCCGAACCAATGGTATCAAAATGGTTTGCCGATCCAGCAAGGAGCCTATCGTTTACTCTCGGAAATAACTGGCTTTAGAGGTCTGCGTACGCGACCAAGAGCTGGTGCTTGGACTGCGATTGATGTCTCAAGACGATTACGGCGTTACGGCCCACTCGTTTTCTTTGGTCAATGGAATGGGGCCCCACACTCAATCGTTGTCACTGGGCTTTCAGAAATTGGTCCGGAGCCTAGAGTTGTCATGATTGACCCGGCAAGAGGTTTTCCGAGCATGCATACGCTGGAAGATTTCAACTCTCACATGGGAAGACTAAATTCCATTTCGGGATTAAACCCTTTCTACTTTCCTGTCAGAAGTGGCGCACAAGTTCAAGAAGTCGTCATGAATGACGCCGTTGATTACGTCACTGACATTGCCGGTTTGATGGACGTCTAAAATTGCGTGTTGAACGGTGAACTGGATCTCGGTTATTCATCTAACTCTTCATCCAATTCACTTGCTATTGTGTGGTGGATGCACGGTGGTCAGCGATTGCTGGCATTTCGCTGAGTGCAAAATTTTCAAGTGTGGCAGTTTGACACTGTCTCTTTGACACTATCCTCATTTGGCGTAATTGGGTTAGGATGGAAGGAGGCAATGATTGCCTCATCTTTTGATCCAAAGAGAAACGACCAAAGCCCAAAAACTGTTAATTGGCTGGTCTTTCCGCTTCAACAACTCTGAAAAACACCTGTGGAATGGCTCGACAAAATTTCGATTACTTGCTTCGCGGCTAGTTACATTGTCGTTTTTGCGCTCGAGATTTCTCGCGTTTTCTTTGATGCTTCAATCCAGAAATTCGTCCGAGTAGGATTTGCTGCCGCTGGTTTGGTTGCCCACACGGTCTATTTGGTCATGCAGGGAACGTTGGAAATCAACGCGGCGGGGATCTGGCTCAACAGTTGGTTTGCTTGGTGTTTGGCAACGGCTTGGGTTTTGGCGGCGGCTTATTTGTGGATCTCGATACGTCAATCCAAATCGGTGTTCGGACTGTTTTTGTTACCGCTGGTGCTGATTCTAATCTCGCTGGGAATTCAATTTGGAAGTAAAAATCTGTTTTCGGACGGTCGAGCGAAAACGATTTGGAACATGGTTCACGGTAGTTCACTACTTCTGGGAACGGCGGTGGTTGTTCTGGGTTTCGCGTTCGGGATTGTCTATTTGATTCAAGCCAACCGCCTCAAGCGAAAACTGCCTCAGTCAAAACACTTTCGATTGCCTTCGTTAGAATGGCTGCAGAAATCAAGTGAATCCTCATTGGTTGCGTCGACTGTTTTGTTGGCGATCGGATTGATATCCGGCATCGCGATCAACCTGATCAATCGTTCCAGCGAATCTGGCGCGGGAAGTGCGATTGCTTGGTCGGATCCGGTGATCTGGTCCTCAGCTGTTTTGTTCTTATGGTTATTGACCGTTTCCATTTTCAGTTTTGTTTACCAACCCGCCAGACAAGGCCGTAAAGTCGCCTATTTAGTCGTGACGTGTTTTCTGTTTCTCGTTTTGGAACTGATGATCGTTTGGTGGGCTGGCCACGCTTCGAATTCAAACAATCAAACTGCATCTGATCGGCAAAATTACTCGTTCCTGTTTCCGTTGTTTGATCACTCGCCAAACAAACCTGCCAACGGAGATGGCTTGGAGGTCCGATCATGAACCTTCAAGTCGTTGGGTGCTCCCATCATCAATCGAGCGTCGAAATTCGCGAACAACTTGCATTCACCGAACAGCAGGTTGGTCCGTTTTTGAAATTGTTCCGCGACCGATTCCCGCAATCAGAAGCAGTCTTGCTTTCGACGTGCAACCGAACGGAACTCTATGCCGCCGCCGCTACACCTGAACTGATTCCGAGCCAGAAAGAGATGATTGAATTTCTGGCGGCACATCGCGGTTTGCAAAGTTCTGAAATCGACTCGGACCTGTTCGTCCATTCTGACCGACACGCGATTGAACACCTGTTCGCTGTTGCTGCCAGTCTCGACAGCATGGTCGTTGGCGAAGCCCAGATTCTTTCGCAAGTCAAACGTGCGTACCAGTTGGCGGTCGAGACCAAGCAAACGATCCCGCTGACTCATCAAGTTTTCCAATCCGCAATCCGGGTTGCCCGTCGTGTCAGCAACGAAACAAAAATTCACGCCAATCGTGTCAGCGTTCCTAGCGTCGCAATTTGCGTACTGGCAAAACAGATTTTTGAGCGACTGGCTGACAAGAAAATCTTGATCATTGGTGCTGGTGAAATGGCCGAGGAAACACTGACTTATGTGTTGTCTGAGGGCGGAAAAGACATCGCGATCACCAACCGCACGACTTCCAAGGCGGAAGAGTTGGCCCAAAAATGCAATGGTCGCGTTTCGCCTTGGTCTGAGCTGGAATCGGAATTGGGAATCGCAGATTTGGTGGTCAGCACGACCGGTGCGACAGAACCGATCGTCACGATGGAGGCGTTCAATTCAATCGCAAGCGTTCGAAAACAGAAACCGATCTTCATCCTCGACCTCGCCATCCCTCGTGATTTTGAAAGCGAAATCGGCGATCAGCTAAACGTCTACTTGTACACGCTTGACGATGTTCAAGCTGAATGTGAACGCAATCGACGGTCTCGAGAAACTCAATATCCAAAGGCCAGAAAAATCATCGATCAAGAAACGGATCTATTTTTCGCTGACGTCAAACGACGTTCGAGCGGTTCGACGATCGCTCAGCTAAAACGGCAGGCGGACGAGATTAAGGCCATGGAGTTGAAACGATTGATGAATCGATTGGGTGACGTTGACCCCCATCATCAAAGAGAAATCGAAGCGTCGTTTCACCGGCTGGTCAACAAGATACTTCATCCGCCGTTGAAGTCGGTCCAGAATGACACTTCCGATGAAGAGTCCGGCGGTTTGCTGGATGCGCTGAAAAAGCTGTTTCAATTGGGCGACTAAAGTCCGTCTACCGCCGCACCGGATAGTCTCCCAAGCCCTGCCCGACTTGCCCCATGTGTGCTCAATGCTCTGCGGCCAGCGTATTGTAGGTCAGCCATACGTTCGATGACCAGTAATCTTTAGATTGGAACTCTCCGTACCGACAAGAACACTTCACACCAACAAGTATCCAGCTGCTTGCGACTCATTGCCGTGGGTTAGTCCCACTCATCATCGTCGTCATCCCAATCTTCATCGTCGTCGAGCTCATCATCGTCGTCGACTTCTTCCCACTCGTCTTCTTCGAGATCGTCATCTAGATCATCATCGTCGTCGACTTCTAGATCTGAATCGTCTTCGTACTCATAGTCGTCTTCTTCATCATCATCGGCGTCGTCAGAGTCATCATCTTCATATTCGTACTCTTCATCGTCTGATTCGTCTTCCGATTCTTCTTCGTCGGATTCAGCATCGTCTTCGTCTTCATATTCCTCATCGGCGTCTTCGTCTTCTTCCTCGTCGTACTCTTCTTCGTACTCCTCTTCCTCGTCGCCTTCTTCTTCCTCGTCGTACTCGTCTTCTTCAAATTCTTCTTCTTCGTCCTCGTCGTCTTCTGCAACGAGTTGAGGATCGATCAAATCAAGATCGCTTTCGGGGATAAATCCGAAGCCGAATTCGCCTGTGGAGATTTCATTCAAATATGCTGGTCGGTCAATAGTCAGGCTCATTCTTCATCCTCCTTCGTCGGCGAGTCGGCGTCGCCATTTAGCTTTGTCGCGATAGACGTATTTAGTTTTTCAAGTGGAGCATCTTCGCTGGAAATGGGTTCGGCGTCAATTTCTGAAGTTTCAGATTTTTGCTCAAAGATTGGGTTGGGATTGTCATCGGAAGAGGCCCATTCTGGCAACCCATTCCCGCAAAGTTGTTTGGCTCTCGGCAAATCGTTGAGATTGTTGAGTCCGTATTGGGCCAAAAACTCTTTTGACGTGGCATATAAAAACGGTCGGCCCAATTGCTCGCTTCGGCCCGCGATCTTGATCAAGCCATTTTCAAGCAGTTGTCGAAGCATTTCCCCGCAACTGACCCCTCGGATCGCTTCGATGTCTGCTTTGATGATTGGCTGTCGATAGGCCACAACGGTCAATGTCTCCAACGCGGGAGACGAAAGCCGTTTACCCCTGGGTACGTGATCGAGCCGTCCAATCCAATCAGCAAATTGGGGACGGGTCCGAAGTTGATACCCACCGGCAACTCGTTTGATGTGAAACGCTCTTCCCACCCGATCGTAGTGAGCGTTAAGTTCCTTGGTCATCGTGCGGGCTTGGGTGCCGTCCTCGAGATGAGCAAGCTGACTGAGTTTGCGACTTGGAATCGGTTGGCGAGACATGAACAGCACTGCCTCAAGTCGACGCATTTTCGATTGTGCATCATCTGCCCATTTTGGTTCTTCCGATTCGGCTGCAGAACCTGGCTGAGAGTCATCCAGTTGATCGCTCGGTTGTATTATTTCGTCGCTCAAAAACTGACCTGATCGTTGTGGAACTTGCTGCTGATTATCCATCGGCAGTTATGTTGATTGACTGGAATCTACCAGAGAAAAAAGCTGCTGGATTATTAAAGCCTTGAAAAGATCAGGCAAGGCTATTTCTTGCGATATTTTGGCTTCGGCCAATTTCCCATTTTTCATTCTGCGAGACTTCTGTTTCTTGTTTGTAGAAACCTTGTTTTCTTGGTCAGCGAAACGTCGTTTTTCGTGTGAGCAAACCCCTGAATGACGTTCGGCGAAAGCCATGTTTTTCGTTGAGCAAAACTGGCGTCCAGAGCCAAAATTGGGACCCAAACCCTCATTATTCTCTGCGTTCACGATTATCTCGATACTTCAATTCGACCGATTGCCGGCGCTTTGTTACACTCGCCGAATCGTTCTCGGCGTTCCACAAAAACACTTTCAACGAACCCCAATGAACTCCTACATGATCTCGCCAACTTGCCGCCACTGCGCCAACCACTGGATGAGGCACGCCGATTTTCGACAGCACGATTTGCCAGTCGTGTACCAGCGCGATGACGATCGCTCCGTTTGACCCTACAGCGACACAACTTCCGACAGGTTGATATCAACCAACCATCTAAGTCGACGTCCGCGCCAATGGGTACCAACTCGCCACCTCTATTTAGTCAACTTTATGACGCTGTTCAGTGGATAAATACCGGTTTGGCTCTCATTTCAATTGCGATGATGTTCAATTTCGCCAAACACAAAACGTTACATGACATTTGCGTAAAGACCACGGTTCTTCAAAGCTTGGAATAGTGATTCGCCTTTCTTGGCGTTAGATCATTCACTTGTTCAAACTGAATTCCTGACAGATGCCGGTCGAACTGTTTCCGCTTTTGCAGGTATGATACGTAAAAGAAGCAATCTCTAATCCCGACGATAGTTATGGCCAACCAATCTCGACGCACTTTGCTCTACATCTTTTTGGCGCTTTTATTGGTCACGCCAATCGCTGCGATGATTCTTTTTGGGATGGGACAAACTGACGGATCAGAATTTTCACCTGACGACTTCACCCGGCGATCGTTTTCTTACAACCGACTGCCGATCCTCAAGTGGACCATCATAAAAAAAACCTACGTCGACACGACAACTGGAATGGAACAGGAACTTGTGGGCGGCAACTTTATCACGCCGATCACCAATCCTACGAAAACCTGGCACCTGACTAACGATCCCGGAAATGGAACTGGCGTTCTACCCGCCGAATGTGATTCTCGATTTCTCACACATTACCTCGATATGCGTGACCTTGAATACGATTTCTTCTGGTCGGGATGGAACACAAAATTCCCTGATGCAGCCACGATCTTTTGGCCAATCGTTGCTGATCTTGCTCGAGATGAAATGTATCTCAAAATTCCTTACGTGATGGAATTCGCGATGGAACTCGATGAATTGGACGATAAAGAGATTAAGAATTTCGACGTGGACGAATTTGAAACCGACCTTAATCTGGTTGTCGCAAAAGTCTATCTCGAAATGGGCACATTGGACTTGAACATGAACCGATTCGCCAAAGCCAAATCTCGTTTGATGAAATCTGACAAATTGAGCCCGTCGCAAGAAGCCAAAGATCGGTTGGCCAAATGCATGACGCAACTTTCGGGTCAAAAAGAACCCTCCGCCGAGGCACCAATGGCCGATCAACCCGCAGCCGAAGCTCCTTTGGTCGAAGCTCCCGATGTTGAGGAATCAGGAGCCGATCAGTGACAGAACTCATCTATCTCGATCACAACTCCACCTCGCCCATCGACCCTTCCGTCGCCGCAGCGATCCAAAAGTGCCACGAAGAGGGGTTTGTAAATCCTGCCAGCCAACATCGACCGGGCCAAATGGCCCGTCGAAAACTCGAAGAACTGCGGCGCCGAATGGCTGAGATTTTGGGTGCCAATTGCGTCGGCATGCAAACAGATCAATTGATTTTGACCAGCGGCGGCACCGAAAGTAACAACCTCGCGCTACTCGGATTGGCCGGCGTCGCCAAAGAGAAATGGGAAAATCAAAACAGCGAGACGCAACAAAACGAGACCGATACCGATGATCAAACCAACTTCAACTCCAATCCACCCGTCAAAATTCTGATCTCCTCGATTGAACATCCAAGCGTTATCGGAGCCGCTGAACAGCTCGCTCGGCTCGGATACGACGTCGAAAAGATTCCTGTCGATCAAAACGGCGTTTGTCGATTGGACACATTCTCTTCGCTGTTAAAAAGCGACGACGCGGGAGCCATCGGGTTGGTGTCTGTCATGTTGGCCAACAATGAAACGGGAGCCATTCAGCCTATCCGTGAAATGGTTGAGATGTGCAAAACGATTGCACGAGAGCAAAATCGTCAAAACGAGATCTTGTTTCACACTGACGCAGTCCAAGCCGTGGGCAAATTGAACGTCGATTTCGCTGAACTCGGCGTTGATGCACTTTCGTTTACGGCTCATAAACTGTGCGGTCCACGTGGAATCGGTGGCTTGCTTATTCGCCATGGACTTTCGCCTCACCCAATTTTAATGGGCGGTTTTCAGCAAATGGCGATTCGACCCGGCACCGAAGATGTCGCCTTGGCCGCTGGAATGTGCCAAGCCTTAGAGATCTTCGTTTCGGAATCCAAGTCTCGATTCGAGCGTTTGGAAACGCTGAGAGACCAACTTCAAAGCGATCTGAAGAGCGAGTTTGATGATTTAGTAATCAATAGCGATAACGCCGATCGGGTTCCCCATACGCTTAATGTGTCTTTTCCGGGCATTGATCGCCAATCGTTTTTGATGGCCGCTGACATGGCTGGGTTGGCGATTTCGACTGGCTCAGCCTGTGCAAGCGGATCCAGCGAATTGTCGCCAGTTTTAATGGCAATGGACCTTCCAAAAGAGGTTATTGAGGGCTCAATTCGAATTAGTTTGGGCGTTTCCACGACTGCGGACGAAATAGCCGAAACAAGTCGCCGAATCAGCAAAATCATCGGTGTTTTTCGAGCCCGAAAATGAGTCTTTAAAACAGCAAGACCAACTCGTGCTGGAAGCAAAAAAATGATAGAATAATGGGTCGCCAACAAAGGCATTTTGAACCATTTTTTTAGGCATTTTCCCGCATGAATTCGGCGGCGATTGATCAAGTTTTTTCGGTACCCTTCCGCCACCTTTGGAGTACCAATTTCAACGGCGAGTTAGTAGCGTCCGAACGACAGAATTCGGATAGCTCTGACTCTCGATCGATCGGTCTTGCGCGGTTTGTTGGTGACAATTCAAATTTGATTTTGAAGTACCTCACCACCGATGCACTGAACGAGCAGTTTTCCAATTCAAGTTCTCAATGGCCGTTGGTTTTGTTTGGCCCGTCGGGAACTGGCAAAACATCGCTCGCATTAACAATCGTTTCAAACCTGACTGACAAACTTAGCAAATCTCTCAACAGCAACGATCGTCGCTCCGTTCCGGCTCCCAAACCAATCTTTATGTCGGCTCTTGATTTCGATCGCCGATTCCGATCCGCGTTAGAAACTGATTCCATTGAAGATTTTCGCAAACGGCTAGTTCAATCCGCTGGCGTTGTCATTGATGACCTCCACCAATTAACAAACAAACCAGCCGCTCAGAACGAATTCCTATTGGTTTTGGACGAAATGTGCCAAAAAAACCGGCCTATTGTGGTCACAATGGATTGTTCGCTCCAGCAATCAAAAGGCCTATCTACCCAACTTTTGTCACGACTGGCTGGCGGGTTAAGCTTGCCCGTAAACCCTCCTGGCCCCGTTGCTCGCCTCGAAATTGTTCGTGACCTAGCCAACATCAATCGAGTCCATCTAACCGAAGACGCCTGCCAACTGCTCGTCGAACGACTCAATGTGACCGTCCCAAAACTCGATCACATTTTCGCTCAGATCAAAACTGCACTGCGTTTGGAACGCTCGGACTCTGACAACGAACGAAACAACGACGCAGCAAACTTGGATCCCATTGATGCGGCAAAACTAACTCGCCTGTTCAAGCGAACTGACAACGACGTAGAACAGTCCTGTCAGTTGATCGCAAAATTAGTCGCCAAAGAATTTGACTTGAAAGTCGCTAACTTAAAAAGCAATTCACGAAAACAATCCATCGTAATGGCTCGCGGAATTGCGATCTATTTGAACCGAACTTTGCTCGGCACAAGCTTTCTCAAAATCGGTTCGTATTTTGGAAACCGAGATCACTCCACCATCATGCACGCATTCCGTAAGATCGAGAAATTGAACGACAGTTCGGACGGAAAACCAGATGCGGCGTCCACAAAAAACACTATCTCAAAATTAAGACAGCAACTCACCGAGCAGTTTGCCAGCCAAATTAACTTTGTCTGAAAACCTGTTCAAAGTCTGTCGGATAACGATGTTCGAAAATGTGGTTGTCAACAGTCTCCACGAAAACGACGGTTTCAAACATAAAAGACAACACGTTATTGACAACTTATTGACACTAAACCAACACGTTATCCACAGTCACCAAAACCGAACTTAACTCGCGAATAACCGTTACCTAATGAGATTGAGACAACAGTTACGAACAGTTTTAGGCTCGCTTTAATACTAATACTAAAAAAGAACTTAAAGATATTTAAAGGCTCCGCCTGCTCGCCAAGTCAAACCCAACACCTTGGCAAACATTCCACACAAACACCCATAAAGCAATCATTGGTAGCAACGATCCAACCGGGATCAAATCTACAAAAGGAATTAATGTGAAGATAAAAATTAATCGAGAATCATTTTTCAAGGTCTTTCAAATCGCCGCGGCAGTTGCCCCCGCACGCAGTCCAAAGATGATTCTCCAAAACGTCAAACTCGATGTGAGTAAGGACGAAGGGATTCTGACGGCCACCGACACCGAAGTCGGTGTTCGATTGACAGTTCCCGATCTCGAAGTCATCACCCCTGGTAGCGCCGTTGTTCCAGTCGCTCGGTTGAGCATGATCCTTCGCGAGACTAGCGACGACGTGCTCGAGATCGACGCCTCAGCGGACAAGACGTTGATCACTGGAGCCAACAGTCGGTTTGAACTTCAGGCTCAGAACCCAGACGAGTTCCCAGACGTGGCCAGTTTCGACGACAAGGACTACTACGAGATCAGCGCCAACGTTCTGAAAGAATTGATCAAGCGGACTTTGTTTGCGACAGATTCCGAAAGCAGTCGCTACGCACTCGGCGGTGTTTTGTTAGAAATGGACGATAAAACCATCACAGCAGTCGGAACCGACGGTCGGCGCTTGGCAAAAATGCAAGGCATCCTCAAGAAAGTTGGTAAGCCCAAAACGGGCGCGACCACGATCGTCCCTTCGCGTTCAATGCAGTTGATGCAAAGAATCTTGCCAGACGATGAGACGCCAGTACAGATTTCAGCTCGAGCTAACGACCTGCTAATGAAAGAACCCAACGGCGTGTTTTACACTCGTTTGGTCGAAGGTCGTTTCCCAAAATGGCGAGAGGTGCTGCCAAAACGAGAAGAAACACACCGAATTGATATTCCAGTTGGACCAATGCACACCGCACTTCGCCAGGCAGCGATCGTTGCCAGTGACGAAAGCCGCGGTATCGATTTCACGTTCAAAAACGGCTCGTTAGTGCTCAGCAACAGCACCGCTGAAATTGGCCAGTCCCGAATCGAAATGCCGGTCCCGTTCGAAAAAGACGAATTGACGATCACGCTCGACCATCGCTACGTGGCTGACTTTTTGAAAGTTCTTCAACCCGACAAAACGTTTACACTCGATGTCGAAAACGGTGAAGCGGCTGCCTATTGCGAGACAGATGACAATTACGGATACGTGATCATGCCGTTGGCAAAAGATCGACGTTAGAAAATTGACGTTTGAAAATTTACACCAGTAGAGGTCGGTAAACGCCCAATGGTGTCTGAACACGCGGATAAAGAAGTATTTAGGAATGCGATCAAGGCAAGCAAGGATAGTGCATTGAGCGGTCGGTCAAAAAAATCAAGACAGGGAAAATTGGATGCGATGTTGCCATCGAATCTGACGGCTGACTTGATCGATAAGATAGACGGACAAGTCAATTTTGAAGAACTCGATTTTTCGCACGCTGATAATTTGGTCAATTCTCGTCAACGATTTGCGAGACGACCCAAACGAATGGCTGACTTACTTGGTCATCTGATGGCACGTAAGGGCTACGGTCAAACTGAAACCGCAAACGAATTACAGACAGCTTGGGCCGACATCGTTGGCCCAAAATGGAAAACTAAAACCAAGGTAGGAACGATCAGACGAGGCGTGCTGCAGATCATGGTTAGCAGTTCGACGGTCAACCAACACCTGGGCTTTAATAAAAAGAAATACCTGGCAGAACTGCAAAAGCGGATGCCAAAGAACAACTTCAAAGACATTCGTTTCCAAGTTGGAAACGTCAGATAATTTAACCGGGCTATTCATGGCTAAAAAACCTACTGAAAAATACGATCACGACGACATTCAACGGCTCTCGGATCTTGAGCACGTTCGAGCTCGTCCAAGTATGTACATTGGTGATACGACCCCCCGTGGACTTCACCACCTCGTTTACGAAGTCGTAGATAACTCGATCGACGAAGCGATGGCCGGTTTCGCCAGCATCATTCATGTCACGATCAACACTGATGGTTCGGTAACTTCGCAGGATGACGGTCGTGGTATCCCAACGGATGTTCACGAGCAATTGACCGAGCAAGAAGGTCGCGAAATTACTACCCTCGAAGGCGTCATGACGTTCTTGAAGTTTGGTGGAAAGTTCACCAAGGGAGCGTACCAAACGTCAGGTGGTTTGCACGGTGTTGGTGTGACAGTAGTCAACTTTTTGTCGGAATGGTGTGAAGTCGAAGTCTGTCGCGACGGCCAAATTTTCCAACAGGAATATGAGCGTGGTGTTCCCACTGGCGTCGTCAACAAAGTTGGCAAGACAAACAAGATCGGAACCAAAACGACGTTCAAGCCGGACGCTCAGATTTTTCAGACGACAAAATTTGAGTACAACATCTTGCACAAACGGCTTCAGGAACTGGCTTTCCTAAACAGTGGTGTGCGGATCCATTTCAAAGATTCACGCACTGGCGACGAAGATGAATTTTTCTACGAAAGAGGAATCATCGAGTATGTCGAGCACATCAATCGCTCCAGTGATCCCATTCACAACGACGCTATTTACTTGTCAGGTGAAACGGACGTACCGGCCAAAACAGAAGGCGATCCAGATGACACCGTGGGTTTTGAAATCGCACTTCAATACACTACTGACCTATCGGAAAGCGTTTACTCGTATGTCAACAACATCAACACACACGAAGGTGGAACACACGTTTCCGGTTTCCGATCCGCGTTGACTCGAACGTTGAACGCTTACGCAAAAAAGAACAACCTGTTCCCGAAAACACTTAACGTGACGGGTGAGGATTTTCGCGAAGGACTGACCGCTGTTATTTCGATGAAGGTTCCAGAGCCTCAGTTTGAAGGCCAGACCAAAACGAAACTTGGTAACAACGAAATCGAAGGCATCGTGGCGTCAGGATTTGGTGAGTTCTTCAAAACTTACCTCGAAGAAAATCCCAAAGACGCCAAAGTCATCATCCGAAAAGGTATCCAAGCCGCCGAAGCTCGAGAAGCTGCCCGAGCCGCTCGCGACAAAGTTCGTCGTAAGTCAGTTCTTGGTGGTGGCGGACTGCCCGGTAAACTTCGTGACTGTCTCTCAAAAGACGTCGAGAAATGTGAAATCTACTTGGTCGAAGGTGACTCGGCGGGTGGATCAGCCGAAGGTGGTCGTTTGAAAGAGTTCCAGGCCATCCTGCCTCTTCGCGGTAAGATCATCAATGCGTACAAAGCTCGCGAAGACAAAGTTCTAGCCAACGAAGAAGTCCAAAGCATGATCAGCGCACTCCGCGTTGGGATTGGCGAAGACCAAGATCTTTCTAAACGTCGATACGACAAAGTCATCATCATGACCGATGCGGACGTCGACGGCTCGCACATTCGTACGCTGTTGCTGTGCTTTTTCTATCGACAGATGTATCACATGATCGAAGCCGGTCACGTTTACGTCGCTCAGCCTCCCCTGTTCCGCGTCAAAAACAAGAAATCAACCTACTACGTCCAAACTGAAGAAGAGATGCGGCGTCAGTTGTTAGATCGTGGTCTGACCGATACTTCGTTCGATGCAGGCGATGGCGTTGTCGTCGAAAGCGAAAAAATGCGTCAGCTTTGCACGACGCTCGCCAGTATGGAAGACGCCATTTTGGCGTTGGAGCGTCGAGGAATTAACCTCAGAACTCACGCTAACCGAATGAATTTGGAAACTGGAAAACTACCAGTGTTTCATGTCTTTTTGGCCAACCGCGAACATTGGTTCATCGACCGAAAACAGATGGATGAATTCATCAAGGGTCACGAAAAAGAATCTGGCGTCGAGTTGACGATCGATACAGATGGCGATGACAAAGCCGAAGAAAACTCTCAAGCTGACGAGAACAAAATCGTCATTAGCGAGTTCCACGAAGTCAAAACAATCAACGCGGGTTTAAAAGAACTCGATACGTTTGGTTTTGATATTGAGGCGTTACTGCCCAAAGAGCGAACAGGAATCGAAGAGCCACGTTATCTCTTGCGACGAGGCGATACAGAAACCGGCATCGAAGACCTGCGAGGATTGGTCAACGCTGTTCGAGCGGCGGGTGAAAAAGGCATGCAAGTCACACGCTTTAAGGGACTAGGCGAGATGAACGCGGAAGAGCTTCGCGAAACGACGCTTGACCCAGAAAACCGAACGTTGATCCAAGTCAAAATGGACAACGCAGCCGAAGCGGACAACATGTTCCGAATCTTGATGGGCGACAAAGTCGAACCACGTCGCGAGTTCATCGAGAAACACGCATTGGATGTGCGTGACTTGGATGTTTAACGATCCGAAAAATAGCTTTCTTTGCCGTAGCGGTTTCGAAACGGCTACGACAAAGAAGCACGGACATTTTTGATCTTATGAGTAAGTTGGACATTTACTCCTGTCAGCGTAAAGACGGGCGTAGAGTGCCCGTCCTACTTTTCAAAACACGCCCCCACGACAATCGTGGTATTGCCTATCGCTTTCGAAATTAATAAGAAGTGTGCCGTAGGGCAAATTCAAAACAACGGCTCACGACCAAGCTGTCGACGAATGACAGCCCACTGCCCAGCGTGCATCATCCAATGAGCGTCTTGCATGAGAAATGCAGATCCGACATTGGGTGCGTAGCTTCGAATTGACTCGGGACTTTCTTTGTCGAGGTCTTCATCGGAAACTGTTTCCAATGCAGCCAGAGTCGCAGCACGTTGTTTTTCGTAAAGCGCCATCAATGTTTCTTTGCTGTCGAACGCGTTGGCATCATCTGACGCCGCGGATTCTTTCGAGTATTTGTCCGCAAAACCAGTTGGTAACTCTGGTATGGCACCGGGGACACATCCGCTGATCATGTTGTATTCAGACGCGATCAGGTGGCCGACTTGCCATTTGATGTGATTACAACCGGGAGCTGGTCGGTGCATCATTTCTTCGTCTGTTAAATCGCCGAGATACGAAGTCGAAATCATGTTCGCACAGTCAAGAGCGGTTTTGATTGCAGTTTTTGTGTTCATGGTTTACCTCTAATTCGTGAATATTTCAGAGCCAAATTATATCAAAACGAACGTTATGACGCCTTGGATACGTTTGAAGAATGAACTTGGATCGTAGCAATAGCTTGGGAAGGAATCGACCTAGATCGAAAATCTAGAATTTTGTACTCTCACTTCGTAAAAAGTATGCTTCAGGAAGGACCCGAGAAATGCCCACGACGGAATGGCTTAAAAAGGAATTTGACTACGGCTACGACAGCGGTAACGTGCTTGGTTTATTGCCCAATAAAGTTCGTCGAAGCGAAGAGCAACGCATCGGTGGTTCTTATCGACGAGTTTTTAAGCAAGCGATTTTGCCTTACTTAAAACCAGATTCCACTGTCATGGAACTTGGCCCGGGAAACGGCGCTTGGAGCCGGGCAATACTCAAACATATTCCCAATGGTCGACTGATCACCGTCGACTATCAAGATGTCGCTCAATGGTTGAAACCAGAGCAATACGAAGGCCGTTTGACCTGTCATCAAGTGACGAACAATTCGTTTTCAGACATTGAAGATCAATCGATAGATTTCTTTTGGTCGATGGGTGTGCTTTGCCACAACAACCGAAAACACATTGGTGAAATTCTGACCAATGCAATTCCTAAATTGAAAGTAGGCGGATACGCGTGCCATCAATATGCGAACTGGGACAAACTAGATCGCTATGGTTGGCGCCGAGGCGGCGTTCCTACTGAGTTCCGCGAACAAAAAGACGACGACATCTGGTGGCCTCGAAACTCGCAAAGTGCAATGGTGGAATTGAGTTCGAAGGCTGGTTGGAAAGTGATGAAACCAGATATGGGATTGCTGAGGCGGGATGGCATCATTCAGCTTCGCCGCGGTTAATTCGCGTCAAACATGGCATTGAGAAGCGGACAAACGGGATACGGATGTCCGCTAATTGGCCACGCAATGGTGCGGGTTTCCCAGATTGCCAGAGTAAGCAGGACGTTCGTCAAAATCCAAACTTGCTCTGATGCTATATCCGGTTTTATAGGACCAGTTGCCGACCGTCGGTGCACACGCGACATACCCTTCATTTGGCAATTCAAATGGAGAGACAAACATGTTGCGAACAGCTCAAACTGGGCCACCACCCAAACCAGATATCAAACGGGCTATCGACGGTATTTTGAAAGAAGACTTAAATTTTGATCGCAACGAAAATCGAAGTGCGCATCGCGAAAATCTTGTTCGTCCCATTCAAATAGAAATTCGAGATCCAGAAAAAACGGTAAATGGATTTTCTCGAAACGTCTCCGCGACGGGAATCGGAGTCATCACCAGTCATCCGATTGATAACAATTCGATTGGTCTGCTCAAGATTGGTGGCCTTTCCAACAACGACACCTCCATTCTTTCGGAGTGCCGCTGGTGCAAACCCTACGGCGAAGGTTGGTACATATCGGGTTGGCAATTTATAAATCTTAAACGTTGAATCGAGCGGCCACAGTTGAAACGACTACTTTCGTTTTAAAAACCAAAGCTGCGAGTTAAACTTGTCACCCGGCAAACGTTCGTAAACACTGGCGATGATATCTAGGTCTTGATCGCCATCTAAATCAGCAACCGAAAACGAGTTGGCTCGCCATTTTGCAGGATATTCTACGATTTTCTCCGGAGCCGCAAACTTCGGCTCGCCGGACTCAGTCAGGTTTTGCATCCAATAAATCGAATTGGATATTACAAACTTGCCAGAAGCTTTTGTTTTCTTGATTTCCGAAAACAAGATGTCGAAGTTTCCATCGCTATCAAAATCAGCAAATTCATAATGCTGTTCTATCGTTTGGTCGTTCGAAGTCGTCGACGTTTGGTTGGCGAACAATTGTTCTAACGATTCATCCGTTACGGCACGAAGTTCAACCTGCAAGTTAGGCGAACGTGAAGGAGACTCAAAAATCTTTGTCAGGGCAACGTCGACTTTTGGAAGTTTCGCTTGATCGTCGATTCCGGATTGAATTTTGGTTTTTAGCGACTGTGAATCTTTGCTAATAAAAATTCGATAGGCTGGTTTGAGTACAGTTTTGTCATTGTCGCTCACCACGGTCTTTGTTTCTCGCGTGACTAAAACGATGTCTTTAATTCCATCACGATCCCAATCGAAGAAATGAGGACGGCTTTCGTGTTTGCCAAATTGAAACTTGAACGTGTCGACTTTGAAATGAATGTCGTAACGTTTTGAGGACTTGCCATCTTCGTTCAACCGATACCAGTGACACCAATCAATATCGCAACAATTTGAGCCGGTAAATACGTCGAGTGCTCCGTCTTCGTCGAAGTCCCCAACCTGAGGACTAAAGTTTGCAATCGATCAGCCACTGGGAATCACGGTGTCAGCTACGTTCGATTTCGGCCAATAAGGAGATTCGAATGCGATTGAGTTATCCGCGGGCTTTCCTAGATGAATGGAGAAATCCTGATTCGATTTATAGTCTCTTGACCATTCTGTCGTTCCGAGGAGCAAATCAAGTTTTGCGTCCGCGTTCACATCAGCGAAGGACGTGAACATTTTGAGTTGGCTTTCCATCAGTACTTGTCCAAATTCCAGCGAATCTGAAACGATTGGTACCGGTTCTCGGACAACGACCGTTTCGACAGGGCGCGAGCAGCTGGAGAGGCAAATTGCGGAAACGCTGATTCCAACAACGAGAATGGAAAGAGTCAGACGGGACATTGGGTTACCAGGATAAAATGAACGTAGACGTAGGTTGGTGCTTCAATCAAACATCGCGATCTTATCTTAACATACGAGCACGGTTGTCAGGATGTTCGTGCTTTGGCTGCCGCTGACAGTGTGTGGAGTATCAAGTGTTTTGCTGATTTAGACATTCACCCAACGAAAACGCCTCAGTGCTTTGATCGAAAAACACTGAGGCGAATTTTTGGCGGACCCGATGGATTCGCCGTAAACACGCTCAAGAGCATGCTGCGATACTTACCGCACGCCGAAAGCGGCGAGAACGCAGAGTATCGAAGATCTCAAGGAACCTATGAGCTTTACAGTTCTTCTTCGAGGTCCGATCCAACCAAGGCGACATTAGCGCCTTCTTCGACCAAATCGGTACCCAAATCGACTGTGGATTCAGATGTCTCAGCCGATGGCACTACAACGTCTTCTTCGTCAGCGACAAATTGTGACGAGGCTGCTGCCGGTGTTGCATCAAACTGAAAATAGCCATTTGAGTGAAGTGTATCCCCACGTCCGAAACCATCGCTCAATTCTCCATCAAACCAAGTTCCTGTAGAAAAAGTGTTTGCGTCGGTCGGCGAAAGCATCTGGCGAAACGCTGACTGCAAGTCAATCACTTGAACTTTTTCAACGATCAAATTTCGATCGATGCCATTTTCAGCATCGAACAAGTCATTGGCGAATGCGACTCGAATTTGATCGGGAGAAACCAGCTCGCTGGTCGTGTACAAATAAATATCGCTCTCAGTTGAGACGTCAAATTCGGCGACAGTGTTTCCGTCGATTTGCAAAAGCATGATTTCATCACCCGTCGTACCGCGAGCATCAACTCGGATACGCGTGCCGGGATCAATCGGAGTCGCTCCATCGCTGGAATAGATGAACGAGCCATTGATGTTCAGCTGTTCGGTTTCAAAAAAGCCAGGACCAGTGAGGCCGCCATCAGCCCACATGCCGGTCGAAAATGTGCTTGGGCTTTCCGATTCGTAGACGACACCGTCGAGACGAATTTTGTCAACGTACAGATTTCGATCGACACCCGTTACAGGATCAAATGAATCGTTAATAAACTCGACTCTAATTTGGTCAGCACTCAAAATTCGATCATCAGTCGTCCAAAGAAACTCTTGATACTCGCCGGTCTCCAAATTGCCGCCCACGTTATCGAAAGTTGCGACGACCTGATCGTCGACTTTGAGTTGAAAACTCTCTTGTCCAGTTTCCCCGATTGCGAAGATTTGAACGGCCGAAAGCATCATTCGATCTTCCAGTACTTCGACGTTTAGAGGGTTGACGTTTTTAGATTGATTCTTGATCAAGTTGTTATTCATGGCGATTCCAGATGTATGGATTAGGAAGGAACACGGTTGGTTTACGCCGAAGAGTTTAATTCAACTAATGTCAAAATTCCAGAAAAAGGACGCCACTCGCGAAAGTACTTGAGAATTGCTATTTCACCCCTGTTTTTGCAATGAAAGTCGAATATTTTTCAGCGAGTTTCTTCACAAAAACAGAACATTAAAAACGTTCTCGGTACCGCCGATCGAAATTCTAAAAAAAGACGTTTCATAGATTCCACACTGTTGTTAGCAGCAGAAGCATCAGAAGATAGGTTTCAATTTTCGACAAGTGTTTTGGATGGCGATAAATTAGTGCACTCAAGTGTTCACGTTGCATCCGGACTGATCCAAAGTGTTGCCTTGCCTGGGCGGTTTGGAAGCGAATTCATTCTCTTTTCAACCAACTCAATGGGTTTCTCGGCTGTTTGGTGGCGTGCGATCGAAGTGACTATTTTTTGTGCATATTCTGCGCGAATCGAGGGCCCGTTTTCTAAAATGCTAACCGTGCGGTGAACCTGTTACCCTAAAACGAATTTACCGTAACTAGTCGATCTCGAAATGCGAGATTGCCTTTTGTGTGTTCTTTGTTTGCAATCGGTTTAAGCGAGTCCGGCATTCTCCAAAACAATTTCCCTAAAACATAAACGCCAAAAAATTAATTTTGCAGTTCGTTTTCTTTTACGGCAAAGCAATCAACGAGACTCGTTTGAGTTCGATTTTTAGTGCATTCTTGAGCATCAGCGAGACCCGCCAAAGCGAGCGCAAAACGAATTGTCGATCGTTATCTCGCCCTTTCCAAATCCATTGGTACGACGTTTGCAAATGGAATGGACGATGCAAAAGATTCAAACCAGCAACAACAAATTTGTGTGTGTTTCTGATTCATACCCTCCAATTTCAGTCAAGAGTTGTGAGCGGTTTAGTTGGAGTCACAGCTGAGTTCGATTTTTCCCCCTTGGTGGTCAATGGTGATAGGAGCGTGCGCCGGTGCATTAATTGTTACTGGCGTGCGTCTCCTTGACCATTTTTATATAGAGGAACCAGTTGGTACGGTTGATTGAAACCGTTTCCAATGTTGCTTGGAAATTCCTTTCCATGCTTATTTTGGTTTTAGTAATGAAGCTGTTTTAACTTAGCGACAACCATTTGGATGAGAAGCTTCTGAATCAAAAATTCAGTAGCTTCAAATTCAGAATGAGTTCCCAAAATACATGAATCATGCGCTCCTTGCGTGTGTCTCGGAAGGACGTTCCATCCAAATTGGATGGAGCGTTTTTTAATGCGCAGATCTTTGTTAGGGCATTCCGCCGATGCTCAAACTTGGAGCATGATTGCTTCAAATCGACAGTTTGTTTGGAACTTGATTTCTTGATGACGAAATTTAACAAACGTGGATGCGAACCTGTTCCCCATTAGATTGAATCTAGGTTGCTGAAATTCATTCGATGTTCGTTTTTTGAATTCATAGAGAATGAGAAACCTGTTTGGCATGTCAAATGCATTTTGACTGTCGTCGGATTAACAAACCGAATACGAGCCGAAACACGGATGCACGGTTGGTGCTGCTCGGAAAAACGACTTGACTGATTTTTAGAGTCGCTTATCAGAATCTTCAAACATTTTTTCTCAGCAAGATATATGTCAAACATAGCCTCTTACCGATCAGCAGCACAAACTCTAGAAACACAACAGTTTGTATCTGATAATTTGATTTTCAAAGCGATCGAAAACGTATGGTCGCAACCACAAACTATGCTTCGAATTGGGTTGTTCGCATGCATAAGTTTTATTGCTGGCGTTTCAATCTATGATACGTATCTGGTGATGTACTTTCGCGAAACTATTTTGCTTGATGAGCGCAACCCGATTTGCGAAGCGTTAATTCGCAAGGATGAAGCTGGGCTTTCGTGGTTTGTTTGTGGCAAAGTCATTGGCAATTTGTTTGTGATCGGAACGCTGCTACTGCTTTATCGATTCAAGTATCAGTACACCTTAGCCGTCGCGCTGGCCGTGGCGTCGTTTCAATTTACGTTGCTAATGTTTCTGTGGTTCTCTGATCACAAAACAGGATTCTTGCATTTCGATGGGCTTTGGTCTCGCGATCCATTCAAGTACGCCCAGAGCCTAAGATCATTGGTTGTTCATCTGTTGTTCATTATTGTCCTGTTCGCAGTTGCAGCCTTCGTACGGATCAGATGTAAGGTCAAGCAAGTTCCAAGACTCAGTAACCCTTAGGCCCTAACACGCCTTTCGGTGTGTCGACACAGGCAATAAGAGACTGATTGGTTAGTTCTCCAACGCAAGTGCCGATTGTCCTGCCAACAATTGGATATTTACGAGACGTTTGGTTTCCATTTTGCTCGATTCGAATTAACCTGTATTCAGCTGTTTCAAAACGGGATCGACTTCGTTGAATGTCGACTCTGGTGGACTCATTTGGCGACCACGCAGAGTTTTGAGACGGCGTTAGTGGATCCCAAAATCGAAATTGGCAGGTTGGATATTCTGTCCGACGTGCAAGGAGACGGACCGGTAAAGTTCGCTTCAATTTTGAATTGACGGACCAGTCTTCTACTTCCGGGTCGAAATATTTCAAGGGCAGCCTCCATGCATCGGATTGCGATTCCAATTCTTCTATTTGCGGTTTCATTTTTAGTTCCACAATTTGCGACGCAGTTTGAGAAAACTGCCACAGCGCAAATGGCTCAAGAGGAACTTGAGAAACGGCCACTTGAGCACAAGGATTATGACCGCTGGAATACGCTTACCGATCAGCGGCTTTCCAACGATGGAAAATGGATTCTCTATTCGATCCGAAGCGGAAAAGTTGGTGCGGATTCGATTTTGAATATCCGTCGTAATGGTTCCACAAAAGAGTATTCGATCACGCGAGCTGCGGGTGCGAGATTTACTTTTGATTCGCAGTTTGTGATTTATCGAGTCATGCCTGACAAAGCAAAAATCAAAGCACTTCAAAAGGCGAAAGCAAAACCAGAGCAAATGCCAAGCGTCGTTTTGGAAGTGCTTGAACTCGAAACAGGCGAGAAGTTTTCAGCCAGTCGTGTCAACTCGTTCCAAATTCCGCGAAAAGGCAATGGCTGGGTCGCGTATCGTTTCGATAAACCACTTGAACCAACCACTGTTAAGTCAGGAAGTTCGAGTGTTGTTGAGTCTTATGAAGTGACACCAGAGGGCCTTCGTCGCCCCGAGAAAAAACCAAAACTAAAAAAGCGACCAATCGAAGAAGAATCGAAAAATGAAGTAGCCGAGAAAACTGAAAAGACCAAAACGGAAACGGCTAAAACTAAAACAGCCAAAACCGAATCAGGCGACTCCAAACCAAAAATCGAAGCCGTCAAGAAAACGAAAACAGCGGGTACAACTCTTGTTTTGCGAAACCTCGAGTCAGGACTTCAGCAAACTTATCCGGATGTGGTCCGATACACGTTTTCAAACGACGGTGAAAGACTAGCGTTTGTCGCATCCGTTGATTCTAACAACAAAAAGAAGCCAACCACTCAAGCGAAAAATGCAAAGGGTAAAAAGGCTCCGGCCGAACCAGCCGATGGCGTTTACGTCGTAGAGTTGGATGATCTCGAGCTACATCAAATCGCGTCGGGCCCCGGAGAGTACAAGAACCTCGCGTTTTCCGATGACGGTTCGCAACTCGCGTTTTTTACAAACAAAGACGACTACAAAGTTAAAACTTCGTCTTGGTCGCTGTACCACTGGAAAACGCGACAAAAAACGGCTGCGAAAATCGCTGATGAAAAAAGCGATGGTATCCCTAAAGACTGGTGGGTTTCTCCTTCAGCGACGGCTCAGTTTACCGAGGACGGCAAACGTTTGTTCTTTGATACCGCGCCCATCCCAGAAGATGTGATGAAGGAACGAAAACACGCAGCTTTAAAGGCAGCCGGCAAAAAGATTCCAGACGAAGACGACGAAGCAAAAGCGAAACTAGATTTGTGGCACTGGCAGGATCCGCTGCTTCAACCGCAACAGTTGCTTCAAGCAGCTCGTGAACGTGGCCGGAGTTACCGTGCGGTATTCAATATCCGAGCCAAGAAGATTGTCCAGATCGCGACTAAAGAAATCCCAAGCGTAAGAATCGATTATCGGTCGCACTCAAACGTTGTGGCTGCTTCGTCGAACATGCCCTATCGAAAAATGCTTTCGTGGGATGTACCTGGTTTTCAAGACATGTACCTGATCAACCTGGACACAGGAAATGTAGAAACCCTAATCGAGAAAACCAAGAGCTCTGGCAGTATTTCGCCCGAAGGTAAGTTCATCACTTGGTTCGATGCAGAAGAAAGAAAATGGTATGCGATCTCAACGGGAACCAATCGCAAACCCGTTGAAATCAGCAAGGGCATCGAGCATCCGCTTCAAAACGAATTGCATGACACTCCGTCGTTGCCGAGAGCTTACGGTTCCGCTGGTTGGATGCAAGATGATGAAGCGTTTTTGATTTACGACCGGTTTGACATTTGGAAACTTGATCCAACAGGAAAGAAAAAACCAGTTTGTCTGACTGAGGATCAAGGACGCGAGAACTCAATGCGTTTCCGATATCTGCGGCTTGATTTTGAGCAAAGAGCCATCGATCCGGCACAGCCTCTGATCCTCTCGGCATTTGACGAGACGACAAAGGCGAGCGGTTTCTATCGTTTGAATTTGCCACAGGTGGATTCTAAGAAACGTAAAAGCTCCAAGAGTTCCAAGGTCGCGGCCAAGGAAACGAAAAAGCCGGACACGCTTGAACGACTGATCATGCTGGATGAAAGATTGTCTCGTTTGACGAAAGCCAGAAACACCGATGATGTGATTTTCAATCGCAGTACGTTTGAGCATTGCCCTGACGCATGGTCGAGCAAATTGAGCTTTAAAAAGATTCATCGAGTTAGCGACATGAATCCACAGCAAGACGAATACAGTTGGGGTAAAGCTGAGTTGGTTCACTGGGATGCGACCGATGGTCAGAAACTGGATGGCTTGTTGATTAAGCCGGACGGTTTCGATCCAGACAAAAAGTATCCGTTAATGGTTTACTTTTACGAACGCAACTCGGACAACTTGCACTCGTACTACACGCCTGCTGCTGGTCGCTCGATCATCAACCACAGCTTTTACGTGAGTCGTGGATATGTGATTTTCATTCCAGATATCCCTTACAAAACTGGCGAGCCAGGTCCGAGTGCCGCAAATGCGATCTTGCCGGGCGTGAAAAGCATCGTCGATATGGGATTTATCAACGAAGCGAAAATTGGAATGCAAGGTCACAGTTGGGGCGGTTATCAAACGGCCTATCTAGTCACTCAAACGGACATGTTTGCATGTGCTGAATCGGGTGCTCCGGTTAGTAACATGACCAGCGCGTATGGCGGAATTCGCTGGAGTAGTGGCATGAGCCGCATGTTCCAGTACGAACGGACGCAAAGTCGAATTGGTGAAGACCTATGGGCGGCACGGGAGAAGTACATCGCCAATTCGCCGGTGTTTTTCGCTGACAAAGTCAACACACCACTTTTGATTTTGCACAACGATGAAGACGGAGCCGTTCCGTGGTACCAAGGAATCGAGTTGTTTGTTGCCCTTCGACGTTTGGAGAAAAAGGCTTGGTTGTTGAACTACAACGGCCAGCCTCACTGGGTGATGAAAGATGAGAATCGACTCGATTTTGCGATTCGAATGCAACAGTTTTTCGATCACTATTTGATGGATGCACCTGAACCGGAGTGGATGGCGTACGGTGTTCCAGCGGTCGACAAAGGCAAAAAATTTGGTTTGGATTTGCTTGAACCCGAATCTAAATCCAAGAAGGAAACGCCAGAGTCCAATAAGCCTGCCAAAGAAACTGCAGACTCGAACTAGACGATAGAAAATGACTGATTGCCCAACAGTTTCGTGAGTAAGCGGCTGATTGGCAAAATCACTTTGAAGAAACGCTTTGACAACACTAGGTAGCCCGAGAACACTCGTGGCTGCCTTTTTTGTATTGATAACCCAGCGTGATCGAGCCAAGCAAAAAATTCAAACTGTCGACTGACTACCGCCAACGGTAAACGTTAAAAACTAGTCCGCGAACGGATCAACCGGTTTTGTCTCATCCAAGTTCGCGCCCGATTTAACTTTTTCCGAGATAAGATCATATCCATGCACTCGAGCATGGCGTTTGGGTGAAGTAAGCACAAACCCAGTCTCTCGAGAGATTGCCATCGGCACTGCCAATCCACCACCAGAAAGCCCAGCCGAAAGCAGAAAATAGAATACGACTTCACCAAGTTCCGCACCGCCTCCAGAAAAAATGGCTAACAAGGAGAGTGGGATCAAGGCTAACCCAAAAGCGTACATCGCAGTGTAAGCGCACCCCGATGCCCGTTCCTGAGTTCTGTAAACGAACAGTAAAACAGGAACGCAAAAACAGGTCGCGATAAAAATCCAGATCATTGCAGCGACGACGGTTTCGTAACTTGAAACGTACATGTTGCCAACGCTCGCCGACTGGAGGTTGTACGCAATTGAAGGGACGGAAAAACTGAGGGCGAACAAAAACGTGATGGCGAAAATGTCTTTTAAATTAAATGGCAACTGTGGTTTAGCTTCCCCCAATACCAGTTGCCAACCAAAAAACCCTCGAAAGAACCAAAACGGAAGCTGAGTGGCGAGGCTTAGTGGAGGGATGAAGAGTAGGCCATAGAGGAGCGAATTTAATATGTCGCTACCATCTATAAAACTATGACTGAGCGAGATCACGATGAATCCGAAAAGCGCTCCAAGCATCGGAATCAACCCAACCACGTGAGACCAAAACAAACGTTGAAAATAATTTCCCGGACCCAAGACCGACCAGATTGCGGTTAGCACCGCCGTAGAAATAATTGTTGGAAAAAGAAAAACTGCTGAGACCGGCGACTGGTCCAAACCGCAAGTGGCAAGGAACAGGATCAACGCGTACCCAAACGCCAAAGCAATCAGGTGGAAATACGGATTGGTGCTGCCAACATCCTTGGAGGCAGAGAAATGCTTGACAGGCGGTTTTGGTGTTATTGCGGGTTCGGATTCAACCTCGGCTTTGACCGGTTGGTTATCGCCAACCGATTTTTCACTATTATTGTTTGAGCTTTCGATTTTCAATCTCCACACTGCTGAGGATCATTCGACCATTTTTTGTCGTAACTAAAAGTCGTTAGACTTCAGCCGCCTTCACGGACTATCTACTAGCGTAACTGCTGTAGCCAGATTTTATTTGTCTCACAAAAAGTCCAAACTCAGCGAGAACCGATTTCGAAGAGAACGAAGCTTTCGCGAGTCTTCCTACAAACAACTATAAGTTTAGTAAGTTCGCGATAGGAGATAGGTCCTCAAGCAACAAAATGCGTTCTAATAACAAATTAAAGCAACTCAAAATATTCGTAACAACCATATGACTGACAAAGTATCAAAAGCAACTCCGCGTGGAGCCTACCCACATTTTAAACTCGTTGGCGACTTGATTTTCGTTTCAGGCACCAGCTCACGTCGTCCTGACAACACGTTTGCTGGCGTCGAAAAAGTTGACGAAATGGGAACCAAACGGCTCGACATCAAATTGCAAACTAAAGCCGTTTTGGAAAACATAGGAACCATTCTGGCAGAAGCCGGCGCGACTCTTTCCGACGTTGTTGATCTCACGACGTTTCTCGTCAACATGAATGATTTCGCTGGGTACAACGAAACGTACGCTGAGTTTTTTGATCGCGAAACGGGTCCAGCAAGAACAACGGTTGCCGTGCATCAACTTCCGCATCCTGATTTGTTGATTGAAATCAAAGTCATTGCACGCAAGCCAACCTAACGGCGCGTCAAATCTAGATTCAAAAATTATCCGTTTCGGCGTTTGCCACAGTAGACCAGACCAAGCAAGCAGGCCAGGCAAGAAGATAGCAAGTCTAAAAATGGCTGATGGCATCGTCCAATCCGTTAACCCAAATACACCCAACATCACCATGACAAATAGGATTCTAAATTTTATCAATGGCGAGTATTGCCAGCCGCAAACGGATCGTTGGTTGGACAATGTTTGCCCCGCCGACGGAACCGTTTCGGGAACGATTGCTGACTCTGGTGAACCTGATGTCGAATCAGCTTACCAAACCGCCGCCCGCGCGTTTGAAACTTGGTCGGAGACTACGGCTGACTATCGCAGTTCAGTCTTGATGAAAATCGCTGATCTCATCGACCAAAATTTGGAACGACTTTCGATTGCCGAAAGCGAAGACAGCGGTAAACCGGTTTCACGTGCGCGAGTGATTGAGATTCCTCGAGCGGCGAGCAACTTTCGATTTTTTGCCAACGCGATCACTCAATTTGCGTCCGAGTCCCACGAAAGCCTTGGCCAGAACGCGATCAATTTCACGCTTCGCCAACCGATCGGTGTGGTGGGATGTATTTCGCCGTGGAATCTTCCGCTGTATCTATTCACTTGGAAAATTGCACCCGCAATTGCCGCAGGAAACTGTGTCGTTGCAAAACCCAGCGAACTGACTCCGCGTACAGCGTATATGCTGGGCGAATTGTGCAATCAGGCCGGCCTTCCTCCTGGCGTTCTCAATATCGTCAACGGTAGCGGCGGTTCGACGGGGCAAGCGATGCTGGAACATCCCGGCATCAAAGCGATCTCTTTCACTGGCGGCACGGAAACGGGCAAACACGTTGCCGCCGTCGTCGCGCCACAGTTTAAGAAATTGTCGCTGGAAATGGGCGGGAAGAATCCGAACATCATTTTCGCAGACTGCGACTATCAAAAAATGTTGGCGACAACGGTTCATTCTTCCTTTGCTAACCAAGGCCAGATTTGTTTGTGTGGTTCGCGGATTTTTGTAGAAGCATCCATCTACGATAAATTCAAACAAGATTTTTTGGCGAAAGTCGAGCAGTTGGTCGTCGGCCATCCCGCCAAACCTGATTCTGTTATCGGTGCTGTCGTTTCGCGACCTCACATGGAAAAAATTATGTCGTACTTGGAACTGGCAAAATCTGGGCCCGACCAGGAACGCGGAAAAATTTTGGCTGGCGGCGAGCGTGCATCGGTCGCTGGGTTCGAAGACGGTTTCTATATTCAACCAACCGTCATCGAAGTCACGAACAATCAATGTCGATTGAATCAAGAAGAAATCTTCGGCCCCGTCGTAACCATCATGCCGTTCGAATCAGAAAGCGACGTAATCGAGCTGGCCAATGATGTTCAATACGGATTGTCAGCGACCATTTGGACTCGTGATTTAGATCGAACGATGCGACTATCGAAAAAAATTGAGTCGGGTGTCGTCTGGGTCAACAGCTGGTTGATGCGAGATTTAAGAACACCGTTTGGTGGGATGAAAAATTCCGGAGTGGGTCGAGAGGGAGGATTGGAGGCGCTCCGATTTTTCACAGAGACAAAAAACATCTGCGTTTCTTACGATTCAAACCCATAGCCTACGTTGATTCCTGAATGCTTACCGATGATTTTTTGCCGAGTACGATGTGGTCCAACACATCGATGCCCAATGTTTTTCCGGATTCAGTTAATCTACGAGTGACCGCGATGTCTTCTCGGCTTGGCGTTGGATCTCCAGACGGATGGTTGTGAGTCAGGATGATCGAAGAAGCCGCGTCCTTGATCGCGGCGCGGAAAACTTCCCGCGGATGAACCAAACTTGCGTCCAGTGTTCCTACCGTAATTTGGTGCGTGTCGATGACCTGATTTTTGGTATCCAACGTGATGATATGAAACTCTTCTTGTTTCCCATCAGAAATCAGACGCGAAAAATGTCTTTGGCAAAATTGAATTGCATCGGAACTGGATGAAATCTTGACGGTAACTTTGTCGTCAGAAAGAGCTGCAACTCGCCTTCCAAGTTCAATGCCAGCCATGATTTGACAGTAAGCTGTTTTCTCGACGGCGCAACTGATCGATTTCAATTCGCCTCGACCCGCCGACGGCAAATCTTCCAGTCGACCGTCGTAGGCTTTGGCGACTTTTTGTCCCGCCATTACGGCTGATTCGCCGGGCCGACCACTACGTACCAGAATCGCAACCAATTCCGATGTCGTTAAATGTTCAGCTCCTTTGGCCAACAACCGTTCACGAGGTCGTTCCTGTTCAGGTGATTCTTTGATTTGAGACCCGAACAATTTTTCGTCCAGCCATTTGTTTGCAGAAAACTCTCGAGCTGGATTCCAACGATAGGCTTGCTCGTTTTCGTTCTCACGAACGATCCATCCATTCTGCTCCAACTCATTCACGATACGCGTGATGAAGCCCGGTGCTTCCGGGTGGCAAGCCGTTTTGACGTCGTCCAGCTGAAATGCGGAACGCTCACACGCATATTGAATCACATGTTTGTAACGTTGGTACCGTTTGTCAGAAGCAGAAAGAGGTTTCTGCGATTGGATTTGAGAAGAGTCATTCATCCCCTAATTGGAAGGGATTCCAGCAGAAAATTCAAGCGAATCAATGTTCGATTAACCTTGGAATAGGATGGCTAACATGAGCGCGAAAGTAGGTATCGTTGGAGACCAGCTAAGCAGAACAGATTCGGTCAATTAGACGTTGAGTTTCAGCTTTGTCGTCTCCACACAGCCAACGAATCACATTGTCTGACCAGATCGCATCGTATTCTTCCTCGTTCACAATGTCTCGCTCGATGGCGAGGTCAAGAATTTTACCTGGATAAGACGACTGAGATTCGGATTCCATTTCGCCTAGCGGGTAAGGGTCATCCAAACCCAAGATGACTTGTTTTGTTCCTTGATTCTCAATCAACAGTTTCAACGAACCAGTATCGTGAACCAGCGTATCAAAAAAGATGTTGGGGTGACCGACAGCCTTGCGTGGATGCTGCATGCCTTCGAACAAATCAGGCCGACCATCAAATCCTTGGATGCGACGGCCAAGATTGATTTGTGCGAGCTGCCCACCGTGGGCAAAACAAACTCGCATATTTGGATATTTATCCTGGTAGCCCGACAACGTCAGAAAGTGATAGGCGTCGGCACATTGGGCGAGCATCCAAATCAAGTGAAAACGCCAAGCCGTATTTTCGAGCAGAATAAATTTCTCGCCGTCGTAAGGATGAATCTCAACAGCCAGATTGTATTTGTCACACAGCTCAAAAATCTTTTCGTTCTCTTGATCGAAAATACAACGCCAGGAACCAATCGTGTCCATGTAGTGAGTGGGAAGGCAAAGTAAACGCAGTCCGAGTTCCTCGACGCATCGTTGAATTTCCCAGCACGCTCCGTTGACGAATCCAGGATGGACAACGAAACCACACGTGAATTTCGAGGGGTTTTCAGCTTGGATCCGCGCGTTGAAATCGTTTTGGAAACGTAACGCCTTTTTCATTGTCTCCAGCCGCAGACCGTTTCCATACAGCTGAGAAAGGTTAAGCACAACCGCGTGGTCGAGCTTGAATTGTTCCATCCATTCCATTTTTTCGTGCAGAAAAAAACTAGAGTCAGTGACAGGTCGTTTCCAACCTTTTTGCAGCATAAATTTCTTGTCTTCATCGACCCAAAAGATCTCATTGTCTTTCATAAACGCCGGAATTTCTTCCGGGTAGGGAAGCAGATGCGAATGTCCGTTGATGCGAAGTTTGCGTTGCATGGTTGCTTGAGGTGATTCTTTAAAATCAAATGGGCTTTTCAACGTGAATATATCAACTCAATCGGTGGGCGGCACGATAGGGCGTCACTTTCCTAGCGATTTGAGAAATGTGAAGACGAAACTCCGGAGCGAAAATGGTCATCAATCTAAGAAACAAAAATGCTCTGGTCTGTGGTAGCACGCAGGGAATCGGCAAAGCGTCAGCGATGGTGTTGGCTGAATCCGGCGCAAACGTAACGCTGGTCGCGAGAAACGAATCACGACTGCAAGAAGTCATGGAGCTGCTGCCGACGCCTACTAGTCAACAACATCGAATTGTTGTGGCCGATTTTCAAGACCCGGTAGGGCTTGCGGAGAAAATTCAAGCGGTTTTGACGACGTGTACTTTTCACATACTGGTTAATAATACCGGCGGTCCTCCCGGTGGAGAGATTGCGACGGCAACGATTGATGAATTCGAAAACGCGTTTACCCAACATTTGAAGTGCAACCACCTGTTGGCTCAGGCAGTCATTCCCGGGATGAAAGACGCAGGTTTTGGGCGAATCATTAATGTGATTTCGACGTCGGTAAAACAGCCGCTCAACGGCTTGGGTGTCTCGAACACGATTCGTGGCGCGGTTGCCAGTTGGGCCAAAACAATGTCGAACGAGTTGGGCGGATTCGGTATCACTGTGAATAATGTTTTGCCCGGTGCCACCGCGACCGAACGGCTGTCGTCGATCATTGAGAGCAAGGCCACCAAGTCTGGCAAATCAATCGAAGAAGTTTCTCAAGCGATGAAGGATTCCATTCCCGCAGGCAGGTTTGCCGATCCATTCGAAATCGCAAACGCGATTGCTTTCTTGTCGAGCGACCTTGCGTCATATGTTAACGGAGTCAATTTGCCAGTCGATGGTGGACGGACAAAATGTCTTTAGTCGTATGATTCGAAACGCGCCGCATGATTTAAAATGCCGATTTGAAATGCGCTGATTCGAAGCGCTGATTCGAAGCGCTGATTTGAAGCGCTGATTTGAAGCGCTGATTTAAAATGCGCAGCGGGTTGTTGCAACAACGCGTTAACTCTCTTCGGTCTTGCTTTTTGCCAACCCGAACTCGGTTAGCTTTTTATAGAGCGTGTTGCGATTGATTCCCAGTTTTGTTGCGGCCTTTGTTTGGGTGTTGTTGCAAGACTGCATCACTTGGATCAATAACTCTTTTTCAACAGGTTCGACGATTTGATTGTAGAGATCCTCAGCGTTGGTTTCGGACTTGCTTAACCGGCTGTAGACAAATTCGCGAATCAACGACTCATCATCGGTAGGTCGGAAAACGGCAGCTTGAGCGGCTTGGGCATCGCCCATTACCGTTACCGGCAGCAACCAAGGTTCTAGCTGATCAGTTTGCGACAACACGACTGCACGTTCGATGTAGTTTTGAAGCTCGCGAACATTTCCTGGCCATTGGTATTCGATTAACGCCTTGAGTGCATCGGGGTGAATTTTTTTAATCTCCTTATTGTTGGCTTTGCAGTAGACCTCCAAAAAATGTCGAACCAACATTTCCGTATCACCCTCGCGTCGCCGCAGTGGAGGCAACGCGATCGGAAGCACGTTCAATCGCCAGAAAAGGTCTTCGCGGAATCGTCCTTCGGTGACTTCGAGATTGAGATCACGATTGCTCGCGGCGATGACTCGCACGTCGACTTGGATCGTTCGCGTGTCCCCTACCCTTTCGAATTCTCGCTCTTGAAGAACTCGCAATAGTTTGACTTGGAGCGTAGAAGACGTTGAATTCACTTCGTCCAAAAAAATGGTGCCCCCGTGGGCGGCTTCGAAACGTCCAGTGCGATCTTTGACCGCGTCGGTGAATGAGCCTCGGACGTGGCCGAACAGCTCGCTATCGAGGAGGCTTTCGGTGAGTGCTCCGCAGTTGACGCGAACGAAGGGACCGCTCGCTCGATCGCTCAATTGGTGAATGGCCGAGGCGATCAGTTCTTTGCCGGTCCCTGTTTCGCCCAGCAAAAGCACTGAAGAGTTGGCTTGGGCGGACAGGCGCGTCATTTGATAAACGTCACGCATTGCGTCAGAGGTTCCGATCAGCCCATCCAAAGGCGAATCGTCCACGCTGCTGAAATTTGAATTGCCAGTGCCCATTTAGTCTGCAACGTTGAACCAGATGTTAATTTAAGACTCTATTTCAACTTGAAAACTGCCTTGCGCAAAGCCCAACTACTGTAATTTGCACGATAGAAGGGCAATGTTCTGCTGACAAAGATGGCAACAGCCGAATCTCAACCATCAATCCTCCGCTGCGGGGAAAGTATCTCTTTGTCGACGCTTATAACTCGAAGCCAATTCCGGTTATGATTGGGAAAACCAATACAACAACGCAATTTCCGATGGCCAAAAAGAAACCCAAGTTCTATGTCGTTTGGGAAGGCAACACTCCCGGCGTCTACAAAAACTGGTCTGATTGTCAGACTCAAATATCTGGTTTCTCAGGGGCCAAATACAAATCGTTTCCATCTCTTGCGGCAGCAGAAAAGGCGTACACTGAATCCGCTGCCGAACACTGGGGTAGTTCCGAAGGCACGTCCAAATCAAAATCGAAAACGCCCAAACGAACGCTTGATGAGCTTAAAGAGATGGGCGTCGACATTACTGGTTTGGCCGTCGACGCTGCCTGCAAAGGAAATCCCGGGCCGCTCGAGTATCAAGGCGTAGAGATTGCAAGCAACGTTAATCTGTTCCACCAAGGTCCTTTCCCCGAAGGCACCGTCAATATTGGTGAGTTTCTGGCAATCGTCCACGCGTTGGCGCTTTTAAAACACGGTGGCCACACGGACCGGGTGATCTACTCCGACTCGCGAATCGGAATGGGTTGGGTCAAGGCCAAGAAGTGTAAAACGAAACAGTCGAAAACGGTCGCCAACAAAACACTCTTCCAACTCGTTACACGCGCCGAAAAATGGCTCAAAGAAAACCCCGTAGAGAATCCGATTCGCAAATGGGAGACGAAACTTTGGGGTGAGATTCCGGCTGACTTTGGACGGAAATAGCCAACGAAATTTAGTGCATCGTTTTGGTATAAAAAATCTGGTGCAATCAAATCTCAGATTTCTGGAGCTTGCCTCACGATTGCACAGAGGTTTCTCCAGCTCAAAACCGCATTTCGACTCCGAAGTACGCACCATCGTAAGTCGTTTCTCCCAACTGAGCCGGAGCGCTGGTGTCAAAGAAGCCAACGGCTGCACTTTGGTCTGGAGCCAAAGCAACATCGTCGATGAGTATATTTTGATAACCGAACCTTAAACCAACGTTGCGAGTAATGTCGTAGGCAATTCCGATGTTGAAGTCGATTACTGTTGTGGTCGCTTTATCTTCGTAATGAAGCTCGCGGTTTTGAGAAAAGTACCGCACGTCGAGATTGTTTGTGAAGAGGCCGCCTTTGATGCCTCCCTCCAATCGAATGTCTGTTGCCAATTGATAACGCAATTCGATCATGGCTTGAGCGCCAAACAGGTCATTGTCGGTGTCGGAGAAAAATCCACTGCCTCGAGAAGTTGCGGTAGTCGATCCTGTTGCAACCGCGTTAAAGTTTTCTCGAAGGTCAATGTGCCTGAGTCCAGCCCCCCAGCGGAGCCATCTACGCTCGCGGATCCAAGTATTGAACTCGTAATTTTTCAAGCGAGAATCGTATCTCACGTCATAACCTGAGGTGAAGCTTGCCGGAATGCCGCCAAACATCAGTGGAAAAGAACCAGGATGAGACGACTCGGTAACGAAACCATCCATGTCAAAAAAGCTAAATTCGAATCCCGTTCCACCAACGCTTTGAAACAGGAACGAGTAGCGAGTTGCATTTTCACTACCGCCAAATTCCAAATCGCTATGACTAAGGATTGGAGCACTGGTGAACTGGTCAAACAAAAAGGGTGAATCATCTGGCCCACCGGTTCGAGACAGGTACAGCCCTTCGGCTCTGAGTTTTGCTCGCATCGGAGTGCGATCACTATTCATTTCAATTCGAGCAAGACGCTTTTGATTGAGAGTACGAAAAGGATACCGTCGGTCAGTTTGAGTTTTGCGAGACTGATAGTTTTGCCATGGTCCACCATTAGCGATTGTCATAGCGGGATTTTGGTAGGTGAATTCCTGATGATTTCCTGCGTTTGACTGATCCCAAATCACTTGTTGTTGTTCGATGGGTTGTTCGTCGATGACGGATTGCCCAACAACTGACTGATTCGCTACCTGCGGATCCCAAGCTCCCCTTTGCTGCAAACCAACCGATTGATTCAGACTTCCAGGTTGGTTCAACGTGTTGAAATGATCAAAAGTGACGTTTGCGTCCGCTACGTTTTGAGGCATCGAAGCTACTCGATGAGAAATTCGCTGCCCGAAGGGTTGCAAACGCAAAATCGCATCCGCGTTGTTGGGAATGGTGTTATTCGGAATCGCGTTATTCGGTATCGGAAAGTGAGGGCTTGGTTCTCGAATGATGCTTCCAGGGTGGATTTGGTTCAAACTAGCTTGTTCCGGATTCGCGTGTTTCGGATTCGCTTGGACCGGTTCGGCGCGTTTCGGGACCAAGTTGAATCGATCCTCATCAATCAGTCCAATTCCTGGGATCTGAAGAGACATTGAGGTCTTGGCAAGAATTAAGGGTGGCTGGTTATGATTGGATTCTTGAGCAAACGATGCTTGGGAAAGGATCATTCCGGTTGCAAACGAGGCTGCTAGCCCGAACTTCGTCAGAATATTTGCTTTCATAAGAATCACCTTTACAACTTTTTCTGTCGCGTTCCGAATATCCCCTGTTGCAGGATCGACGTGGGCTTTCCCTCAGTTAAGAAATTGAGGAACAGCTGTTGCGATACATTCATCTGGGTTTCCCCCCTTAATTCGCTGGAGAGTTAAAAGCGAAAAACTTTAACAAGCCGAGAGTGCTGAACTAGTATCTTTTTGAAATTCAGTGGAAGAACTACAAAAACGGCATGTGCGACTGCAACTCACAGGTGCCAACTTCTCATTGCACCCAAGCGATCAAACAAAAGTCAGATACAAGCTCGCCATTTCGCTTGAGTAGGTATCGTTCTCATTTTTTAGAATGTCTCGCACGCCTTCTGATTTTGCGTCGATGGCAGTTACGCGAAAGGCATCTGGCTGTGAATTAATGACTTGGCGGCGAAGAACTCCTTGTCCGGCCAGTTTTTAACCGCGATACTAATTCGCTTTGAAATTCAACGACTCAACTGAATAAATCGGATCAAGAATACTATGAGCGAACGAATCATCATGCGTACTGGCGAATGTCTTGTCGCTGGCGGACCTCCTTTTACTGCGGCAGAACCAGAAGTTGTCATCGGCGAACTTGACGGCCCAGTTGGAACGGCGATCGCAACTCTCACTGGCAACCAATCCGCCGGTCACTCCAAAGTCTTTGCCATTCTCAACACGGATATACAGGTCCGCCCAGTCACTTTGATGGTCAGCAAAGTCACTGTCAAAGACAGTCGCTACACCAACATCCTGATGGGCACCGTCCAAGCAGCGATCGCCAACGGCGTCCTTGATGCGGTTCGAGCAGGTGATATTCCTAAAGAGAAAGCCAACGATCTGGGAATCATTTGTTCCGTTTGGCTTAACCCAGGTGTTTCGACTGACGACAATCTGGACCACAAAGCGTTGTTTGAAATACATCGCAAGGCAACATCGCAAGCGATTCACAAAGCCATGAACAACGAGCCATCGATTGATTGGCTGTTGGACAACCAAGAAAAGATCACGCACAAGTACTACGAGCGTGGACTCAAAGGCGAAATCTGAGATCGGGTAACAATTTGAGAAAGTTGCGATCTAACTAGACTCGTCGCTTCGTCACATGAGATTTGCCACAACAACAGAGAGCCGTTAATTGGAACGGCTCGCTTTCACAAGCATTCGAAACGTTGGCACGACATGTTTGAGTCGTTCGCCAACCGATTTTGAGAACTTCTGACGGCTCTCCGATGACATTTTCTTCTTGACCAAGCTCATCATTTCCTCATCCCAGCCAAGCAAGAGATCGTTGAGTCTTTCAATTTCTGACTCGCAGATCTTCTCGATCTCTTTCTGTTGTTTGTCTGTGATTCGAGCTTTCTTTTTTAGATCGCCACGCAACAGATTGGCGACAAGCCCAAATCGCGGCAGCATGGTTTTGGCTTGGGTTCGCCGAATGATCTTTTTCTGGTATGAGTCCAATACCGAATCGTATCGGTTGTTTAGCTCTTCAGCTGCTGACTCCATTGCAGCGTTGAAGGCGTCATTCTGTTTTTCTGTGACCAGTCCGTTCGCAACTCTTTGGTCAACCCGTTCGGATTGCAACTCACGTACGCGGTCCCAGTATTTTTTCTTCGCGGCTCCAAATGCCAGCTTTTGAGCGTCGGATTCACCGAGTGGCCTCTCGGGGAGGGCAATTATGCGGTCAACAGTTGTGGGAATCAGTGTGGGATCCATCCCAGGTTTCAATGCACGAAATCGCCCGTCAAAAGTGATGGCAAAATTAGGTGCGAATTCCACCATGTTGTCGAAACGCTTGTCAGTGGATTCTCCGATTTCGAAGGACGGATATTTTTGCAAGTAATTCAGTTGAGCCAAGTAAATATCGAGATCGAAGATTTCCGAGTCTTGTTCGATTTGATCTGCGACAATTTTTCTTTGGCTTGCCGTCAGCGGCGCCAGCAAGTTTGTGATTGATTGAGACACTAATTCGCTGCCTTCTGATTGAATCTCTTCTGTTAGAGAATTGGCAGCAGCATTTAATTCAGATTCTTCAGCATTGGAAAACGAAAACTTGTCGCGATGGAGTTTGAGAAAAAACAACACACCGGTTTCGCGAATCGCAAGTCTTAATCTGATCTCGTCGATCCGTTCAGCTTGGAACGGGAGCAGAATATCATCGAGCTCAGCCTCGACTTCACTTCGAATTTGCTCAAGCTCAGGGAGATCCGACGGGTTAGGAATTCCGCGACTATCAGCCCACTTTGCTTGAAACTGATTGCCTTCCAGCAGGACTCGTTTCAGAAGTACATCAAGCTTTGATTCTTGTTCTGGGCTAAGTTCAAGCTCTTTCCGGATCTCGATTTCGTTGAGCATTGACTCGAATTCACAGATGTTAACTTTAGACATCTGCAGCGTGATGAGTTTTGGCTCACCGTCTTCCCAACGAATCACGCGGAAGTTCATTTTACGATACGGATCTGGTGTTTGCTTCTCAGAATCTTGCAGCCCTGCAATCGCAAACACAACGGCGAGAAAAAAGAGAACAACGTTCACGTTACAGCTCCGTTTGTTTTGTCACGGATAGTGATTTGTAGACATAGCAGCACGCGGCAACGCCGACCAGCAAAGATGATAACAGCAAAAACAGTGACGCGGGTGACTGATTCGTGGTTGCTATTCCAACCGAGGCATCTGATTCAAACGATGCCAGACTTGCCTCCTCTTCAAACGAACCGTCAATCTTAGCAACGGCTTCGTTACCATTCCAAATGTGTGGTAGATACGGAACGTCTTGCATAGCAACTGGCATGCCTTTTTCTAACGACGCCTCGATCTCAAATTTTGGATCGCCCCCGACTCGCACGTTGGAAATGACAACCTTTGATTCAACCGACGAGGCAGGTACAACCATGTAATTTTGGGCCCCGGGAATTTCAGCCGAGGTGCTTATGATCGAACCGTTGGAAAACAATTGGCCCTCCGGCAGAAAGTGTTTTCGTTTGGCAGACGCCAAATTTACAGTAATCGAGTGCGGAATCCAAACGTCCGATACTTTCTTTGGTTCCATGAATAACACGTGTTGCCGAATGGTGCGATCGTCAGAAACGATAACTTTTTCGTCGAGTTCGCGAACCAATTCATACTCAATCGGACAAAACCCTTTTTCAGTATCAAAGGTCGCATGGAACTGACAGGTTTCGCTTTCGAATACAACGGTCGCGATCTTCCCTTCAATGGAAGTCTCACCGAACTTTATAAACTCTTCGATTCGATAAGTTTCTGTTCCATTCCACGCGATACCGAACAGAGCGCCAGTGTCCCCAAATCCAGTCAATGAATACCAATATCCTTCAGGAAGGACTGACCAACTGAAAATGTCAGCGGCAGTGTTGTCACTAGCTTTCACTGTCATCCCATACAAATGGTCGCCGTCCAAAACCAATTCGGAAAAGTATTCCTGCGATTTCGTATCAGTCGTTTTTTTCCAAAGCGATTTTTTGTTGAAGTCAATCCTCCAGTCTTCCATCAACCGCACACCAGGTTCTGCGTTTCCTGTTTTACGACTTGTGTATTGGGCAGAGAATTCGATGGTGGAGATTTGGTCGAAATAGTCACGATACTTCGCAAGGGATTCAACCGCAGGAATTGTCGTGGTTTGCTGAGCAAAGCCATTTTCACTTTGCCCCGTTAGCAACACGAGAAGCAGGAGTCCAACTGTCATGAATCTAATCATTACTAATCCAATCTACAAAACCGTCTCGATAAATATGGATGTTTTCGTATCCATTGAACTTTAAAAATTGGCCAACTTCGTCGGAAAACATGCACGACGAGGACTGGCAAAACACAACAATCGCTTGTGATTTGTCAATGTTGCGAAGGACTTGTTGGCGACGAGTTAGCGACGATGCCACTGGCAAACTAATCGCTCCATCGATTGATCCCGACAAATAATCCTTGGTGAGTCTTGAATCAACTAATACTGCGCCATTGGCTTTCATTTCGATCAAGTCTTCTTTTTCAACTTCTTGAAATTCAAGGCTGCTGTACCGTCGCAAAACTTCTGCAACCGCAGTTGGATTTTGAGCGAAACCAATGTTGGAACCAAAATGAACCACGACGGACAAAAGCAAAATCACCAGTGCCATCGAAGAAAGTTGCCAACCAATTGTTGAATTGGAATTTTGATTTGCTGTTTTTAGTTCCAACGCTTTGTGGATGAAAAACAGAAGAGAAGAAACCAAAAGAACAAAAGCAAGGATTTCCAAAAATGAAATATAGTTTCCTGTGTGGGCCGGCTGACCTGGAGGTGACAGGATCAAACCCGTCCCGCTCCAATTTGAAATCAAATCTCCAACGCCAACGGTTTCATGACCAAACGAAGGATCAAAAATACGAATCCGACCATCTTCAAGCCCAAGAAAGGTGATCCAATGGTCGAATTCGATTTTTGCTCCGGAAGATCGCATGTGCAAAAGAATTGGGTATTTGCTGCGACACAAATCGCGGTACGTAAGGTTGGTGGCTTTGAGTGAATTCAAATCGAAACGCTGGGCGGCAAGACTAAGTTCCCCGATTTCGCTTCCTAGCGAGTTGCCGACGTATTCTTTTCGAATCAGCTCTTTGTATTGCACGTCGATTTTCATCGCCCGCATCGCCACAAAGAGACTTCGAACGCCGCAAGTCGGTCCTCGTCGTGAAAAATGTGGCAACTCTAGATTGCCGTCATCAGCCAACAAACTCCCGTTCAATAAAAAAAGAATGTTGAACAAGATCAATTTGATTATCATTTTCTAACTCAACCAAAAACCTAAACGATGGGCCAATCTTCGCTTTGCTTAGCAACCCGCCGAAGTAATGTCAGAGGACTTTGGCGTCACGCAGTTGCTGTTACCGGTGCAAAGACCGCGAGCAGTACTAGTGGGCAATTCTCTGAAGTCCTCCGTGGTCGATCCTGATGTGCTGACGAGGATTCCTTTGACAGTCCCGCCAGTGCACCCAGGTACTAATCCAGCGCAAGGTAAAGTGAAGTATCCAGCAACTTCGCAGACGGTAACTGGGCCTTGGACTGGAACCTGAACATCAAATAGAGTTCCTCCCCGAGCTTCGACATTTGTCTTAGTCATTGGGCTTTGAAGAAAAGCGACTGCGGCGATGCCACCAAGCATCAAAAACGAATTTAGAAATTTCATAGGTTTCTCCGATAGAAAGTAAGAACAAGCGAAACACTTCCCAAGAATGAGTTACCAAGACCAACTGAATGCTGAGATTGACACGCAGAACAATTGTTGGCTTGATAACCATTTCTTGGCTCAACTCTAGACGACTCTAAAGTTTGCTTCGCCTAACACCCCGCGGAAGTAACATCGAGGGATGCTGGGGTAAAGCAATCCTCATTTCCCGTGCAATTCCCACGGCGGGTAGAGGTTCCTGTTCTCTTGAAGTCTTCGTTGTTCGCTCCTTGGTTGAGGAGCACACCTTTGAAAGTTCCCCCAGTACAACCAGGAATATTGCGAGCACAGGATACCGAGCTATATCCCCCGATATCACAAAGAGGCGCTGGAACTTGAGGGGGGCCTTGAGGAACGACGTGTAAAGCCCCTCCTCGAGCTTCGACACTTGTCTGAGTCATTGGGCTTTGAAGAAAGGTCACAGCCGCGATGCCACCAAGTATCAGAAACGATTTCAAAAAATTCATATCTACTCCGGTTAAAATATGACACACAAAAAACGTCTATTGAACAGAGTTATCACCGCCAACGAGTTGGCTCGATAATTACTTCCGTTCTCCGTTGCAGGTCGAAATAGTTCGACCTAATCAAAAGTTCGAAAATTACATAAGGCAAAGTGAGTGCTCTTAGCATCCGGCGGATGTAAGGTCGCTGGATTGCGGCGTTTGACAGTCGTCATTTCCAGTACAATTTCCACGTGCCGAGGTTGTTCCCGTTGTTTTGAAATCTTGACCGTTTGTTCCGCCAATGAGCGCAGATTTGAATGTACCGCCGGTGCAGTTGGGCACAGTGACTGCACATGAGATCTGTCCGTACCCAATCATGTTGCACTTTGGAACGGGAGCTGGATCAGGAGCAGGAGTTTGGGTTTGTTGTGAGAGCGACCCTCCGCGAGCTTCGACGCTTGTCTGTGTCATTGGGCTTTGAAGAAAAGCCATTGCAGCGATTCCGCTGAACAATAAAACCGATTTCAAATAATTCATTAGGTACTCCATGAATAAAAACTATAACGACGCTTCATCAGAAAAATGAAGCGAGAAACGCACACGAAAAGAGTCATTAAAACCAAGTAGTAACTGTATGACTCAAGAAAACTCAGCGATTCTTGTTGCAGCCCAAAACAGCCGCAGTCAGTTTTGCCAAGAACGAATCTCAAGTAGGTTTGAGCCGCAAAAAACATCGTGAAAAGGGCAAGGCAAAGAAGTTGGCTTGCTGCTGAAAACAGATCGAAGATCAAACAAATTCCAACCGTCAATTGAACGATTGGCAATATGCCAGCCAAGAATGTCGCAGCAGAAGGCCCCAACATTTCGTAGGACATGATCGAGCCAAGAAACAAATATGGATTTTGCAAATGCGGAATCGATGCAAACACAAGCCAGAAACCAATCAGACAAAATGCCATTCGCCAAAAGCGTGATAGCAGTTCACTAACGTTGTTTGGTTCTGCTTGTCTCTCAAACATCAACGCTCCTTGATTGAACCTCAATGCGAATTTAGTAATCGCATACATGAAGTAACGCGGGAGTTGAAGTTTCTTCAACATGCAAATTTAAAAAATTTGCAAGCCAGCAAGCTTACACTCGGTTATAAATTTCTATCTACCTATAGACACGCCGTCGTTACTTGTTTCGCGTGTGGGTATTGGATCTTGTTAAAGTTCAATTCCTGCTGCATTCTTAAAAACGCAAATCATTCAGTCAAGAAAAGTCGGAGGTAGGAAAGAACGATTCGCGTTTACCTTACCCTTACGGGCTGACTTCGATGTCGAAAAATTTGATCATCGAACGCATCCGGTGCAGCAGAAAGAATCCTGCGAGAATTTTTCAAACGACGTTGAGTTTCAGAGTTTGTATCCGCGAACGACGCGAAGTGCGCGGAAAACCAAATGGCTCAATGCACAGAGTCTGATACTTGTCGCGGACGTTGAGTCTTCCAAGTTTGCACGCACGGCATTAATGCCATCGCTAACCTGGGACCGTAAGTGAAATACCGTTGTCCGCTTGTGACAATCCGAGAATAAACGGTACAGCACGTGCCGCCCATTGATGTGGTGAGGGGTAGTGGTCAGCGTCAGATCCAAAACATGTTTGAAGCATGTCGGTGTTGATGACGCCTGGATTCAATGGTACCGCGACCATACCGTCGGGCAATTCCATTGCGAGTGACTGAGTAAGCCCTTCGATTGCCCACTTTGTTGCGCAATAAGGAGCCACGTTTGGCGATACCGAGCGTCCCCATCCGCTGCTGAAATTGACGATCGTTCCTACGCCTCGCTGAATCATCGCAGGAACAAAATGACGAATCGTATTGGCCGTTCCATTGATGTTCACCGCGGTCAATTGGTCGAAATCACTTGCACTAATTTCCCAAAGTGGTTTGTTCGCATTGATCAGCGCCGCGTTGTTGATCAAAAAATCAGGTGCGGAAAACTGCGATGTGTAATCGTTAGCCCAGTGCTGAACCGATTCGTCATCGGCGATATCGACACAGCTAATGCGATGCGGCTCTCCAAGCTCAACCTGAAGCGATTGCACTTGTTCTCGTGACCTACCACAACCAATCACTATGCAATCGTTGCCTGCAAAAAGTTTTGCCATTTCGCGACCGAGACCACGCGAGATTCCAGTGATCACTACTGTTTTCATATTTGCTTCTTTTGACGATGAACGTGATGCGAATAGGCTGTGGCTTCAAAGTTGTTTTCGTTTACAGACGTGCATCTTAATTTCAAATATGTATGAACTACCGACTGTCGAATTTGCCAAAATTCCCGTGCGACTCGATCAAGGCCAACAGCTGGCTACCGGAAATTGGGTTCTTCGGCAAGTAGAACTTGGTTTTCTTATTTCGTTTGGGAGATTTAGCGATTGCGTTCAAGCCTTCAAAATCTAATTGGTTTTGGCTCATGCGAACATCCAACAGCTGCGCCAACAGTTCCGATTTCGAAAGCGCGATTGCTCCTCGGTCGTCAATGGAATTGAAATTGAGCCCAAGCGTCGTTAACGAAGGAAGTCGTTCGTTGTTCTTGCATAGAAACGCCAGTCCATTGCCAGACAAATTACATCCGTTGAGCAACAACGTTGAAAGACTCGGAAACGAGTTGCGAATTAGTTCTGTCAAACCGCTGTTGCCAACTTTGACGAACGTGAATTCCAGCGATTGCAGGTTTTCGCGAAACGTGGCGCTTGCAAAGTGTTTGCAGAATGGCTGAGTGAGATTGTTACTGCCTTCCAGGCGAAATCGTTTTAATCCGCTCAACGTTTTCGATTCGCAGATTACTTTCATGCATTCGTTCGACCACTCTTCGTTATTGCTTATTTCAATCGACTCAACATTAGAAAGATATTTTGAATTCGCGATCGCGAGGGCCCCTGGCTCGCCAAAGTTGCTTGAGCGAAAGTGAATACTTTTCAGGTTCGCAAGATGTTCACAGTTGGCGAATTTGGCGACGGACTCCGAATTGAAATCGTTACTGCGAAAGTCGATGTGTTCGATATGTTTTAGATGAGCACATTCAGTCAGTTTGTCCATCTTGTTCGAACCAGCCGTTAACTGGACAGAACGCAGCGGAAATTGTTGACAGAGAACATTCCCATGATCGATAAAGGCCTGCAGGCCGATCGTTGCGTGTTCGATAAAGCCCATCCGGTAGTCCGGTTTGCGAAGGTGTTGTTTCGCAAGTTTGTTATTGGGCGAGAGTTTCGGCTGCAACGATTTTTGAATTTTGGATAGCGTTTTTTTTCGCGCGGCCGTACAGTTTCCAGCAAGTTCGATTTGAGCTTGAATGAACTCGCCAAGCGGATCACCTTTTTCGATCAACCAATCGGCATAGACTAAACGCGGATCCATATTGGATGGGTTGTTGACTATCTCGCTGAGAAAAATTTCATGAGAAGACATAACGATTCGCTTTACTCGGCAACGTTTGCCAGGAATTAGATTTGCGTCTTTTTGTTTGTATTCGATTGTCGAAACAAGATAATGTAGCGACTGGAGACAGTGCAATAAAAAAAGCCAACTCGTACGAGTTAGCTTTTCGTGTTTTAAATTAGACCGCCGCAACGTTGGGCGATTGATCAAATGTTTAAAGCAGATGATCGAGCTTTCAGCCAATTGGCTTAGCCAGCGATCGAGCCGATTTTGACTTTGACGAATTTCTGGCGATGGCCAGTACGACGCTTGCTGTTTTTACGGCGACGGAATTTCTGGATGTAGATTTTCTCGCCTTTAGTTTCGGCAACAACTGTCGCGGAGACAGCAGCACCTTCAACAGTTGGCTTGCCAAGCTTGAATCCGCTGTCCGAAGAAACAGCTAAGACACGCTCAAACTTGAGTTCATCTCCGACGGCAACTTCGCGGAAATCAATCTCCAGCATTTGGCCTTCTTCAACTTTATATTGGCGTCCGCCGTCAGCAATAATCGCGTACATGTTTTCGTATCTTGGCAAAAAGAGAATCTAATCGAAGGAAAAGGACGGCCGAATTTTGAAATCGCGTCGCGATACAGACCGTCCCATCGAGAGGACAAATTCTAGCGAAAGACCCAAAATGAGTCGAGGGTCAAAATGCGGTATTTAGCCGCGATTTTGCCGGAAAAACCTAGGTTCTGTGCCTCCAACTCATATCACATCGGCAATCTGGGCGAATTTCTTCAGATTCTCAAATCCGAACTGCCCGCTAGGTCGTCTTTATCTGGATCGCCCGATTTCAAGGAGCACCCATGAGCCACGCAGATATTCGACGTTACCGCGACAATCGGTTGCCGCAATCCACGCCCCCAACATCAATGTTCCGGATCAGATTTTTCGCTGGATGCTTTTTGATTCTGGTCACGTTTGTTGGTTGCGGCGACGCTTACAACTCGAAGGACTATATCACATACGATTCAACCGTCGCGAACGAATCGAATGCGATGATTGGGGGAAGAAACGCTGGACTGGCCGGTGAAAAGTCTCCACCGCTGGCAACTCCTTCACGTCCCACAACCCCGGACAAAGATCAGAGCCCTTCGAAAGCGAGAACCGCTGAGCTCAATCGCAAGATCATCTACAACACAAAAATTGGATTGGTCGTCAAAGACTATCCAACATTCGAGTCGACTCTCCCGCAGTTGGTAAATTCGCACGGAGGTTTTATCGCCAGCAACAATACCGATCGGCGATACAACAACAGTCAGTCCGGCACTTGGATTGTTCGAGTTCCTGTCAGCGAATACAGCGATTTTCTAACAGGCATCACATCGCTAGGTTTCGCAGAATCTCGAAACGAGAAAGCTCAAGACGTCACCGAAGAATTCGTCGACGTCGAGGCGCGGGTGAAAAACAAAAAGCAGCTTGAGCAGCGTATCCTCAAAATGTTAGAAGATCGCTCCGGCAAACTGACCGACGTTTTGGAAATCGAACGCGAGCTTTCGCGCGTTCGCGAGGAGATCGAGCGAATGGAAGGTCGGATACGATTTTTGATAGACCGTACTTCACTCGCCACGGTCACGATCAGTTGCCGTGAAGAAAAAGAATACATCCCGACTGCAGCTCCAACCTTGGCTTCGCGGATCAGTGAATCCTGGTCGGATTCAACTGGTTCTCTTCAAACATTTGGAACCAACCTTTTGTTGTTCATCATCGGAGCCGCACCGTGGTTGTTTGCCTTGGGCGTGATCACTACGTTTTCATATTTTGTATTGCGACGTTTGCTGGCGACGACCGGTTGGTTTACCCGTGCCAATTCCGAGGCAAGGTGATTGACGAGTTAGACGTTTCGGCTCGGCTATCCGTTTTGTACTCGACGAACATTGCGGTGGGATAGGCTTCTAGCCGGTCGAAAAAAATGCAACAAATCTAGCGACAGGCTGAACCTTGTCCCACCTTCAACGATCGTGGCATAAAAAATTTCGTGCGACGGATTTAAAGAATGAGAGCCAACTGATGGCAGCTAAAATATCAAATATCAAGCCTGGGTGAACCACTTAGTTTGCGGCTTGGGTTTGTAATTCTACAACTGATTTTGGAATGTCGAATATTTTGTCATCGGAGATGGTGTTCGTTTCCAGGTTAGTAATCCGGTATTCGATCGAGTAGTCCGATCCGAAATGATTTAGTCGGCTGCGAGATACGAGTTTTCCATTTTCTTCACGAACGTAGTTTCGAATTTCGCTAATAAGAATCTGCTTTTTCTGGTCGCCTTCAATAATCTGTTCTTCGCGTACAAGCAAGCCAGACTCCGCCAAAAAATAGCGGTTGATCTGACTGTTGTCCGCCGCCACGAAGATCAAATGGTGAACACCGGTTTTGTCGATTGACTTTTCACCTACATAAACAATCGCTGAAAATTCATTCGACCACTCAAGCGATTGATGCAACGGTTTGTTGTGGCGGATATAGTCTCTTGCTTTTTGTCCATCGAGAATTGTCGGAGCACCAGCTGTGTCTATCCGCCATGCAATTTTTCCGTTGGTCCCGTGGCTTCGACTAGTGCCATCAGGAAAACTCTCGATTGCAAGGCTGCGATTGGTTGCTTGAAAAATTTCGAAGGTACCGACGGATTCCTTTCCTGAAAACACTTCGCCCTTCATCGAATAGTTTTCAATCGTCCCAAGTGTTTCTTCTCCGCCGATCGCGTCAATATGTTTTGCGATAATCGATTCGGCGGTAGGTGATTTGCGTTCTGGCTTAGTCGTTTTTTGATTGTCTTGAGGAAAGGCAAACAACGCGAACAGTGTTAATAGGTAAATCATTTTCGCTCCAAAAAATTGTGTGGTGGACGCTCGGCGGCCAACGATTTTATGTGCTGAACTTTAGTAGTGGAACTTTAACAAGATCCAATTCGGAGAGTAGCTCAACGGAGGGTAGCTCTGCGAAGTTGGTACTGCGAAATTGGTTCTCAAACCGGCTGCACAGTTGCAGAGACAGTTAACCGTATTTTCCCAGCCAAAACCCATCGGCGCGGCAATCACTTAAGCGTCCTAAAAACGCGGAACCCAAACGTTGGGCTTCGCGATTGGCCGGTGTTGTCTTGAGTGGTTGCGGAATTGCGGAAACTGACAGTGACAGCCTCAGCGCAATCAGCCCAGGATCCGCCGCGAAACAGTTGATCACCACGCTTCTTTCTACCGCCTGGACTTTTTGATTCGTAAGACTGACTGTCATATCGGCTTTGCGTCCATTCCCAAACACCGCCACTCATGGCATACAAACCATATCCGTTGGGTGGAAGCGATTTCGAGGCTTGGATTTCAGCCGCGTCAAAGTTATCGAAATCACAATTGAACTTATTGGGAGGTGCGTCACCCCAAGGATAATTTTGCTGAATCTTTCCACCACGCGCGGCTCTTTCCCATTGTTGCTCGGTCGGCAGGTTGTAATTGATTTCCTTCGACGATCCCAACATGCAAAACTGTTTGATCTGTTTTTCAGTCACCGCAACCATCGGCCTGGTATCAAATCGGAGTTCCCGTTTGGGAAATTTTTTGGCAACGATGGTGCATTGATACGGAAGTTGCGCTTGAATGACTTCGCGTTCAAATCTAGCAGGTTCTTTTTCTTCTAGTTCCTGTTCCATCCAACCCCACGAAACAGAATGGGTCAGGCGTTCCGAGTATCCCACGAGCCCGTCAGGGGATCCATATTCAGGCGGCATCTTCGTTTTACAAACATCACAATAGGTCGCCCAAGTCACCGTTGTCTCGGAAACCCAAAATTCGCTGAGCCGGACTGGATGGATTGGTTTTTCGTCATGATCCCCGGTTTCGGATCCCATCAAAAATGTACCCGCTGGCACGTACCGAAAAAGAATGCCGTTCTCGATGACAGCCAGTTTATCAAGCACGGATTGTCGCCGCTCAACGACGCCTTGGTCGAATGGATTCAACCCATACGCGCGGTCCAATGCCGAAGCGGCATGTCGCAAGTCACCACGCTCGCTAAAGTAATCGGCCAACACCAAAGACTCATCCGGCGATTCATCCTGACGATAGGCGCTCAGCGTTTGCTCGACAAACGCGTCATGGTCTTCACTGCTCATGATTGGCTACCAAATTTTTCAACGGGAAAAAGAAAGTTTCCGAATTCGATTGATGTTCTGTATGCCATGGGTCGGCTCCATTGACATCGCCAGTGGCAGTAAGCGATCGGCAACGACAACCGCCTTGGAAAATTGAACCGCACGATTGGCTTGCCTCAGAACTGCTGTGCGATTGGGCGCCCAGTTCACGTAATCGCTTGAACTGATGGCCTTGGTTCCAAATCTCTCGGAACGAGTTTTCACGGATGTTGCCAGAGACGAATTCATTACCCAAAAACGAACAGGGATTCACGTCGCCTTGGACGGAAATCGAAGCCAGCAACTCCCCTGCCCCGCATTGTGATTCGAGTTCGCTGATGTCTTCTTCAAGATGCGTTCCGCCAGCCACGCTGTTGATGGCTTTGACGTATTTTTCAAACGTTGGCATGAGGTCGGGGTTTTGAAGTGCCGTTCCAGTCGGATAAAGCGGTCGAAACACAACCGCACTTGCCCCCAATTCTCGAGCAAGTTCCACGCACTGATCGACCTCGCTGGCGACATCATTGGTAACGGTAAAGCCAAGTGAAAATTGAGAGTGTTTTCGCAAGATTGCCAGCCGTTGGCAAACCTCGTCAAAAACTCCTTCGCCTCGCACGGCGTCGTTCGATTCGGCCGTTGCCCCATCAAGGCTGACTGTCAGTCGAAGAGATTTTCGATTGCCAAGCGCCTCCGCCATCGCTTCATCAATCACCATCGCGTTCGTCGTCACCGCCACAGCCAGGCCGTGGTCGATCGCCGAATCGATGACTTCAAGAATATCGGCTCGCATCAATGGCTCGCCGCCAGTCAGGCTAACTCGAAAGCAACCGAGAGAGACGAGTTCCTGAAACAGCCTGTCGAGCTCCGCAAGCGATAGCGGGTTTTGATTTCGCGGCAACGTGCCTGCAAAACAGTGAGTGCAAGTGATGTTACACGCGCCGATGACTTCGACATGAGTTACCAAGGGAGCCGATAAAAAATCCTCCGCCGGTTCATGGTCGATCACATCCATGTTCGCAAAACCGTTTGAATCAAACAGACCTAGACTGTCGAGATGAAAATAGAACCCGGTCAGCTGTTCACGTTCAGTGTCAGATTCGGCCTCTGCGATGAATTGGTGGATTGACTGGTCGGCAAGGCTTTTCAATAGCTCTGTCGCCTCTTTATCGAACGGCAGGTACCGAACGCCGATTCGATCGAACACGAGGCTGCCAAAAAATTGCGGGACCAAGACAAATGGTTGCTTGAACGCGGGGCGATGCGTCGGTGGGGAATGTTGAATTTCAGACGCGGTTATTGCTTTGTTGGAACGGCTCATTGTGTTCGCTCCCATGTGAATCGGTAACGAATGCGAACTTCTTCGACATCGGGCAGCGTAAGGAGCGTGGTACCTTGCTCGGCGATATGGTGAAGCGACCAGTTTTCTTCCCGTGTGGGATTGCGAGCCTCTTCCATGGGTTCCCAATTTGATTCGTCGAAACTTCTCGCGGCCCAATCAGGAACCTCTTCGGTTTTAGGCGATGAAGTATCAACCGTTTCGTGAACCCAATTGGTGTTCGATCCAAACCCGTCAACAATGTCGCGGTTTGAATCGGGATAGTTCGTTAGGATTTGCATTCCGATTGCTTTGAGATCCGAAGTCGGGCCTGAGCCATAACTCGCTCGGGTTGAGCGTGAACATTGAATTGCAAGAATGTGCTCGCCCGGAGTGATCATCACAGAAGATCGGATTGGATGACCATCGAGATAAGTTTTGAGGTGGGCCGTCGAAGCGAAATAAAACCGAATGGGCATTCCGCCATTTGGGTCACGCCAACGAATTACGATGCCGCCACATCCGGCAGAGTACGTATCCAAGGTCAAACGATCGGACTGTTTGGTATAGCGAGAAAGAGAATTGAGCCGGAACCTTCGTCTTGCCATTGCGTTTCCTAATTTTGATTCAAACAAAATCCAATTTGATCAGGTTGCGGACTTTCGGTTTTGATGCCGGGGATCTTGTTGGAGATCTTTTTATTGAATCGGAAACTCAGGGATCTGTACCAAGATTCACTCCGCGGGATTCGCAAAAATTCGCTGTGAAAAGCAACCGATCTGTTATTTCATGTTACTCCGATTCAGAGTCACCTTCTTCCGAGTCGCCCATCCCCAGCTGTTTCATTTTTCGATAAAGGTTGGAACGGTGAAGTCCCATTTTTGCAGCCGCGTCCGTCATGTTTCCTTTGGCACGATCAATGTGTCGCCCGATATAGTCGACTTGAAACTGCCGAGTTGCTTCTGTCAGCGGCAAGTCCATCGGGATTGACGAATCGCTTGAACCGGGAGCATTCACAAAATCTAGATCGGTCGCGTCAATTTTTGTACCGTCAGTCAGATAAGCAAGACGTTCCATCATGTTCCGAAGTTCGCGAATATTTCCTGGCCAGCCGTGACCTAACAGTCTTTTTTTCGCAGCTGCCGTCATCGTGGGCACTTCACGACGCGCTTTCGTGCAAAACTCGCTCAAAAAGTGTTCTGCCAATTCAAGAATATCATCCCCTCGATCGCGAAGAGGTGGCAATTCGATTGGGACGACATTCAGGCGAAAATACAAATCTTGTCTGAATTTTTTCTCCGTGATCAGTTCCGCTAAATTTTGATTTGTCGCAGCGATAACACGAGCTCCGGTTGGGATCGGAACTGAGCCACCGACGCGGACGACTTTACGTTCTTCTAAAACACGAAGCAATTTTGATTGGCCGTCCAAACTCATGTCGCCAATCTCGTCCAAGAACAGCGTTCCATCGTTGGCCAACACGAATTTGCCCTCACGGGTTTGATGGGCGTCGGTAAAAGCGCCTTTCTCGTGTCCAAACAACTCGCTTTCGAGCAGCGTCTCACTGATTGCGGCACAGTTCACGGCGACAAGAACTTCGTCGCGTCGTTCGCTTAAATAGTGAATCATCTGCGCGACGACTTCTTTACCCGTTCCATTCTCGCCCGTGATCAAGATTACCAAATCCGTATTGGCAACGCGTTCGATCGTTGATTTGAGTTTCTCGATCGCTGCGCATTTGCCGATCATGCGGACTTGGCCAGCAGCTTCGGCGGCTACGGTGCGACGTGAGGTTACCAAATGCTCAACATGTTGAGTGTTGTCGATTGCGACAGAGGCATGAGCCGCCAATTCGCACAATGCGGCTTCGTCTTCGTCGTTAAAGTTTCCTTCGAGTCGGTTGATCAACTCAAACGCACCGATCGTTTTGCCTTCTGAGTTTTTCATCGGAACACAAAGAATCGTCCGCGTCTCAAACCCCAGGCTTTCATCAACACCACGATGGATTTGGTCTTGTTCGGAACTTACATCGTCATCAACGCGAGCAGGTTTTCCCGACTGCATAACGCTACCCACCACACCCGCGTTGGCCGGGATTCTTAGTTCGCCCGACTCGACGCCCAGTGCAGGTTTGCCGATCAGCATACCTCCGCTAACGTCGGGGAGAAAAATCGTGGCTCGTTCGGCTCCTAATAGTCGAGTCGAGGTTTGCGCGATCTGTTCGAGTAGTTTGTCCGTTTCGCGTGACTGATTCCAATGAACCGTCATTTCCAAGATTGCTTCCAATCGTTGAGCGCGACGGGATTGGCTGGTCCGCATTTGAAAAGATTCCAGCGCCAAACCAACGGCAGCAGTCAACGAATCAAATACCGCCGGATCGATAGAACCGGAATTACAAGCCAATAATTTGCTTGATCGGTTGGGCCGAACGAGTGGCGCAGCAGTCCAGCCATCAGCCTGTTGGCATGATTCGGTATCCAGTGCCTCGGAAAGCATGTCGGTGGGCAAGCCATCGCCTGACCCAGAATGAGCAATGACGCGCCACTGGCCTTTGACTCCTCGCACCAACGTCGAACCGGAAGAATTGGCCTCCTGATTGACCAGCTCGAGAGCGGTCGTCAGAAAATCATTTTCAGTTGGGGCGGCAAGAGACAGGTCAATCAGCCGAACAAGTAGCTGTGAACCGCTTTGTGCCGAGGTAATCCGCTCCGAATGGACTTGGGGCGTCATAGTTTTTCAGTTGGTGGAATACTGGTTGAAATACTTGTTAGCAATTGTTGCCGAAGCTCAAACGTGTTATCAAATTGAGTCTCTGACAACTAAAGCGTAGTCATTTTAACGCGCTCCAACAATCATATTGAAAAGGTATCCTCACCATGGGTTTGTTCGACGGCAAAAAGGGTTTGATTTTCGGAGTCGCCAACGACCGCTCCATCGCTTGGGCAGTTGCGGAAAAGATCATGTCTGAAGGCGGCCAGTGTGGTTTTACTCACCTGCCCGATCCAGAGGGTGACGATCGCAAAAAGAATCAACGTCGAGTTGAAAAATGTTTTGACAAATCGACATCTGGTGGAACACCAAGCTTCCTTGTCCCGTGCGATGTTCAGCATGATGACCAGATTGCTAACGTGATGGAAAAAGCCAAATCGGAGTTTGGCAAAATTGATTTCATTCTTCACTCGATGGCATTTGCAGACCGAGCTGATTTGAATGACACGATCGATGCCAGTCGCGAAGGATTCAAATTGGCGATGGACATCAGTTGCTATAGCTTGATCGCGATTGCAAAAGCGGCCAGGCCATTGCTCAACGAGAAAGCTTCGATCGCTTGTATGACCTATTTTGGCGGCGAGAAAATTGTCGCGGGCTACAACTTGATGG
>JBGCDK010000044.1:0-167887 GCA_045105295.1 Mariniblastus sp.
GTCTCGGCGCGCCGCACTTTTGGCCCGCCCTCAAATCTCCGCCAAGCGCCGCACTTTTCAACCGCCGTTAACATTTAAAAAGCGTGAAGACATTGGAAACAAAACGTACAATCATTACTTGCAAGCAATGGATTCCTTTGGGAATTGGCTAGTCGCCACAAAACGATGTCTAGCAAACCCATTTGGCGGTATTTCGCGATTGAACACCGAAGTTGATATCCGACACCCCAGACGGGCTCTCAGCTATGGCGAAATGGTAAAGTTGGTCAAATCTGCCAGAACCAGCGGAAAAAGCATCCAAACTTTCGACGGAGAAACACGAGCTAGAATCTATACGCTGTCATATATGACTGGGCTACGTCGTAAAGAGCTTGGCAGCCTGACACCTGAAAGCTTCGACCTCGAAAACTCGCCACCGACGATCACGGTTGAGGCAGCTTGTTCAAAGCATCGTAAAAGGGACGTACTTCCTCTTCATCCTGAGTTGGCAGAAACATGTCGCGGCTGGCTCAAAGGCTTAGAGCCAGGGGATTGTCTATTCCCAAACCTCGGCAAGAAAAAGACTTGGTTGATGGTCAAGAAAGATCTCGAACGAGTTGGGATTCCATATCAAACCAAAGATGGAATCTCAGACTTTCATGCATCAGGTCGGCATACACATATCACCGAGTTGATTCGGAGCGGCGTGTCATTGGCTGAAGCTCGCGAACTTGCCCGTCACTCCGATATTCGGATGACGATGCGGTACGCTCACATCGGACTTGATGATCAAGCGAAAGCAGTCGGCAAACTGCGGTATGATTCGAGTCTTTCAAACAGCGGGCTGTCTCAAGACGATTCCGAAAAGTGGCAGCGGTATGACAGCGGAACTCGGCACAATTCAGGTCATTTGGCGTCATCGACTGACAACAGCCGGCAATCCTCAGACACGGGTGCCCAAAAGAAAAACCCCGGCGAAAACCGGGGTTCTGACGTTGTTGGTCACAAGTTGTCATTGCCAGTCACTGACAATTCTATAGTGGAGGCGGCGGGGATCGAACCCGCGTCCCGCGATGTTTCCATTGAAGCCTCTACGTGTGTAGTCGGTGATTTAAATTTCACGCAAACAACCGAGCATCGACACCCTGAAGTTTTTGCTAGTTCGAAACTTTATTTAGCAACAAGCGTTTCAAACGTGACTTGTTGCGATCTGGAATTGGTGACCAGCATTCAAGGCTCTCCAGCGAAACCTATCAGCCGGGGCGTTCTATTTCTAGGCAGCCAATGCGAAAGAGTTATCTTCTGCAATTAAAGGTTTTGGTCAGATTTTTACGTAGCCTTCTGACCAGCTACGACACGCCACTCTAACTTCTAACAGTCCGGTCGATTCCAATTCGCCCCCTGTTCAATCCGGTAAAGTATCCCGAGAGCCTCTCTCTCGCAATCCCATACCAGTTGTCTTTAGAATACCATCCAGCGTCGACAAAGGCCAACGCTGTTTTTAAGACGCATGCGGTGACACCAAGGTTCGCCCCGCCACCTGCAGAAGGAAAAGGTAACTTTCGCCCTCCAAGCCTTCTCGCTCACAACTCGACACCGCCCGCCAAAGACGACCTTTCACTGTTTTAGCCCCAAGTCCAATGCTGGCAACCGCTGACAGGTCTGGAATGCCGGAAGCTGAAATTGCGAAAAATCGCTCTGGATCGATGCCGGCAAATTTACACTCCAATCCACGCTGGCTACCCGCAAAACAAGCATAGACCTGCCAAAGATCAGAGCCTGACTCCATAATCGGGATTCGGTGGGAGTTTTGCCGCCCACGAAACACCCAACGATTTTGCGAAGGCCACTCGTAGAAATTTGCTTCAAGCACCACGAAAGACGTAGTTTATTGCCCCTCAAAATCAACCAGCCCTATGATTATTTCGACGCATCTGCCATAATTCCGCGACATTCAGTTGTTATTTCTATGCCCTCCCCAAATGTTCGGTTCAATTCCGAACCAGCTAAGCGCAGGGCAATTCACATTGGCGAATGGGCGTCAAAATAATATCAGGAGACCTGACTACGTGTATAAGATTTTAAATAGCCAAGGTTTAGGCGTTGCGGGAAAACAAAACGAACTCATCGAGCTTGCCTTGACTCATGGTTTCGATGGCGTCGAAGTTGACATGACCGACTTGATCGGCCGCCACGATACGCTTGGAAAACAATTCGCTTGTCAGTTTCTTCAAAGCGCAAAGATCGACATGGGCACATTCAAGCTGCCAATCGACCTTGGTGCCTCAGACGAAAAATACACTGAGTCGATTGCCAAGCTTGATACCATTTTGGATTTAGCGACGACCCTCAACGCGCGTTCATGCTACGTTGAGATCATCCCGAACAACGGTGAATTTTCGTTCCAAGAGAACTTTGAAAAACACCAAAGTCGCCTGCAAGAGCTAAGCGAAAAATTCGGCGATCTTAAGATCGGTTTGTTCCTCAAAGCCTCAAATCAAAAACCAGTTGACGGCGAATTCAAATTCATCCAAACGGCTGACGAACTTTTGACACTCGTCAAAGCCGTCGGACAACCAAACGTTGGCGTATGCCTCGACGCTTGGGAGTGGGTTGTTGGTGGCGGAACGGTTGAGCAATTGACCACTGCCGGCATCAAAGAAACTGTTACTGAAATCCGATTGGCCGATGTCGCTGAAGGTGCCAACGTTGCTGAAATCAAAAGCAGCGAGCGGACTTCTTTGCCGGGTTGCGAAGCCAATTCGTTTTCCGTTGCCTTGTGCAAAGCAATTTCAGCAAGCGATGCTGACATCACAATTTCTGTTGCTACTGACCTTTCTACGTTTTCCGAAGGTTCACGTGACAATGTCGTTAGCCAATTAAGTAAGCAGCTTGATCTTCTGATCGCTGGTGAAGATCCTTTCGCCATCAAGCAAGCCGAAGCTGCAGCCGCAGAGGCCTCAGAAGCAGAAGCTGAAAAAGTAGCCGCCGCAGCCGAGTAAGATTCAATCGAATTTCACTATGAGTTTTGCAAAACATGAAAACCTTGGGTCAATGATCCGAGGTTTTTTTTTGCAATAAACTTCAACGCAGTAAAGGACCGTCGATCAGTTTTACTGTTTAAAATTTATCGCTTGGCATTGCGACTGCGATGTCCACTCACGAACACCATCCCCAACAACAATCATTTGCCCATGTCGAACCAACTCAACAAATTCAGCAGCCGCATCACGCAACCAAAAGTCCAAGGAGCCTCTCAAGCAATGCTCTACGGCACGGGCTTAACGTCTGAGGATATGAACAAGCCTCAAATTGGCATCGCCAGTGTTTGGTACGAGGGCAATACGTGCAATATGCATCTGGATGTGTTGGCCAGTGAAGTAAAAAAAGGCGTCGTGGCTGAGAATTTGGTTGGCATGCGATTCAACACCATCGGAGTGAGCGATGGCATTTCGATGGGCACTGACGGCATGAGTTATTCGCTTCAGTCGCGCGACCTGATCGCCGACTCGATCGAAACGATCATGTGCGGGCAATGGTACGACGCGTGCATTGCACTTCCGGGTTGCGACAAGAATATGCCCGGTTGCTTGATCGCCATGGGCCGACTGAATCGCCCGTCATTAATGGTATATGGCGGCACGATCCGCGCGGGCAAACTTGGCGATCGAAAACTTGATATCGTTTCGGCATTTCAATGCTTTGGCGAATTCGTCGCAGGAAAAATTGACGACGACACCCGACAGGAGATCATTCGAAAATCTTGCCCTGGGGCAGGTGCCTGCGGTGGAATGTACACCGCCAACACGATGGCCAGTGCTATCGAGGCGTTGGGCATGGCACTCCCATTTAGCGCGTCCATTCCAGCTGAAGATCCCGACAAGATTGACGAGTGCCATCGAGCCGGCGCCGCAATTTTGAACTTGTTAGAGAAAGACATCAAGCCTCGCGACATCATGACTCGAGCAGCGTTTGAGAATGCCGTCGTCGTTACGATTGCACTCGGCGGTTCGACCAATGCCGTTCTGCACCTCATCGCGATGGCCCGATCAGTCGATGTGGATCTTTCACTAAAAGACTTCCAAGATGTCAGTGACCGTGTGCCTTTCTTGGCGGACCTGAAACCAAGTGGTCGATTTGTCCAAGAAGACCTTCATGCCGTCGGTGGCACGCCCGCTGTGATGAAGTACTTGCTTGAATTGGGAATGTTGAATGGCGACTGCATGACCGTGACAGGGAAAACGCTCGCTGAAAATGTCAACGAACTTCCCGGGCTTGCTCCAGACCAAGAAGTCATCCGTCCCATCGACAATCCAATGAAGGCGACGGGGCACATCCAAATCCTTCGTGGCAATTTGGCTCCCGACGGAAGCGTAGCAAAAATCACAGGCAAAGAAGGCTCTGTATTTTCTGGCACCGCAAATGTGTTTGAGTCGGAAGAAGAAATGGTCGCCGCACTTGAGAATAAACAAATCAACAAAGGCGACGTTGTAATCATTCGCTATGAAGGCCCCAAAGGCGGACCAGGAATGCCCGAAATGTTAACGCCGACGTCTGCAATCATGGGAGCAGGTTTGGGCAATGATGTTGCACTGCTCACCGACGGCAGATTTTCAGGCGGCTCTCATGGATTCATCGTCGGCCACATCACGCCCGAAGCCCAAGACGGCGGTCCAATCGCGTTGGTCCAAAACGGTGACAAGATCGTTATCGATTCTGACAAAAATAGAATCGATGTTGAAATCAGCGATGAAGAACTTGCTGTCAGAAAATCCAAATGGAAAGCGCCAGCATTCAAAGCAACGCGGGGCACGCTGTATAAGTACATCAAGAACGTGAAGTCTGCATCTGAAGGCTGCGTTACGGATGAATAGCTTGGATGAATAGCTTGGATGTATATAAGCTCGGTCGAAACTAGCTTGATTGAGCAAGCTCGCTATCAAAATTGTGGCGGCTTTTTTGCCGGTGGGGCTTTGCTTGCAAGCCTGATAAAAGTTCAAGGATCTCTAACCAGTTCCACGACGCGAGGTGACACCCACCTCGACAATAACAGAGCAGATGAGGAACTTATTGGTGGCGCGAAAGCTGCGCCACCCCCTCGTCCTGCCTGTTACGGTACTCGCTGCGAGATAAGATTTAACGATTAGGCCAACCCCAAGTGTTAGGTAGACGATCCTATTAAACTTTGACGGGTATAAGGGCTCGCCCCCCAATTGAGCCCGATTAAATCGAATTAAACGACACAACGCAGTAAGGACGTAGAACCGGAGTGGTCGATACCACTGGAGGATTGCACCACTTAAGGTGCCCTGAGAATTTGTCGATTTTTCGGCTTTTTCTACCACTTCAATACGCCGAGGTTCGAGATGTCACTCAACATAAAGCACTATGTCGCGATCGCTCTGGGCATTTGCGTGATAGGCGCGTACTTTGTCAATCAAGCAAGCAAAAGCAACAAGAGCCAGCCTGTCGCAATGAACTCGACCTCTGAGTTTATGCCACTGTCAAAATTCGAACCGACAGCTCAAGCACCCGCCAACCTCGACATGCTTTCGAAGGCTGATGCTTTTCCAAAATCTGAAAACTTGTTTCCAAGTAACGACTCACCCGCGTCTGCTGATTCAGATTTGTCAGCCCCCATGGATTCCAAGTTCGAATCCACCTCAACAGACATGCCATCGTACGAGATGTCGACGACTGACACGTATGAAACAGCCGCGACTCAACTGACTCGGCCTGAGCCAGCCATCGAACCCGACAACAGTTTGGAACTGTCACCTGTCGTAATGGACGACGAAGAATTTGATTTCGACCAAATGGAAATCGAGATGGCCGAACTGCCTCTCTCAGGTGAGTTTGCCAACGACGAAACAACTGCGCTGTCGGCCGAGATTTCTACTGACCAACAGAACACAGTTTCGCAGACAGCGTTGGCCCAACCAGAGTCAGAGCCCCAGCCAATCTCAAACGCAACCCAACAAGCAGTACTTCCAGTGGTTCGTCAGAAATACGAGCAAGCGGGTTCTGGCTGGAGCAAAAACCCATTTGCAAGTGAGTCCGGGCAAGCAACCGGCAAGCCGACTGGGCTGCCCACCAATTCAACTTTCATAGAAACAAATGGCAAATCGAGAATCCAAACGAACAAATTTGTGACAGATTCTACCAGCCAGCTGCCTCCTGAAATGAACGCGGCAAACGAAACGACCGATACCCCGGTCCATCAAGTTGCCCAACGCCAGTCGAACCAAGTCCGCTCACTCAATACATTCCCGCGATCTGAGCAAAGTACACCTGCAATGCCCGCCAAAAGTATACTTTCTCATGGAGGCGGCGAGTATCAAGCAACAGAAACACAGCGGGTTGAGCCCCAGTCATCTCCGGTGACTACTCCAACCAATAGTTCTAATGACGAAAGTTCATTTGACTTTGGTAGCTCGTCCGATTCGATGGATGTCGGAGTCGCCCCCGTATCAATGGCAATTTCAGAATCAGCCGCACAGCAAGCAGTTCACCATATTGAGTACGGCAAATCTCTTTCACGTCGCGGTGCTTCGTTTGCTGCGAAACAAGAGTTCTACTCTGCCTTGCGAGTGATCGCTCGAGCCAACGATGCCAACATTGGCGGCACCAACTTTTCAGAAGCTCTAGGGAGAGCGATTTTGATCATGAAGGAAGCTGAAGACTTCGTTGTGAAGAACCCAGCCTCTGAAGTTTCACTGGATGTCACAAGAGTCATTGATTCCCATCGGTCTGATGTAGTTACCCTGGAACAAGCTGCCACGTTAACGCCTGCCGAAGCAATGCAAAAGTATTATACCGTCGCCGAAGAACAGCTTGATTTCGCTGGCGGTCGCAACGTCGTCGCATCAGAAGCATTTTTCTGCCTTGGCAAACTTCAAACTGCCCTCATGAGAACTCAAACGGTGCCCGGTCAGCTTGATGCGGCCCAGTCGATTGTGTTCCACCAAGTTGCACTGAACAGTAACAGTAATCATCACCGAAGTGCTAATGAGCTCGGTGTATTACTTGCTCAAACAGGTCAGCTTAAGCGAGCGACAAAGCTTTTCAAGCAAAGCCTAAAGGCACAACCGACAACACAAGCGTGGCAAAACCTCGCGAAAACACACACGCGTTTGGGCGAACAGAATCTGGCTCAACTTGCACAGTCAGAAGCCTTTGTCGCGTCTCAAGTTCAAGTAGCCAATTCATCGGCCGGCATCCAATGGATGCCAACAACGCAGTTCAACGCTTCGGCCCCACTGGAGTACCAAGACCGCGTTGCTTCAAAAACAGCATTGCCATTGCCGAGCGTGCCAGAGAAGAAAGCTGAAACTGACACCGAGAAAAAGCAGGACCCAAAATCGCTGTCCGAGCGAATCAAAGACCTCTTTTGATTGACACACGAACTAAAAATTCGACACAGCGTTTTTGCTTAAGCGTTAATAAGAAACTAAAAGGCATGGAAGCCATGAAACTATCTTTAAAATTGATTGCCTGTAGAGCGATTATCGTTGGAACGGTCGCAACCGCCGCGTTCGCGATCATGCTTGGCTTGTTCGACCGAACGCCTACCGTCGATTCTCATGCAGATCTATCATCTGCATCTCTTTCACAAATCACACCGGCATCGCGTGACGAAATAGTCCACGACACCAACATTCAACTCTGCCAAGGTTATGAGAATGTTGCTACGTGTGGTTGCCAGGGCGTTTGCAATGGTTCATGTGGTGTTCAGGTGAATGCTCCGATGGGAATGGGCATGGGTTATCCCCAGGCAGTCCAACCATCTCGCATGATGCGTGGCATCGGCCAAAACACTGGTCGTGAGGCGCGCTGGCGTCAACAAACAAACGTCCCATTCGAACAGTTCGCGTACGGCGAGTACCTTGGTCCACATCGAACACCGCACGTCGCAGAGTACCGCTTGCGAGTCAACGACCAGCTCGAGTTTGTCTACGTCCGAACCCGAGAGAAAACTTTCGAACCTTACCAATTGTATGTTGGTGACGTTCTTCAAGTATCCTCTGCGATCGATGCAAGCCTGAACCAAAGCGGATTGACCGTTCGCTCTGATGGCATGATCTCCTTGTCTCTCATTGGCCAGATTCGCGCAGCTGGCAAAACGATTGACGATCTACAGCGAGAGCTCAACGACAAGTACACCGAGTTCGTAAACAACCCATCCATCGTGGTTCAAGTCACGCAGGGCGACACTCCGTTGCGAGACATTCTTGATTCCGTTGACGCCCGAGCAGGGCAGGGTGGTCAGGCTCGTGCGGTAACAGTTTCACCTGACGGAACGGTCCAGCTTCCCGGGATCGGTAGCGTTCCTGCCATCGGTTTGACGCTTGACGAAATCGGGCGCGAAGTTAACGCACGCTACCGATTGCGATTGGGCGGCATTGAAGTAACCCCCATTTTGATTGAGCGTGCACCTCGGTTCATCTTTGTTGTTGGTGAAGCCACACGTCCTGGCCGTTTTGAATTGACTGGGCCCACAACCGTCATGCAGGCGGTCGCGTTGGCCGAAGGATTTTCAACAGGCGGCAACTTGCGACAAGTGATCGTGTTCCGACGCGACCAAAACTGGCGTCTCACAGCAACTCGCCTCGATCTTGCCGGTGCACTGTACGGAAAACGCCCTCATCCATCTGACGAAATTTGGTTGAGAGACTCGGACATTGTCTTGATTCCCAAAAAACCGATTCAGCGTCTTTCTGAGGCAGTTAACCTTTACCTCTCCAACACGCTCTACAGCATTTTTCCACAGCAGGGCGTCGCGTTTAATTTCGACGATTTCACAGCCCTCTAATTGTCTCTTTTATTCCATTGTTGATTCACTCGCCGGTTCAGGTTACGCGAATCACCAGCGCACAAAAAGGCTAATAAAAAACGTCCTCAATCGGTCGGGTTCAAGTTGAACCTGACCGGTTTTTTTTGCGCTGTGTCGTCGGCCCCAAAAACAAAGAGATAATAGTCATTGCTCGATTTTTGCAGGTATTGCTCGGTAGAAGATCCCCAAAAGAAAGCTTTTCCCATCTCGCAACTGACGCTATTTGAGATAGTGCCATCCTCGACAGAAGAGCCCTACTCAATAAACACTGCGTCGTGGAAATGCCCGCAAAATGGCTTCACAATCCTCCCTGTCTGACCCTGCGCTACTTAACTGCATTCAACTGAACTGACCACGAAAAAAAATTCCGCGTTATCGATCGCAAGTTTGCATCTCTCTGCAAAGACCCTCATAATGACGCAACAGCGATGAGGGGTATTTCAAATGATTACCGACCGATAAATCATTTGTGCAATTTTGTATTCGGGTCATCCGCCAACACATTCGAGTTAACAATGGACTTGGGCCAACTACGTTACTTCAGCAAAATCGTTGAGCATCGAAGTTTCACTCGCGCGGCACAAGACTGCTCTGTATCTCAACCAGCACTCAGCCAACAGATTGCCAAACTTGAAAAAGAACTTGGCCAACCGCTTTTTGAACGCCAAGGTCGTTCGATTCGCCTGACACCTGCCGGCCAAGTCTTGCAAACCCAAGCTGACAAAATCCTTCAACTGGTTGACGACGCGAAACGGCAAATCACCGACGACGGACAAACAGGCAGAATTTGCGTCTCCGCCATTCCAACGGTTGCTCCGTACTTACTTCCAAACATTCTCACCTCTGTTGGTAGTCAGTTCCCTCGCGCGAGTTTTGTCATCTGCGAAGACCCAACGCAGGCACTACTGAAGCGATGCTCCAACGGCGATGTTGATGTTGGCTTGGTCGCGCTTCCAGCATCGGCAAAGTACCTCAACATCGAACCGCTATTCGAGGAGGAGTTGCTTCTGGCACTCCCCGCAGCCCATCCGCTTTGCAGCCGTGCCAGAATCACAACCAAGGATTTGGTGAAAGAGCCATTCATTCTTTTAGGTGACACACACTGCTTGTTAGACACAATTGAAACGTTTTGCAATCGAAGAAATTTTCAACCGATTACAACTTCACGAATCGAGCAGCTGACGACCGTTCAGCACCTCGTCGCGCTGGGTCATGGACTTTCGTTTGTCCCAAAAATCGCAACGGGTGATGATCTTAACGGACGCGTGGTGTATCGCTCACTGAGCGGTGAAAAACCGACTCGAAAAGTCGCGATCTGTTGGAACCCCTATCGATACCAAAGCCAGCTGCTTTCAAATTTCATCAAAGCATTGGTTGAATTTAGCGGTACGCACGTGAGTCCATTGCAAGCAGAGAAACCGACCGGTCGCAACTCGCACGACTCAGTCTTGAAGAAATCAGCCAAGTAGGCCGAGATGGTTTTACGGTTAAGCTGCACGAGCGTGCACACTACGGGAGTTGGCGGACTTCCGTTCTGGTTTCGGCTGCCGATAAGTTCGTCGTGCGCACGATGCCTTTTTTATCGACAAGCAAAACACGTGGTGTTTTGACGGAAGGGCATTGTTTAAAGATTGGATTTTGCCTCAAGCCATCGAGGAATCCGATTCCGCGGAACTCGGCAATCAGCATATCCATTTTCCTCTTGGCATCATCGTCTAGTTGACGGTCGACACAAACGGCTAGGACTTTGACTGGTGATTTAGCCCAACCAACGGCTTCAGATTGCAGTAGCTTCAATGCCGCGATCGATTCCTCATCCCGAGTAGACCAGAACAAAACAACTACGATTTTGCCCAGGCAATCATCTGCCTTTAGATCCGATCCATCGTAGTAAGCGCCCGAAAGTTCAATCGGTTTTTCTAAAGACTCAATTCTCTTCAACCCGTCACCAGCAAGTTTTCGGGCCACCAAGGCCGCGTCCACATTGTTTAAACTATCGGCCGATTCCAGCATTTTTTCATACACGGATTTAGCAAGATCGAACTGCGAGTTTTTCTCGAACCACTGGATACGATCATCAACAACTGAAATCAAATGAGGACCGGCTTCGGGCCTGCTAACCAAATCGCGGCTCAGCTTAACCAACTTTGCCTGACCAGCTTTGCCATTGACCCGTCGGTTTTCAAAACTCTGCTGATACCCTGATTCAACAAGTATCTGGTGATCGACAAGTTTCTCAACTAGATCTTTTCCAGGTACGGAAACAGGTTCAATTTTTTCTTTTTGCTCAACCAGCTCCTTAACCAACTCATCCGCCAACCGTTTGTCATTCTCATTGAAAACATCAACGATTGATTCGATCGCCTCGAACAACTGCTTGTCATCAGGAAGCTCACAAATATATTTGACCATTTTTTTTGCGATGGGCTTCACGCCTCCGAAATAATCCCGACGCGCCAATTCGACACCTTCGAGATGCAGCGCCGCAATTTTAGCTCGCCTTGCGATTTCAGGATCGGCATCCTCAAGATGTGTTTTAGCGATCGTTTTAAGCGATTCGACTACACTCGGCTCTTTTAAGTCGTACTGGAAATTGAGAATGTAAATCTCGAACAGTGAATCAATTTGCGTCCCAATACACAACTTTCTTTGGTCAGGCGAAACCCTCTTCGCGAGCATTTTCTCTGTAATTTGCACGCGGCGCCGGGCGGCCAAAACCGCCTCTCGCGGGGACAGTTTCTCATCGAAATCATTGAGCTCTCCCGAGAAATTTACCAGCTGCTTAACTGAGGCGTTGTCGATGGTTTTTAAAAAAAGATCATCGTCGAACTTCAACAGACCGATTTTTTCGCCACTTGTCTTCCCAGCCTGAAGTGCACGAATCATTTCTGGAGATTGGGTAAACCTACTTCCAATCAAAAATATGATCAAAAAAGCAGTGACTAAGCCCAGAAGCATCGCGAAAAAATCAATGCCTCCGTCTTTCAGTTGCCTCTTAGGCGTAAACTTTGGTTCCAAAGATTTACGTTTTCGTTTCTTGCTCACGGCGATGCGTTTCGACCAATCGATTACTAGTCGATTGCCTCCGATCGTTTTGAAGATCGAAAGCAAAGATCAACAATCAAAAGTTAAGGGAGGAATGAAAATTTGGCTGGAAGCAGATCGAAACCGAGCGTTAAGGGAGAACGATGGAAGATTTCGGCTCTTCAGGTGTGTCTGGAGCGCCTGCGTTCTCTGTTGAAACAAATGTCATTCGAAGCTGATGCAATGCGTCACGCAAGTGATTTGCTTCTTCTTCAGACAAGTTGTTCTGGGTTTTTTCCTGAAGCATGGCCAGCATGTCGATAAAGTGCTTGGCCATCGGTCGATTGACGTTGGGCTTTCCTGTCATCGGGTCAGGGATGAAGCCAAGACAAGACATCGCTTGCGTCGCGAGCGTGGATAGCAAAACCATAAACGTCGCAGGTGGTAACTGGGGATTGCCACCGTTGGCATCTACGGGTGAACTTTCAGTTGGTGCATTGGCACTCTCCTCAGTGGACGGTGCCACGTCGGCTGCTTCGGTTTCTGATTGTGTGTTTTCGGGTTGAATATCGTCTGACATTTTTTTCTCCTCGTAGATTTATACTTTTTCGGCGCCCTGCAACGAACCGCTATTGGAACGTTGGATCGCGGCTTCGATGAAACCTGCGAACAGCGGATGGGACTGGGTTGGTTTCGACTTGAATTCAGGATGAAACTGAACAGCCACAAACCAAGGGTGGTCACCGACTTCGATAATTTCGACCAATGAATCGTTCTCGCTGGTCGCTGCGATCTTCAAACCGTTCGCTTCCAACTGTTGTCGATAGGTGTTGTTAAACTCGTAGCGATGGCGATGGCGTTCGGAAATTTCATCGGTTCCGTAGCACTCAAGCGAATGCGTGTTCTCGTTGACTTGAGAAGTCTGAGCTCCAAGTCGCATCGTTCCGCCTTTGTCTGTGATGTTTTTCTGTTCATCCAACAAACAGATCAACGGGTGAGCAGTGTCCTTGTCAAACTCAGTCGAATTCGCGCCCTCTAAATTGACCACGTTGCGACCAAACTCGATCGCAGCACACTGCATTCCAAGACAAATCCCGAAGAACGGAATATTCTTCTCGCGTGCCCAACGGATCGCTTGGACCTTGCCCTCAATTCCGCGTTCACCAAATCCACCGGGAACCAGGATCCCGTCATAGCCAGCCAGCAACCGCTCGGGACCTTCGTGCTCAACTTCTTCGCTTTGAATTCTACCGATGCGGATTTGGGCATGGTGTTCGATCCCTGCATGGTCAATCGATTCGTAAATCGACTTGTAGGCGTCTTTGTGCTCGGCATACTTTCCAACAACGGCGATACTGATTTCGGTTTCTGGATTTCGGAGACGATGAAGCAGCTCACGCCAGTTGTCTAAATCCAATGTCTTTTTCGGAAGACCAAGTTTTGACACGATGAGTTCGTCCAACCCGTGCTCAACGAGGCTTAATGGAACTTCGTAGATTGAGAAATCTTTGTCCTTCTCTTCGATTACTGCTTTGACGGGAACATTGCAGAACAAAGCGATCTTCTCGCGATCTTCGGCAGACATTTCTCGTTCGGTCCGGCAGATAAGAATGTCTGGCTGGATACCAATCTGTCGGAGCTGGCCAACCGAGTGCTGAGTCGGTTTCGTTTTCAACTCGGCAGCCGCTTTCAAATAAGGCACCAACGTGAGGTGAATATAAAGACAGTTTTCCTTGCCAACGTCTAATGAAAATTGACGAATGGCTTCCATGAAGGGCTGACTCTCGATGTCGCCGACCGTTCCGCCGATTTCTGTAATCACGACGTCGACGTCTTCCCCGGCGAGATTGGCAATGCAATTTTTGATTTCGTTGGTGATGTGTGGAATCACCTGAACCGTTTTGCCGAGGAACTCTCCACGACGTTCTTTTTCAATCACGCGGAGGTAAATCTGTCCGGTCGTATAGTTCGATTCCCGAGTAAGCGGCGCGTGGGTGAATCGCTCGTAATGGCCAAGATCCAAGTCTGTCTCACTGCCATCATCGAGCACATAAACTTCACCGTGCTGGTAAGGGCTCATGGTTCCAGGATCAACGTTGATATACGGATCCAATTTTTGCATTCGTACGCGGAGGCCCCGTTGTTCGAGCACCATTCCTACGGACGCACTGGTGAGGCCTTTGCCAAGTGAACTGACGACACCACCGGTCACAAAAATATGTTTTGTCATTCGTTTTTATCCTGAAAGAACGGTGATCAGATTCCGTGATCTAGCCGTAATCGCAACTGAGAAAGCAAATAAAACAAGCGCATTTCCGACAGGAAATACGCTTGATAGGTGTTTGGGGAAGGAATCGAAATGTCCTATCCTCGACGCTGCCATCTTATCAACTTGAGTGCCTGATGACAAACGACGCGTAGTCTTCGGCGGTATCGATTCCGGCGATGGGATGATCAATCAAACCGACCTGAATCGCGTTACCGCTGTACAAAACTCGTAACTGTTCGAGCGACTCGATTTTTTCAACTTCGGGGACAGCCAGCTCAGGAATCTTTAACAGGAAACCTCGACGATACCCGTAAAGTCCAACATGCTGAAAAAAGTTTGCCGGATCTGATTTAAGCACTTCGTCACTCCACGTTCGCGGATGCGGAATCAAGCTGCGGCTAAAATACATGGCTTGCCCAAGTCGATTGAAAACGACTTTGACGCAACTGGGATCTTGCAGCAAATTGGGATCACGAATGGGAGTAGCCAACGTCGCCATGGGGACTTCGAGATTCTTCTCTAGCATTGAAATCGCAAGATCAATTGCGTTAGCTGAAATCTCAGGCTCATCGCCTTGCACGTTAACGATGATTTCGGCATCAAGAGACTGGGCGACTTCCGCGACGCGGTCAGTCCCACAAACATGATCGGGCCGAGTCATGACAACATTGCCACCAAACGATTTCACGTCGGCCTCAATCTCTTCGTCATCGGCAGCCACGATAACTCGATCTGCTTTTTGACTGGAGCTTGCAGATTCATAGGTGTGCTGCAAAACCGATTTTCCAGTTTCCTTTAACAGTAACTTTCGTGGCAAACGAGTTGAAGCCAAACGTGCCGGGATAATGATGACAGATTTCAATACAATTTTCGTTGTTAAGCAGCAAGGAATTGAAGTGGCGACATTTTACATCCTAGCCAAAATCGCGGCAGAGTGCTTTTCCATATTCCGTCGCTGAGAAACCAATCGTTTCGCGAGCAAGTTTTGCATGGCGGCCTGATGATCCCATCTGGACCTCTGCGGAAAGGGGCCATGAGACACTGCTAATTTCATCGCAGAACTCCGACCCGACGCTGATTCAACGAAACATTCCTGTCTCAACTTGGTTAAATAATTGCAATCATGCATCTCACGGAGAGCTAATCATGCGTCGACTCTGTTCTTTTCTTATTGTCTTTTCAAGTTTGCTTTTATCGAGCCCCAGCTGGGCACCAGCTTTTGCCACCCAAGAGGCTGAACAAGAATCCGCCACAAAGGTTGCCCAAGACGGGAAAATCGAGAACCGAAAAGAAGCCGTCCATCAAGATTCAAAACCGATTCAATCAGAGAGCCAGCAAGAAACCGATGCGACCGATGTCGAGCTTGATGATATCCAAGAGCGTTTAATCAACGTGCTGTACCAATCCGCGTTCAGCAAAAATGAAGTCATTCGCGACAACGCGTTTAAAATGCTCGAACGGGACACTCAACTGCTCAAACATCTTGGCGCCGAGATCCAGGAAGAATTAATCGAGGAAGCTTTCGAGATTGAAAACCCAGACAGCCCTGCAATCAGGTATGCATTCAAAATCCTTGAAGAGTCAACGGTGATCTCCACTTCTCGTCGTGAAACGATATTGCTCGAAAGCTTAGGCTCGCAAAACTATATCGTCCGAACTTCTGCACTGAAAATATTGTCAAAAGACATTGATGCCGTTCTGAAGAGACTGACGAAAGAGATGCGTAACGATCTCACTGGGCAACACAAACAGACCTTTCAATTGATCGAACACTGGGGGCCTCGTTCATGGCCTGCAGTTCCAGTATTGGTCGAGCGCTACGAAGCAATGAAAGCTGAAGCAGCCAAAGCTCAAACATCAAAAGACAATCCGAAATCGAATTCGCCGAATTTTGATTACTTGCCGATCGTTTATGCTTTGGCGGAGATCGGCCCGAGAGCCAAAGCCGGCTTGCCGATCGCACTCGCTGCGGCTGAAGAAAAAGGAGACCGCATCGAATACCAAATTGCCGGCCTGCTATGCCTTGACCAGATCGTTGCCTCAACGAGCATCACGTCGATTGCCAAGAAAACCAAAAAAGCTGGGGTACCTGATGTCGCTCCCGAGCTGATGGAAAAATTTCGAACGTTCGCCAAGACAGTAATCAAGACTTACGACCGAGACAAAAACGGCATCCTTTCAACTGAAGAACTTGAAAGGTTTCGTCGCAAACCTCCGGGTATGGACCGGAATTCAGACGGATTGGTTTCCGAAGAAGAAATCGCGATGACTTATGCAATCGGAGCGAAAACTGTCAGCTCGCTCTCGTCTTCAACCGGCAATTCAAGAAGAAACTCCAAACGAATTTACATTCGAGAAAAAGTTAAGAAGCATCTGGACAACCACTCTCAAAGCGAATTTCTCCCCATCGATCGCTGACACCTCAAAAGCTGATCTAAACGTTCAATTCCCCGCTTATCGTTCAGCGGTTAATCTCATTCTTCCCGTCCAGTTATGTTAAAAAGTGACATAGCCGGGTGGATGTTCTTGCGAATCGCCAAAATCGCTGAAAACCTGTCATTTAGCCAAATGGCATAAGTGTTTATAATCCAAGGCGATTCGGTCGAAAATTGGAATCCATTCGGATATTTTCTCCGACAACTAATTCCGTACCAGAACCTGTGACGCCAATTAACCGGTCGTCAGCAATCACATGACTCGTATACAAGCGCTCTACGCCAGCACGATCGGCAAAAAATTCATTGCCGCGATTACTGGCCTGATACTTTTTGGCTTCATCGCTGGACACGTCGCAGGCAATTTGAAGGTCTTCACGGGGGAAACCCCTGAAGGTGTCCCGCACATCGATGAGTACGGCCAGTTTCTAAAGATTGCTGGAGCGCCGCTACTTCCGAAAGGCGCCGGGCTGTGGGGAGCACGTTTGGTGTTGCTTGCAAGCTTGATCGTCCACGTGTTTGTCGTTTCTCAATTGGCGATGCTCAGCGCTGAAGCTCGTCCCGTCGGCTATCAAAAAAGTAGAAAGAAAGCCGCCTCGTTGCCAGCGTTGTGGATGATGTTTTCAGGGACGATCATTCTTGGCTTTATCATCTTTCACATCCTGCACTTTACGACCGGCACCATTCGGATCGGAACTTTTGAGCACGGATACATTTACAACAACCTAGCCAGTTCGTTCGCCAACCCGTTCGTCTCGCTTGGCTACGCCGCCGTCATGGTCGTCATGGGCTTTCATCTCAACCATGGTGTTTGGAGCATGTTCCAAACACTTGGCCTCGACAATCCAGACCGGAACAAACTCATCCGCCTGGCTTCAACCGCTTTAACCGTCGCAATCGTAATTGGCTTTATCGCAGTACCGCTTTCATTCATGAGCGGTCAAATGCCACCACCAGCCGACTATCCGCACGAACTGTTAACTGGCGGTCATTAACACCAGTTAATTAAGCAAGATCGAACGTCGAAGTCACAGACTAATCAAGCACAACTAAACGTCACACCCAAAGTTATTTCCATGCTAACGCTAGATCCTAAAATTCCTGACGGCCCCATCGAAGAGGCTTGGACGAACCACAAAAACAAGCTTCGGCTCGTGGGCCCCAACAATCGTTCCAAATATAAGATCATCATGATCGGTAGCGGATTGGCGGGTGCTTCTGCTGCCGCGTCGATGGGCGCAATGGGCTACAACGTCGAGTGCTTTTGCTTTCAAGACTCGCCTCGACGAGCCCACAGTATTGCTGCCCAAGGCGGCATCAACGCGTCAAAGAATTACCGCAACGATGGCGATTCAACCTGGCGACTGTTTGCTGACACTCAAAAGGGTGGCGATTATCGTGCCCGTGAGAAAAACGTTTACCGACTGGCCGAGCTAAGCACCTCCATCATCGACCAAGCCGTCGCTCAAGGCGTTCCGTTTGCCCGCGAGTACGGTGGCAAACTGGCCAACCGCTCTTTTGGTGGTGTGTTGGTTGAGCGAACTTTCTACTGCCGTGGTGAAACAGGGCAGCAATTGTTGCTCGGTGCCTACTCGGCTCTTGAGGAACAAATCGCGGCCAAAAAAGTCAAAATGCACACGCGCAGCGAAATGCTGGACCTCGTCGTTGTTGACGGACGAACGCGCGGTGTCGTTGTTAGAGATCTTGAGACAGGCGAGATCACTTCGCATGCGGCCGACGCCGTCGTTCTCGCTTCAGGCGGCTACGGCAACGTCTACTACCTCTCGACGAACGCGAAAGGCTGTAACGTCACTTCGAACTTCCGGGCGTATCGCCGCGGTGCCGGTTTCGCAAATCCATGTTTCACTCAGATTCACCCAACGTCGATTCCTGCCTCTGGTGAGTATCAGTCGAAACTGACTTTGATGAGCGAGTCACTTCGAAACGATGGTCGTATTTGGGTTCCTCGCGACAAAGATGAAAAGCGAGCCCCGAAGGACATTCCCGAAGAGGACCGATTCTACTACCTCGAAGAGCGTTATCCACGATTTGGTAACCTCGTCCCTCGCGACGTGGCAGCTCGCAACGCGAAAGACGTTTGCGACAAAGGCCTCGGAGTCGGCCCAACGGGCTATGGCGTTTATCTTGATTTCGCCGCCGCGATCGAATCCAAAGGCATCGACGCAGTCAAATCAAAATACGCGAACTTGTTTGAGATGTACCAGCGGATCACTGACGACGATCCAGTCGAAACTCCGATGCGAATTTACCCGGCCGTTCACTACACGATGGGTGGGCTCTGGGTTGATTACAACTTGATGACAAACGTGCCAGGTTTGTACTCGATCGGCGAATCAAATTTCGCCGATCACGGCGCCAACCGCCTCGGTGCGAGTTCACTGATGCAGTGTTTGGCCGATGGATATTTCATCATCCCTGTGACCATCGGTGATTTTCTCAGCCGGAACGAGCCCGGCGAAGTCACCACCGATCATCCCGCCTTTAAAGAAGTCGAAAAAGAAGCCAAAGATCAAATTAACCGTTTGCTGTCTGTCGGTGGAAACCGATCTTCACAATCGTTCCATCGTGAACTTGGCAAAATCATGTGGGAACACTGCGGCATCGCTCGCACGAAAGAGTCACTAAAAGAAGGCCTCAAGAAAATTCCGGCACTCCGCGAAGAGTTCTGGAAAAGCTTGAGCGTGCCCGGCAAAGGCACAGAACTGAATCAATCATTGGAACACGCTGGACGCATGATCGACTTTTTCGATTTTGGCGAACTGATGTGCCGCGACGCTTTGCTTCGCGACGAGTCGTGCGGCTGCCACTTGCGGGAGGAACACCAAACTCCCGAAGGCGAAGCCAAACGTGACGATGAAAACTTCGCACACGTCGCCGTGTTTGAATATAAAGGCGAAGGCGTAGAACCTGAACTTAACAAAGAGCCACTGTCATTTGATGCCCTGCCGCTTGCATCGAGGAACTACAAATCATGAAAATCAAACTCAACATCTGGCGTCAAAATTCAAGAACTGACAAAGGCCGTATGGAAAAATACGAGCTGGACAATGTTACACCAGACATGTCATTTCTCGAAATGATGGATAGCCTCAACGAAAAACTAGTCGCAGAAGGCGGCGAACCAGTTGCGTTTGACCACGACTGTCGCGAAGGCGTCTGTGGTATGTGCTCCATGGTCATCGACGGTGAAGCCCACGGCCCCAAAGCCGAGACGACGACGTGCCAACTATACATGCGTCACTTCAAAGACGGTGCCGAGATCTACATCGAGCCATGGCGTGCCAAAGCGTTCCCTGTCATTAAAGACTTGGTCGTGGACCGCTCCGCATTCGATCGAATCATTCAGGCTGGCGGTTTCATTAGCAACCATTCAGGCCCCAAGCCTGAACCCAACTCGATTCCGATTAACCCTGAGGTAGCAGAAACAGCTCTCGATGCTGCAACTTGCATCGGCTGTGGAGCCTGTGTTGCCGCATGCCCGAACGGTTCCGCGATGTTGTTCACATCCGCGAAAGCCGCACACCTAGGAATGCTTCCCCAAGGCCAAACCGAGCGATACTCTCGCGCCCAAACTATGGTTGGCCAAATGGAAGAAGAAGGTTTTGGTTCATGCCGGAATTACGCCGAGTGCGAAGCACAATGCCCCAAAGGCATCAGCATCGCGTTCATTGGCCGTTTGAATTCCGACTTTTTGAAAGCGTCATTGGTCGAACCAGCTGACCGGCGTGGAAAAATGGAAGCCCAGTAAGCTGAACCTTTAGGGCTCGCAAGGATGGGCTCTCAGTGCGGCCTAAGCACCAATGCCACTGATGCGAATGCCTACGTTCGCGTAGGCATGCCACCCGTCAATTTATACCTGTCAGACCACTAACTCTAAATTAACCAGCCGTTTCAACGCTGATTCATGGTCGCATGTTGCCGCCTCGATCACAACTGAAACGGCTTTTTTGGGATACTGGGATGAAGCGAATGCATGTTCTCACAAATGTCGAGACTGCCTACAACACATGGCCTGTGCTTGTGTCAACATGCTCACGCGAGCGAGAAGCATGGCACTCGACAGCCCAAGTCTGCTTGGTGCCGGTGCTGCCAGCATTTTCCGGGTTCAAACTGGCAACTCCAAAACGAAAATCGCTCCATTTGAATTGCTTTTCGAGCCGTTTTTATTGCTGCTTTTTGATTCGTCTTTTGAATCAGATAGATAAATCTTTCCGCCGATTGATTTCGCCATCTTTTGACACAGTGCCAACCCAAGGCCAACCCCCGAGGCAGTATCCGCCGCGTCTTGGTCTGACTTACAAAACGGTTTGAAAAGCAAGCGTTTAAATTTCGCCGACACACCTGGCCCGAAATCCTGGACGCTGATTAGCACCGATGATCGCTTTGTCGATGCACTCACATTGATTCGATTGTCATCGCTTTCCGCAGCATACTTACACGCGTTATCGATTAGATTGAAAACAATCTGTTCAACCTTGGCAGCATCGGTGCTGCAAGTGACTTGAGCGGCTTCGCCCAACTCAATCGATAGTTTCATCTCAGATTTCTCTGCTCGCTGATGCAGGCGATCGTCGAACCGATTGAATATCTCGCCAACGGCCAACGATTCGACTCGCCCATCCCCGCTGCTTTTTTCCAACCTCGCGAACTGTAGAACATTCTCAACCAACTGCGAAAGCCGGTCAGCCTCGACCTTCATCGTTTCTGCGTACTCGTGTTGTTTATCAGCCGGAACCATTTTCTCCGCCAACATTTCGGAGTACATACGAAACGTAGTCAGTGGCGTTCGCAGTTCGTGAGTCACGGCCGAGACAAACGCGGCTCGTCGTTCACTCAGTTGCATTACACCTTTGAGCAACAGTGCAGATGCGAATGCGGCTAACGCCAACCCAACCCAAGCGAGCAGCAAACTCACTTTCAATCCTGATGGTCGACTGGCAAATCCCGCTGGCGAATCGAGTGCTAATGTCGAAAGCAATTTTTGCGAATCAACAATCAAATGCACTGGCAACGTTGCCATCGCACGTCCGAACTTTAACTCACTTGGATCTCTGACCGGCTCAAACTCAACTTCTGGAAGAATATCAGCGATCTCCGATTTCAATTGTTGCTGGATCAAATCCCAATTCAGCCAACAGCACTGAACCAGTTTCTTGTTGGCCCCCTCGACTCGACGCGCGAGGATCAAACGATCCCCCAACCATAACGGCCTCATCACACCCTCGCGAATCAGCCCATCGCCTCCGGGAGGAACCGCGAACGAATTGAGTTGATTTTGAGCCCACTGCGACCGAGCGTTTTTCTCCGCCGAAATAGCGCGTTGATAAAATTCGGTGTTGCCACGAGACCTGTTTCGGTCGACTTGCTGATCCAATTTTTCATTCTTGACACCAATGCCTTGAGAAATCGGACCTTGCATTTGCATGACCTGTTGCACCAAGGCTTGTTTTGCTTGCTCCAGCGCCAACGTCGAATCGTTGTTCGAGTTTCCAATCGAACCGGTGTATGGGTTGAACTGGGGGTCGCGATAGACGGTCTGAAATGTCGCAACTCCGGTTTCTGCAACAGAGCCCACTTGCGGCCCGGGAACGGTTTGACCTCTTGGAAGATCGGGACAAAGTTTGCTGATCTCGTCGTATTTGCAAAACAAGGTCGCCAATTTGAGACTGTCGTCGTTGCTTTCCATTTTCGATTTTGGAATCCCGCACGCAACGGCTCGCTCACACTCTGAGCCAAGTGGACGCTGAGGCGAAGTGACAACATCATCTGATGAAATTTGAAAATGCATCACCACAAATTCTGACGTCTCGAATAGCAGCGGGGATGGCTGCTGAACTTCGTCGGGCAACGAAGCCAGCGTAGTCGACTTGCGATTCTTCACAAGAGATTGATTGTCTGACAGACGAGCGTTCGCGCTACTGTCACTTCTAACACTGGATGCGTTGCTGACCCGATAGAACGGCTCGTAAAGATAATACGGCCGCGCGGCTTCCTGAGCGACCAACGGCGTTGCCCACCAATCCATTCGATAGAGCGCACTACTGATTCGTTCCTGCAATTCAGCTTCTTGCCTCGCAAGTTCTGTCTGCACTCGATCCTCTTCGCGCGCACGATCAGTCTCATTGATCTGCCATGTCAACCAACCCATCAAAGGAACAACGACGCACAAAATCAATGCGAATATCGACCAAATTTGCCAAGGCTTTCTCATTCCGTTTCCACCGATGCTGGGGCCGACAATGAAGTCTCTGGCTGCCCGTCATTTACGCTTTGGTTGTCAGTTTTTTCGATTTGATTTTGAAACATGTAGCCCTTGCCTCGAACGGTTAACAGTATTTTTGGCACGCCTGTATTGTCACGAAGTTTTTCTCGCAACCTCGCCACGTGCATGTCGATCGTCCGTGTCGAAATTCCTTGGGGGCTTAACCGCCAAACGCTGGACAAAAGTTCGTCGCGTGAGATTGCGCGGCCGCTGTTTGTCGCCAAATAACGCAGGAGCTCAGATTCTTTTTCCGAAAGTTCGACCCTGTCACTTTCGCCAAATCGAATTTCCCGCCGAGCAAAATCAGCAGTTCCTGCTGTGCCATCAAAACCAAACTTAACCAACGCAACGTTGTCGGGGCGACTGGGTGAACGGCGCAATACGGCTTCGACACGAGCAAGTAATTCGAGAACGGAGAATGGTTTCACAACGTAGTCATCGGCTCCCGTTTTGAGGCCTTCGACCCGGTCATGCTCATCGCCCTTGGCGGTCAAAATGATGACCGGCTGGGTAGGGTGCGATTTGCGAACTTCCTTCAGGATTTCCATTCCAGGTTTTCCCGGCAACGCGAGGTCCAACAGCAGTAAATCGTAGGTTGCGGTCGTTGCAAGCTCCAACCCTGCGTTTCCATCGGCCGCCTCAAGTACACGGTAGCCTTTGAATTTCAACGCGTCCACGATTCCTCGGCGAATCGCATCGTCGTCTTCGACAGTCAAGATCGTGAATTGATTGGTCATGCGACTATTCTAGCCTTTGTGAATTTCCAAAACCGTTTGCCCGTTCCCAACTCGCCCAGCAAAAAGGGGCTAAAGGAATGCTTGAATTTCAAAACTTGTTTTTTTGAAGTGAATTCGAAAATGGATTCGCAAACAGAGGATACTGTTCATTTGCAATTTTACGTGCCAGGCAGCAGACAGCATGTAACGTTTATGTAACATCGCATGTGAGATGGTCAGAGAGCAATGCAAAAGCCGCAAAAACCCTTTCAAACACCTACTCGAATGGATATCAGGACGATTCAACGATTGGCTGTACGCTCAAGGCCCGCAGACCAAACCCCCGAACAAGCTGCAATTAGAGCGTAGCAAAGAACACGAATCAAAATTTGACATCATCGTTTGCGAATCGTTTGATCGCCCAGTCAGCAAATTCCGTTGCGGTGGCGACTTGATGGACACTAGAGTCCAGCTCGCTGGACTCTTCTACAGAACTCGGATTCGACTTTCGATTCAACCAAACAGATTGCCACCCCGCAAAAGCGGGAGCAACACAATCGTTCTCCAAGTCGTCTCCCACCATCGCAACCTGCAACCGCCCAGGGCCCAACTGTGACGCGAGCATTGCTTCTACTTGTCGATAGAAATTTTGGCAGGGCTTTCGAAAGCCGACTTGGGAGGAGCAAAAAACAAACTCGATATCCGAAAGCAGTTCCATCGAATCGCAAATTCGAATTAATCTCGAATCGAAATTAGACGCTAATCCAATTGCGACGCCATGCTCCCGGAGTTTGCCCCAACAATCGGCAACGTCGTCGTACAGACGCCAGTGATTGGGATCAGCGAAATGGGACCAGAGTTCGTCGAACAAAATATCGGCTGACTCTAGCTCTGCGAAAACATCGAGAACCAACCGTTTCCACAACGCAAACTCAATCACCTCGCTTGAATCAAGCGAAGGGACACCATCTCGATTACCTGCAACGCCGACATTGAAATACTTGCGGCGTGCGATCGTAATCCTGTCTTTAACCTGTTGTCGTGTAAGATCGCTTCCGTGATCCTCGCCCAGTTTTAGGTAGACGTCTATAACACCGGGGTCGGGATAAATCACCGTTCCCACTGCGTCAAAGAGAGCGACTGAAATGGTTTGGCTCATATCCAGCAACAATCTATCAACAGTGAATTAGGTGACTCTAACCGGTCCGTTGCCATACTAGCGATCAACGGTGATCAGTCGAGCACTGGCTCGCAAAAGAGGGACGCTTGAATGAAGCTTGTCGGATGCAATCTCCGGCTGCGTTAAACCCGAACCAAATGACCCCGTATCCGAAGAGCGCTTGATTACCGCACTTTCCATTCGAAAATTAGCCAACGCATTGACGCCATTGCCGGCGTTCGTAACGGGCGCGGTTGTTGCGGACAACCGAATCATCTCAATCGGCTTGGGAATGCGTTTTAGCTTGGTGGCTTTGGCTGGAACCTCAATCAATCGGTGATTCCGTGCCGTGGTCGTCACTTTATCGCGATGTGTCGGATCGTCAGGAAGCGGTGTAAACTGAGACTTTGAATCGACGTCCAAATTCTCCAGCGGTGTGATCGCGTTGGGTGATTTGGTTTCAAGCCGCGACTTGATGGCTCCGTACGGCGACGTCGAAAATTGCGATGTCGGCTGTTGACGCCCATCAAGAGAAGGAAGCGACCGAAAGTAAACGTCTCCTTTGACTGGCAAACCAAAACCATCAATCGCGGACGAGTCAGCGACAGAAGCGTGATTCTCCACTGGCACTCTTGCATCATTGACATGGGCATCGTTGATACGGGCATCGTTGACACGGTGATTCTGAACAGGCCGAGCCTTCAAAACGATTGGACCAAGCGGTTTTTCAACCATGGCCGGCAGTTCAACATCGGGCTCGTCACTCATGTTGAATTGTTCAAATGGCTCAGGCGTGACTTCGTCGAGAATTACAGGGGTCGGCACTTCTTTCTTATTCGAAATCGGAATGATGCTGATCGGAACGAAAGGAACGTCGTCCTCTTCGATTTCAGTGTTGACGATATCCAACGGGAGGTTCGTCTCTGGCTCGCTTGCGACGGGGATCTCAAGAGGCTTGACCAGTTTTTCAGACGTAAGGAATCCCGACTCGTCTGTTTTCGGTTTTAAGAATTCGTATTGAACCTCTGGCTTATAGTCATTTTTTCGCGATGCGGCCTTAGCTTTTCCTTCGTAGTAACGGCTACTTTTGCCTGGCTCCAATTCTGGCCGTGCCACATTTTCCACCTGTTGCTTCGGTGGTTGGCTTGCGTAGCTGTCTACTAAAATGCTACTGCTCTGAGAGACACTGACAGCCTCTTCACATCCACAGTCAGCTGAATTCTCTGCAGTCGCGAACCTAGCCGTTTGTTGCTGGGCACAGTGACTGCATCCGCATTGGGACACGTTGGCGACCTGTCGGACAGATCTTGGTGTGGAGCGAAATCGGTCCAGCAGCGAGGTCTTGCAGCCAGAGTTACAACAACCGCCAAAGAAAACCAATGTGAGTCCAAGGCAAATATAGCGTTTCATGTCAGTCTCATTTCAGAATTTCACAATCCCGCGATGCGTCCCAAGCCAACACTTGGTTGCAACCGGCATATCGAGTTGTTTCTTCATGAAAACATCGACTTGCAAAATCCAGACCGTCGGTTTTTCTGTTCACCCAGAAAAAACTGATTCAACCCGATGGACAGATACGACTCGAACAACCCGAGCCCAGTGCAAGATCGGATTTGCCGGAACAACCGGAGTTCGGGTTGGGTAAGCTGAACCAATTACCGGGGGCCACGCCGCAAGAAAGAACGTTTCAGGGAGCACCCAGAACAAACTTAAGCGCTGACATCGTGCCAGCGAAGCGGCGCCAGCATGCTCGGTGAAAACGGAAGTCAAACGAAGCGGGGTTTGCGATAAAAACTCTACCTGTAGCGAGATTTCGAATCGTTACCAACGCATGGTTGTAACGACTGAGCGGTAGTGTCAACAAAAAGGCGGCACCATGCTCAGCCGCCTGAAACCCGAACCTCAAACGACTGGCGAAATCGGCAACCAAACTTTGCTGCACGAGTTCAGTAGAGACTGAAGGAAAACGTAGCAAAGAAAATTTGGCAAAAGGCAAACTTAGCAAAGGCGGGTGATGAAATGGCAAATCACAATTGCGTTTTAAATCTCCAACTGATCAATTTTGGCAGCGAGGATGAAATCGTTCTCACTCAACCCACCAATGGCGTGAGTCCAGATTTCAATTGAGACATTTTTATACGCAACCAAGTGAAGGTCGGGATGATGGGCTTCGGCTTCCGCGATTTCTCCAACACGCTGGAAGAAGTCCAGTCCTTCAACAAAGTTCTTTACCGTCCAGTCTTTTCGAATTCGCTCATTGTTGTTGGTCAAATACCAGCCAGGTAATTTCAAAAGCTGCTCAGTTACGAATGGAAGCGGGCACGGATCGACGCCGCCCTCACACGGAACACATTTTTTAGTTGTTAGCTGGTCTGAGTTTTGAACTTCCATTTTTACTTTCTCGTTGCCTGATACTGATTGTCGGAATCTTAACGCTGGTCGGCTACTGGCGAATCACTTGGTATGGGTGAATCAACCGGAACAAGCTTAAGCTCCTCACCATGCTTGGCCAACGCATCGATCACGAACTGGATATGAGGATTGAGTTCCACACCCAAGTCCTCTGCTCCCGACGTGATATCTTCGCGGTTTACTTTCTCGGCAAAACTTTTTTGCTTAAGTTTTTTCCGAACACTCTTGGAACTCATCCCAACGATTCCCGCCGGACGCACCAAGGCGACTGCTGTGATGAAACCGCAAAGCTCGTCGCATGCAAACAAAGTTTTATCCAAACGGGAGACTCTCGGGCAGTCTGGAACTTGATCGACATGCGATTTAATCGCGTAGATCACGTCGTCTGGATAACCAAGCTCGCTCAAAATTTTTGAGCCCTCTAGTGGATGGTCGGGCGCGGTTGGCCAACGTTCATAGTCGAAATCATGAAGCAAACCAACGATGCCCCATTTCTCTACGTCTTCGGAAAAAGACTCCGCATACGCTCGCATCGCGATCTCCACACTCAACATGTGGCGTCGCAATCCATCTTGCTGAGTGTACTCGCACATCAATTCGAACGCGGAGTTACGATCCAAGAGTCCGCTATTTATCATCAGATTTATCATCAGATTTATCTTCTTCTTTGTCGTCTGAATCGTCGTCTTTGTCGTCTTCCTTTTTGTCGTCTTTATCACTCGAATCTTTTTCGCCCGAGTCGTCTTCATCGGACTCATCGCCGTCCTCGTCAGACTCTTTCTTTTTATCGTTCTTCTTTTTGTCGTCCTTCTTTTTGGACTTTTCCTTGGCTTCATTTTCAACGTCTTGAAGTTCTCGCCAAGGCTTTTCGTTTTTATAACTCTCAAGCTCTTTGCCCAAGCTCTCTCGTTGCTTATCCGTTCGAGTTTTGTCTTTGGCTTCTTCGCCTTCGACGCGATTGATCTCGATCGCTTTTTCAAGCCACTCGATCGCTTTGTCAAAGTCACCCGATTCGGCATAGCCGGATGCGAGCGTGCTGAGAATGTGGGCTTCTTTAAATTCAGTGGCTTCAGCTGCTCGAGTCGCAAACTCGATCGCCCGCTTGCCATCGCGAACATCGTCTTTGGTGGATGTTGCGAGAACCCAAGCCAAATTGTTGAGTGCTCCATCGTCGATGGGAACTAAATTTCCCATTCCCTCTGCGTCTTGCAGTTCAAGCAGTTTCTCGTTTAGCTCTAACGCTTCTTCATAATCTTCGACGGCTTCCTTGTGCTTACCGGATGCCAACCAAGCATCGGCGCGACCGCGAAGTGCAGATGCTCTTGTGTCCATCGCAATCAATTGTTTCCGTGGCGATTTCCCTTCCCAGGAATCAGCCGGAACCTCTTGCAGAATTTCTGCAAACACGCGAGCGGCTTGGGTGGGCCGATCGGCCGCGTTATAGAGCACTCCCAATTGCCGTCTGTAAAAATCGAACTGACCGCTGTCGACCAACGTTTTAAAGTCCTTGATCGCACCGTCAAAATCTTGCTGCTGTGAATAAATGATTCCACGACGCTCGAGCCCGGCAACCAAACCTGGTCGAATCGCCAATGTAGCGTTTGCGTCCTCAAGTGCTTTTTCGTAATTCGCCAACGCTGAATAAACTTCGGACCGCGTGAGTAACGCTTCGATATTTTCTTCGTTGAGCTCTACCGCTTTGTTGGCATCTTTTTCAGCAAGCTCCAGCTCTTTCATATCGAGATGAATTTCGGCACGGAGCGCATAAGGCCTTGACTCCTTGGGTGCAATCTTGATCGCCTTGTCGATAATCTTGATGGCTTCTTGTTGCATTTCCTCATTGAATTTTTCACCCGAGGCCATCATGTTTTCAACGACGAACAGGTAGCTACCGACTTCTTTTTGATCGGAGTCGAGCCATTTATTTAAATCATCGAGCGCCATTTCTGGCTCACGTTTTCGCAGGTAGTAAATTCCTCGCAAGCGAACGGCTTCGATGTTTTCAGGATTCACTTTGATGGCTTGGCTTAAATCAGCAAGCTGTGCTTCCTGGTCTTCGGCCAGCATGGAACGTGAGAAAAGCGCCGCGGAAAGCTGTTCTCGATCGTCGCCGGCCAACTCCACGGCCTTCTCAACCGCTTCAAGAGCCGCATCTCGATCACCACCCTCCAGTGCGTTCAAATCCGCGATCATCAAATAGGCTTCCCCCATTTCAGGATCAAACTCGACCGCATTCTTCAACTGTCGAATTGCCGCACTTCGGAAAACTCTCCAACGCGGGTCACGGTTTGTTTTGCCAATTCGTTTATTGAGCTGGTCAGCGTGCTCGTAGCTGGCGGCCGCGGCTAACTGTTGAGCAGTCTTGGTATCGTCCTTGCTCAAGCCTTTTTTGATCGCGGAACGGCAAAGACGGACCACAGCATCTAAATCTGTCGTAGAAGTCGCCTTGAGTTTCTGATCTAACGCCTTCCCCAAGTCCTCACCGCCGTCTTCTTGGCCCAAAACAGGTAGGGTCATCAAACACATCAACAAAGTAATCGCAAGCTGCGACATTCGGATCCAATCTTTCGATCGCATCTTTTGCTCCCGTAACAAGTAAAAGGCATTTATCTAGCGTGGATTCTATTTGATTTTTCAGCCGTGGAGAACAAGCATCAATTCTCTGACGCTGAAGTCGAGCCAATTTTGTCCGAAAAAACAAAGTAAAATGGGGAATTGTTTACCGTTTCGACCGAGACGCTTCGTCGCACGGCCAATTGCCGGCTGTCTCCAATGCAAACGAAGTTCAGATTTGAACCCTTGATTGTGATTCTCGACGTTTAAGGTGACTCCCATTCACAAACTGAAATTCGAGCCAGCGGTCACAGACTTGCCCTCCATCAAAAGAATGACCTTCGTCCAGAGAGTGGCGGCCATTTTGATATTTTCCAAAGCCAATTAAAATCGTTTGATAGGACTTTTCCGATTCGGCCAAACGCAGTTTAATAGCTCCTTCATAATAGCCGTCTTGGCTAACGCCCGATTCTCAACCACAAAAAATCTCTTAAGGCACCCTACAATGACGCAATTGCTCCTCCGGAGTATTACCGCCGCCCTCATTTTTGGCGTTTTTTGTCTTTCGTTTTTCGCACTTCAATCCGAGGTGTCAGCGTTTCAAGGCGATAACGTCGATGCTGTTTCTACAGATGCAGACACTCCCCCTCTCGCACCTCCTGCCAGCAACATGTTTCTAATTATTAGTTACGTGATTCCACTGTTAGGTGTTCTCGGGTTGGTTTTCACTTTTTGGAAATCCAAATGGGTGACTGCACAAGAAGTCGGTACGGACCGAATGGCACGAATCGCAGACAACATCTCCGACGGAGCGATGTCGTTCCTCAAAGCGGAATACACGATCCTCTCAGTTTTCGTCATCGCTGTCGCGGCGTTGCTCGGATACGCAGGTTATTATCAGGGCGAGCGTTCCTCTCCTTTGATCGCGATGTCATTCGTGCTGGGTGCATTCTGCTCGGCTCTTGCTGGCTACATTGGAATGAAAGTCGCCACCAAGGCGAACGTTAGAACCACTCACGCGGCTCGAACCGGACTCGGTCAGGCTCTCGAAGTCGCTTTTGCTGGCGGCAGCGTCATGGGCATGGGCGTGGTTGGCCTTGGAGTGCTTGGATTGAGCATCCTGTTTCTCGTTTACAGCAACATGTTTGGCGTGAGCACAGAAGCGGATTTGACACGAGTCATTACAGTTCTGACGGGCTTCTCATTCGGTGCTTCTTCGATTGCTTTGTTTGCCCGAGTCGGTGGTGGTATCTATACCAAAGCCGCCGATGTTGGTGCTGACCTGGTCGGAAAAGTCGAAGCCGGAATCCCAGAAGACCATCCGCTCAACCCGGCAACGATCGCTGACAACGTCGGTGACAATGTTGGCGACGTGGCAGGAATGGGTGCGGATCTTTTCGAGTCTTACGTTGGCTCGATCATTGGAACCATGGTTTTGGGAGCCGCCTTTTTCGGACTTTCGGAATTTAGCGACGATGGATTTCAGGGACTCTCGGCCGTCATGCTGCCTCTGGTTTTGGCAGGAATCGGAATTTTGACTTCAATCATCGGTACGTTTTTCGTGAAAGTCAAAGAAGGTGGAAACCCCCACCACGCATTGAATTTTGGCGAATTTGGCTCGGCCGCAATCCTGTTGGGGCTGACATTTCTCGTAATCATGTGGATGTTGCCGGCAAGCTGGGTTTTTGATCCAGGTGGCGTCAACGAAAAAACAATCACCAGCATGGGCGTGTTCTATTCGATTTTGATCGGTCTGGTTTCTGGACTGGCAATCGGAAAGGTCACGGAATACTACACCGGAACTGGAACCGGTCCTGTCATCTCAATCGTCCGGCAATCTCAAACCGGCTCAGCAACGAACATCATTTCTGGTTTAGGCGTTGGAATGATTTCCACAGCGATTCCAATCATCATTATTGCCGTCGCAATCATTGGTGCGTTCCACTTTGCAGGCCTTTATGGAATCGCGATCGCGGCTGTTGGCATGCTTTCCAACACCGGGATCCAATTGGCAGTCGACGCTTACGGTCCGATTTCAGACAACGCCGGTGGTATCGCTCAAATGGCTGAACTTCCAGAAGAAGTCCGCGAACGAACCGACAAACTCGACGCTGTTGGAAATACGACTGCGGCGATCGGAAAAGGATTCGCGATCGGCTCGGCTGCTTTGACGGCTTTGGCTTTGTTCGCTGCGTTTATGACCTCTTACAACATGACTCACCCAGAATCAATTATCACTGGGATTAGCATCACGGATCCATTTGTGATGGCGTCATTGTTTATCGGAGCCATGTTGCCGTTCTTATTCTCGGCTTTGTCGATGAACGCCGTGGGTCGCGCTGCGATGGCAATGATTGAAGAAGTTCGACGACAGTTCCGCGACATTCCTGAATTGAAAGCCGCTCTCAATGTGATGTCGAAAAACGAAGGCAAGGATTACGACGAGTGGTCAAAAGCTGACCAAGAAACGTTTGATGCTGCTGACGGAAAACCTGAGTATGGAAAATGCGTTGCCATCTCAACTCGTGCATCGATTCGCGAAATGATCGTTCCCGGTTTGGTCGCCGTCCTCGTCCCTGTCGCATTTGGTTTTGTCCCCAAATTTTTCATGGAAGAAGGGTCCAACATTAACGCCTTGATGCTCGGTGGACTACTCGCTGGTGTTACTGTCAGCGGTGTTTTGATGGCATTGTTCCAGTCCAACGCGGGTGGAGCATGGGACAACGCGAAAAAGATGATCGAAGAAGGCTATGTTATTGACGGTGTCAAACTAGTCAAAGGAAGCGAAGCTCACAAAGCCGCCGTTGTTGGCGACACCGTTGGTGATCCTTTCAAAGACACTTCTGGCCCTTCGCTGAACATCTTGCTCAAACTCATGAGCGTAGTGGCTTTGGTGATCGCAACATTGTTGTAAGAGTCCAGCTTGGTTGTAAAAAAAATGAATCTGACAGAAGCCCAGCCGTTATTTGGCTGGGCTTTTTTTGCACCCCTTCGCGACTGTCACAGCACGGCTCCCCCGTTCAATGTCCGCTCCTTCTGATTGCTCCGGATTTACCGCCCACACAGTCGTCGCCGTTGGCGGTACTGTCCTCGATCGATTCAACGATTCCATAGGTAGAAACGGGCATATCCTGACCAAACAGATACCTGACATCGCCATTGGTGGAATGCGGCTCAGCCGACGATGTTCCTTGTAACACTGGGAATCCTGTAATCGCTTTTTTAGCGAAAACCGCAGACTAAGAGAGCACATTCGGTCGACCCTGTGTCCCCGAATGTGCTTTTTTTATTGTGGGGAAAGCGACAAGAAACCGGGAAATTACTTGGATTATGACATTTCCGTGACTATCCTTGAGAAGGATGTAAGCCAGCGAGTTTTAACGCTCATTGGCTCAAACTATTAAATCTGATACACCTTCGTGGTAGTTCTGACCGGTGCGGGCAAGAGGCATCGGTTCCAATAACGAGGAGTTCTTTGATGAGAACAAAGTTGAATGACTGGTTGAAGTTTTCGATCGCACTAATCACGGCTGTCGCCATCTCTGGAATGGCTAACGCTGAGGACGAAGTTGTCGTCGAAAAAGAGAAACAGGAATCGGCGAAAGCCAGACTGGTTCGAGAGCGTCGTATGAATACGATCTCGAAAACCCAAACCCCAGCGAAAGATTTTGAACCTGTCGAAATGTTCAGCGCGATGAGCCAAGGTGACATTGAAGTCATCATCAAGGCCAACAGCTCTGCAAAGGCAAACATCATTGTCAAAAACAATTCTGACAAACCTCTCGCAATCGAGATGCCTGCTGCATTCTCGACCGTGCCTGTCATGCGACAAGGCGGATTCGGTGGTGGCGGTCAAGGTGGCGGTGGATTCGGCGGTGGTCAAGGCGGTGGTCAAGGCGGCGGCAACCAAGCTGGTGGCGGCGGTTTTGGCGGCGGCGGTGGCGGTGGTGGATTCGGCGGCGGTGGTGGCGGTAACCAAGGTGGCGGCGGCGGTGCTGGTATCTTTAATATCCCTCCAGGACGCGTTGGAAAAGTTGCCGTGAAGATCGTTTGTCTTGAAGAAGGCAAGCCAGATCCGAAAACACGAATCGCTTACAAGATTCAGCCTTTGAAAGACTTCACGACCAACCCACAGATTTTCGAAATGATGCGAATGCTCGCGAATGACGAAATCTCACAGCCTGTCGCACAAGCGGCAGCTTGGAACGTGACGGACGGTTTGAGCTGGCAAAGACTGGCAGTCAAGAATCGCATCGAGCGAATGGATGGATCATACGAGCGTTATTTCGCTCCGCAGCATATCTACTTCGCTCAGCGAGTCGTCACAGCAACTGCTGAACGAGCTGAGTTGCGTGCAAAGTCAAGAGAGAGAATCGAGCCTTCACAAGCCGATTACAACAACGCTAACTAACAACAGTTGGACGCTGGACAAAGTATCAACGGCCGAGCAACACAGCTCGGCCGTTTTTTTGCGCGCCTGCTGCCTGCCCATTTCCCTTCTAATCGACTACCGACTCTGAACCTGACTACTGACGACTGACCACTAACCACTGACGACTGACCAAGCGGTTCAACGGCACCACAGCCCTAAAGCTTCATCTCTCTAAGCGTTCTCAACCGGAAACGCGATCACATCGGCAACGGTACTTGCACCAATCGCCAACATCACCAAACGATCAACGCCCAACGCCACGCCAGAACACTGCGGCATTCCAACTCGCATAGCATCCAACAACCGGCTGTTTTCCGGCAACAACGCATTGCCGTCTTTGACACGTTGTTGATTGTTAATCACGTTTCGACGAGCAAGTTCTTCCGGGTCAAGCAATTCATGGTAACCGTTGGCTAGTTCGACTCCATCCACATAAATTTCAAACCGTTCCGCTACCGGACATTCGTCGTCACGGACAACGGCAAGTGCTGACTGACTTACTGGCCAGTCATAAATGACCATTGGGGCATTGATCCCCAAATTCGGTTCAACGATTTGGGACAACATCAGATTTAACCAGCCATCGCGGCTTTCACCTTTCAACTCAACTCCAATGCCCCCTGCACGAGCCGCGGACTCCAAACTTTCCATTGAACTTTCAAACGGATCAACATCGGCGTACCGTTTAAACGCTTCTCGATAACTCAAACGCTTGGACTTCGGTCGTTCCAAAATCGTTTCGACTAACTCAGCCAACAAATCCATCCCAGCCACCATGTCGTCGCCAGCTCGATACCATTCAAGCATCGTGAATTCTGGATTGTGCAGAGTGCCAATTTCATCGCAACGATAACACTTACAAATCTGATAGATCGCGTCGGCCCCTGCCACCATCAATCGCTTCATTCCAAATTCTGGCGAAGTCTGTAGCCACATTCGCTGGCTCGAATCACTCGACCTGCCCGTCAAATCACTTTTCGAAATTCCAACCGGTTGCAGATAGCGATCGACAACGATGTCATGCGAAAGCGTCGGTGTATCGACTTCGAAAAAATTCTTTTGATCAAAGAAGCGACGAATGGAAGCCAGAACTTGCGCTCGTCGACGCAGATTCTCAATTGAAGCCGTCGGCAAAAAGTCGTCCATCATTTCCTTTGCGCCAATCTTTGGAAGGTGTACGATAGCTTGGCAAGCTTTGGTGATACCTCGCTTGCCAAAATCAATTTGAAGCTTTGTAGTTTACACCATTCGCGAATTAATAATGCAACTCCGTTTCCTCAAGGCTTCTTACTCCGTTTGCCAATTGGCCGCTGACGCCGACATACCAAGTTGGTCAAAGGGAGAGTTTGTCGCCATTTTGCGAACAGACGAAGAACTTTCCGTCGTTGTCCCAACCAACTCGGTTCCTGTAGATTTCACAGAATCGCTCACGGAATTTCCCAACGTAAAAGCCAGCCACGACTGGCGTTGTTTCCGAGTTTGCAGTGAACTTGAATTTGATGTCATCGGCGTGATCGCAGGTATCAGCAAGGTTCTGAAAGATGCGAGCGTTTCAATCTTTTCACTTTCAACTTACAACACCGACTATTTCTTGGTCACCGAATCCAGCGTCAACATTGCGAAACAAGCACTGACGGACGCGGGCTACACTTTCGAGGGCGAATAACCATGTGTGGAAGAATTACACTTCGAAGTCCCGCAAATTCGCTGATCGCGATGTTCGATGATTTGCGATCTCAACAACTTGTGTTTCCCAAATTCAAACCACGCTACAACATTTGCCCCACCCAATCCGCAATCGCTGTCCGCGAGTCTGACTCTGGCGAATACGAAGTCGCCGAACTGCGTTGGGGACTCGTTCCGTTTTGGTCAAAGGATCTTAAAATCGGCGCGAGAATGATCAATGCCAGATCAGAAACGGTAGCTACCAAGCCAGCGTTTCGCGTTGCTTTTAAATCGCGACGGTGCCTTATTCTGGCCGATGGATTTTACGAATGGAAAAAAGAGGGAAAGTCCAAGCAACCGTTTTATATTTCCCGAACTGACGATCAACCATTCTGCATGGCAGGGCTTTGGGAATCGTGGACGGACAAAGAAAACCCAAATGCCGCCCCCGTTGAATCGTGCACCGTCCTCACCACCGACGCCAACACCATCATGCAACCGCTGCACGATCGAATGCCCGTCATCCTTGAACAACAGCAATTCGATTTCTGGCTGGACAAAGAATTCACCGACAGGGAAACACTAGAGGCAGCACTCGTACCTTACGCCTCTGATGAACTCCAAACATTTCCCGTCGACACAATCGTCAACAAAGCCTCCAACGATTCTCCTGAGTGCATTGAAAGATTGAGAGAATAATTCTCCAGCCCGAATGACTCTCCGCACAGGCCAGTTTCAACACAAACCTCATATCCATGTGGTGAAACCGAACTGCGTTGATTCCCAGTTTGGCAAAATGCGGTGCAATTTTTTTGGCTTCCTCGTGCGTGGGAAAGTTCGCGCCGAAACAAAGGTTGACTCCCCAAAACCGCTGACGTTTTTCGCCTAAGTAAAAATGCCCGGCTTTGACGGAAATGAATTGATCGCTTGTTGGGGCCGATGTCAAACCAGAAAATTGGTAACCGTTTGCCTGGCGTCGTCCGCGCGAATGACGAACGGAACCGATTGGGTTTGCGCGCGTGAAATGTCAGCGGGGAAAATCTTAAGCAGAAATGCCAGAGAAACGATAAGAGAAAAAACGGCGGTAATGTTGCAAGGAATTACGCCACTCTGATCGCAACTTCCCAAGACAACCAACCACTTGAAACTTCCAAGAGGATTCTCCTTTTGGCATCCAGCGGCACAGAAGCATGGTGAGCTCAATTTTATCCGGTGAAATATAGTTGAGCATCCACCCACCCAGTTCCCAACGTTGACCGAATTGTTTGCCAGTTGCAATCAATTCGAGGATCCCACAACACTTCCTCGAGACAACTCAAAGTCCTTTAGTTGCTCACATCTTTTCGCCGGTGCGATGTAAAACACGTCAACGATGCCCTGTGAAAACACTTTGCCTTCAGTTTCCGATAACGATACCGAGTCAAAGACCTTGGAAAATAGTCGCTTCCCAGGCACAAACAAAACAAACTTACTTTTGCCCACTTGCCTGCTTTCAGTCAAACGACAATTGGTAGCCCGCTCTTTGCATTTCTTGCGTCCAACACACAGCCACATTTTCGTGCCAAACTACTTGTCAGATTCAACGGCAGAATAGATTCCACCAAGCTCCAACAGCACTGGTTCCATTGCTCGGTAGTATGCGTCTTCGCTCATCGTCTTTTTCTTCAAGCGAAGAATCTCAAGCTTCATCTCGAGAGCGTCGCGAAGTTTTCGTTGCTCAGGCGACAATTTCGCTTCGGTACCACGGCGAATGAGAAAGACCTGATTGGCGGCGAAACCATCGGGCTCGCCTTTCTTTGATCTTTTAACAACCCGCGTTCCCTTGAACCAATCCGCTGGCGTCCCCAAGCCATCGCTATTGTCGTCGATCATAGCGAGCTCGGTCGCCAAGCGAGTTTCTTGAATGTAAAACTCTTGCGTTCTGGCAGACGCACCGAGGTACGCTTCCAACAGCGATGTCTGCTGGTCTTTGTCGATGTCCAATGAAGGGTCAGCGATCGCTTCCGATAGATAGCCACCGAAACGCGAAAAGTTTTGCTGAGCCGCGTTTTTCGTCGCGGTGATGACGACTCGATCTTTCGATTTCAGTTTAGAGACAAACGAACCACTGGCCGACGAACAATTAATCACAATCGTTCGGCAGGGCAGGGGAGCCAGCCAGTCTTTCAGCTGTTTTGCAGAAACGTCGGGTCCCGTGAGATTGAACTTGGAGTTCTTTCGATCGTCAGTTCCGTGCCCAATAAGGACCACCCACAGCTCACCAATATTCTTGGGAGTGTTTTCGATTTCCGTTTTAAGTCTGTCAAAATCTGACTGCGCCAGCGAGTCGCTTGCTTTCTCAACGCCGATCTGTGCAAATCCGATTTTTGACTCCGGTGCAGACTTTACCGCCGTTTTCCAGTTCTCAGCCCAAGTCAAAAACCGATCGCCGAATTCCTCCTCCCCCGGTGCACCGACGACGACAATGACCTTCTGTTCCTGAGCAAGCGCGAAACTGGGCAACAATCCAATCGACACCAGCAAAGTACTGACAAGCAGTCGGGAAACTGTAGTCATGATCATGGCAAACCCTTCCATCGTCGAATGCCCCATTCACCGATCAGCAAACCAATCGCAATGGAAAAAATAGTCCAGCGATGCCACCACGGCAACGAACGCGTTTCAGTTATCGGCACCTGACGAAACTCAAGGCTTTCAACGAATTGATCCAATCCATCGAGTTCAATCACCTCACCGCCGCTTCGCTTGGCCAGTTCGTTTAAAAACTCTCGGTTCGGTTCAAGCGACAAAAACTCTTCACTATCGGGTTCAGAAACCCAACCACCTTCGCGATTTTCAATTTCTGTTCCGTCGGCTTCTGAAGCACTGACGACAGCGCGATACGCTCCGGGCAAACTTGAAACGAAATTCGCAACATAGACGCCGGGCTCGGTTCCCGCTGGCTCAGCAGTCAACTCGATCGACTTTCCATCGGGCGTTTGAACTTCTATCGCAACAGAAGCATTATCAAACGGCTTGTAAGATTCATCTTTAACGCGAACCTTAATAGACGCCGTTCGATTGACGTCATTCTTTCGTATGATTTCAACTTCGACGCGACGTGGAACATCTGCGACAGACCAGCGCAATGTTTGTCGCCAGGACTTCATCATATCGTCGCTACCCTCGTCGCTTTTTAACTGCCATCGCCAAAGATCTCCAATCAGCATCGCTGCGACTTGGCCTTTGCCGAATGGTTGTACCACCAACGCGGGGAACTGTTCTTCTGAAACCGCAGCGGCCCCTAATCCTGCCGATCTAGCCGAAACGGTTGCCAACACAGTCGCTCCCGGTTTGATCGAATTCGACAGGTTTACCGTTTTGAAGTTTGGCATGTCGCGCAAACGCTGTTGTTCTTCGACTTCTGTTGATTCGATTCGCACCCACGGCTGCAACCAGCCTTCGCGTGTCAGGTCAAGCTGATACTGCGCCTCGGGCGTCGCGACTCGATCAAGGTAAACCGGAAGCATTTCGCCGATTTGCGTACGGTCGTACTTGCCGCTTCCAAACGACTCCTGCCCGCCCAACATCAACAGCCCGCCACCGCGTAGCGAAACGAATTTCCGAATCAATGAGCTTTGATCTTCAGAGAAAAACTCTGCCTCGACATCGTCTAAAACGATCGCGTCGTATTCAAACAAACCGGCTTCGTCTTTTGGGAAACCGCCCAGCAACTCGTCTTTATCGCGTGTACCAAGCCTCAGAAAAACCGGCTCATCATGCTGTTCCGTCGTATCATCATCCTGCGATTCGAAACCGCGAAAAATTGAGTTGGACTGCTGCCCCACCCGGCCACGAAACGAAAACTTGGCTTCCCGTTTTGCGATTCGCACCAACGCGACCAGGTCCATCTCGTCGTCTTCTTGAATCGCTCGCCGAAGAAATTTCAATTCCCAGTTGGGCCGACCAGTCACATACAGCACTCGAAATGGTCCACGACCACGTTCCACCACAGCCAACCGTTCGTTGTTGACGATAGTGGCCTCAGTTGAGGATTCCGCAGATTCATTTTGTTTTACTTCGCCAACCGCGAACGCTTTCACGCGATAGACGTTGACTCCACGTTTGCTTGGGCGGGTTTTAAAACGGACGGCAAACGGACGGCCATCCTGAATTTTCTCGACTTCCTTTCGCTCGATTTCTTTTCCTTCTTCGTCAAGCAACTGGATCGCGACTCGTTTTCCGGCGTACCCGTGGGCCATCAATTCCGCCGTGATCGTCACCGGAGCCGATTCAAAGTTCGTTTGTGAACTCGTGATTTTCGTAATCCCAAGATCTTTCGCCGGTTGCTGTTTGCCAATCGCAACGGGGTAGATGGGTGGCATGTTTTCCCAGTCAAGCGAATCCAAATTCAAGCCCGCGGTATCGGTCGCGTTTCCATCGGTCATCAAAATGATTCCAGCCGATGGTCGCCCGATGAAACGATCCGTCACTAAACTCAAATTGCTAACGATATCGCTTCCGCGCTGATCGGCGGCATAGTCAACGAAATTGGAAACCGGCCGCAACCGCCGGTCGAATTGATAGCGGCGGACGTCGAAGTCTTCGGCAAGATCGGTTAACCATTGCCCTTGCTCATTGAGCTGACGCCAAAGCTGTTTTTCGCGCGTATCAGAACTTCCTCGATCCTTGATTTGCAAACTCTGGCTATCGTCTGCCATGACGACCATCAGATTCGCACCTTGCTCTGGCCGGCTGTAGCGTTGAAGCGGTTCAAGCAAACAAATCGCCAACAACGCCATCGAGGCAATCTTGATCACAATCAAAACTGTCTTAAGTCCGCCTGAAGCATTCGAACGCGCGTAAGCCCAAACGAGCACCGCCAGCGCGACAATCAACAGGATCGCAGACGGTAACAGCCAATCAGTCGCCCCCCAAGCATTAGGTAGAAATGCGATCATTTGCCGCTCCCCAACCGCTCGTAATATCGACGAACCGCGTCCTGATATTCGACCGGAACCGGATCTCGATCAAGCGGAACCAACGCGTCTTTTGAGCCACGCCTCATGATCTCTTCGGCGACGCGATCTTTCAGCTCCGCCAGCGGACGGGCAATTTTCATTTTTACCAAATCCCAATTTGGCTGAGCGGAATGACGCTCTTTCATTTCCTTTCGAAGTTCACGAGCCTGCTGGCGAATGCGAGACGCCTCGGCACGCAGTTCTGGATCAGCGATCATCTCTTCAACATCACGTAGCTGATCCGACCACTCGCGAAAATCATCGCCAGAGATCGGCCGCATCATCCGTTGGTTGCCTGGACCTTGATTTCGCCCAGTGCTTTGGCCGCTACCTTCGTTTTCTTGCTCGCTCAACTCACGCATCTGTCGTTGAATTCGCTGGAGCTCCGTTTCATTTTCGCTATCTGAATCTCCACCGCGACCTTGCTGGCCATTTCGCTGGCCGCCCTGTGGTTGGCCATTTTGTGATTGACCACCGCGCCCCTGTTGGCCTTCGTTTTCGCTTTCACTTTCGGACTGACCTTGGCCTTCACCTTGCCCCTGGCCTTCCTGTTGCGACTCACCTGCTCGTGGTTCACGATCTTGCTGCTCACCTTCTTGGGGCTCACCGTCACTTGGCTCGCCTGGGCCTTCTCCTCGTTCTTGTTCACTTTGGGATTGTCCTTGACGCTGCCCTTGGCCGCGTCGCCCCTCGGATTCCTTGCGTCGATCTTCTTCGCGCCGAGTTTCATCTTGTTCGTCGCGCTCGCGACTACGATCTTCCGCGGAACCGCGTCCATCTTCAGGGTCGCCCTTTGATCCACCCTCGCGCTCGTCGCTGTCCTCTCCGCTCTCTTCACCATCGGCGCGGCTACCACGTTGATTGCTTTTCGATTTTGGATCTTGCGAATCGATCTCTTCGTCCAATTGTCGGTTCAAGTCGCGAAGTTTCTCCTGAGCCGCTTTGAGTGCCTGTGTCTCATCGCCAAGCACGCTCTCCGCTGCTTTTTCGATCCCTTCCCGAATTTGCTCGATCCCCTTTCGAGCTTTTTCCTCTTCAGCGATGGCATCCTCCGCCCAACCTCGCTGGACAGAACGACGGGCCGACCTCAAAGCCTCATCTGGCCGTGTGGCTTCGGATTTCCGGTAGGTGTCATAAAGTTCGTCCGCCAACAGCGGCTCGAACTCTTCGGCTTCGGTAATTGTCTTTCGCATTTTTTCTCGAAGCTCTTCCACGGCAAGCTGCTGTTTGCCAATTTCTTCTTCGAGACTTTTAAGGTCGCCAGCTTCCTCGCCATCACGTAGCGAAGGTGCTTTTTCCTCGGCACGATCATCTTTTTCAAGCGAGCTTTTTGGCGATTCATTACCCGCCATTTGGTCAGCAAGTTTTTCGGCGATTTCTTTTTCCTTCTCGTCGAGCTCCTGGGCTTCGTTTCGCATCTGACGCATTTCCTCAGTGAACTGGCCAGCGGTCCGATTTTGAAATTCGTCCCGCAACTCCTCCAAATCACGCTGAGCCCGTGTTCCTTCGGCGGCGGCCCGTGACGGTTCGTTTTGCTTTAGCGCTTCGGACGCACGCTGCAAACTTTCGCGAGTCTCCTCGAGTTTCTCTGATTCCTCTGACATCCGTTGTTGATTCTCTTCTTGCTGCATTCGATCGAGCAAATCATCTGTGTCACGCAGCATCTGTTCTTGCTGTTCACGAAGCGATTTCAAACGACGTTCAATCTCTTCCTTTTCCTCTTCCGAGTTGGCTTCCTCAAGTGCCGTTTGCAGCTCTTTCACTCGTTCGTTCAAATCTTCCTGTCGACGCGAGAGTTCGCGTAACCGACTGAGCACCTGACGATCTTCTTGCTGTTGGGTTGCCTGCTCAGATTGCTCCTGAGCCGTTTTCTCGTTCTCGTAACGATTCTCGTCCTCCTTCAGGTTCAGCTGATCCATCTGTTGCCGCTGTCGATTCTGCTGCTGTGATGAAGAGCTTTGTTGCTGCTGCTGTTGCTGCAAGACAACCTCGTGCTCGCGTGCCCGCAATTTCAGCAGCCCTTGATACGCCGCTTGCTCGCTCGACAAAGCAGGCTTGAGCGGCGCGGGTTTATCATCTCGATTCGACTCATTCAAATGCAGTACCGCCTCATTCATGAACGCCCGAGCTACCTCGACATAGGATTTGGATTTTTCGTCTTCAAGCTCAGCCGCCAATTCATCCAGTTTCGAGATCGCTTCGGTTTGTGATTGCGAAAGCAGTTCTGTGTCGGCAGCGAATTTATCAGTCACTGTGTCGCGCAACTCTCTCCGAATCACCTTCCACGTTCCGTTGATGATCTCCTTTTGAAGCTCCGCCAATTCTTGAGCTTGTTGAGCACTTTGATTTTGTTGTTGCTGCTGTTGTTGCTGTTGCTCGCCAGCAGGTGGTGCTTGTCCCTGACGAAAAATTTCATCGAAACTTCGAACCTCGGCAAAAAACATATCGCCCATTACGCGCCGAGCGTTGCCATCGGGCCCAATATCCTCAGCCCAAAAGTGATACGAGACTAAATCGTCAGGCTTGGCTTTGAGATCCTCAAGCGCCATGAGGTGGTCGACTTTTTTTCGCTTTTTACCGGCAGCCTTTTGCTCCAACACCAAGTCTTTTGTCTCTTGGCCGGCAATCCCGTAGGTCAAACCAAACGCCTTCAACCCAAAATCATCCCATGCGTTGGCGCTCAATTGAACTTCTTCCAGCGACGATGCCTGAATGTCGCGGCCGGGTGCAGTTATTTTCAAATCGGGGGCACGATTGATCAGCATATTGAAAGTAAACTTGGGTGGCGTTCGATTCTCTCGAGCGACCGAATCGACCAACTGAAGTTCGTACTTCTGCGATTGATTCATTTCAATCTTGGCTGTCAATTTTCTCGGATCCTGACTGTCAGTTATCAACTCAACAGGCTGTCCTTCACCTTTATCGCCAACGGGAAATAACCAGGCATTGGTGACGGGCTTGTTGACGAAAAAAGTCATGTCAATGGTCGAGCCTTCAACTGCATTCAATCGCCGCGCATCTTGAATGACTTTCTTTTCCAACTCTGTGTAAGCGGGATACGTCAAAGCAGCGTCGGCTCGAATCAGTTTTGGGTACTCGAAAATATTGACTTGAAATTCGTCGGTGACATCGCTGGCAAACTCAACTCGATAGCTAATCGGAGTTTCAACCGATGCTACTCGTGCTCCGAAGACCGGATCGTCGAGGCTTTTCGTCATTGCCAATCGGGATTCGACATCATCTGCCCCGGTAAAAACCAAAGTCGCATCTGGCGGAATTGCTCCAGCGAAACGAGCCAACACCAACAAACTGGCTCCCTTTTCAATCTCTGCATTTCCCGGCTCAATTGAAATCTGATAGTTCGATTGATCCACCAATGCATCAGCGAAACTAATCGTTGGATCCGATGGCAAAGGTTTTGTATAGAAAACTAAACACACCATCGCCACCGCGAAAGCGATCAAACCAATCATCCCGGCGATCGGTGCAGCAATCAAATGCCATCCAGGAATCATCGAGGGCCAAGAATTTGTGTAACTATGCGTTACGGCTCGGCGAAGTACATCCTGCTGCAAAAACCCAAGCCGCTCGCCGTCGACTCTCCGCTGTTCGACTGCGGTAATCAAGGTCGCATCAAGATCGGGATATTGTTCCTCTAGCGCAGCAGCGACTTGCTCTGGCGTTTTTGAGTGATAAAACGCGTTTGCAGCGGCGAGCAATGAAGCTAACACAGTACCGCCGGCCACAAACCAAAATATTCGCGCAGGGTCTAGATTCTGATTTTGATTGAGAAAGAAAATCGCGCCCGCGATGATCGCTCCCAAACACCAGATGATCGCCAAAGAAATCGCAACACGGCGAAATTGAATTCGCCGAACAACTGGTTTAAGTCGTTTGTAGAGTGTTTGATCCATCAGGCCACCTCACCAATTCCACTGGACGATTGGAGTGATGGAGCAGCGATCATTTTCGTCGCCGTCCGACCTGCCAACCAAGTTTCACCAATTAACAATAACAAAGCAGCGACAATCAGCCACTTCCAGACTTTCTGCTGTCCCTCGATTTCGCGATCCCGCATCTCGCGCATCTGAGACAGCTCACTCGAAGCCGTTTCCTGTTCGCCGACTTTGACTTCAAACATCTCGATCTTCTCAACAGGAATCGCTTCGGTTTGACTTTCCGACCGATCCACGTTGACAGCGAAACTTGCCAAGTAAAGTTCCGCTTTACCACTGGCGTTGCCATCCTCTTTTTCGGTCTCAGCTTTTTCAGTTTTTGCCACACCCGCCTTCTGCGTGCCAGTCGCCGAAGCCAACCGATAAATCCCTGGCAAATCAACGTTGTCGAAACGGGATTGTGTTTGCTCCACCGGATGGCGAGAACCATCAGGCTTGATCAAAACGCGTTTTTGAAAATCCAATTCAGCAGCTGGAAACTCGATCGCTTGCCCCACGATCAACGATTGATTTAACTGCGGCAACTCGGCAGCAATCTCAATCAGAACTTTTACCAGCGGCAAAAATTTGGTCGAACGAGCAAGCTGGCTATCTCCCGGATTCCAACCGCTGGCGAACGCATAAACTTTGCCACCTCGCTCGGTTTCACGACGCCAGATTGCTGGGTCTTCGTTATCAAAACGCGCGACCACGTTGACGGTCGCTTCGTCTTCGAACTCAACTGATTGATACTTCCAGAATCGGATCCGTGTGAAATCATTGAACCTTGGATTGGAAAATGGTTGGAACAATGGATCGGCAAATTTAATATCAGCCAACATTGAATAGTCCAGCGCCTTTCGCTGGCGAGGTTTTTCCGAAGCGTCTTCATCAGATCCCATGGGCAACGCGAGCGTCCACTGTGACGTGCTCTCGACCGTGGCTTGGTCACGACATGCAACCAGCAGTGTTCCACCTGAATTCAAAAACAAATCAATTTCTGCTTGTTCATCCTGTTCAATTGCAGCCGGCACCACCAGCAATGTCGGCGGACTCTCCTTGTCAAAAACAAATCGGTCTGCTGCAAATTGCTTTACTGAAACCGACCGACTGGCCGTATCAACCAACGCGCGTTTGAGATAGTAAAGCATACCTTCTGGGTCGTTTTCATTTTCGTCACCAAGATAAGCAATCTCCAATTTTTGCTGCTCTGTTGGAACGACAAAAAACGTATTGTCGAAATCTTCTTCATCGCCTGTGACGACGAATTGCTGAGCACCGATCGCCTGCTCTGGAGCGACTTTTAAAACGCGACTGGTGCCTGGTGGGACGTAAAACGAAATGGGCGCCTCACTTTCGCGAGCCGCTTGATTTTTCCAAGTGACTGAAAACTGTTCGAGTGTTGACTCGGTTGAATTGACCACCCGAATTCGAAACGCGGGATCATCCTCTTCGGGAATGCGATCAAGCAGCTGAACCGTCGCGTTGGAAAAACTCTTTGGCGTGACGGGCAAAAACTGAACGTAGACGTGGCCTGGCCATTGATAGGACTGCAAAGATTGAATGTCAGAACCTTTTTGCAGATCGCTGATCACAACGATTTGAAGCTTCGCCGTTTTTCCATTGTCTTTCGCACGTTGCGAATCACGCCAGACATCCAACCGGTCGGCAACTGTCACCATCGCTTTGCCCAGATCGGACCGAGCCCAAGTCGGCTCGATTGTTTCGACAGCATCACGAATGATGCCCGCCGGGTTCATATTGGCTTCGGAATCCTCGTCAAACGCGACGATCGTTTCGACGGAGCTATCGAACGAAAGCAACGCAACGTCGTCGCCTTGCTCGAGGTTCGCAAGCACTTTTTCGATGTTTTCTTTGGCCTGCTCCCACAGCCCTGACCGCTGCATGCTCGCGCTGGTGTCGACAAGAATCGCAACGCGTCGATTGGCGACTTCGAATTCAGAAAGCGAGCTTGCCCCACGAAAAAATGGACGCATAAACGCGAAAGCGATCAGCGCGATGGCCGCGGCTCGCATCAGCAACAGCAAAATGTTTTCCAGCCGGCTCCGTCGAGTCAACGTTGGCGGTGTGGGTTTCAAAAACATCAACGAACTAAATTGAGTCTGACCTTTTGGCGTTCGTCGGATCAAGTGAAACAAGAACGGGAACGCGACGGTCAGCACACCAAGCCCAAACAACCATGCGAGTGCACTCATGCTCGTCCTCCCGCCTGAACCGCCCGGTTAACCGAGCGACCTTGCTGGGCGCGGACTTGGAGAAGATTAAACAAAGCCGTTTCAAGTGGCTGATCAGTTTTGACTTGGAAGAAATCAATCCCAAGCTGATCACAAACTTCTTTGATTTCGTTTTCGTGCTGCTCGAAACGCTGTTTGTAATCGCTGGCTGCCGTTTGTGGGTCGACGTAAATTTCTCGCCCCGTTTCTAAATCCTGAAACATGGTGGCTTGATCAAAATTGAAATCGACCTCGGCCGGATCAAGCGTTCGCAAAATCACGACTTCGTGGCCGCGTGACCGGAGGTAACCCAGGTTTCGTTTAAAATTTTCCACTGGACTAAGCAAGTCAGAAATCAAAACTACCAACCCACGCTTGGAAACGGTATCTGCGATCTGCTCAAGCGGTCTCGCGATATCCGTCGATTTCCCCGACGTCGATTTCTCTAACGTCACCATCAACCGGCGAAGGTGCCCCGCTCGGTATCGAGGCGGAACCATATCAACGATCGTTTCGCCAAATGTTACCACCCCCACCGCATCACGTTGGTGATTCAAAAACCAAGCGAGTGTTGCCGCCATCGTTTTCGCGTACTCAAATTTGTTGTACTCTTGCGAACCGAACCCCATAGACCGACTTGCATCGACCAAGAGGTAACACCGAAGATTCGTCTCATCCTCAAAACGTTTGATGTAGTAACGATCGCGGCGGGCGTAAAGCTTCCAATCCAGATACCGTAGATCATCGCCGACCGAGTACTGCCGGTAGTCTGTAAATTCAACTGAGAATCCGTGGTAAGGACTGCGATGCAAGCCAGACATGAACCCTTCGACAACAATTTTCGCGCGCAACTCAAGATTCTTGATTCGCATGATGGTCTCTGGCGAGACACGTGTGCTGGATGATGTTTGATTGGGTTGGGTGTCAGACAAATTTTGCTTTCAATTTCAGCTGCAGTTTGATTCCATGGCGGCGGGATTCTTGTTGACAAGAACCACACGAATTGTTCGACCGCGATCGCAAGAATCACGAGGCAGTGGAAATAACGAACGCGCCGTCCACACGCTATTTTTTCAGCGGCGGTTTTACGTGCTCCAACAACTGATCGACGATCTTCTCTACGGTGATTCCCTCGGCTTCGGCGCGGTAGCTTGGCAACACGCGATGTCGCAACACTGGATGGGCAAGTGCCTGGATATCGTCCAGATTCACATTAGACCGGCCGTTGAACAAAGCACGAGCTTTGGCCCCCAGCACCAAGTTCTGAGCACCACGCAAACCTGCCCCCCAGTTCACAAACTGGTTTACAAAATCTGGAGCCCCGTCACGATTAGGTCGACTAGCGTCGGCGATCTGCACTGCATAGCGAACCAAATCCTCGGCAACAGGAACCTTGCGAACCGTCTTATGAAATCTGCGAACATCGTCGGCTGAGAACAACTGATCGATGCTAGGTTTCGCATCCGATGTCGTTTGCAAGACGACCTTCACTTCGTCTTCTTGGCTCAAGTAATCGATCTTCACGTTGAACATAAAACGATCGAGTTGAGCCTCGGGAAGCGGATAAGTTCCTTCCATCTCGATTGGGTTTTGCGTCGCCAAAACAAAAAACGGCTCGTCGAGCTTGTAACTCACTCCCGCTGCAGTGACTTGGTGTTCTTGCATCGCCTCCAAAAGTGCAGCCTGAGTTTTCGGCGGGGTTCGGTTGATTTCGTCAGCCAACACCACGTTTGCGAAAATCGGACCTTTGACGAACTGCATCGTCCGTCCGCCTTCGGCTGATTCTTGCAAAATTTCGGTTCCCGTAATATCCGCGGGCATCAAGTCGGGCGTAAATTGAATCCGGCGAAAATTGAGATCGAAAATTTGAGCGATGCTGCGAACGAGCAAAGTCTTCGCGAGGCCTGGAGCACCGGTAATCAAACAGTTACCGCCCGCGAACAGGCTGATCAGCAACTCCTCGATCACGTCCTCTTGGCCGACGATGACTTTAGAAAGCTGGTCGAAAATCTGTTGGCGACCGTCGCGAATTTGCTGAACGGCCAGTTGTTCTTCTTCGAAAGTGTTAGAAGTCGCAGTCACTTTGGCTCCGGTTTAGTTCTGGTTGTTTGACTGATGGTTGAGGCAAGTGCAGTTAAAAGTGGGATGGACACTCCTGTCCGTCATTCCCAATTTTGGCAAGGGCCGTCCAACCTACGATTCAGGTCCGCCTGATCAATGTGTTAGTGCATAAGTCACGATGTTGATACCAAGTGGATAAGCGTAAGGCTCGGAATAAGTTTCAAAATACCCTCGATCGACGCCTTCGCGCTCCCAGCCATCACCGAGGTCGGTGTTGTGGCAAATGAAAACCATCATGCGATCTTTATCGTCAAAAATTCCGCGGTAGTGAGCCTCTTGGGCGTCTCCGCGTTCGGTCGTCAATCCATTCATAAAGTGACCGATGCTGGGGATCTGCGGTTTCTTTTTCAAGTCGTAAACGATGTGGAAAATCTCGTGCTCCAGTGGAACCTCTTCAGCGTCGCGGTCGGGAAAGACTCGCTTCATCTCCATGGCAAAATTTTCCCATTCGTATTCGCCCCAAAAATCATCCACCATCAAAAACCCACCCTTGTTCAAGTACCGACGAAGGGCGACGACTTCTTCTTCGCTGAACTGCAGGTTGCCAGGCTCGATGATGTAGATAAACGGATAATCAAAAAGCGATTCGTCCGTTAAGCGAATAATTTTTCCATCCGGATCGACTTCGAGAGACGTCAATTCTTTTAACCGGTAAGAGAGATTCAAATCAGCGTCAGGATAATCTGTCCGCCACTTGCCGCCGCGCCTCCCCCAACGTCCACCACCTCGCCCGCCATAGCCATCGTCGTACTGGATTCGAACGAATGTAAAAACGTCTTCGGAAAAGTCCTTGTTGTTTTCCCAATCGGGAACGCCGTTGCGACCTCCTGAAGAACGACTGTAACTTCCGCCCCAGCGACGTTGATAATCTTGAGCAACGACGAACCCCCCGATCAGCAAGCCGACCAGAACTGCAAACCATTTTAGACTTCGAATTCGGTTCATCTTGATTCCTTTTCACTTCGTCGCTGAACTGCTCGTGGTCGACTCATTTTGCGATCGACTTAGATTGCAATCATTTGTTTACAAATGGGATCAGCCAAAATCACATCTGCGTTTTTATTGTGTCGTCTTATCTTCCTTGTTCGAATCGTTCTGCTTTTTGTTTTGATTTTCATCGTCAACAATTTGCATCAACAAAGCGTGTGCGTCGCGGTATCTCGGTGCGACTTCGAGCGCCAATATGGCCTGTCGTTTAGCCAATCCCAAATCACCTTTTCGATGCAGCGCCGAAGCCAATCGGTAATGCACATCCGCTGCGTCGAGTGGATCCATTTTAGCCAAAACCGAAAGCGATTGGACGATCGCGGCATCATCTTGCGTTTTCTCTGCGGCGATCGACAAGTAGCGGTGTGGCGCAGACAGCAACGGATTCAACGCCAAAAGCTTTCTCGAATACGTCTTGGTTTTGTCCCAGTCATTCTTGCGCGTCGTGATCTCAAGCAGGCGAGTAAAAACGTTCACTTCATTGGCTTCCAATGTCACTAGTTTCTCAAGCGTTGCGAACTCGTTTTCACTTTGGCCTGTTTCTCGGTAAGCTCGTGCGAGCATGGGATAAGTCTCAGTGAGCGTCGGGCTGAGAGCGATGGCTTTCTCAAGTGGATCAATCGCTCCTTTCCAATCTTTGGCCGCGATTCTCGCCGCGGATTCAGACAGTAAGCCTTCAACCGAGGTTGGATGTTCTTTATTCCAAGCCACCCAGTCCTCAATTGATGTCAGTTGTTTTCTTTTCTCTTCATCAAGATTTTTCAGTGAATCCCAATCCGCGTTTGGTGCGTAGGATGCCGCTCGGGATTTCGCAAACCCAGTAAATTTTTTGTCAATGAACTCAACAGGAGCCGCGTGCCGCCGTAGCGCGTCATTAATCGGAGTCCCATTACTCAGCTCGTCCAACAAACTCAGAATCGACTTGATCCCGTATTCCTTAATTAGGAACTCCACAACGAGCGATGACTCGTAGTACGCAAACTGCAAGTGCAACCCTGAGGGCGGCCTCAGAAATGCGCCGCTCAATTTACTGACGGGTGTTAGCTCCTCGCCCAACAGCATTGTTCTGTATCTGGGATTCAGTGGTTCCCCCCAAGCCGAATCTTTGAGATTCTCCTCGTAAACAGAGATACCTTCGCTCAGCCAACGCGGCATTTTGTTTTTCGTTTTCTGCAGCGTCACAACGTGACAAAACTCATGCCACAACACCGACTCCCAACTGGTGAGGTTTGCGCCCTGCGCTGCAGGACTGTTCATCGTGATGACGCGGCCAAAACAAACGCCCAAGAAACCTGAACCGCCTGGCAAGCCAAAAGTTCGAATCGCAAAATCCTGTTGACGCGGAAAAATCTCAATGAAGATCGGCGTCTCCAACTCAGTGTCATACTTTTCGCACAGAGTTTTTTTAGCGTCCGACAAAACATCAAGTACACGGTTGCCGTAGATTTCGGCCTCACCGGTCTCCATCCGAACAACAAATCCATCGCGTTGGAGCGTTTTGAATTTCGATATATGATCTCTCAGCGTCACAAGATTGTGTGCAACGACGCTGTACTGGTCAGCTGTGAAAACTTCGTCGGCCAACTTCCAGCCTTCCATCTCTTGCCCCAACCGCAGCAGGTCGTGAGCTAGTTGCATTTTCGCGGGAAGAAAATTCTTGTTATAGACGAGAGCCCGACGCTGGTATTTCTCGCTTTCTTTGAAACGATACTTTTCAGAAAGCTCACGACCGATGACATAATCCACTTCGGGATTTCCATTCCAAGCATCCATCGCTTTCGTACGGCATTCGCCTTCTTTTGCTGGATCGTTGTTCAAGTGTGCGATCACCGCACGATAGGCCCAAGCGATTGGATGTTTTGCGTTGACGGTCAAAATCTGAGCGAGTGTTTTTTCAGCCTCGTCATATCGCTCGGAACTGATGTGCTGATCCGCGACGATCAACAGGCTTTCGGTGTGGTTTGAGTTAATCGCCAAAGCTTGATTGATGAGCGAATTTGCTTTCGCAGAATCGCTAGGCAGAAAACACTTTGCCAAGTCACAAAGATCGTCTGGTCCGCCCGAACCGAACTCAATCACTTTCTGAAAATTCTCAGCCGCCAAACCGTAGTCGTGTTTTGCAAAAGCCATTTCGCCAATCGCGCGATAGACTTGCGGATCTCGCGAGCTGCGTTTTTTCAACGGATTGTAAAACGTATCAAGCACGCTTTTTGCATCGGCTTGCTGCGAGAGAAAGTGTTTTGCCAAAACGATTCGACTGGGGGTGTTTCGGTAAAGGTAAGACTTACTAGATGCGAGCTGTGCGATCTCGTTAAACAACGTCATTGCCCGGTCTGGGTTGTTGTTAAAGCGACAAATCTCAATGCCGATCCAGCGAAGCCGGATGCTATTCTCCAAGCGATCGCGAGCAAGGGCATCGTCAAGTGTTTTGAGAGCGGCGGAGTATTGGCCAGACGCCAACTGAGATTTCGCAATTAAAATTTGCCATTTCTCTTCGACGCTGAACTTACCCAGGTTCGCATCGGTGACTTGGGCAAGCGCGATTGCCTCGTCAAATTTGCCTTGATCATACAGCTCCGTCACACGTTCGCTTACATTCAAGCGTGGAGATGATGCCTGAGCCGAAAATAGAGAAGGTATGCTGAAGAAAACAACAGCCAGACCCATCGCGATACTGACAATTGTGCAGTTGAGATTTCGGAAACTCGCACTAAATTGCCTTGCGCCAAACTGACAGCCGATGAGTAGGGGATCACACTTAATTATTTGTCTACCCACTGGAAATGTTGGACGGCAGTTTCATATCGGTAATTGTATTCAACGTCATTCGACGTGGAAAGTTACGGAAAAAACCGCTGGCTTCGAAAACCAATCGGTCATGGTCGTATTGGCAGCACACTTTCGTCGGCAAACACTCGTAGCTCGGCAACCGCTAAGGGCGTATGTAAAAGCAATAAAGCTTAAACTTAGTTGATTTTAGGTTTCCAATCGGTTACGTTTCTGGACGTTATGGCGGACGGTGCACTGCCTAAACGACCGATTCGATAACGAATTGGTAAAGGAAATTATTAAACGGATTTAGAAAATGGATTTCAGGGATGTGGGCAACTTCACAAGGTGACCGAACAATCGTTGGACTTGAGGCTGAATTGCTTCGCGCCGGCATCGGCTTTCTTCGCGACATGATCACCGCTGGTATCGATGTTGGCGAATCTTATTCTTCTGATATTGAGCTTTTCAACCGCCTTCAACCTTCTCAACAACTGGCCGTCCTCCACGAGGTTTCGTTCGCATTGCTGGATGATGCGACCCCGATGCCAGAGCTGACCGCAATTCGAGAAGCCACCGTTTTTACGATCTTTCGCGAAGTCCTAGCCTTGATCGAAATGGAAATCGAGACCGATCAAAAACGCACTGAATCCGATTGCTACATTCGCCAACGAGCGCTAGCCGCGTTCGAAGAGTCGCAATCCAGGCCTGTCGAAGATGCACCCGACGTCAATGAATGGGTTGAAAACGAATCGGAAGACCAAGACCCAATCGACTGGCTCCCAATTGTCGATTCGGATGATATTGAGAAGTGGGAAGAACTGATCGAATGCCTGGCGGATGAAATTCTTTGGGATCGTGACTTCCTTTTGGAGGAGGATTTTTCAGATCGTTCCCCAACGACATCCCGTATTTTAAAAGAAATGACAGGAATCGCCGATAATTTCTTCTCGAGCCCCGCTCCCGACATTTACGCTAAAAGTTATCACGAAATTGACCTAGAGTTGACGAAACTAGTTGGTGGTACAACGACGCATCCGCTGATCAAGCAGTAGGAAACTTTCCAACGTCATCATTTACGCTTCACGCCCAACGATTAGTTCGACGTCATCAAAACTCCAGCCATTCAATTTCTTCTTGGAGTCCTTTGCGGCTTGGCCGTTTTAGCAGGTATCCTTGGGGTCATCGATTTAACACTGGGACGTTCCTATGTGATGCCCACCGTCTCGATCTTTGTTTTGCTGTTGGGCATTTCGTTTGCCATTCTTGCTTATTCGTTCGTTCGCGACACGTTTAAAAAATTGCCCGAAGATTCGTCGCGCCCCGTCAAGCTGGAAACTTTCAACGACAACATTCAAGCTTCATTGCTGGTTGCATGGCTTGAAGAATATGGCGTCGCTTCGACTGCGGTTGGCAGTTTCGTCTCTGGTTTTCAAGCCGAGTCACCAGGTTACGTCGACGTTGTGGTCAGCGAGAAAGACCTGATTGAGGCACAAGACCTGTTGGAAGAATGGCGAAAAGACAACCAATAACGTTTCGAAATTGGTCGCCTTGCTTAACGCTCAGTAACCCGAGCGAAAAACTCTCGCTAGACCCAACGCGCCAACGACGTGCAACGACGTGCAACAACGGCCAATACCACAACCCTCGGGCACGTTGCCGAGGAATTGCGATGAGGCTTATCAGGTGAGATTTTCAATTGGCTTGCGAGAACTTGGCAAGTAACTGGCGAGAACTTGGCGCCTCGTGAACGGAGCCAAGAAACTAAAGCTTTCGCCTACCTTTAGAATTCCTTAACCTTCCTTAACCTTCCTTAACCTTAGCGTCCCCTAAATTAAATCATTCGCAACACGGCAGGCTTAAGCGTCGTTCCGAACATCTGAATTTGGTGGAACAATCGGCTGTTCATCATCCGACGCTCCGGTTGTTTCGACCTGCGAAACTTTTAGCGGACTGGCTAAAGTCAGCCGCCAAAATTTTTCAATTTCGTCGTGAGCATTGGCCAGCAAAGTACCTTTCGGATACTCACCGTTTTCTCCCGGTCGGCCAGCCTCTCTACCAGTCATCAACTCGATCGCATCGTAAATATTATCGACTGCGTAGACATGAAACTTTCCGGCCTTACAAGCAGCAACGACGTCTTCGCGAAGCATCAAATCGCCCGCGTTCGATTTTGGAACGACACAACCTTGCTCGCCATTGAGCCCGAAATAATTGCACGCATCGAAAAAGCCTTCGACTTTCTCGTTGACGCCACCGATCGCTTCGAGGTGGCCGTGCTGATCAATGGCTCCCGTCATCGCCATTGATTGCTTGATTGGAACATTGGTCAACGCGGACAACAAACAAACAATCTCTGCACCAGAGGCGGAATCGCCATCGATACCACCGTAGCTTTGTTCAAACGCGAGTGAAGCGCTGAACGCCATCGGATGCTCGGTTCTCAGCAAGTATCGCAACAAACCACCAAGAATCTGGAATCCCTTTGTGTGAATGGAGCCTGACATTTGAGCGCGGCCTTCGATGTTAATTAATCCAGCGCTACCCGGCCCGATCGTAGCGGTGATTCGTGCGGGGAAACCGTACGTGAGCGGGCCGGACCTCATGACGGCCAGACCATTGACCTGGCCGACGACGGATCCTGTTGTTTGCACCAACAGCGTTTCATTCTCAACCATCTCTCGGAATTTTCGCGAAGGCAAACTAGCTCGGGATTTGGTCCGCTCGACGGCAGATTTTACATGCTCTGCCATCACCGTTTTTCCATCGGCCAAAAATGCGGATTCGCGTGCGATGTCAGCGATGCGACCAAACCGTGCGGTCAACCGGTTCTTTCGATTGACAATCCGAGCACCATGCTCCGCCAACGCGCCAACAGCGGAACGATGAAAGTGCGGAAGCGATTCCCGGTGAGACAACCTTGCAACGACACTCGCGTATTGCAACACGGCTTGATCATCTCGCGGCATTTCGCTGTCAAAATCGGCAAGCACTTTAAACAGCTCGCGGAAATCTGGATCCGCATGGTCAAGCTGATAATAAGTTTGCATGTCGCCAATCAAGATCACTCGAACTTGAATTTCGATGGGCTCCGGTTGTGTCACAACGGTTTGCCGCATCCAGCCGACCTCAGGCGGAACGATTTCCAATCGACGAGTCCTGAGAGTTCGCATCAATGCACGCCATGCGCCAGGCTCGGACAACAAGTCGTTAACATCGAGAATCAAATAACCATTGTCGGCGTGGAGCAGGGCACCACCGCGGATACCTCGATAATCCGAAACCGCCATTCCGCCTGGCCCCCATTGCGGATCAACGGTGCCTAACAAATTGATTAACGAAGGAGTGTTTTCTTCGACGACAGGGCGGGCCGTCAAATCGTCATGTTCTAAAACGACGTTCACGCCGTATCTCGCTTTGAAATTTGGCTGTCCCTCTTCGTTGTTTTGGGTCACCAGATCAACCACGTCATCGACGACCTCGTCGATGTAGGTTTTCACTTTGGGCGAGTCGAATTTTTCGACAATAGGTGCGGTGTAGTCAACGGCAAGCGAACGAGCAACGGATTCGTTGAGCTCGTGGACTTCTTTAGATGCGGCCCGAATCACCTCAGAAACTTTGCGCCCCGTTTCGAGCAAACGTTTTTGATACTTGGGAAAATCTTCTTCGAACTGAGTGACTTGCTCCTGGGTTGCTTTGCCCTCGCCGACCATCGCGCTTAATTGCTCAGGCTGAACTGGTTTGCCATCGACAACTGGCATGATCATCGTCTGGGCTGCGGGGCCTTGTTGAACAGAAACCAACGCCATCCCATTGGCTTCAATCTCTTCTTCGAGCGGTTTGGTAATCCCTTGGATCTCTCCCTGCACTCGATCCTGAACGGCTTGGCGTTTTGCCAAATGCGTTTCCGAACCCAGAGCTTTTGCCAGCCCCTCTTCGAAGAACTCAGCGGTGCCTGTCATCTCTTTACGAAAATCTGATGCGGTACCAGGTGGCAACGAAATTAGTCTTGGATGGTCGGCTCGACTGAAATTGTGGACGTAGCAAAAATCTCGCTTGTTTTCGCACTGCGGGTTAAGATCTTTCAACAACTGCCGAACCATCGTAATCCTGCCAGTTCCGCGGGCACCACGGACGTAGACATTTTGACCAAGTGCGAGACATTGGATTCCGAACTTGAGTGCTTCGTGGGCGGTGGGTTGACCGACGACTCCATGGGCAGGGTCCACTTCTTCAGTCGTTTCAAATGGCAGGACATCGAGATTACATTCCCAACGAAGTAAATTGTCGGGAACTCTATTTTGTTTTTGGGCTGACATGATTGCTTTACAGGGCGTCTAGTTTGAATTTAAAATTTTCTCCATTCTAAGACTATGACTGCCTGAACAACAGCAATCTCGGCACAAAAAAAAGACCCGACATCCAAAGGACACGGGTCTTTTATTTAAAATTCGTTTGAGCTTAATCACTCCGTCAAGATCGTCGGCAAGTTGTTGGCGATCTCGTTAAAGTCTCTCATCAGATCGGCTCCATCATCCGCATGGTAGGCACGTCCGCGACCGATCCTAGCCACCTCTTCCATCGTATCCCTATCCGCACCAGATGTAAAAGTCATGGTGTGAATAGTAACATCGTTGTCCGCTACGATATCTTCGACAGAATCTACCGGGTCGTCGCCACTGACGCCGTCCGTCAAAACAATGATCGTTTTGGCAGCAAAGGGGCGTGCGGCACTACCTGAGATAATCGGTGGCAAACCGGTATCCATCCCCGCTCCAATTGCCGTTCCGCCATCAGGGTAGGTGCCGAAAACATCAGAACGAATAGGACCATAGGTGCTCAGCAAATTCTGATCAAGCGTTGCCGAACTACTAAATGTCACCAGTGAAACACGCTCGTCTTGGGCTGTTGACTCCAGAACTGTCAGGAACGTTTCGACGCCTTGCTCCACATACCACCAACTGCTGTAGCGAGGCGCGGAGGAGCTAACATACTCCCAATCGGACAAGTACTGAGCCATTGGAGAAACCAGCTCGTCGCTCTCACTGGAGCTGTACGAATCTCCCAAAGTATGGTCAGGATTGTGATAATTCTCAACCTGATAAATCACGTTGTTCGAGTAGTCTCGTTGATACAGAGAATCTGTTGCATCATCGTGTTCGTCGTCGGTGATGTAGGCGCGATCTACAAAGCTTCCACCATCTTCGTCATCTCTGTAATCCCACGAGTCGTAATCCCACCTCCAACTTGAACCGGCTTCCGAATGAGACATATAGCCTCTGTCTTCCCACCATCCGCGCCAACCACCATGCCAGTACCAATAACGATACCTTCGAATCGTACTGGGAACCCAAACAGGTCGTTCATTGTCTCTCAGCCAATCCAGCACATCCTCGAGTGCTTCCTCGTCTTGGTAGTACAACATCGATCCAGAACGATCGAGCACCAAAGCGATATCTCGGTCAACCTGAGTGGCGATCGAACGCCGCACAGGCTGGTACCGCTTGAGCGCCATCACGTTGAAAGCCATCCCAAAGTCAGGACTAGCCGTGACTGCGAGACTTGTTGCTCGCGCGGCACCTGAGTCAACATCAGCACGGTCAACCTCGGTGAATTGATACATTCCTTGACCGTTATCACCGCCGCGAACCGAAACTCCGAAAGTTAGTACAACATCAGAGTTTGAGTTTTCATCGCCTACGGACAAAGTGTGTCCACCAACCGTATTGAGCTGAGCCACCCTACGAGCTTCTGTGATGGCAGCTTCGGTCGTTTGATTGAGACTCATTGCTCGACCGCCAGCGTGACAAGAAGCGTCCGTTGCAATTTTGAGTTCTGTTGCAAGCAACTGCATCCAAGCTAGATTGATGGCGAAACCAGCCAACAAAATCAGCACTGGAAAAATAAAGGCGAACAGTGGCATAACGGCACCAGTTCGGGAATCGGAACGAAGCTTTCGTCCAAATCGCTTCAATGTTGGGTCTGACATTTCAGTCTCCAAGTTTCTAAGTTTCAACTGCGGCTTTGTAAATTCTTCTTAGTCGTCGTCTGCATCTGGCGCGGCGGCACCATTGAAGAATCCACGGTATCTTTCTGACCGGAGAGTTGTCTCCGCCACGATGGAGTTTTCACCGAACATCGTGCCCGGCAAAATAATCGCATTCGCCCCCATCGGAATCTCGACGCGACAGGTGACCATGTCGGTCTCCGCATCGAGTTCTCCGACTACATCCCCGTCACTGTCCGTTTCTCCGGTCTGACCGTTGATGGTGATTGTCGGAGTTCGGCATCCCAAACGGTAGAGAACACTCTCCGCTCTTGCTTTCGCATCTGCGATTGTTGCCCCTTCGGTCATTGCCAAACGAGCCGCTTCGTAACATGCGTTCTGGGCAGTATTTCTCAAAATCGCCATTCGTGAAAATTCTCCACAGACGGCCAAAACAAACACGAAGGTAGGTGCGACCATAGCAAACTCCACTGCTGACTGGCCAAGGCGACTACTTCGTTTTCTGTTTCTACGTTTTTTGATATTCATGATTAGTCCTCGTCTTCGGTGGTGTTCACTTCGTCAAATTCACGTACCATCGTGACGGAGGCCTCTACGTACTCGCCGGTGACAGGGAAGTTCTCAAACATTCCAATGGAAACGGTATCGAACACGAATCTAGAATTGCCTTTGATTGGAATTTTCACCGTTACGGTCACATCGTCCATTGCATCCATTTCTGAAAAGTCAGCGGGCGTGACCGTGACTGAACCAGTCTTGCCACCACTGTTGAGGTTGATTCCTCGGTCGGTGAGCATCTGGTTGACACGATCGACAACTGCTTGATTTGTGGTTCCACGACCGAGCCCAGCTCGTACGCCTTCGAAAGCACAAATCGTTACAGACTCTTTCAGGAAAATTCGCGAGCAAACTTCCAACGTTCCCAGCATCAAAACGATGACGAACGGAATGATGATCACGGCCTCTACTGCCGCGACACCTTTTCGCTGACGAGAACGCAGGCGGTTTCGTTGGTGGTTTTTCAATGGGGATTGATTCATGTGCATAGCTGTTGAGATAAGTTTCCTTCCTTGAAAACGTATGTCAGTTTTCCTTGCCGCGACGAGATTGCCCCCAACATCGCGGGAGTTTCCGCCTCCCCCAGCCGAAAGATCTGCGTAATCGCTACAAACCCCCAGCTAACGTTCAATTAGTCCACCTGATCCGGCAAACCTTTCCTTGGCGACACAATCGATTTGAGTAGCATTTCCCTCAAGACGATACAAATAGTAGGACGTGCCCTTAATCATCCGGACTACTAATATGAACAACTCGAAGATCGCTTTACTGTCTTCGCTGTTGTATGTCCTGATATGCGTTTTGAACCAAGGTCAGAGCCTGGGGCAAGCAGGCGGTACAGAAACCGGCGGTTTGCCGATCTCTTCAAAAGCTCAAAACAACAGCCCAACCGCAAAACGGATGCGGGCAGCGTTGAATCGCAAAGGTGTTAAACGTCCTTTCGTCTACCCCTCGCCCAAGCTGTCCTCTCGGCCCAGCCGCGCCAATCCGGCCAGCCATCGGTTGGTTGCTGAATTAAAAAGGCAACAGGACAACCGATCTCGCAAGTCACCAGGTATCGCCGATCCTCAACCGGCATTTCCCATGGATGATGATCCTACCGATGAATCATTCGGGTCTGTCATCGAACCGCCAAAGGCTCCGACTGCCGAGCTTGCCTCACCTCCCGCAAATGAGCCTTTCACACCAGATACCACACAAGCAACTCTGGAATTTTTCGAGCAAAAAGGCATCCAAAACCACCCGACTTTGAATGCACTGGTCGCACAGATTCGTGCAACCCAGCAGGAAGGGGTTCAGGCTGGATTAGCCCCCAATCCTAAACTGGGACTGTTCATTGACGAAATGGGCAACGAGAACGACACAGGACTTTGGGGAGCTTATCTTCAGCGAAATGTAATCCGCGGGAACAAGTTAGGTCTTTCTCGCGAAATCAAAAACCGGGAAGCCGTTGTCATTGAACACGAACTGGGCGAGCAAGTGCTGCGAGTCAAGACTGACATACGAACGGCGTTTTATCAACTTTTGATTGCTCAGCAAAAATACGAACTGGCTTACCAGCTTTACGAATCGCAAAAAAATGCAATCGAGAAATCGAAACAACTTTTCGAAGCAGGCGAAACACCCAAGACGGATTTGATTCAAACAGAACTCCAAGCCCAAAAAACGTTGGTGCTTTTGCGTCAATCCGAAGTCGCCATTCGAAATCTCTGGCGGGAACTCGCCGTTGCCGTTGGCCAACCAGATTTGGAATATCGAATTATCACTGGCGAACTCGATCCAATCATGCAACCAGTGACGTATGAATTTTGCTTAAGCCAAGTCATGAGCAAGAGCCCGGAGTTGCTAAAAGCCAACGCGGAAGTTCTTCGTGCCCAAGCGAGCACCAATCGCCAGGTTGCCGAGACGGTGCCGAATTACCAAACTCAATTGACGCTTGGGCGGGATGCTGCGACTGATCATTTCTTCACCGGAGTTCAACTTCAAATTCCCATTCAGGTTAACAATCGCAATCAGGGCAACATCGCCGCCGCGAATTTTCGCGTTGCCGAAGCACAAAGCAACGTCGAGAAAATCAAGCTCAGGCTCGCCAAAAAACTGGCCGTCGAATTTCGCCAATATGAGTCGGCACTTCAAACATCCAGTCTGTACGCATCGCAACTGTTACCAAAATCACAGGACGCCCTCGAACAGTTGACTCGCGGGTACCCTGAAGAGGTCGACATTCTCCAGATCCTAACGGCTCAGCAACAAGTGATTGACATCACGACTGAGTTTCTGGATTCGCTCAATCAAGTTTGGTCCAGTCGAATTCGAATCGAAGGCCTTCTGCTGGACGACAGTCTCAACCAGTAGCAATTGGCCATTCGTGATACCCAAGAGAACAACCAGCAAATCGCAAGTCACTTGAGTTCTGACTGCCCCAGATGCACAGTGCCGACTGCTTATCTTGCTCCTACTGGACTCAACTTTTCCCAATGCACCGATTCTTTGGTGTCGACAAGTCCGTCGGACAATTCCCAATTAGCAGCGCAAACGTGTTAGTTTGGAAAAGTCGAGTAAATTTGTCGATTCTACCGAATAACGACCAACTCCAGCCAAGACTCGTATCCGCATCTTCAATTCCTGTACAATTCGAAGGTGCGTTAAGCGACCGCCTGCGGGTTAGCAAACTTGTAACATTGAATTTGCTTGGCGTCCAATTTCTAAGTCACGCAAAATCGACACTTCACAATCTTTCATTCAAGCGAATCAATGCGACCAGACCTCAGAAAAATCTGGCCAACTTTATTGCTTTGCACCGTGCTTTTGAGCGTCGGTGGAATTGCAGGATTCGTATTGCGCCCGATCATTGTTCCGCCAATCGCGCAGCTGCCTGTCGATGACGAACCTCTCGAACCTGACGGGCATGGTGATACGTCGATCGTCGAGGTCAACGAAATCGCCATGAAGAACATGAAGCTCAAGTTTGGAAAATTTGAGGTTCGTGATTACTCAAATCGAATCCGAATCCCTGCCGAAGTCGTTGAGCGGATTCCGCAATCAAGGCGCAGTGTCGCTACGCCAACAGCAGGCCGAATCAGCAAGGTGTTCATTGCTGAGGGGCAGGCCGTTCGTCCCAACGAGAAACTTTTCGAGCTACAACTGACCGACCAATCACTTGCATCGTCTCAAGCTCAATTGCTCAGCGTTCTTTCGGAAATCGAGATCAATCGGAAAGAGCTTGATCGGCTGACCGGCCTATTCGACCAAGGAGTCGTAGCGAGAAAGCGTTTGATCGGAATTGATTTTGAGATAAAAAAACTCGTCAACAAACGCGACGCGCTAAAACAAGAACTAAAAATGCGTGGCATGGATGAATCAACAGTCGCCAACCTGATTGAGACTAAACAACTTTCGCGTTCCTTAATCGTCTACGCTCCATCGCTTGAACCAGAATCAAGTACGGACAACGACCAAACCGTTCGTTCCAACGTCAATGCAGCGTTCCCTGACTCCATCAACTCTGTTTCAATCGGACAAGCGTCGTTTGATGAATCACTAGTTGGCGAAACACTGAGTAGCGAATCAACTTCTGGCGAATTAAAGGACGAACAGTATTTCACCGTCGAATCAATTGCTGCATTCGAAGGATCGACGCTTGAACTCGGGCAACCGTTGTGCGAGCTTACTCATCACAGCAGTTTGTTGATCAAGGGTTACGCTTACGAAATTGACATCGAAAAAATTGCGATGTCGAAAGAATCAGGCGATAAATTCACCGCAAGATTCGGCGAGGATCACTTACAACGTCAGGACGTTCGAGAGGGTTTGAGTTTGTTTCAAATCGACAACCACGTTGATACCAATTCGCAGACTTATCCGTTTTTCGTGGAACTGGGTAACGAAATTCTCAGCCGAACAACGGACAAGCAAAACCGTACCTACGTCAATTGGCGATTCAAACCCGGCCAACGCGCGCATCTCGAGTTTCCGATCGAGACCTGGAAAGAGCAAGTCGTCATCCCCCTGACGGCTCTTGTTCGCGAAGGCGCAGAGACGTTTGTATTTCTGAAAATTGGCCACACCCATGAAGGGCCTGACGGAACGATTCACGAGTTTAAGAAAATATCTGTCGAAGTTCGTCACACTGACCAGCAGTTCGCAGTCCTTACGCCTTCGATTGCGCTGGACACCTACGAGGAATACGCACTCGATCAAGCGTATAAATTAAACCAGACACTCAAATTGGCTGCGGATGGCGGAGCCGATCCTCATGCTGGTCACAGCCACGATTGATCGCTCTGTCGGCTGTTTGGCTTTCCGGCTATTTATTTTCCGGATGCTTGCTTTGCCGGTCGTTGTTTGTGTCGGCGTTGCCGGCTTTTGTTTCGCCACTTTGAATACACTTCACTGACGTAGTCATCGCATGTTAAACGTTGTCATTCAATTTGCACTTCGTCGACGTGCGATCATTGTCTGTATCGCGTTGACCGCGATCGTAATGGGCTCGGTTGCAGTAACCAAACTACCAGTCGACGTGTTGCCAGATCTGACTCGGCCGCGCGTAACGATCATCACAGAGTCGCCGGGAATGGCTCCCGAAGAAGTCGAACGGTTGGTCACGATTCCCCTTGAGACGGCAGTCAATGGAGCCAGCGGCGTCCTGTTTGTTCGCAGCAAATCTGATGTTGGACTTTCGGTGATCAACGTTGAGTTCGATTGGGGCACCGATATTTATCGCTCTCGCCAGATCGTTGCCGAGCGAATGGCGCTCGCGAGGCAACAGCTTCCCGAAAGCGTTCAACCGCGACTGGGGCCGCTTTCTTCGTTGCTTGGACAGATCATGCTGATCGGCATGTGGAGTGAGTCCGAATCAACAGGGCCACTTGAACTTCGCGAGCAAGCCGACTGGGTCGTCAAAAAACGGCTGCAACAAATCAAAGGCATTTCCGAAGTTATCACGATGGGCGGTGGACTCAAGCAATACCATGTCTTGATCGAACCTCATCAACTCCACAAATACGATGTATCGTTATCAGACATCGAAGCCGCACTCAGGAAAAGTAACGTCAATGTGAACGGCGGATATGTTGACCGAAACTCGCGTGAGTTTCTTGTTCGCGGGATCGGTAGAGTCAACAACCAAAACGAATTGTCAAAAATTGTCGTGCGAGACGACACCAAGCGCGCCGTGTTGCTGGAAAACGTCGCCGACATCAAACCTTACCCACAGGTCAAACGGGGTGATTCTTCGGTCAACGGAAATCGAGCCGTTGTCTTCACCATTCAAAAACAACCCAAGGCCGACACGCGAAAGCTATCTGAGGAGATCATCGCCGCTCTCGATGAGCTCAGGCCATCACTCTCTGACGACATCAAACTCGAAGTCACCTATCAACAGCGAGAATTCATCGACCACAGTGTCGGCAACGTGATTGACGCACTTCGTGACGGTTCGATCCTTGTGGTGATCGTATTGTTCTTGTTCTTGTTCAACCTGCGAACGACGTTCATCACGCTGACTGCGATTCCGGTTTCGATTTTTATGACCGCACTCGTGTTTCAGTACTTTGAACTTTCCATCAACGTGATGACACTGGGTGGGATCGCGATCGCGCTTGGCGAACTGGTCGACGATGCGATCGTTGACGTCGAGAATATTTTTCGCCGACTGAAACAAAACTCGCGACTGGCAACCCCTCAGCCCATCCTCAAGGTCATTTTTGATGCGAGTGTTGAGGTTCGCAATGCGATCATTATTAGCACGATGTTGGTCATCATCGTATTCGCTCCGCTATTTGCATTGAGCGGTATCTCTGGGCGGATGTTCATCCCGCTTGGAATCGCCTACATCGTTTCGATCTTGGCCTCGACCGTCGTTTCGCTGACGCTGACGCCTGTGCTGTCCTACTTTCTATTGGGCCGAACAAAATCGAAAACGGAGTTAGGTGATAGCCTCATCGTTCGCGGCCTCAAAGTTGTCTTCACGCCGATGATTCGTTTGAGCATGACACGAATGGGTTTCTCTTTGCTGTTTCTCTCAACACTTGTTGCAGTTGGAGTCAGCGGACTACTAGCAGTTCGAATGGGCCAAGAATGGATCCCGAAATTCGACGAAGGCTCAACGCAGTTGAATATGTTCTCCAACCCCGGAACGTCGTTGACAACATCGCTTGAGATCAGCGGATCGGCGAATAACGAACTCAAAAAATTGGTTCACAGCAACGAAACCCCAGACGGTTTCATCAAGTACTTTACTGGCCGAACCGGCCGAGCCGAAAACGATGAGCACGTTATGGGCGTGAACACGACGGAGTACACGATCTCGCTGGTCGAAGAAACGACGCTTTCGCGAAGTGAAATCATCAAGGCCATCGAGAAAGCAGTCGAAGACGTTCCCAATGTCCAGCATGAAGCAGACCAGCCAATTCGGCACTTGATTAGCCACCTGATCTCTGGCTCGACAGCTGAGATCGCGGTCAAACTATTTGGTGATGATCTGGATGTGCTTGTTCGAAAAGGCAGAGAAATCGAAAGAGCCATCTCCAGCGTCCCCGGCATCAAACCACCAAAGATGGAACAGCAACAGCTAATTCCTCAACTACGTATCGAACCCGACTACGACAAACTGGCGACCTACAAACTCAGCCTCGGCAGTGTTTTCGAAATGGTGGAAACAGCTATGCAAGGTCGAACAGTCTCACGAGTCATTGAGGGCGAGAGATATTTTGATGTCGTAATTCGATTTCCAGACTCCTACCGCGAGAATTTTGAAGAGCTCGGGCGCATTCCAATCGAACTTCCTGAAGGCGGTTCGATTCCGCTTTCGACGGTCGCAAAAATTTATCAATATGACGGCCCCAACACAATCAACAGAGACGAGAACCGCCGTCGTGTGATCGTGAAGGTCTATACAGATGGAACGGATTTGGCCACTGCCGTTGCAGCGATCAAGCGAAAAGTCGAAACCGAAGTCGAACTTCCCGAGGGTTACATCGTGCAATACGGCGGACAGTTCGAAGCCCAACAGGAAGCACTACGTCAAATTTTGGTTCTTAGTGCCGTCGCACTAGCCGTCGTTTTTGTTGTGCTCTACTCGACCTACTCGTCGTTCAACATCGTTTTCCAAATCCTAATCGCGTTACCCATCGCGTTTGTCGGCGGAATTTTAGCGCTTGAAATTACAGGGCAGGTTTTCACAACCTCGGCAATGGTTGGATTCATTTCACTTGGCGGAATCGCAGCGCGAAACGGACTGCTGCTGGTATCGACTTACTTGCACAACGAAAATTTCCAGCACTCAGAGTCAGGTGAAGGCACCCAATCGGAGACTGGGCGACCGATCACTTCAGACTCAATCCTCCAAGGAAGTCTCGAACGCATGACGCCTGTTTTAATGACGACGCTAACAACGGGAATTGGTTTGCTGCCACTGATTGTTTCGGGTAACCTTCCAGGTCGAGAAATTCTCTACCCCGTCGCAACAGTCATCGTTGGCGGCTTGATCACCTCAACGATGTGCGAATTCCTAATTCGCCCCGGACTGTTTTTCTTCTTTGGACCAAGAGTTTCTGTCGCCCAGGCAGAGACCGAATAGAAGCCGAATAGCTCAAACACTGCAGTCACCTGCCGTAGTAAATCTTGTCAAAGATCCTTGCACCGCAAATCCGTGTGCAATTCGACGAAGCGAAAACAAACGCTAGATCTGAAGTTAGGCCCCTCAAGGCCAACCCGAGAAATTGCTTTTCAATCTCGTCAAGCAATCAAATTTTGATTGAATCACAAAAACGACTAGACTGACACTGATCAAAATTCAGGAACCGTCATGACTCACAATCAATATCTTCACGCAGATAAACTTAAACATCTGGCGTTTACCGCAGTCGCAACGTTATTTTTTCTTTGCACATCATCACAGTGCAAAGCTCAAAAGGATTCGCTCGAGGCGATTGAAAAGATCCGTGAAACTGGAGCTTTCGTTCGCCTGGGAGACGACGGCAGGGTTGTCGACATCAACGCAGCGATTTCAAGATTTACAAACGATGATATGGTGCACTTGAAAACCATGACTGCAATTGTTGAATTAAACTTGAATCGCCAACCGATCAATGACAACGGAATTCGGCAAATCAAAGCCCTCTCCAAGCTGGAACAGCTCTTCCTTGGCGAATCCAAAATCACGGATGAATCTCTTTCGACGATAGCAAGTTTCAGACAGCTCAAGACTCTGTTTGTTAACAACACCGACATCTCAGGCGTCGGTATTGCGAAGCTCGCCACACTCTCCGACTTGACGAAATTGTCGCTTACTGGAACGCGAATCACAGACGAGGGAATGAAGGCTATTTCAAACCTTGCCAACCTTGATTCACTTTACATCGAAAAAACCAAGGTCGGTGACGAAGGGCTGAAACACATTTCAAAACTGAAAAAGATTCAATGTTTGATTCTTATTGACACAGCGATCACAGACGAGGGTTTGAAAGAGATTGCTAAACTGTCAGACCTAAGAACGCTGTTCCTCGACGGTACCAAGATCACCAACGATGGCTTGAAACATCTTGCTGAACTGGACAACCTTTTCACGTTGTACCTAGACCGAACAAAAGTGACCGACGACGCTTTGAAAGTGCTCGCGACATTCAAATCGCTTAGGCACGTCAGCGTTAAAAAAACTCGTATCACAGAACTGGCTGGCGCAGCATTTGTAAAAGCCAACCCGAGTGTGAAGTTAACTCCCTACGGAGTCGAAAAACTTCCGAAGCTATTCGAGTTCGACCCCGATGGCGAGTTCTACGAGATGCTTGACGACGACAAGTAAGAAAACACTCCGGTGGATGAGTTCTAAACTGACTCAAACCCTGAAATCTTTTCTTGCTCAATCTTTTGGCGAATCGCTGCCACTTCATCATCGCGATACGGCGTCAACGGCTGCTTGCCCCAAATCGGCCCCGGCCAAGCCGGATCACTCGCGAACCTGACAACGTGATGGATGTGCAACTGTGGAGTCACATTTCCCAACGCAGCGACATTGAGTTTTTCACTGGCGAAAATTTTCTTGATTGCGATACTGAAAATTCGCGACTCAGCTGTCAGAATTTCGTAGTCGCTAACCGACAGGTCAATTGCGTCGCGAATATTTTCTCGCTTTGGCACCAGCACGAACCAAGGGTACGCACTGTCATTAATGAGGAGCACCTGGCACAGCTCAAAATTGCCCAGCAATATCCCATCGCGTTTTAGATCAGGGTGCAGCTCGAATGCCATCGTTTATATTCCTTTAACATGAATTGCCGCGCCACCATCCCAGGCGACGCGGCAACAATCCATTGAATTCAAATTTCTCTACGGCATCACCGAGTTACTTCGGTGTTCCTGTTCCGATCGTACGGAGCAAGAACTCTTCATACTTCCGCATTCGCCCAATACGTTTGACGTCGCCGCCAAGGCCATGGCCGCCAGTCGGATCAAGGAAAAGCTCGACGTTTGTTTCTTTACCAGCTTTCAAAAGTGCTCGATATACTGCCACAGTGTCTTGAAACAAAACGTTGGTGTCTTCCATTCCGTGTACCAACAACATCTGGCCTTTTAAATTCTTGGCAAGCGGAATCAGTGAGTATTTTTCTTGATCAGGTTTTCCAGTTCGTGACGGCCCGATCGTTCCGGTCGTGTACCAAGAGTTGTAGTTCTCCCATTGTGTTGGTCCGGCACCTGCCATCCCGACTTGGAAAACCTCAGGCTCTGTATACAAACACATCTGAGTTTGAAATCCACCAAAACTCCAACCATAAATCCCGACACGTTTGTCGTCGGTGTTGTAGTTTTCGGTCATGTGTTTGACACCGTCGACCAAGTCCTCAACCTGTGGTTTTCCAACTTGCTCGTAGTTTGATTTTTCGAACAAGCCACCGTAGCCCGACTGGCCTCGGGGATCGACGACGACAGTGACGTATCCATGATTCTGAGCCATGTACATCTGGAAGAAATATCCGTCTGAACTGTAGCTACCGTCGTTAACACTGTGCCGCGTACCGAGTGGGCCACCGTAAACGTAGATCAACAAAGGATGCTTCTTCGATTTCTTCCAGCCTTTGGGTTTGAACATCATGCCAGAGATCGAATGACCATGACGGTTTTCGTACTCGAAAAACTCTGGCTTGATCTTGGTTAGCTGCTTGGCTTTTTCAGGATGAGAATCGGTGACGGTTTTGACTTTGCTCGCTCCCGACTGAGCAACCAATTCTGTCAGTTTCCCGTAAGTCACATAATTGGCAAGCATGTGTTTTCCATCGTTGCTTACAGCGACGGTGGAGAAGTTTCCATCTTGTTTATTGATCCGTTCCAAATCACCTGACTCAAGGTCCAACGAGTAGACCATCTGCCTCGCAGCGGACTCTTTGGTTGTGGTTACAAACATCGTTTTGTGATCTTTTGAGAAACGAATGGGGTAAACTTCAAATCGGCCGTTGGTCAATTGACGAAGATTTTCGTATAGCGGATCAAGCACGTGGACATGGCGAAAACCGCTTTGCTCGCTAACGAAAACGATGTGGTTGGTTTGGCCAACAAAGTCCGGCGAAACCATCCGCGGCGTGTTGGGTCCACCGTAGTGCTTGAACTGATAGACGACTTTTGAATCGTGCATCACCAACTCAGGAGGCGCCGTTCGTCCACCACGAGGACCGCTTCGGCCAGGTGTTCCGTTCTCGTCGTCTTTCTTTTTCGCTTCAGTCGCAGCCTTCGCTTCTTTGGTTGCTCTTGCGGTTTTGGCTTTATTCATTGCCTTGGCCATTTCATCCTCGGTTGGCCATGAGACCAATCGGATTTGAACATCCGAATTTTTCTGATCAAAGAAACAGAACGTTAGGTGCTGATTGTCCAAGGACCATTTCGGGTCGCTCAACACGTCTCGCGGTTCGTCGATGGTTTCTTCAAACACTTGAACCAGTGGTGCATCTTCAGTATCGGAAGCCTCAAGGTCGTAAAGATAAACCTTTACCGTTGTCGGTTTTGTTTCGTCATCGGAAACGGTGCGGGGAACTTTCGAAGATTTAGCAAAACGATCGCGATACCGAATGATATCCACCTCGCGGGCACCACTTGGCCGACCGCCTGAACGACTGACGACGACCATCCGTTTGCCGTCATGGCTGATTTGATAGTCGCTGAGGCTTTCGCCTGACCCTAATCGTGGATTCAACTGCTCGATCAAATGGCTACCGAATTTAACTTGCAAAACGGTGTCACTTGAGCCGTAGGTGTACCCTGAACCGTCCGGGAGAAAGTCGACTTGCGACTCACGATCAGCAGTTTTGGTCAATCGAACCATCTCCGGCTTCGAAACGTCTTCGACTAGATAGATATCGCCCTCTGAGTTAACGAGTAACGAGTTGTTTTCCGGATGCCATTTAAACGACGAGATGCCTGAGTAAACGGGAGCGTACTCGTCGTCCGCGTCTTTATCGGACACGGTCATGTAGATCTTCCGCTCACGTTCGAGCTGTTCTTTTGATTTCTTTGTGTCCTTCTTTTTAGCGTCGTTTTTTGTATCCGATTTTTTTGAAGCGCTCTTCGTTTTTTTAGCTGCTTTCTTTTTGTCGTCTTTTGGTTCGTCCGTTTTCTTGTGTTTCTTCAACCGGTCTGCGATCACCAACCGCGCTGAGCGTTGAAATTTTGACATCATGTCGATGTTGGTCAACTGCGTAGCCTTGCTCGTTTTGAAATCGTATATCCAAAGATCACTTCCATGTCGGCGATTGAGATAGTCTCGATAGAGGTAAGCAGCATACCTACCATCATCCGAAAATGCGGTGCTCCGCGCGGATGGGCCGAACAAGCTTTTCTGAGGAAACAGCTCTTTGAGCGTTAACTCGTCGGCTGATTTTTTCTTTGCGACGTCCTTCTGTGCGAAGGTCTGCGAAGGAAAGAGAGAAATAATCGTGGCAACGACGATCAAAGATGCAATTCGATTCATGAGCTTAAATACTGGAAATGATTGGAGCTGTTTTTGGCAAGCATCCAGTATAGTTACTCAAGCCGTACGCCGCCGCCAGTTAATAACCGCACGCACGTTCGGCGCTTATGGCGCTTACGGCGCATCCAATGTGAAATGGCGAACGCACAGGTGACCTGAACGACTCGATTCCTGTTTTCATAGGCTTCGACTGAACGCAGCAGAGCGAAATTGACCGGGACTACAGGTCGTGAGCTTTTTGAAGCACCGTGTCAGGTGACTTTGGTCATTGAACCCAGCGGCAAACGCCGCCTGAGTTAGTGGAATGCCAGAAATCATTAGTTGTTTCGCGATAGTCACGCGATGGCTGATCAAAAATTGTCGCGGCGTGATCCCAAATCGTTTCTTGAACGCTCGAATGAGATGGAACTTACTTACGCAACACTGCTTGCTCAGCTCTTCGATGCTAACGTCGTGTGCGGCGTTTTCGGTCAGGTAGTTCCGCGCAAGGATTAGTTTCTGATCGAGGCATTTACTTGTCGGGTGACCAGCGGACTCAGCGCCGCTTTCAAGGATTTTGAAAAACGCTTGCTTGCCTGCTGCAACCAACTTTTGCTCATCCGCGTTTGAACTCAGCAAACCAAACAATTTACTGACGGACCGGACAACGCATTTTGAGTTCGTTGCCCACGACTTGCCAGTTGGAATTTGCGACGGATCGAGCCCCGTCAATTCAGCGACAAGCTTCATCGATGGATAGATCGCCTCATACTCAAGCCGACGATCTTCCAACGTTCCACCGTCATGGCTTGCAAAAGGAAAGTGAACGAATACTTCCCCCGTTTGCGCTACGATATCGTTTGTCGAACACCAGTCAGCTCCCGACCGAATCAGTTGAACTACGAATGTGTCGTGAAAGTGAACCGGAAACCGCTTGAAAGAAAGGCTGGCAGAAAGGTGCTCCATTCCGCCAAGCTGAGGGAACATTCTGAGGATCGATTGAGACTTATGCATTTTGATACTTTGGCACAGGTAGGACTACAAACCTTACCTACCTGGTGCCAAGATGTTTCAAAAATGCATTGAACTCGAATATCGATCATTCAAGCTATCATTTACCGTCCTTATTGAGCGCCATCATCACGATCTTTTTCAACAATGCTGCGTGATCGTGTTTCATGATGTCGTTTCCGAAGACTTCCATTTCGACCTCTGGCGGCACACCGGGCCCTTCGTAGCAGACGCCTTTGTGGTCTACATAGACTTCGTTGGAAATCCCAAGCTCCCATCCATTAGGCAGTTGCTTATTCAAGATATCAGACAACGCTCCGCTAGTTGGTTGCCCGACGGTCGTTACATGTGGAAAAGACCTCATGCACATCGTAAAAATCTCAGCTGCACTGGCGCTGAAATCATTTTGCAAAACGTAAACTGGTTTCGTGTAAGTCACGCCGCCTTTACTAGTTTTTGAAAATGGCACTACATAGCGGTCATTGCGATACGCTTTGACGGCCGCCGGCCATTTGGAAAAACCAAGCCGACGTTTGTCTGCAAAATGTGAGGCAAGCTCAACACTAATCGAATCAGTGCCCCCTGAGTTCATGGAAATGTCGATGATCAGGGCTTCTGTATCTGCGAGCTCGGTAAGAATTTTGTTCATACCAGCGTGCAATGCCTCGACCTGCTGTGTAATCCCTCCCGCGCCATATCCATACATAGATGCGATACAGATATAGCCAACTTTTTCGTCGACACGCCCCCAAATAAGTTGCTCATTGCACTCAGAGTTGCTCTTGCCTTTCAAGACATCTGTTTCGATTTTTGATTTAAACCCATCGGCGAATGTCGAATAGAAAATGCCAAAGGATTTGATTTGATCCTGATCTTTAAATGCTATTTTCAACTTCTGCACAGTTCCCGTGCTGCCGATATCGGCTTTGCGATTTTTGCCATCAATTTCCGCAATCAATGAAACATGGCCATCATTCAAGTCCTTGAGCATTGCCGCCATTGCGTCGAACAATTCACTCTCCGACATTCCATCTTTAACCTTTGGCCTCTGCTCCTTGAGTCTAGCCTGCCAATCAACGTTGCGTACTTTGAAGAATGGATAGTGAGTCGTCATGACGTCTGCAAACGCATCGAACAACTCGGTAGAACTCCACTTCGTTTTTTTACAGGCATCTGGAAGCGCGTCAAGTTTTGTCAGCGTATACCCTGGCTCAAGCGGATGCAGGGTCGCCTGTGCTTTTGCTTTGTCCGTCGCTGGTCTAAACAATAAATTCTCATAAAACTCGATCTGCCACCCAAAGTTTCCCGAATAGCTGTAGACATTGAGTTCGTCACCTGTGACCTCCAAGACGTAGCCATAACCTTCGGCGTGCCAAATCCCGCGAGCCTGACGAGCCGATTTTCCATCTGTCAAAATCGGAATGAAATCCCCAAACGCCTTTAATTCTTCTTCTGGTTCATTAGGCCTGATCGTGACATCAGTGATCAGATTACTGTCACCTCCAATCTCAACACTGGCAACAATCATCATACCTTTTTCGGTCAAACAAACTCCGCCATATGCGGCCTTTTTGTTAATCGTTTCCTGCTGAAACGTCACGCCGCCGAACTGAGCCTGTAATCGTTTTGCAACGCTGCATATCTGATCAACATCGTTATCTGAATCATCAAAATTCTCTCGAATGAGCCGAATCCGAATTTCCTCGTCGCCCTCGTTCAGGATTGCTAAAACCTGTTCAAACCGCTTTGCCGCTGGCGTATCAGGAATGGTCTGCTGGGCAACGACTTGATCTGCCGCGACCAAGTTCCCTGCAACAAACAAAAGCAGGGCCAGCATTATTAGGCGAAGAATTTCGGTAGTATTATTCATTGTTTCTCAGCGTTGAAAAAAGTAACTTACGGCAGAAGTTTAAGAGAATGGGTAATCGAACGATTGGACAAAATTGCTCATTTCGCTCATACGAAATACAAAAGGCCCAGCAATATTGAATTGCCGGGCCTTTGAATCATCAGAATTGACGTTTTGAATTACGCTAGATCAAAACGATCGAGGTTCATTACTTTGTTCCAAGCAGCGACAAAGTCAGCAACGAACACTGCACCAGAATCGGCACAAGCGTATGCCTCTGCAATCGCTCGCAGCTGAGAATTGGAACCAAACACCACATCGACGGCGCTACCCATCCACTTCACTTCGCCACCGGAATAAGCGGTTCCCTCGTAGAAGTGGCTACACTTTTCGGATTGCTTCCACTTCAAATTGTTGTCGAGCAAATTCATGAAAAAATCGTTCGTCAACGTTTCTGGCTTGTCAGTGAAAACACCGAGATTCGCGTTGGTTACGTTGAGTGCTCGCAAGCCACCGACGAGAACCGTCATCTCTGGAGCGGTCAGTGTCAGCAGGTGTGCACGGTCGACAAGCAATTCTTCTGCTGGTCGTGTGTGCTCTGGCAACATGTAATTTCGGAAACCGTCCGCCGTTGGCTCAAGGTAATCGAACGATTCGACTTCCGTCATTTCTGCTGTCGCATCCGTTCGGCCTGGGCTGAAGGGAACCGTGACATCGTGGCCGGCTGCTTTGGCGGCGGCTTCGACGGCGGCACATCCGCCAAGAACAATCACGTCAGCAAGCGAAACTCTTTTGCCACTCGCATTGAAATCCGATTGAACTTTCTCGAGAACAGGAATCACTTTTGCTAACTCTTCTGGATTGTTGACAGCCCAGTCTTTCTGTGGAGCAAGTCGAATTCTCGCGCCATTGGCACCGCCACGCTTGTCCGTGCCGCGATACGTTGAGGCCGATGCCCAAGCGGTTGTGGCCAGCTGAGAAATTGAAAGTCCAGACGCAAGAAGTGTCGCCTTTAGTTCAGCGATCTCCGCATCACCGATCAAGTCATGATCAACTGCAGGAACAGGGTCTTGCCAAATCTGTGGTTCTGGAACCATCGAACCAAGGCACCGAGAAACAGGCCCCATGTCTCGATGAGTCAACTTGTACCAGGCTTTTGCGAACGCTTCGGCGAACTGATCTGGGTTCTCGTGAAATCGTTTTGAAATCGGAGCATAAGCTGGATCCTCCTTCAGTGCGAGGTCTGTCGTGAACATCATCACTGGATGTTTCTTCGCAGAGTCGTGAGCATCCGGAGCCGTCGCAACTCCGCCGCCACTGTCTTTTGGCGTCCATTGGGTCGCGCCAGCTGGGCTGGTGGTTTTCTCCCACTCATAGTTGAACATATTGTCAAAGTAGTTGTTGTCCCACTTTGCAGGTTCCGTCGTCCACGCACCTTCAAGTCCACTAGTGATGGTGTCGCCAGCATTGCCACTTCCAAAACTGTTGATCCAGCCAAGTCCCTGATCGGCGAGAGTCGCGCCTTCCGGTTCGGGGCCAACGTACTTGTCTGGGTCAGCCGCACCGTGGGCTTTTCCAAACGTGTGTCCACCGGCGATCAACGCAACGGTTTCTTCATCGTTCATCGCCATACGACCAAACGTTTCGCGAATATCGTGTGCAGCAGAAATTGGGTCTGCGTTTCCATTAGGGCCTTCAGGATTTACATAAATCAAACCCATCTGAACGGCACCAAGCGGGTTGGCAAGTTCGCGGTCGCCAGTGTAACGCTCGTCGCCAAGCCATTCCGTTTCTGGGCCCCAAGACACATCGCCTTCTGGTTCCCAAACGTCTTCACGACCACCGGCGAAACCAAACGTTTCGAATCCCATCGATTCAAGGGCACAGTTTCCAGTGAAAACCATCAGGTCGGCCCACGATAGTTTCCGGCCATATTTTTGCTTGATCGGCCAAAGCAAACGGCGGGCTTTGTCGAGGTTCGCATTATCGGGCCAACTGTTAAGCGGCGCAAAACGAAGCGTTCCAGAGCTCGCACCACCACGTCCATCGGTAACCCGATAGGTCCCCGCGCTGTGCCATGCCATTCGAATGAAAAACGGACCATAGTGACCGTAGTCAGCCGGCCACCACTCTTGTGAATCCGTCATCAATGCGAAGAGGTCACTCTTCAACGCTTCGAGGTCAAGTGTTTTGAACTCTTCGGCATAGTCAAAATCATCGCCCATCGGACTACACATCGGTGAATTTTGATGCAGCATCTGAAGGTTCAACTGATTCGGCCACCAGTCTCGATTGGAAAGTCCGCCCTGGGCTGTATTGCGATGCGCCGCCGGCCCCATGACCGGGCACTTACTGATGTCTGACATTTTCACTCCAATTGGATCGTTGTTTTGGATTCGAACCGTAAAAGGATTTTCGATAACGAATTCCCGTCACTTCGGCCATAAGTTTATCTTCTTCACAAGCAGTGTAAACCGCTTGTGTTGCTTATGGTTTTGATTCGTTATTCCTATGAGTAAAACAAGAAACGGATGTGGCGATCCGAGCAGCCACCTGAGTGAAAATCGTGCTATTGGTCGCTTGATAGTTTTGTTGAAAAGCACGAAATGAGTTTCAATTTCTTGGGCCGTCCACCAAGCAGTTTTCAAACCCCAGCCAGAAGTGCCCAATACGGTCAGACGTCGGGCTGGACTGGAAACGAAAAACGAAAAACGAGCGGACTTAGATCCTGACCGGCAAACGTTCAACATGGGTTCAACGAGAAAGCCCGAATGTCCGTTGGCCGACGAAGCACTAACTTCTGATCTTAAAAATCAATTTTTCTTGCCGGCGAAAACCCATCGGCGGTAAAAGAAAAATTTCAGCACAAACGAGATGCCAGAAACGATCACGATCGCAACGACATAATAGAGCCCAAACACAACGTTGAATAAGAGAAACGCTCCGTAGTCAAGAACGCGAAACGCTGCGGATGTAATAAGGAAGGCGGTCGCCTGCTTGACGACACTGGGACCAGATTCGGCCCTTTGCGGAAAAACGTATAAACGCATTCCGACAAAATTAAAGAGGTAGACGATCACAATCGAAATCGCAAACGCGATCGTTGTTGTAAATTGCAGCCACTCATGCAACCCAACGGTCAGCCCGAGATTGAGTGCAAAACTAAGAATGCTCAGTTTTCCAAACCTGAAAACCGAACCAAGCCGAGAAAGGAGATTGGGAGCGGTAACTTCACGAGAGCTAGAAATCTCACCACTGTTTAGCACGCGCGAACCGACAGACTGCCTGTTTGCAAATTCGTTTTTGCTAACTATGGATTTCAAGGCCTACGTCCAGCTGCAACCAAGTTCCAACTCAGAAATTTCATCAACCCGTTTGTGACAGGGTTGTGTGCAATTCGATCAAACCCACAAGCTGCGTGAGCGAGCGGCTTGGTCAAAAACTGCGGAGGCAATACGACTTCGGCCAGCGGCGTCGACAGCAAACCTTGAGGTACAATCTTTATCTCTTCCAGTCCTGCATCCTTATACAGTGTCGTTAGATCACTCCCGCTCAGTGTGACTTGATCGGAACTGTAGCCAGAGTCAACCGACTTGCGGATTCCACGTGCCAACTGCACCATTGGGTTTCCCGGTTGTGGCTCATTGGCAATCAACCAACCACCTGGCTTGACCATGGGCACGATCAAGTCCATGACCTCAGGGATATTATCAAAGTGGTGAAGGACACCGATCATCACGACGATATCGCAAGGTTGTGATGGAACGAAATCGCGAATGTCGCTGGCGTGGAATTCAACATCGTCGGCAGAGTGGTGTGCCTTCGCATATTCGATCAGTTGGTCCGCATAATCGACGCCGATAAAACGATCGTACTTTCCTTTGAGATAGTCAGCGGAGAAACCTGCGCCGCATCCAACTTCGAGAATCGTATTGGCCGTTCCATTGGAAACCACTGAAATCGTTTCAATCAAACGATGCTTTCGCGCCACCTGGGAGGAACCCGCCAAATCCTTTTTGCAGTACTTGTCGGCGATACGATTGAACAGTTCACGGTCTTTGACGGCATGATTGGATGCGTTGTTGGAAATTGCCTTGTTCAATGAACGACTCCGAGGCCAAACCAATACTGGATTGACGTTTTGTTGAAACTAATAGTGAAGCACTTTGAATCAAGCTGCTTTTGTCAAGCACTACGCTTGTCAATCATGTCCGCCAGCAGAGCGAACACGCCCAACTGAGTTCCAGACACTAGCAAAATCAACGTCGCTTCGGTTAGGTCTTTACGCACGAAAATATCTTGGCACAGCGAGCCCATGAACCCGGCGAAGAACAGTCCAGCGACAGGCAAGATCACACGCAAGGGAGCGAAGTACATCCCCATGCGCAAAATCAACTGTGTAAACCGTAAGGTGTCGCGAATTGGTTGGATCTTACTGTTTCCAATTCGAGCGTGGTAATCCACTGGCTCGTAATGAACTCGATAGCGATTGGTTAGCATTGCCATCGTGATCGTCGTCGTAAAACTAAATCCATTGGGATAGAGTTTGATGAAACGCATCGCGATATTTTTTCGAAATACGCGGAGGCCACTGTTGAGGTCAGGAATGTCACGCCCAGACAACCATTTTGCAAATCGAATCAAAAACCATTTCGGGATGCTGCGGATTTTGGAATAAGTCACATTGGCGCCTGTGCGAGCACCCACAACCATATCGAATCGGTTTGCCATCTGAACGAGTTCAGGGATCCGATGATTCGGGTAGCTACCATCGGCATCAGTGATCACGATCCAGTCGTACTGCGCGTGGCGAATGCCTGTTTTTAACGAGGCTCCATAGCCTGTATTGGATTCATGATGGATGATCGAAACGTCGTTTTTCCACTTTTCCAATTTCTCCGCGGTTCCGTCAGACGAACCATCGTTGACCACAAGGATCTCGAACGGTGTGTTCAGGTCAGCGAATGTTTTCTTGAGTTCTTGGATCGTCTGATCAATTGCGTCTTCTTCGTTGTAGACGGGAATGATCAACGAGAAAGCTTGGCAAACAGGTTTGCCAGTCGGTTCTTTGTTTGCCTCTTGAATGATCGCGGATGCGTCATCGAGCGTCGCTTCCATCGCGTCTGCACGGCGGATCGGCTGAATCCCTGAAACAACAATCCCGTCAGTGGAGAAGGGCTGGTTGGTGGAATTCGTTTGATCGAGCATCGGGGATCCTTATGGGATTCGTCTCATCAGAACTTGAGACAGAGCATTTGCTTTCTTGGTTTGTCGGACTGAGTTGATGTGGGAAAACAGCATATTTTCTTTTGACCGCGCATTGACTCGGTAGAAGCAAAGAGGAATCCGAATATTCACTTTATAACGCGTGATCGGATTTTGCCGAAAACAAAAACGTGTCGGGATGTGCCGAGGGCAGGTCTATTTGGTTTCAATTCTGGCGGACGCTGGCCTGACGCCGCTGTTGCTGAACAGGTTCGTCCGATTGAATTCCAAACGATCGACCAACAATGGATTCTCCCAGTCACCGAGGTCCCAGATCCAGACTTTCCGCTCAGGAAAGTGCTGGGCCAAACTGAGGTTAGAATCTGGTGAAAGCTCATTGGCCCACACGACTCGTGCAGAATCAATGTCGGCTTCATTGAACACCATTTCTACGTGAAAGTTATGGCCTTCGGGATATCGCACGAAAACAAGATGATCGCCCGGCTGCTCGATAAGTTTCGCCTCGATCGCTTCGTACCGCGATGAACCTGAAAACGCCATACCCAAGCCGACAGTCGTGACCAACAGCAACAGCGAATAACAGAGCACTGTTGGCAAGATGATGCCTTGCGACTTCTTTCGTTTGGCGGCGACTTCCCAGCTACGCATGCCTTGGAACAGGACAAAGTAGAACAAACACGCAATCGGTGCGATGTAATGCGGATACGTTTTGCTGTGAACTAACTGAAACTCGATCAATAGCACGCCACCGATCGCCAGCAGTGCAAACTTCAACCAGCGATTTGTCTTGAAGAGAACAAAAATCGGAATCAAACAAATACCGCCAATGAAAGGAAAATACTCCCAAAGAAAATATGCTTTTTCAGCGAGTAAGCGTAAATAACCGCTCGGAGTCTGCGATTCCAACTGGCGGTTTCGAACCCAGTCAGCATAAAACGCTTCCATGCGAGAGAGGTTATAAGTTGGAAGCTCAGGCAGCGCACTCCAGATCAACAACGAAGTCGACTCGTACTGATCAGAATGAACCGAGTACGGCATCTTGGACAGCTTTCCAGTAACAGCAACGTTGTTCGCAAGCAAAACAGCGATTGCGATTGCACCGACAACCCCTGCTGGCACGAAGGCCTGAAGAAACTTTTTGCTAAAACTGAGTTGATTGGTTTTGAACAACCACACGAAAAGAACGACCCCAGCGGCAACGCAACTGAGCAGTCCCTCGAACGGTCGGCTGAACGCGAGAATGCTTGCCCCGAGACCAAACACAATCGAATACACCCAAATTGGTTTGGATCTTTTTGCAGGATCAACGATTCGCCGGATAGCCCCAAACAAAAGCGTACCACCGAACATCTGAACGCTTCCGCCCCAATAGGTCTGCCCCCAAGCCATGATCATGGCGACGTTGAGCGACAACAACAATGTTCCTATCAAAGCCCATTTGCGCGACATCCAACCACACAACATCCAGTTCAAACCTGCCAACGCCAATCCCATCGTCAACCAGGAGCCAACGATTGGATGGCCTGTCAAAACCTGCCCAACAGCCAATGATGCTGCATTGGCAGGTGGATATTTCGACATGTAACTGGGCTGAGAAATCACATGATAGGTCTCAAAATGTTTCCAATGCGGATGCGTTGGATTAGTCAGCCTTCCATTTACGTAAGTATCAGCGCCCAACAGATACGAAAACTCATCGTGAACACGCGGGTGCGGATACCGGGCACAGGTGCATAAGAAATTTAGCGCGACTGTCAGACCAAAGATCAACAGAAAACACAAAACTGGACGCCGGGATATTTTTCCCAACGAATCAATGAGCTTGGGAAGGAATCTTGGAAACTTCGTCTTGAGCAGCCAAGCCAAAACCACTGCAAAAACCAGCAAGACTGCTTTAAACGACAATGGCAACAAGTCGTAATTTGCAATCATGGTTCTGTCTCAATTTGGATTTTGAAAACTCATTTCGCGATTCAAACTCACAACTCGCATATGAGTTTATCGACATGGGTATTTCGAGGGAGCAACGCTTTTCGATGTTGCGAAAATCTAACCTCCAGTTAAATGAAGTCCAATTTGCGTTGAGTTTTAGTGTTAACCAGACGTTTCATTTAGCAAACAAAGTGCGGTTAGACGGCTTGTACCAATTTTAATAATTCTTCAACGAGGGGTTTACAGTTGATTCATCATCGCAAATGTCAGGACTGCATTGTTAGTTACGAGTCACTATCTCGTCCTATGTTTCATGAGCCCGATTCTTCTACGCCGATAAAACGAAGAAGCCAACGCCGACTTGCACACACAACACTTAGATTCTGAGACAGCGACAGCATGAGCAATACCAATTTCCAAACTCCAATGCTTCCCGGCCAAAACTCCAACCAACAGGTTTTTGTTCCGGAAGTTTCTGGCGAAACAGAAACTTCGGCCTCTTCGATCAGTGAATCTCGAGATCATAACAACACCACGCACCACGAGGCCCAAGATAACATGGCGTTGTTGCCAAATTATTATTCGTGGATTTGCTCAAGTTTTAAAAAGCACCTGCACGGTGACATTGTCGAACTGGGTGTCGGCGCTGGGTTGATTATCAAGAACTACATCAACAATCCAAACGTAAAATCAGTGTTAGGAATTGATTTCAACGAGATCCTTCTTGATCGTCTCAACAAAGCCTATCCCGATGAACGAGTCAATTTTCGCAAGATCGACTTGCGGGCCGTTTGGAATGAACTGCCGGCAGGCGAAACAGATTGCGCTTTAGCGCTGGACGTCATTGAGCACTTTGAAGACGATTCAAAATTTGCCGAGCAAATCCATCGGATCCTCAAACCAGGCGGCATAGCGATCATCAAAGTCCCTGCTCAGCCGAAACTGTTCTCATCTGTTGACGAATGCTCTGGTCACTACCGGCGATACTTGACGGAGGACTTGGGAACAGTCATGTCAGCAGCTGGATTCGAAACGTTGGAGCAAAAGTACTTCAATCTATTCGGCTCGCTGATCTACCCATTAAAGAAAAAGAAGAAATCCAATTTCTCCAAAACTTTCTCGCCGTGGAAAATCAAAATTGCAAACGTCATGATTCCTGGAATCGCTTTCGTTGATAACTTTTTGAAAATCAAGCCATTGGGTCTTAAGGGCCTGAGCGTGGTTGGCATCTATCAAAAACCAACTCAATAGCTCAGCAAGATCTGACTGAATTGAGCGAGGCTGGAGACCGGCAAGAGAAAGTCAAAACGTTTTTTGTCTTACTTTTTGCCCAGACGCTGAATAATTCAGAGTTTGTGTTACAGTGTCGTCTCCTCGATTTGGTGATCACTCGCTCATCTTGCAAGTGATTAAAGGGAATCCAGTGTAACTCTGGGACGGCCCCGCCGCTGTAACTGGCGCAAAATCGCCCTAATCTGTAGCCATTGTTGAATGTCCAAGTTTCGATTTTCGAAGCTTTCAAACAACGAGAAGGCAGGGTGAATTTGCCAGAAGTCAGAATACCTGCCATTTCGAATTATCCGATTGTGTTTTGCGAGGGACAAACACATCGAAAGATTCGAACGTTATGTTCCGTTATAAAATCACGAGAAAACTGCGCGCCGATTTAAGGCTCCGCCCGGACTCGATCCACCGCTACGCGTTCACCCTGATTGAGCTATTGGTCGTGATCGCGATCATCAGCGTGTTGATTGGGATGCTGCTACCTGCAGTCCAAATGGTTCGTGAGGCTGCACGTCGCTCTAGTTGTGCCAACAATCTTCATCAAATTGGACTGGGAATTCACAACTACCACGCTGCCCATCAAGAATTTCCGATCGGCGGAATCGAGTGGCGTTCCGGTGGCGATTTATCCAAACGCCAATTGGCTTGGAGCGCGTTCTTGCTTCCCTTTCTGGATCAGAAAAACGTTTACGATCAGCTGGATCTTAAAACTCCTTTTGACAGTTTGGAAAACGAAGAGGCCGCCGCCACGATCATTCCCGTTTTCGTTTGCCCCAGCAGCCAACGGGGATCGAAAACGACAAACGGACGGGGCCCTTGCGATTATGGTGGCATCTACGGCGAACGAATCTCCGGCCCCAACAACCCGCCCAAGGGAACCATGCTCCACGACATTGCCATCGCACTTCGTGATGTCACTGACGGCTCCTCCAACACATTGATTATCGCCGAAGACTCAGGCTGGCGAGATGGACAATGGATCAATGGTCGTAACATCTTCGACCAAGCGTTTCCAATTAACGACGCTCCGTTTTTCGAAAACGACATACGAAGCGAACACCCCCAAGGCGCCAATGCTCTTTGGTGCGATGGCAGCGTTCGCTTTCTCGCCGAGTCGACTGACCTCCAAACACTAGCGGCCATCTGCACTCGCGCGGGCGGAGAGATTGAGTAGCCCAAAAATAAATACACACAAATTGAAAACGAGTGCGAGTAGCACTTCACACCATTGACCCCAACTAGATTTCACAATCATGACAACAACAATGCCCTTTCAACACACTCGCTGGCGCACAACAGCTTTCGTTCCGATCGTTATTTGCTTTTTCGTTTCACTCGCAATTTCAAATTCGATCAGCGCCCAAACAACGCTTTCGTTTGAGTCGCTTCCTGTGCCTGCAGCCGGCTTCTTTAACGGAGACACCGATGCGGGCAGTCCTTTCCGTGATAATTTCACGATCACAGGAACGGGTGACAATTTTGGCGAAACAGAATTTCTTCAGCTGTGGGAACACGAAGGCGTCGAATTCTTCAACGGGTACACGCCTGCCTTTGGTTCATGGCGAGGAAGCGGTTGGTCCAATGTGGTCGACACAACAACGGCGGGTGTCGGAAATCAATACGCTTCATTTGCAGGCGGTGGAAGCGACGGAGCAGGGGGGGCGGTTGCCGGAGAAAATTACGCAGTTGCATTTACCAACTCAAGTTATTTCAACCTGCCCGACCATCAAGATTTGGAATCGGTCGACCTGACCAACACGACCTACGCTGGAATCTCCATGCGTGATGGAGACGCGTTTGCAAAACAGTTTGGTGGCGATACTGGGAACGATGAAGATTTTTTCAGCGTTGTATTCACGGGTTATGACGGTGTTGATCAAACAGGAAACGAGGTTGGCTCGGTTGAATTTTTCCTTGCAGATTATCGATTCGCTGACAACGCACTTGACTACATCGTCGACGAGTGGACAACCGTCGACCTAACGAGCATCCAGTTTGCTAGATCCGTCGGCATGACATTCACAACAACCGACATCGGTGATTTCGGCCCCAACACACCGTCCTACGTCGCATTCGATAATTTTTCATTTTCCGTGACATCCGTTCCTGAACCGGGTAACCTGATGCTGGTCTTGCTTGCGACTGCAACATTCATGCAGCGACGACGCAAGAGAATTTGAATTGAAAAAACTGCTCAGGATTCCTCATGCCCTTTGCCTCCGAAACCAATCCGATTTTGATTGCCATCTTTTTCAGTGTGTGTATTTGCTTCTGTGTCACCTCGACAAATGCGACCTTGCATGGCCAAGAGGCCAAAACGAAAACGACTGAGATTTATAAAGAGGTAGGAGCTCGAAAGCTAAAGATTCTCATTTCCAAGCCAGCTGATTGGAAAGCCTCGGACACACGTCCCGCCGCTGTGTTTTTCCACGGCGGCGGCTGGGTCGGCGGAAAGCCCGGCCAGTTTGACCCGCATTGTGCACATTTGACCATGCGGGGAATGGTTTGTTTCCAAGTCGAGTATCGCCTGATCCCCAAAGGCACTGAAAATACCGACCGAACACCAACGCGCTGTATCAACGACGCGAAATCCGCCATGCGTTGGGTTCGATCACGTGCCAGCGAATTTGGAATAGATCCTGATCGCATCGCATCTGGAGGCGGATCAGCTGGAGGGCATCTCGCCGCATTCCTAGGCACAACCGACGGCGTTGATGATCCTAACGATGACCAAACGGTTTCGGCTCGATCAAACCTGATGTTGCTATTCAACCCTGTCTGCAACAACGGTCCGGGTCAATGGGGAGCATCTCGTGTTGGCGATCGCTACAAAGAGTTTTCGCCAGCTCACAACATTTCATCTGACGACGCGCCTTCAATCGTTTTCCTCGGCAGCAAGGACAAACTGATTCCAGTGTCGACTTCGCAAGATTTTCAAAACCAGATGACAGCTCAACACGTACGTAGCGAACTACGGATCTACGCGGGTGCGGGACACGGATTCTTCAACGCGAACAAAGAAGGCGGAAAATGGTACCCGCTGACGATTGAAGAGATGGATGAGTTTTTAGTTTCTTATGGCTGGCTGAACTGAGCAATATTCAGCAGTACGGCCGCCATCAGCCTATGAGGGCAGAACTAAATGCTCTTCTGCAAATACTCCTCCGTCACTCAAGGCTGGAAGCCAACAAACCAACGAAGGCTAAGCCGTTTTTTGAGCCATTCTGAACAGCCACAAAATCGCTCCGCCTGCGATTGCGATTGGAATCCCTTCACCCGCAATCCAATACAGCGGCATGGGTGCGGACAAATCAATGCCAAACATCGTCAATCCAATCACCACGTGAAGCCAACCAAAAACGGGAACAAGCGGCCAATATCGCTTGAGATCGCGTGACACAAATAGCATCAAAGCTCCGTGCACCGCGTAAAGCAACGAAGTCGATCGCGCGAGATACAGCGTAATCGGAGCTCCGGGAAACTCGCCCAACCCAAGCCAACCATGGATCGTAGCCATCGTTTTGACCGGCAAGAAAATGGCGAACGTCGCGACAAGCAAACCACATCCCACGATTGCCAAAAACCATTTCAGCCAAAATAAATACTTCGCATTTAGTTGCTCAAACTCAGTCACGCTTAACAACTTTCTCAGACCAAAACCAAATCGTCAGACACCTTCGCCAAAACCGCTTGCCGATACTGACGACTTTTAAGAAATTTCATCCACCGTCCCGGTACTATCTCCAAACGCATCCAGCTTGACCCCGGCGTTCTCCGCCATCTTCAAATACAAATTGCAAAGTGGTGTTTTCTTTTCAAGCGTCAACCTACGTCCAGTCGCAATCTTGCCACATGCCTTACCTGCCATCAACAGTGGAAGATCCTCGATCGAATGTGCGTTTCCGTCTCGTAGAGATGTGCCAAACAAAATTTGAGTGTGGTCCAGCAACGACCCTGGCCCTTCGTCGAGAGCCTTCATTCGGCTGATCAAATAGGCAAACTGCTCGACATGCCACGTTCCAATTTTTTCGTACTCATCCAAACGATTTGCTTCGTTACGGTGATGCGAAATTCCGTGGTATCCCTCGCTTCCTACGCCGTCAATGAAACTAAAATTTCGGCCCGTTTGAGCGTTGCCAAACATCAATGTTGAGATTCGCGTGGTGTCAGTCCAAAACGCTAACACCATGATGTCGAGCATCAAACGCACGTGTTCGACGTGCGAGCGCGGAATGCCAGGTCCCGGTCGTGGGACGTCAAAACGCCCCTCGTTGATCCAGCGTTTTTGAGGCTTCAACGAATTTTCAATTCGCCGCTCTACGTTGCGGACGGACTCTAGATACTCATCAATTTTATTGCGATCGGTTCGCCCGAGTTTTTGCTGAAGTGCTTTCGCATCTTCGGCGACTAAATCGAGCACACTTGTGTCATCTCCAGCCAACGAATCTGTCACGGCTTTTTGACGAGTCGTAAAACCTGAAACCACGGGTGGTCGCTTGGATCGAAACAGTCGATCAAACGCTAAACGTGGAATGATCTCTTTCGGCACAGGCGTGTGAGGATCTCGCCAAGCAATGTGCGAACCATAAATCCGAGTGAAACCACCACCGATGTTGTCGACGCCTTGATAGGCTTGATCGAAACCCAGCTCCAACGAGGGCAGGGGAGTTTGGTCGCCGATTCGATCAGCCATCACCTGGTCGATACTTGTTCCGCCAGTATCCATGTCGCGGCCAGCGGTACGAACGACAAAGCCACCAGAGAGAAAAGCCGGAACTTTGGCCCAGTGTCCGTTGCGTCCGTCCGTTTGTTCATTCCAGAGATTCTCAAGCAACAACACATCGTCCTGGACTTCCCTCAGTGGCGAAAGCATCGGAGTGAGCTCGTACTTATCACCCTTTTTTGCAACAGGCTTGGGAGTCCAATGCGAAGGGCGCACGCCGTTTGGAAAAAACAAAAACGCGGTTCGAACAGGCGGTGTATCGAGTTTCGATTTATCAGAATCGGCACTGGTACTACTCAAACGAATTGAGTCTCCGATCGTCGCACCGTGGCTCATCGCTTCCAACCAAGGAATCGCCATCGTTGCGCCAATGCCGCGAAGTGCCGTCCGTCTATCGAGTTTCAAGTTTTTCATTTTGTTTTCCAGTAAGTGGTTCAAGCCAAAATGTGAGGCGATTTCAATCGAAAATTTAAACTGCCTACTATTCTTGCTTGCTTTCCAACTGTTGATTTCGAAACGGCACGCTCAAGACAACCTCTCGAATCATCGTCCCAATGCGATAGTCGTCTTGCTTCACTGAATTGGCGACCTGCTGGATCACACAATCGTCACGATCAGAAAGGCTTCGACCAAGAGCATAGCCTAATACCTTTCGCGTCAAATGGTGAACGAACTCTTCGGATCGTCCAACAAGAATATTTTTTAAACCTTGTGGTCCCTCGAACGTTTTTCCGTTGGGCAGTTTACCTGTCGCATCAATCGTGTGCCCTGCATCTTTCTCACGCCAGCGACCAAGAACGTCAAAGTTTTCCAGTGAAAACCCGACAGGATCCATCAGATTGTGACATGCCGCACATGATGGATTGTCGCGATGCTGCTTGAGTTTTTCGCGCAGCGTTCTTTTGGATTTCTTTTCATTGTGAAAAATTGCTGGAACATCTGGCGGTGGCGGAGGAACGCGGACTCCTAGCATCGTTTCCAACACCCAAGCACCTCGCAGAACTGGACTGGTCCGGTCGCGACGAGACGTCACCAAATGCACGGCGCTCATCCCAAGCAACCCGCGCCGACGTTCGTCATCAATTTTAGTGAACCCAAATTCGCCGCCTTTGTTGTTGCCCCGATCGGCGCCTTTGTTTCCGCCAAATCGCGGGAACGCTACGCCAGATTTTAACTCGTAGTGCTTTTTTAATCGTTTATTTTGAACAGAATAGTCACCGTTTAGAAAATCCAACACACTGGAGTTCTGCTCAATCATGTAGGCAAAAAACTCAACGGGCTCCTGCCGGATGTCGATCAACAGCGCTGTTGAAAACTCTTTCTCGAATCTCTCAACACTGGGCGCGACCAAGCGTGAAACTTGATTCGTACCAAGCCATTGCCCAATGAAGTGCTCACAAAACCGTGCGCTTCGATCGTCGGCTAACATGCGATCAATCTGCCCACTCAAAACGTCGCGTTTCAAAATCTCACCACTGTCAGCCAGCCTCGCAAGCTCATCATCGGGCATCGTCGACCAAAGGAAATACGAAAGCCGCGTTGCGAGAGAGTGAGCATCAAGCGGCGTGAGTTCATCGTTTTCCGGAGCCGTTTCGACTCGAAAAAGAAAACTTGGCGAAACCAAAACACCCTTCATCGCGAGCTTGACTGATTCTTCGAAAGGGTCCCCACGTTTCTCACCGCGCTCATAAAGCCCAATCAACCGCTTACGTTCACCGGAATTGACTGGGCGACGAAATGCCCGGCGCGCGAACTGTTCAATTTTTTCGGCAGCAAATTTCTTGCGATTGCCGGCTGATCGAAGCGATTCCGGTGGCTGACCGGGCGGGTAGCCTAACAGTTTTTCGTGAGCCGTTTTCTGGTCGTTTGAAACATCGGTCTTCACTTGTTTCACGCCAATCGAATCGAACAAGCGTTTTTCGATCGAGTCAATTTTCGCGTCAGGTGCTGCAATGACGCGAACGATGTGCGTGCCGCGATTGAACTTCACGGCGATTTCATCTGTTTTTTTGGTGACCCGATCTTTGGACACCGGAACCTTCATTTTAGAAACCACGATGCCGTCGATTTCTATCTCAACGTTCTTGGGCAGTCCCTCAGCTGGAGTATCTGCAAAACGAAAAATGATGTCGTAGTTGGCTGACACATAGGTTTCGAACTTGAACCCAACTGCTGTATTTTCATTTGGATCGTTTTCTGATTTCACGACCACCAGATCTTTCGACGGAAAATTTGCTTTTACCAACGGCGTCACGATGGCTCGATCGAGGGCAACTCCTGCCGTTTCTAAATAACGTTCCATCAGCATCGGCGGCAAAAACAAAGTCTCACCGTTGTTGTCAAATCCTTCTCCTCCCGAACCATCAACGGGGAACGTATCCGAAACATCGAGGTCAACACCGACCAAATCACGGACGGTGTATTGATACTCGGATCGGTTCAATCGACGTGATGTAACAACCGGAGCAAAGGGCGGTTGATCGCAAGCCGTCGCGCTGAGCGTTTCTTTGATCCAAGCAGCGACGATGGTTCTTTCTTCATCAGTCAGCTGATCCGAATCAGACGGGGGCATCGTACGGTTTTCGATTTGCTGAACGACACTGGCGTAGACGCCTCGAATTCCCGGTACGTCTTTTTCAGTTTCAGCCGAGAGAAAATCGAGCCCCTCCATCTCCCCGGGCGCGTGGCAATCACCGCAGTACTGTTCGAGCAACGGACGAACGGTATCGGCAAAATAAGTCTCCGAGCGCGGCTGGAGGTTTGTATCCTGCTGGCCTGCATCCTGAGCACTCGTTGACGAGCCACCGATCGTGGCCAAACCCAAAAAGGCTGTCGCGGAAATGAAGCAAGTGAAAAATCGGTAATGTTTTATCAAGCGAATCATTCTCGCCATTCTAACACAGAACCATTTCAGGGTCCCAAAGGATGTTTTTTAAACGGCCATCGCCTTACCCCTCTTCTACTTTTTCCCCCAACCCTTTTTCGGCTCAGCTTTTGCGGAAAGCTGTTTTCGATCGATTAGCATTTCAACGGAAGTCTTACCAAGCAATTCGGTCAAACGCTTGGTCAACTGATCGTTGATGTCGACTTTCTTATTGGAATTCATCTCGACACGCATGCCGTTCTCCAGAACGACTTCGATTTTCAACTCTCGATTGCCGGGATAACCACGCAAAATTTCATAAGCGTTTTTAAGGACGTCTTCACCGTGATGTTGTTCATCGATCATGATCTTCATCCCGTGAGTTAAATTCTGATCTAATTTTTCGATTGGAATGACTTTGTCGACGATCATATTCGCTTCGTCACCGCCTCGATAATCAAGCCGTCCTTGCAAAACAACAACCGCATCGGAGACTACGAACTCACCAAATTTGGCGTAGTCTTGTGGCCACAGAATACAACGGATTGCACCGTCGACGTCTTCGAGATCAAACATCGCGTACTTGGTTGGCGAATTTGCATCCCGAGGATTTTTCACGTGAGATTGTTTAACCGCTGACATCATTCCGCCCAAGCTGACGCGGTCGCGGTCTTTGGTTCCTTCCAAGCCTGATGTCTTGTGAGAACAGTATCTCGCAAGCTGTTCTTCGAACTGTGCCAATGGATGACTGGTAAGGTAGTAGCCCAGAACTTCCTTTTCCGCGTTAAGCAACAGACGTTCTTCCCATTCGTCCATTTCAGGAAGCACGACGGCGACCTCTTCTTCGTCTTCGTCCAGATCGTCACCGCCGAAGAGATTCTTCTGACCGCTTTTCTTGTCCGCCATCATCGCGGCACCGGCCTGGATGGCACGGTCGGCGATTGCAGAAAGCTGTGATCGTTTGGCTCCAAAGCAATCCATCGCTCCGGCTTTGATGAGCGTCTCGATGGAGGAGCGACTACATTTTGAAGACTCGACTCGTTCGCAAAAATCAAAGAGGTCTTTAAAGGGCCCATCGGATTCGCGTGAATCGACAATCGCCAAAGCAGCCGAGCCACCGCAACCTTTGATCGCTGACAACGCGAAGTGAACTTTTCCATCGGCGACCGTGAACTCAACACCGGAAGCGTTGATGCACGGCGGGACGACTTCGACGCCCATTTTGTCACAGTCTTCCATGTGCTCGACCAGCGAATCTTTACTGGTAAAGTTTCGACCGGGAATGTCACCAGAAAGCAATGCCGCCATGAACTCGACGGGATAGTGAGTTTTTAGATAGGCGGTTTGCCATGCGATTGCTGCGTAGGCGGTAGAGTGACTTTTGTTGAAACCGTATCCAGCAAATTTCAAGATCATGTCCCACATGTCCTGAGCGTCTTTTTTCGAAAGCCCTTGCTCGACCGCGCCTTTCATGTAGTCAGCATGATTGGCCGCAATGATTTTCTCTTTCTTCTTACTGATCGCTTTAATACAAGTGTACGCAGAAGCCAGCGGAATCTGACCGAGCCGATTCAGAATCTGCATGACTTGTTCCTGGTAAACCATGACGCCGTGGGTTTCTTCCAGGATCTCTTTGAGCACGTCGAGTTTGTACTCGGCCGGCTTGCGCCCGTGCTTCACTTCGATGTACTGCTGAACCATTCCACCTTCGAGCGGACCAGGACGGTAGAGCGCATTGGTCGCGATGATGTCGCGGAAATGATCGGGTTTCATCTTTTGCAGCAGGTCACGAATACCGCCACTCTCCAACTGGAACACGCCCTTGGTATCGCCAGCCTGCAGCAGTTTAAACGTTGCTGGATCATCGAGCGGAAACTCCAACGTGTCGACGTCTTTGCCGGTGGTCTGCTTGATCAGTTTCACCGCGTTGCTGAGGATCGTCAGCGTTCGCAGCCCAAGAAAATCCATCTTAAGTAGACCAGCGGCTTCGACGTCGTTCATCGACCATTGCGTGATGACGTCTTCTTTACCGGCGACGCGACCGAGCGGCACAAAATCAGTCAGCGGGCCGTCACTAATCACAACCGCCGCAGCATGTGTTCCGATGTTCCGCGCGAGACCTTCGAGCTTGAGCGCGAAATCTACCATCTCGGTAATCTCAGGATCGCCTTCATAGACGCCTCGAAGTTCATCACTGGCATCGAGTGCGCCCTGCAATGAAATTCCCAATTGATCGGGAACCATACCTGTGATTTGGTTAACGCGAGCAAGTGGAATTCCAAGCACGCGTCCGACGTCCTTGAGTGCCGCCCGCGCTTTCATCGTTCCGAACGTACCGATCTGCGCGACGCTGTCGTGGCCGTATTTCTCTTTCACATATTGAATGATTTCGCCACGACGTTCTTTGCAAAAGTCGATATCGATATCGGGGGCTTCCAATCGGTTTTCATCGAGAAAACGTTCGAAAAGCAAGCTGTATTTGACTGGACAAACGTGGCTGAGATAGAGAGCGAAACACACGATCGCGCCCACGCCGCTGCCCCTCGCTGTCGATGGAATGTCTCGCTGACGAGCTTGCTCAACAAAGTCCCAACAGATCAAAAAGTAGTTAGCGAAACCGAGTTTATTGATGACTCCCAATTCACGATCTAGTCGATCCTGTACGACCTGTGCGAATTTTCCATCGGCGTACATATCCGGTTGATTTTTGTATCGATCGCGCAAGCCATCTTCACACAGCTGCCGCAATTCGTCCTCGGGAGAACGACCTTCAGGCAAATCGAAAACAGGAAAATATCGTTCGCCAAGCTCCAACTGAATATCAACGGTGTCGGCAATTTCCTGTGAGCGCGAAACGGCGTCTTCGAGTCCCGGGAAATTGCGATACATTTCCTCAGGTGGCCGGAGGTAAAACTGATTGCCCTCCATTTTCATTCGCTGGGCATCGGTTCTAAATTTGCCCATGTTGATGCAGAGCATCACGTCTTGAGCTTCGGCGTCCTCTTTGTCGACGTAGTGACAATCGCTGGTGGCGACGAGGGGTAGGCCGACTTCTTTGGCGATTTGAACGGCGCCTTCGAGTTGCGGTCTTTGGATGTCAACATTGTTGTTCATAATTTCGAGGAAGTATCGATCACCGAACAAATTGCTGAACCACTGTGCGACTCCTTTGGCTTCGGCGAATGATTCTTCGGCACCGTTTCCGTTGCCTTTTAGAATTGCACGACTGAATTCGCTCGAGACACAACCGCTGAGGCAGATGATGCCTTCGTTGTATTCTTCCAAAAGATCTTTATCGATTCGCGGTTTGAAATAAAACCCATCCAAACTCGCATGCGACGCCATTTTCACAAGGTTCTTGAACCCCGTCGCGTTTTGACAAAGCAGCGTGAGGTGATAACTGGAGTCCTTCCCCCTGCCACCGGATTTGTTTTTTCGGCTTCCCGGAGCGATGTAGGCCTCGTAGCCAATGATCGGGTTAATGTCCTTGCCTTTACACGCTCGGTAGAACTCCAGCGCGCCGTGCATGTTTCCATGGTCGGTGAGAGCCAACGCGTTCATGCCGTGGTCGGCAGTTCGTTGAACGAGTTTGGGGATAGAGCTGGCCCCGTCGAGAAGGCTGTAGTGACTGTGGCAGTGCAAGTGAACGAACGGTCGTTCTGACATGGAAAATCCCTTTATCTGCAGAAGCTGACAGGACACCAGCTTTGGTTTTCAAATACTTTTGATTCGCAAAGGGAGATTCTAAGCAACCCGGTGTGTTCTGGCTATCGACAATGAGAAACGGCGTTCCGTTTGTAACCATTTTGCGGCTGGCGCATATTAGGTGATGAAGCGTTCGCCCCGCAATTTTAAACATAGGAATTGCGGAAGAAAAAATACTCTCCCGTGTCTTAATGGCGACCTATGTTTCAGCGGCAAGCATTGATTTAGGTGCTTCCGAGTTAATCACATAAGCCAAACAAGCCCCATCTGTAATGGCCAAGTCACCAACAAAAACTGCAAAAACTAAAACCCCCACCTCAAGAAAACCGAGTCAAACGGCTCGCATTCTCGAGCATGTGGAGATGCTCCTTGCGTTGCAAGAAGAAGGCTTGAATGACCGGACGGACAATACAGAATTTGATTGGTTGATCTCTGAGTTTGAAGCGTGGAAAAAAGAATCTCAAGAACTTCACGAAGAAGCCAGACTCCAGGCAAGTCGCCAAATCACGTCTGACATCGAAGCAGGCTCGAAAGAAATCCGTGAGCAGCTGGACAAGCTGAACGAAAAAGTAACCGACATTTCGGGCCTCGCCCCGGTGGACTCGACTCCGGACGATTCTCAAACGCATGAAATCACACGACTTATTTCTGAGTTTGAGTCTTGGAAGGCCGAATCGCTTGAACTGCACCAACAAGCACAGGAACAAGCAAGCCAGCAAATTACCTCGGAGCTTGAGTCCAACACGAAAGAGATGCTTCAGTCTCTTGAGTCGAAGCTCTCGAAACAGCTTGAGAGATTGTCCGGTCAACTTACGGATCACGCAAGCAAGCTCGGTGACAATTCCGATGGGCCATCCAAGAATGCCAAAAAACAAAAAGGCCCAAAACCGCAGACCAACCAAGTTGACAACAAAATCGTTGAGTTGCTGAAAAAGCAAAGCGACAAGCTGGAGTCGTCGATTGAGCTTTTGGTCGAGCAAACTGACACATTCGATTCGCAGGTCAACGAGAGATTCAACTCGCTTGACAAACGATTCAAATCGCTAGACGAGCGGTTCGTAAAAATTGCCGACGGTATCGAACGCCAAGAAAAATCGCTTGCGAAGAACAATTCACAAACATCAGACAAATCGAAATCAGGCAACAAATCCGATCAAGTCGTTTCCAATGAGCTTTCGAAACAACTTCAAGAACTCAAATCTGATTTAGAAGAGCAGTTCGAACTGGCGACGCTCCAACTGGAAGAAAAGACAACCAGTTTTGCAGACCTGATCCTCGAAAAACTTGAAACCTCAACTTCGCCGGCTGCGGCTCTACCTGCTGACTTCACAACAGAGCTGAGCTCTACGCTTGAAGAACAATTGGGCAAGCAGATTGAGTCCAAGCTGGAAAAACACCTCGATGACAAGTTCGAACATTTGGACGACCGAATTTCGAAAATCACTCAGGCGGTTTCTTCTCAACAAACTTTGATTGAGTCCAACTCCAAGACCTTGGATTTCGACGAGATATCTGAAAAGCTGGACGTGAAAACTAACGCGATTGTGAAAGCGTTTGAGACTCAAATCGAAGGTTTGTTCGGAAGCCTCGCCGAACGTGTCGTTATGTTGGCCGAAGGCATGGAACCGGTCGCTCCAACAGAGACTCAAAACGGCGATAGTACTCCCAAATCAAAAACGGTTTCTCGATTCGCCTACCAAGCCCCGGAACAAGACACCCAACAAACCCAAGAAGCCTCGGTTTGGCACGAACGGAAAAAGGAAATGCTCTCCAAGTATGGCATTGACCCTGACTACCGACCGGTAATGGACCTCCCTGATAAGGGTGGAGCAGATTCGACTCCGGTTCCTGTCTTGAAAGACGTCAATAAGGAAAAGCTTGAGGAACTACACGACTCGATCGACAACATGTCTGCCGATGACGCGGAAAAAATTGAGCAGCTCAAGCAAGACCTCACATCGAAACTTCGTGATGCGGAAGTTGAACTTTCGATCAACCGTGCAAAACTCAGCCAGTTCAAGGCTAAATTGGAAGAGAAACAAGTCGAACTCGACCGGCAGGCAAGTGCCATTGAGGCGAAACTGGCCCAGTCAAAACAAGCAGACGAGAAAAAAGGCATCTTGTGGCGTTTAACGCGTCACCTACGACAACAACCTGACGATAAACGCTAAACCGAATTGAATCTAATCGAAGCGAATCGAAGGCCGAGACCGAGTTCGCTGGATTAGCACCGGCTCCCCTTGGTCAATTTTCCTCCCAGCAATTGAGATTGGTGTTTGGGTTCATTGGTTAATTTTCTCGATGGTTGGCCTTCCTATGGCGACTCTTCAGATTGTTGAAATGGCGGGATCGTTCGCTAGCAACCAAATCCTATCGCCTATCCAAGTTCGCTAATCACGCGTTTTGGTCTCTCCCCTCACAGCCAATAGCCAACTGCTATTGTTCTTTTATGAACCGATTTGGTATCTAACACTGCCCAAAACCCGCGCCCGGTATGCGCAATCTGCAAAGATTGCCCCAACTCGCGACTGGGCCAACAACAAACGGCATGGATGCCGACGAGTGAGTCAATCAGTTTCGCAATCATTTTTGCGATCGATCAACTCAAACTCTCGGACCATGCGACATTTTCCTAACTGGTAAAACGTCATGTCCGAAATCGAAATTGATACAGAGAATGAACTTGAAAACGAGTACGGCCCACGCTTCTCAAAAGCGTTGATGGGTCGCATTCTCGCGGTCAGTCTTTTCGTTGTCCTCGGTACCGTTGCTGTCGTTCACTCGATGAAAGACAAGCCTGCCGCAGCGGCGCAGCTTGGTCCCGACGGTCAACCCATCTCAGTTGAGGAAGACAAAGATAAAAAAGACAACAAAGAAAATGGCCCCGAGGGCAAAACTTCCTTTGCCGACGCCGGGAAATCCACCTCTTTGAAAACCGATCCTTTCGCGGATAAAAACAAAACCACAAAAGCAAGTTTGACCGGTTCGAGTTTCGCAAACACCAATCCAGCATTGACTCCCAAGACAAAACCAAGCTCTTCTTTTGCTCCCACGGGCTTCGGTGCAAGCCAAAAGAAAATGGCTCCTCCAATCAGTGCAGCAAAACCAACGATAAAACCGCCAGTACGACTCGCTCAGGCTGGAAGCGGTGCTCCGCTCGGCGGTTCCAGTGGATTTCGCGGCGGCCCTCCAGTTGTAAAATCTCAAGGGTTTGGGGCCAACGTTTCAAGCACGGTTAACAACACAAAAACCGCTTTGAAAGATTTCAAAAATGGGATCGGGAATGCGGCAGCGAACACGACAGCCAAAGCAAAATCAGCAGCCAACGATTTGCGAAACGGAGCCAACAAAGCACTGGGAGGGTTTGGCGCTCCCGCTGGACCACCGGCTCAAAAATCATTCGCCCCACCTGCAGTCAACTCAAATTTCGGGCAACCAGGATCTACCCCTGGAAGCATCGCCAAAGGTGGCAGCAATTTCAAATCCAACGCGCCACCAAATCTTTCATCGAGACCCGTTCCCAAAGCAAGTTTTGACTCCAGCCGCGCGCTAACTCCACCGCAATCGACGGTCTCAACGTCTCGTCCTGACAACAATCCATTTGGTGACGGAGCGGCAGCGCCTCCAATTCGAAAAATTGATCCCGCCCCCACAAGACCAGCGCCGAGTGGACAAAACGGATTCGGTGGACAATCAAATCGAGGTCCCAATAGTGGATTTGCGAACAACAAACCGCCTTCGAACCCTCGTGCCTTTACCGCCCAACCAACCTCGCGTCCGGCAGCTCAACCAACCTCGCGTCCGACAGCGGGATCAACGGCGCCAATAATTCCTGCATCAAGCAATCGAATCAACTCGAAATCAAATTTCACCAGCAACAATAACAACCGCTCAACACCAAGCAGCTTGGGCGGAACCGCTCCGCCACCAACAAGGATGTTAACCAAAAATGTGCCGGGCGAGCGTTCTCTCGAAGGCATCCAAGCTCCCGCACTTACGGTTCAAAAACTTTCACCACGCGAGATTCAGCTCAATGCCGTTGCTGATTTTGAAATCGTCGTCAAAAACGTTGGCCGGGTCGCTGCGGAAAACGTTAGGGTCTTTGATCAAATTCCGGACGGTGCGCAAATGGTCAGCTCGACGCCTGTTCCTACAAAAACGTCCGCTGCACGGAACATTGAGTGGAACATCGGTTCCATGCGTCCTGGTCAAGAAAAACGAATCAAGATCCAGTTAAAACCGACTCGCCCGGGCGAAATCGGAAGCGTCGCCCACGTCACGTTTGCCACGCAGGCCTCAATGCGAACGTTGGTGACAAAGCCTGAACTTGAAATCATTCACCAATCAGAACCCAAACATCTAATCGGCGATGAGGTCATTCTCGACGTGGTTGTGAAAAATAAAGGAGACGGTCCTGCAAAGAATGTTTTAATTCAAGAAGACGTTCCCATGCAGCTGGATTCGCCCATCGGTCGCGAAATCGAATACGAAATCGGCACGCTGTTGCCAGGCAAATCTCGTCGCGTTCGATTGGCCCTAAAGGCTGCTCAAGTTGGTCGAATTCAAAACGTCATGTTTGCTTCGGCGGAAGGCGGACTGCGAGCCCAACATAAAATTGATCTCGAAGTCGTCGCGCCCAAACTCGTCACAAAATCCGATGGGCCAACCATTCGATACTTGAAACGAAGCACCACCCACAGTTTCAGCGTCGCAAACAAAGGCACAGCTCCCGCGACCAACGTTGAGTTGATCGCTCGTTTGCCCAGTGGCCTGCGATTTGTCAGCGCCAACAACCAAGGAACCTATGCTGCCAACACACACTCTGTGTTCTGGAGTTTAGCGGAACTATCTGAAGGCATCGAAGCACAAGTCGACCTCAAAACGATGCCGATCGAAGTTGGCAATCAACCGATCAAATTCGAGGCACTGGCTGACCTCAACATCAAATCTGAAGCCAACCAACCGCTTGCCGTTGAACACTTGGTCGACGTATTTTTCGACATCGACGATGTGGTTGATCCAATCGAAATTGGTAGCGGAACCAGCTATAAAATTCGTGTTGTCAACCAAGGCACTAAAGCCGCGACCAATGTGAAATTGCTAGTTGATTTCCCCCAGGGGCTGTCGCCGACTTCGATCGACGGTTCACTTCGTCATCAAATCAATGGCCAGCGAATCACATTTGAGCCGATCGCCAGCATGAATCCCGGCGACGAAATAGACATCGTCGTCAATGCAACAGGCAAAGGCAGAGGCGACCACCGTGTTGTGGTGAATATGCAAACCGACGGTCGACAAACGGCAGTCTCGAAGGAAGAAACAACTCGTGTTTATTCCGATCGGTAGCTCACGCCAGAGGCATGCTCCAACGGACAGCTTTCTGTCGGGTGAACGCGTTCCAAGCCCATTCCAGTATCTTCGCTGAACCTTCGAGTGTGATCCTCGTTGCCATCTCAAGATTTGTATTGTCCGGATTGGATCGGTTAGCGAGACATCCAAGTCTCGCTCGGCTGTTCATTCTCAACTGACAACCGATTTCGTTTGTGAAACGATTGCGGCAGAGCCTTCCGCGGATAGATCTTGCTGCCTCAATTCTCGAAAAACACGAGAATTCACCACTTGGCGTTGTCAATCGGACACCAGTGTAATCACTTGCGCTACAGAATCACCGGGATAGATGTTCGCAATTTTCTAACTGAGCTGCACGGTTCGCAAACTCGTTTTTGAATTTCTTTTCAGCGCCATGTTGTTGGTTTGCTACACGAAAAAGCAAGGTTCGATTTGGCTGTTGCTGGTTCAACATGATTGAATCTCTCTCGAGATCCGATTGGAAATCGAATTAAAAATTGTTTGGCACAATATTTGAATAGTGGGTTTATCAATCACTAAAGCCAACAACGGCAATAACAATTTTTCAAAGGGAGATTTGAAATGAAGAAAGTCGCAAACCTACTCGTCGCACTAGCCGCTACTCTAACAATGGGTGCATTGGCAAACGCACAACAGACCAATTTTGCTCAACAAGGGCAGACCCAAACAGGCCAAGCTCAACTGAAGACCCAAGTCTTGGTCGGCCCTCAAGTCGGACCGCAAATCTCACCCATCCAGCCTGTGCAGCAGAATCAATTTTACTTCGGCATGCGAGTGGAACTTGTCCGAAGTGCATGGGGGCAAACTACATTGCGAATCGTTGGAGTAACCCCGGGCAGCCCAGCCCAACAAGCAGGACTTGAATTCGGCGACGAAATCACGACGGTCAATGGTCGTGGATTTTCTTACGCTCGAGATAACTTTGATGCAGTACGACTGATGAACCAGTTCGTGTCATTCACTGGCGGTGGAGGTGGCGCACCTGCTGTTGCTGCCGGTGGAGGAGTTCAAGCCATGGTTGCCCCCGGATGGCCTTCACCACAACGACCAACCGCCAGCATGGTTGTTCGAAACGTACGCAACGGTCAGCTGGTCAACGTCACAGTTTTCCCACAGCGACGATTTGGCGGCGGAGCACCCGCAGCAGCCGCAGCAATGACGAATCGCTAAATCAAGCGACTATCAAAAAACGATTTCCTACCTCGAGTTTTTTGAAGACACAGTATGTTTGAGTTCCCAACCTAAGACATCCAAGTTTCGGCTTGGATGTTTTTTTTCGTTAAAGGTTGCGACAAGATCAACGAATGGTCACCCAACGTGTCGAATTCAGGTGTGTGCTGTCGACGCGGAGTGCCAACACTTCCAAAAACTGGCCTCGTTGGCCGTGCAGCCTCCAGCCCACAATTAAGCGATCACGGTATCGATTCACATTTCGACCTGAGCACCTGAAGGAAAACCGTCGTCATTTTGACTTTCTCATTTGAGCGACTTAGGCATTGAGAATCTGCCAAACAAGGGCATCAGAAAGGAAAACGGATCGGGGCGGGGCCAGTAAGCTAAGAAGAAAACAGGTCGATTGCGTGAACTTCTGCTCTTACACGGCGATTCTGTCTCAAATACAAGCAAAACTTCAGATAACAGCCGTTAAATAAAGCTGTTTCTTTTGGTAGGATGTCGAATTCGATTTTTGCGTGAACCACACCCTTTTTTGATCTGTCTTGGAGTTGCCGTGAGACGTCCACTGATTGCTGGTAATTGGAAAATGAACCTGAACCGTGCTGGAGCTGTTGAGCTCGCGAGCGGATTGGTCGCAGCTGAAAAATCAGCGGATTGCGATGTTCTCGTTTGCCCATCCAACGTTTACCTAGATTCTGTCGGGTCGGCATTGTCGGGCTCCGGAATTTCACTGGGAGCCCAGGACGTCTACTTTGAAGAAAAAGGGGCCTTCACTGGCGAAACCAGCACGTCGATGCTGTGCGACATCGGATGCACATTCGTCATCCTAGGCCACAGCGAACGTCGACATGTGATGGGAGAATGCGACAAATTGATCAATAAGAAAGTTGTGGCCGCGCTCGCTGCAGGACTGACTCCTGTTCTATGCGTTGGTGAATTACTGGAAGAACGAGAGTCCGGCGATACAACCAAGGTTGTCCAATCACAGTTCGATGGATCACTGGCTGGATTGACCGAAGACCAAATCCTCAAAACTGTGATCGCATACGAGCCAGTTTGGGCGATCGGAACTGGCAAAACGGCTTCCCCTGAGCAGGCTCAAGAGGTTCATGCTGACCTTCGCAAAATGTTGGCAGAACGCTATAATTCCGAAGTTTCCGAGGCAGTCCGAATTCTGTATGGCGGCAGTGTCAAACCAGACAATGCAGCCGAGTTAATGTCCCAAACAGACATTGACGGTGCGTTAGTCGGAGGAGCATCTCTCAAGGCAGATAGCTTTGCTGCGATCATCAATGCTGCAGGCGTCGGAGCCGTCTGATCGAGAGCATTCGATTGGAAATAAATACAAACAACCGCTGATAATCAGCTGCCGATTGGAATGAATTTTCAATCGAGTTTACCCATAAAACACTTGGCTCGATTGATCGAGAACGAAAATGAATATTGAACTTTTAGCCGAAATCAAAATGGGACTTCTTGTAATGGAAGTCCTGCTTTTCTCAACATCACTCTTCCTGATGCTGCTAGTCCTCGTCCAACGTGGCAAAGGTGGCGGACTAACAGGTGCGTTGGGTGGTATGGGTGGTCAAAGTGCATTCGGCTCAAAAGCCGGTGATGCGTTTACGAAAATCACAATCATTACAGCTGCGATTTGGATTGCACTTTGCATGGTTACCATCGCTTGGTTCAACGCACCGCCTGCTCCTAAGAATACCAGCGACAGTGGATCTGCATTTTCTGCTGGAGCAGACGAAGAGTCTGAGAACGGTGACGCCAAAGCTGGCGACGCCAAGACAGACGCTGAAGCTGACACCAAAACCGATGCTGAATCTGATACGAAAACAGACGCTGACGCTGCTGCCGACGTAGAGCAAGGTGCGACATTGGATCTGGGTGGCGGCTCTGGTGCTGCATCCGAAGAAACCGCTGCACCTAAGGCAGGCGACGGAAACTAAGTCTCCGTTTTCCGATGCATTCCTTCACTCGATGGCAGGCTTTGACCTGCCATTATTTTTTTCACGCAGAACAAACCGGAGTTAGCTTTTGTTACTTAGCATGACCGGTCACGGCCAAGCCTCAGTAGAGGATGATCAAGTCCGCGTGGTCGCTGAACTGAGAACGGTGAACAACCGCTTTTTAAAAACCAACGTCAATTGCGATTTGGATGCCGCCCATCAGGCGAAGCTTGAAAACTTAATCAAGCAGCACGTCAATCGAGGCAGTGTCAACTTGCGCATCAAGACTCAGATGCTTGGCACAACAGAGCAATATAAACTCAACGCTGCTGCTATCAATTCATACTGGTTGCAGCTCTCAGAAATCGCCGGTGGAAGCCAGTCGATCAACATCGAGTCGGTTCTGCAGCTACCAGGCCTTGTCACGGAAAATGTTCACGAAGGATTTAACGAAATCGCTTGGCCGGCCGTCGAGCGGGCAACCTTGGACGCGCTTACTGGATTGAATGAAATGCGAGCCATCGAAGGCGCGGTCATGGAGAAAGACATGCTCGCCAATCTCACCACCATGGGTGAGCAGCTTGAGCAAATCAAAGCCATCGCTCCCCAGGTGATCGAAAATTATGCGACCAAGATGACGGACCGAATCAATCAGCTCCTCCAATCACACGATGTTACTGTCGACGCATCTGACATCATCAAAGAGGTCGGGATTTTCGCTGAGAAATGCGATGTCTCCGAGGAGACGGTTCGACTCGGAAGCCACATTGAGCAATTCTCCAAAGTCCTCAAGGACGATGAGAGTAACGGGAAAAAGCTGGATTTTCTCGTGCAGGAAATGCTTCGTGAAACCAATACCATTGGCTCAAAAGCCAACAATTTTGGCATCGCCAATCATGTCGTGGAAATTAAGACGGCAATCGAACGAATCCGCGAAATGGTACAAAACGTAGAGTAGAATGAACGCTCGAAACTTGTCCCACCCAACGCTCTCAGCTAACTTTTTGTCGGCGACGTCTCCATGAACCAACCTAAAACCCAACCTGGAAAGCTTGTAATCATCTCTGGCCCCTCAGGTGTCGGCAAAACGACGGTTCTGCAGAAGCTGTTTGATGAGTGCCCACTGCCATTGGTCGAAAGCGTTTCCGCAACGACACGCCCACAGCGACCTGGCGAAACCGAAGGTGTCAGTTACCACTACATCAGCCACGAACAATTTGCTGAGCATCGCGAGAAAGGCGAATTTCTCGAATGTTGCGAAGTTTTTGGGTACGGCCACTGGTACGGAACCCTTCACAAACCGGTAACCACTAGTCTGACCGAAGGCAAATGGATAGTCTTAGAAGTCGACGTCGAGGGTGCCGGAAAAGTCTTGAAACATTACCCCGACGCAATCACAATCTTTATTCATCCTGGAAGCTTGGAAGAGCTTGAACGTCGATTGCGCGGTCGAGGGACTGAGTCGGAAGAAGTTCTTAAACGACGACTCGATGTCGCCAAGCATGAGCTTGACGCGTCCCCCATGTATCGCCACATCATTGTCAACAAATCGGTCGAACAGACCGTTAACGATATTTGCCAAAAATTGCTTGGAGAAGAAACTGAATGTATGACGCCCTAAAAGAAGAAGAAATCGTCCGTAAAGTCGGCGGTCGTTTCAAATTGTCAACTTTGATTCAAAAGCGAATGGTTCAATTGAACCAAGGCGCGCGGCCTTTGGTCGACACTAAGCTCACCGACAAAATGGCAATCGTGCTTGAAGAAATTCTTCAAGACAAAATCTTCCTCGATACAGCCGCCAATGTTGGCATGGCTGAATCGCCTGATTTCAATGACACGCCAGAGCTAAACCTGGACGATCTATAGACCGATCTTTCACGAGCTCGCCAAGCACGAAGCTAAGAGTCAAGATTGCGCGACGACGGGTCACTTGCCCGTCGTCTATTTTTTGCGCGCACCCACAATTCGCTTTCGTCACAATGGCAGCTCCACACTTCGAAGTATTCGTCCTTTAGCTGTTCAAATTCGTCTTTCGATTTTCTTTCTCGAATCACACCAAACGGAATCTTGCTGCCTGAATCGCTCATCAGAAGAAGCGACGCACTTCGCCACAGAACACCTGAACCTTTCGTTGTGCCTGCGACTCCTTCAAACGGAAACCCAATCCTTCGAAGTGACACCACACCAGCCTCTGGAAAATTGAATTGCGACTTAACTAGTTCCCATCAACCAAGTCCGTTGCCATGCCTGAAAAAGAAATCATTGTCGCCGTAACCGGTGGTGTTGCCGCTTTCAAAGCCGCCGCGCTCACCAGCCAACTCGTCCAACAGGGATTCAGAGTGCGAGCGGTTCTGACTCCCTCGGCGCAGAAGTTTATCGGCACAGCAACGTTCGCGGCATTGACCGGACAAAGCGTTGTTACCGAAACGTTTGACCCACAATTCCCGCTTGGCAGCCACATCCAACTGGCAAGGTCCGCAGATCTACTGTGCGTTGCGCCAGCGACCGCGAACTTTCTGGCGAAAACAGCCCATGGAATTTCGGACGATCTCATCAGCACGCTTTACCTGTGCTTTACCGGCCCGGTCATCGTAGCACCAGCAATGAATGTTGAAATGTGGGAGAAGCCAGTTGTACAACGCAACGTTAAACAGTTACGAGACGACGGCTTGATCTTTGTCGACCCAAAAAAAGGCTGGCTAAGCTGCCGAACAAAAGGCATGGGGCGGATGGCCTCCCCAGAAGAAATTGCCGAAGTCATCAAAAAGAATATATGATTCCCGATCCTGACCACTGACCACTGACCCAACATGGCAAAAATCCTAATCACTTCCGGTCCGACACGGCAATACCTCGATCCTGTCCGATACATCAGTAACGCATCGAGCGGACAAATGGGAAGCTGCCTCGCACAAGCCGCACTTGATCTCGGACACGAGGTCATCATCATCAGTGGTCCCGTACTGGTCACCTACCCCAAAGAAGCAACTTTAATCGACGTCGTCTCCACCGAGGACATGCTCGCCGCTGCGTTGGAAACATTTGCCCACAGCGACGGACTCATCGGTGCGGCAGCGCCTTGCGATTACCGCCCCATCGAAGTCGCCGATCACAAGATTCGAAAAACTGGCGAAGTCCTTCAATTGAAGCTTGTCGAAACCCCCGACGTTGTCGCTTCGCTTGGTGCGACAAAGAAAGCCAATCAATGGACCGTCGGGTTCGCCTTGGAAACGGAAGACGCACGGTTCCGCGCTTTGGCAAAACTACAACGCAAAAGCTGCGATCTTGTGGTTCTCAACGGAGTTGCGGCGATCAACTCGACTAACAACAGCGTTGAAATTATCGAACCATCAGGTGATGTCGTAAAAGCAATCGAGGACACAAAACCTAACGTGGCCACGGAAATTCTTCGCGTGATTAGCGAGCGCTTGATTCGCTAAAACAGAAACTGATTAGACCGCTGGCGTTTCAACACTCAACGCACTTTCGAGTTCTGCGAGACTTAAGTCGATTTGTTCTGTCAAATCACGATCGAGGTCGACTTCACCAAACCGAACTTCGTTAAAAATTTCCGTAATCTCTCGCACGGTTGATTGAATCAAATTCGCGGAAGGATGCTCAACAAAGTGAGTGGAAACTTGCTGAGCAAATTCGCGGTGCGTCTGACTTGGGTTTCGCGCCAAATCACGTTTGGCCAGCAACTCTAACATTCGCTGGTAGAACGCAGTTGGGCGATCTACATTAGCGCTGTCGATAACCCACTGCCCAAGGCCGGGCGAGATCAACGAAATCGCACTGGCAAACAGCCTTCGCAAACGCCCGACTTTTGGTGAGATTTTTGGGCCACCGCCGGGACGTGAACGAACGGTTCGAATCCACCACAGCAGTAGTATGAATGCGACAAAACCACCAATCGTATATTTGAAAGCCGCATCTTGAGTGAACCGGGTTGCCTTTTGAATATTAGACTCCCAATTTTCAATGTTCATCCCCTGCAGCAATTTGAAGAGCGGACTGTTCACGGGTCCTGTCACAGGTTCATTGTCCATCCCCAGGACATAGTCATCCCAAACAGTGCGAGCCAAATCTATTGCGTCTTCGCCGACGGTCGCCGCTTCGTTAGCCGAATAAGGAGTTGCGTCGAGTGTCATCCACGCCCCATGTTCATTGGCTTGACCGCGTTCGATCATATCTGGCGTGCAATCCTCCGGTCGCAGATAAGCTTCCACCCACGCGTGCGCATGTTTTTCGCGCACCATATAGACTTTGGACAGGTCATTAAATTCCGCACCATAAAACCCGACCACCAACCGAGCAGGAATCCCTTGTTGTCGTAACATCAAAGTCAATGCCGACGCGAACAGTTCACAATGACCGCTTCGATGGTTGCGAACAAAGTCTTCGACCGGATCAATGGAGTCATCACGATCAACATTGCGAAAGTCCATCGTGTATTTGAAGCGGCCTTCCTGAAGAAAGTACTGCTCGTACTTTTTCAACAACTCCATGCGTGGGACATCGGCTGCTTCCTTTGCGATCTGATTCGACATACCGACAATGGTCGGGTACCTTTCGGAGTCCATGCTCGTCAGCCAAGCGTGCTGCGGCGGATCCTTGGACATAGGAACTCGTTGACTCGCCAACGTATTGGAGAGGTATGGCCATGTCTTACTAAAACTTCCATCCGCAGCAAGCACCGTGGTGGCGATATACGGGTACGGGGCCATTCCAATTTTTTCCCGATTTCGACATCGAGTCAGCGCCGAAACTTCGTGGCAAAACAACAGCTCTGGCGGCGTGTTTTCGTTTCGCAAAAACGGCATCAATCCATAAACCAGTGGGTCAGCAGTTTCCTCCAGTGTAATTTTCTGAAACAGCTTTTCCGCTTTAGGAATGGACGCGATCTCGCTCACATCCAATGGCTGGTAAACACTGTCTACAACTCGGTCGTGCGGCGCCCGCCAGTTGGTTTTTCCATCTTCGATCACCAAACTCGAAAGAGCCAACCCACGAAAATAGGGTTCCGACTCGAATTGATGAATCTCGTCTTCACCTGGCTTGAACATTTCCACTCGGAAAATCAATCGACCGGATTGGGTGATTTGTCCGCGCTCGTCCAAGTTGACGGACTTGGAAACTCCCGTAGAAGTAACTTCGACGTTGTTGGGGCCAAACCATGGCTTGGAGTGCCGCGGAATTAAATAGAACATCACAGATGTGAATATCGTTGCCATGCCCAACCAAAACAGCATGTACGTCGCCATCGATCGAACATTGGATTTGGAGGTAACGTCTTGATCAAAAAAAGTCAGCGGTGTCGATGGAGTTGAAACCTGAGACATCGCGACTAGCGTTTTCGTTTCTTCCTCGTTTGCCGATCCTTGATTGCGGGTCCCCTCAATTCGTTTCGCCGCGTTGACATTCTGCTGTTCAACATCGACCGCGTCAGCGTAGACCGACTGCAAAACCATCGCCGCACCAACAACGAAAAAGTAAAGCAGGAACAGCAAACCGGCCTCAAAATTCAAACTAAAAATCGCTCCAACAACGACTTGCAGCAGACTGAGAACAAGGATCTGCCAATTCAATCGAGGTGTTTTTTTCTGGAACATCAGGATGGTCTGCAGATAGACCAACAGGTTTGCGACTGAAACCAATTTGCCCACGCTGTTCTCGGGAAAAAAGTCTTTCATCGCCAAGACTAAAATCACGATCGAGGCGATGTTCGCCAGAACGCCTTCGATCCGAAACAGTTTAAAAAGATCTGTCACGATGAAGCCAATCGTCGCGCCCACAACTGCGATCGTGACCAAACGACTGCTTTCAAGACTCATCCCCAACAGCAAACTACTGATCAGGACGACTAAGTAAAGCGTGATTTGTAGGTATCGTCTAACGTCTAGCATGGCTCGTCCATTTGGATGAAAACTTTTGCAAACTAGACTCATGAACCACGTTGGGTTCCATAGTGAACATCTGATTGAACAGGGCATCATCCGCTTGGATCCAACGGACTAGCGGGATAATCTGACGAAACCGCCGATGAAGCTTTGCTGACTGGTGGTCAATAGTTTGGCTGCCGCCCGAGAGAGTGCCCGCATCCTCAGCGTCAAAACTCGGATCCAAATAGCTCGGACAAGTTCTTGAGCTCACGATGTAAATCGGAGTTCCTTTTGAAACCAAACCCGACAATTGAAACAAGATCTCTGCGACTTGTGGATCGTCAGAATACTTCGCTACCGAAAGCCGTTGCATCGCGTCATTGATGATTCCTTTTTGACTTCGACTGTGACAAATTTCTGTTTCCTCGCCGGCCACTCCGATTGCAATCTGACCTTGGACTGCAATTCCCATTTGAAATATGGCCGTTGCAGCGAAACTGAGCGCCAACTCGCAGCGCGTAGCAAGTTGCTCATTCTCTTTGTCACAATACAAATCAATCATCAAGGCAAAATCGCGATTGTTTTGTTGATCGTGTTGCTTCACGATCGGTTCGCCCAATTTTGCACTCGTCCGCCAGTGGATATTTTTCTTACTGTCACCCGAACGCCACCGGCGAAGTGCATGAAACTCGTCTTCTTCGAGTGCACGCTGACGTTTGATCGATTCAGAACCTGACGCGATCGACTGCACACGTTTCTCCCAGGTTGGATTCAATTTTCCAGTCTCGGGCGCGACAAAAAACGTTTCGCGATATCGATAGTGTCGCCGGCTGACAATCAAACCGAATGGAAAAGTCGTAGATAGTTCGGCAGGGCCAATATAATACTTCCCTCGTTGGGCAAAATATGTTCGGTAATTTTTTACTTCTTGGTCACCAGCATCGACGCGAACAAATCCAAGTTTCACACGAGCAACGGATTCATTTTTATTCTTCTGCGAAAGGCGTTTGGTGATCTCGCCGAACAGACGGGTGAACCATGATTCGCTATCGCGAGCCGATTCTGCATCGAAGTGCTGCATCGTTTGGCCCGCCTCAGGCACACGTTCAATCGTATCATTCACCACGAGATTCCATGCCGCCATCGAGCGTCCGTTGTTTTCACACGTCCACTGAACGTTGGTCAACTCGTTCGCATGAATCCGGTTTGGATACCTTCGAGCAGCGTGCAGCGATTTAAGCCGCACTACTCCTAAACGCCAATTCAACATCAACGGGGCGTACATCATGCCCGCCATCAGAATCAGCAGATTGACATTTCTGAGCAAAGCCCCAACGGTGATAAAGCAGAGCACGACAATGAAAACCCAGCCTTCGGGCGTCAGTTTATTTTCTGCCACGCGGGTTCGGCGAGTCTTCTTGCGACCGTATTTTTGCGGAGTGGAATTCATTCAGGATTTTATCCAACTGTGCAGCTAAGTCGGCAAACCAATCTTGCTGGTAATTTCCTTGATGATTGCTTCCACATCGTCTCGCTGACCGCCTTGCATTCCACCACGCAATTGAACACGATGGCTGAGAACGGGAACGGCAAGCGATTTTGCATCATCCGGAATTGCATAGTCACGACGATCCAAAAAAGCGAGTGACTGGACGGCTCGGTACCAGGAAAGTGCTCCACGTGTACTGATTCCGACACTCAACTCTGACGAGTCTCGTGTCTCGTGAACGATGTCCAAAATGTATTGCGAAATGGAATCTTCGACTTTGACATCGCGGACAGCCTTTTGCATTTGCAGAACGCGTCGCCAATCGCAAACGGATGTCAATTTATCAACGGGCTGGCCATTGCGATGATTCTTGAGGATGTCGGCTTCGAATTTCCGTTCGGGATAGCCCATGGAAATCCGTAACAGGAAACGGTCGAGTTGGCTTTCGGGCAAAACATAGGTGCCCTCGGATTCGAACGGATTCTGAGTCGCGATCACCATGAAAGGTTTGGCCAGCGTGTGAGTCGTGCCGTCGACACTGACTTGCGCGTCACTCATCGCTTCTAACAATGCACTTTGCGTGCGTGGAGGAGCTCGGTTGATCTCATCGGCGAGGACGAAATTGCTGAAGATAGGCCCTTCGTTGAACTCGAACTCCGCCCGTTGGGAATTGAATATTGAACTTCCAACGATATCGCTGGGCAGCAAGTCAGGAGTAAACTGCACACGCCGAAACTCCCCATCAACGCTTCTTGCTAACGCCTTTCCCATCAACGTTTTACCGACGCCGGGAACGTCTTCCAAAAGAACATGTTCGTCAGCAAGCAATGCTACAAGGCATAATTTTGCAATCTCGCGTTTGCCTAGAACAACACTCGCCATGTTATCCAGTAACTTAACTGCACTTTGCTGAAGTTCAGAAACAGCAATTTTGCTTTCTGGAAGTTCATCAAAAACATCTGAATTCTTTTTGTCCAAAGAAGTACCGTCCCCATTTGTCGCAGTTTTGGCATCGTAAAAACATCGCTGCCGCGGATTCACTCATCTCCATCGGAGAACAATATTCTAACGGCAAGAGCAACGCTTGTCTGCGAAGTGAAGTGAAGAAGCTTTACTATCCATCGAAAAGCTGGCCAAGTTATTCAGTAGCCAGATCCGTGAGATCGACGACATTACTGGCCAATTGGGCGATCGAGGCGGGCATTTTAGTCCAGCAAACGCGATGCATATCAAATCCAACATCGCGCATAAAAAAAGGCCCAATCAAGGGCCCAAGAAATTCGATTCAATGCAGTCGACAATCGCTGACTACTTGCTGAGGTACTCGTCGGTTCGCCAAGGGAACTCAAACGGAAAGTTTCCGAACGTACGAAGTTCAAAAAACAGAAACAACGTAGCAAGAGTGACAAATAGTAATGCCATCAGAAGCATCGCGTCGAAAACTGTGAACGATTCCAATAACGATTTTTTCTCATTCGATTCGTTCAACTCATCGGACGTCAGACCGACGGCATCACTAGCCGACTCAGCTGCACCTTCGATGAAGTCTTCAGTACCTTCAATGATCTCGGACATACCAGCAAACCCTAACGCTAACTTTGACTCTTAATAACTAGAGGCGTTGTAAAAGAAGACAATCGTGGCGATTGTCAAAAACAACACTGACAACATCAGCATCACCGTATAGATACTGAAACCTTGCTTGCGATACTGTGGAGGCGCGACAAAATCCGCTGCCTCTTCGGCAGACTCGACCATTGCCTCACCAAAACTGTCATCGCCGATATCAGAACTTAGTTGTGACACTGTCGCCCTTTCGTACTTCGCCGATCATGAAGTCTTTTTCAATTCGCAGAGCTGAGATGTCGTTTCTGGCTTCAACGACAACTCCTTTTCCGATATATCGGCCAGAGCCTGACGAATCACTTCGATAGATATCCATTACGTGTCCAAGATTCACGCCATCGTCTTTTCCCAAACTGACTGCAAATGTGTCTTTGAGAATCCCAACGACTTTGCCTTCAACCTTTGGTGCGATGTGATCAGTCAACGAATTCTCAGTCAAACCGTTGGCTGTCATCACTTTTTGTGATCGAGCAAGCCGAGCGTCGATGTCAGCTTTCTGTTCTTTCAACAACTTGGCGAGGTTTCGAAGATTGAAATTGTCGTTGGTCAGATTTCGCACTTTTTGAAATTCGATACGAATATTGTCGGTGAGTTTGGTGTTGTCCGTCTTTAACGCGGCCAACTCACCATCCTGTTGCTTCAGTCTCTTTGTTGCTTGTTCGAGTTCGAACAAACGTCCCTGACTAATCTCTTGAGCCTTACGAAGCTGATCTTCTTTAGCTTTGTAATTCTGCAAAGCCAATTTCAACTGTGACTCAAGGTTAGCCAACTGCATGGCACGACTTACCTGTTCACCAGCGAGCAACTTCTCTTTCTCGTTGGTTGTGTTGCGAGCAGCCTGAAGACGATTCACAGCCTGCACAGACTCTTGTTGTTTCTGTGCAGCAATCGACTTCCAGTTTCTATGAGACGCTCCGACCATTACGGAGATCACCAAAAAACAAATACTCATGAAGAAAATCAAAAGCGTGAAGATTTTTCCCATCAAGTTCATCAAGACACCTCTTTAAAGCCTGGGTTGGCTAATTGGAAAGGACCAAAGTTGCAATTTAAGATCGATTGGAAGCTATGGCCGGAAAGAGAAAGACCACTTTCTCACCCCTTCACCAGTCACCCCATTCACATGATTATACTTACCCACTTTTTGGCTGCCAATGTTTTAGTGGAATATCACCAAATGTCCGGTATCTAAATCTGTTCTTGTTTTCATCGACAAACTGCTATCGCCGATCTGCACTTTCCCCGATTTTTGCCGTCATTTGCGGCTCGAAATGAGCTTCGGGCCGTTTTCCCACGAACGATCATTGCAACCGCACCATTAGACATTCGTCGTAACCCGCATAATCACTTGGGATTGCGAGAGCCGATTATGACCCCTGCCCGAATCTCTTCAGAGCCGACAGAATCTCAACGAAAAATTCGAATCCGATTTTCTCAATTACTGGCCGTTGGTGAACTGGAAATGGCAAAATCTAGAACAACCGCTCGATGATCAGACCCGACATTTGGGCCAACTCGATGCCGATAGACATTGATCGTTGCCCCCACCAAAGCGTGGTCAATCTTAAGCCCGCCCAACCAAGTCGGAAAAACATACCACGTCGGTCGTGGTAAAAACCCGCGGGCACTATCCCGAAGGCCCCCCAGCACTAACACTTTCTCAAAATTCGGCGACCAAGGTGCCAAATTCAAATCGCCAACAACGATGTTGGCCGTACACGGACCGGAGACACTCATGTCCAACCCTTCTTCGCCCGTTTGGCTGGAACTAAATTTTCCATTGCCCGCTTGGTCATTGCCTTCTTGGCCAGTTCCAAAATCACGAGAGTTCAGGCGATTCGCAACGCTGAACAACTGTTCATTTCGAGACTTCCAGGCCCTCTCACCCAAGGGAGGAATCGGGTGAGTGGCAATCAACCGTAACTGCTCAGCTTCACGCTCCATATCAAGTTTAGAAAAATGAACATCGATAGAAGGTACTCCGTTTTTGCCCAACCTGAACAGTTCGATGTTCGACCAAGCGTACTTGGACAAAAAAGCGATTCCAAAATTGTCTTCGCGAGATTGAAACTTTGAGTAAGCGTATGTTTCACCAAGGATCTCAAGCTGTTGTTGCCAAGTCTGATCGACCTCCATCAACACGAGAAAGTCAGGGTCTTCCGTTTCAATCAAATCGATGACTTCTTGCCAATTTTGATTGCTGGTCAACACATTCAAGCTCATCAAGCGATATAAACCTGGCCTTGAAAAAACGACATTCTCTTCGCCGACGATTAAAACTTGTGCCTGGACATAGGGCAGCATGGGGTAACCACAGACCAACATTCCCGCCAAACTCACGCCCAACCAAACCCAACGACGCGTCAAAGCAAACCCCAACACTACGAAAGCCCAACAGACGGTCCACTGGAATCTCAATTGAGCAAACAGATCCGCAATCCAATTCGTCGCGCCAAAACAACTGAGTATTGTGATCAACGCACCGATGATCGCGATCGTTCGCAATTGAGTAAACAAATACTGTGGTCGTTTCGCGCTCGCCGCCGGCCCGCCAGCAACGTTATCGTCAGCCTGCGGTTGATCTGTTTGTTTCGCATTCATCATTCCGGTCCTGTCACTGTTGTGATGAATTGACTTCCTTGGCAATCAAACGGCCGACCGCATGACGTCAGAATAAGCATGGTAAAGCGCATCGCCGGCGTCGAACAAGTGAACCAGTAATGCCGCGCGAACCCACATTCCATTTCGCGCTTGGCGGAAATACATCGCTCTTGGATCGGAATCGATAGCCGTAGGAATCTCTCCGATTACGCTATCGCGGGGAAACGGATGCATGATTGGTGTGTAGCTCTTTAACTGAGCCGCACGCTCAACCGTTAACTGGAATGGTTTTAAATCGAGAGCCGATATTTCTGCTTCGGTTTGGCTGGAGTTATGTTCGCGTTGGATACGCGTCATGTAAAAGCAATCGATCTGTGACAGTAAACTTTCTCCGTTGTAAGTGTCATCGAGACTGTCAAACTCTTCCACTTGTGCACCAGATTTTTTCAAACGTGCCTTCAACGCTTTATCAAGTACTAATGCCTCATGGTCAGGCGAGATGAAAAACAATTTCACGCCGGGATACTGAGCGAGCACAGTGGACAGCGAACGCACGGTTCGCCCTCGTCCGATATCGCCACAGAATGCATAAGCCTTATGGGCTGGCCCACGAGTCAAACTTGGATAGGCCGCTCGCAAAGAGTTCAACCGAGAAGGGCGATCCGACGTTTCATCGAAATCAAACGTCCGAATGATCGTATACATATCCAATAAAGCTTGCGTTGGATGTTCGTCACTTCCCGCACCGGCGTTAACAATTGGTACGGAACGTCGTTCTTGCTGCTCGAGGTCGTTCATTAAATACGCACAGCACTCGGCGAAATCGTTGATCTGCGAGCGCATGATGATGACGTCAAAATAGCTACTGAACATCCGAATGGAGTCCATTCGCGATTCGCGTTTCACCTCAGACGAAGTTTTGGGGTCTCGCACTTCGTTGCAAGTAATGCCAAGAATCTGGCACGCGGCCATGAACGACAGAAAGGTTCTGGTTGACGGCTGGGTGAAGTAAAGCATCGCCCGCTTGTGAGCCAACAATTCACGCAAACGTTGATTGCCTGCCGGGTTACGATTCATTCGACGAATCAAATCAGCCGAACGACAAAGCCCTTCTAGTAACTCAATTGTAAGTTGATGGCTCGTGATCAGATGCTTCATACGCCCATTACGTTGAAGCTCACGATTTTTATCCTCTGTTGAACGCTGCAACAAAGTTTGAAACTCAGCGAAATCCTGCATAGCTTGAGCCGAAGGTTAGCGGGTGTGATAGTCGCAAATAATACTATCGACTTTTGCAAAACTCGCCAGTAGTCTGAGGTAGTTGGCAGTCCCAATGGGCAGAGACCGTTGTTAGGGAGCCCGCTCAGGAACCGGAACCGTTGCAACTACCCAGTGGGAACAACAGTGGATCTGCTCGCACTAGAATCTAGTTTTCAACTGCCCGATTCTTTTAACTGGGCTCACCAAAAACTCGGGCATCCGCCAAGGCATCCTCGGGAACTCGACCAGTAAATCCGATCAATCCTTTGAAGCCTCAAGGCCAATCAATACCAACAACGACCCCGCTACCCAACGGCTTCACGCCACTTCATTACTTACTCCACAATAACTTCTCCTCCGGCAATACTGCTCATCTCGCGCAGCACCGCCGAACTTGTTTCCTGAGAAAAGAATCTCGACGATCCATCTGCCAAAGAAAACACCGCCCCGCCGGGATGGTTACTATTAAAGCAATGTGAGTTTCGAGCCGATTCATCTGCGAGGTGGTCTCGATTGGTGTTGATCTGATCCGAACCCAAACTCCTAACTGAGTATATCTCAAGCGGAACATACCGAGGCCGCCCATCAACGACTTGAATTAGGGCGACTCCGCCGAACGCCCATCCCGTTCGATGAGCGAGAAAGCCCTGCCGAGTTTGAGATCGCGACGACTCCCCGAACGCGATCGTGTTGGACGCACCGTCCCGAATGTCGCCAAACTTCTTTGCTTTGTTGCTTGCGAAATACGCCATTGGCTCCGACCTCGACATCCAAGGAGAGAACAATCCATTCGTGCCGATGTCCCCAAACCCAGAAGGTGGAGCGAACACATCGAACGCGCTCGTCGGGGTATCCACGCTTGGACCGCAACTTGCGACGTAGTGATTCGTTGAACCGATCCGCACAGGATCATTGGCGATCTGATCTTCCTGAGTCGCCGACGGACAATAAAAACCGCCACCCGAGGAAGACAGCGTAAAAGTTTGAGAGACGTAAACGCACGTCCCCAATATCTGAGTATTGGTTGAACCACCGACGGTAACTTGGAGTTCGTCTTCCAAATTTTGCATCTCTAGATAAGGCAGTAATTTGGTAATCCAACTCCCGCTTTCCGTCGACGTGACTCCTGTTGAAAGGGTCAACGCACCGAGTCCAGGCGGGAATCTCGAGTTTGCACCTTCATAATTGTGGCATGCAAGAGAAATCTGTTTCAAATTATTCAAACACCCCGTTCGACGCGCCGCCTCCCGCACCATCTGCACCGCGGGCAATAACATCCCGACAAGAATTCCAATGATGGCAATCACAACCAACAGTTCAACCAAAGTGAATCCGCATCGCTGCAATCGCCGACTGCCACCTTTGGTAAGACAAACTGCCCCAACACTTCCGCGCGCATTTTTCTGACAAGACATCGCAACTCCCAACAAGTTAAATTCGATGTTACTGGGACCCGTGTGCTGAAATCAAAAATCGGAATCAAAATTTCGTTACCGATTTGCAATCGTGAACGCGAACCCCAGCGAGATATAGCCGATGGAAACAGATCAATAGAAAGACGACAGGCAAGAGAACCAAACGCAAATAAGAGGGGCCAAAATTACCCACCCATTCGCCATGAAAAACAAAACGTATTGAGCGCGAGTAATCTACAAAAAAAAACGACAAGACCAAAAAGATCCTGTCGTTTAATTAATTTTAAATTGTCAGCTGAGTTCAGGATTTAGGTTGCAGACGAAACAAAAAGCAAACGTTTCAAAGAGCCCTGAAATGCATCTGGATGATCGCCTCGCGCTGCTTTACAACCTCAACAAAGCACACCGTTTCAACGCTCCGCAAACTGACGTTTCTGAAGCTTCATTCGACTTGACGTTTGTGCACGAATTGCTTCCTTTCGTTGCTCCAGCGTTCGCCTCGCCGTTTGTATACCCAATCGAAGGCCAGCGTCTTCTGGTTCTGCAACCATGTCCATGGCTGCCTTGGCTGTTTGATGAACCAAAACGTCGGCTTTGACGCCAACCTGGCTGATCGGTTTCCCGGTAGGGGAATAAAACTTAGCCGTCGTCAATCGAACGCCGCCACCAGAAACGCTGAGCGGGAAAATTCCTTGAACGCTTCCTTTGCCGTAGCTTTGGCTTCCAACAATCAATCCGCGGTTATGATCGCGAATGGCTGCCGCAAAAATCTCACTTGCACTTGCTGAATTCTCATCAACCAAAACTACCAATGGCACACGCCAAGTGCTGGCCAAGTTGGCTCGATGAGTGAAGTCTTCGATTGGGTTACGGCCACGAGTTGAAACGATAATGCCAGAGCCAACAAAACGGTCGGCGACTTCAACCGAAGCGGAAAGCAATCCACCAGGGTTGCCTCGCACATCGACAATCAATGTTCGCATGCCGTCTCGCTGAAGTTTCCAAAGTGCTGCGTCGAAATCACGAGCCGTTGTTTTCTGAAAGTTTGTCAAACGGATGTAGCCAACGCCGGCGGCTTTGTCCACGATTCCGACCTGATCAACGCTTGGAATCTCAACGCGGCGGCGCTCAAGCTTGACTGTTTGGGGTCCCTGACCTCGGTCAACGGTGATCTTTACGAACGAACCTTCGACGCCTCGCATCATGTCAGCCGCACGTTCGCTGCTGATCGAGCCAACGCTGTTTCCGTCGACAGCTATTACTTTGTCACCTTTGACAATCCCGCCTTGTCCTGCAGAACCACCAGAAATCACGCTAACGATTTCAAGATGATCAGGATGTGTTCTTAGCTCAACACCAAGCCCGACGAAGTTGCCTTCGATCTGAGACATTGTTTCGGTGTACTGATTGCTTGACATAAACGCGGAGTAAGGATCGAGTGCAGAAATGGCTCCACAAACAAACTCATACATCGTTGCTTGGGAATTCAACCCGATGCTGCCTTCGAGATACTGAGCCGTATCAGCCGCGACCATGTAGGCTTCGTGGCGCGAACTAACGGTTGCCGACTCAAGACGTTTTCTGGTTTGCAGGATCGTTTCGCGAACTTGAGCGTCATTGATGTTCGGCAGATTGACTTTGCGAAACTCAGGTGACATCAACGCGACTTCGAGACTGGTCAAACCGTAGCTTGCCAGGTCCGCCCAGTTCGGTTGGTCGACATAGTACGATTGAACTTTGAGCAGCACTTCCGAATAGACATTGGCTGCCGTATTTGGATCGACTGAGTTGATCGTTTTGATAAAACTTCGATCGGAGTAGCGTCGCTCAAGATCGAAATGGATCCGGGCTACGGCTCGATGAGTTTTGATGACCTCATTTTTTGGATAGTCACGTGTCGCTTGCTGGTAAAGACTAAGTGCCTCTCCCCACTGCGCGTTTTGTTCGAACGCTGCCCCGCGTTCAATGATCTTGGCAGGCTCTTCGGTAGCCCGCGACTGAAACTGAGCCGTTGCCGATTGAGCGTTTGCTGTCGTGGCAGGGATCAAAAACACCAGGGCGGTTACTGCCACTGCGATGCTAGTCGCCGAACAGAGCGCGGAGAAACGATTGCGGCTCATATTTAAAAAAACATCCATACTAAGTTGCCATCCTACGAAGGTGACCATCTATGATCCTCGTGCCACAAGTTTGGAGCGAAGCACGAGGGTATTTGGTCAGATCAGGAACCGGCCCATTTGAGCACCTATCGATGGCGCAAAAATCACATTACACAAAGGCCGGTAAAAAATAGATCACGTTTCTACTGCGGTCAAAAAAATTGAAACAACTTTCGTCCGCGTGATCCGCACAATCCGGGAAGACTAAGAACGGCAGTACGATGACAACGGTCTGTCAAAGTTGGCCGTTTAGTGGATTGTATGGTGCATCCCTAGCAACCGTATTACGTAAGCTGCACGGGAGAGGTTCAGAGAAAAATTGCGAAGGAGAAAAACGCAGTGGCGACTGGAAAATTCGTCAAGGTTTACCAAGGATCCCGTTCGAAACCGAAAACACAATCCGTTGACCAAAACACAATTTGTCCACCGAGGTCCGTTTGGCAAATAGTTCCTCGAAGCAGCTACAAGACGAAGGCCTGAATTCTGGCGATTACGATGTTGCATGTAAAACTTGCATGTAAAACTGCGTTGCAGAGATCGTTACTGCACCCGAAAACACTGGCAAGATCCGTCTCTAAACCAAACGGCTGAAGTTACCCAGCCGCGTGTAGCATGACTTGCAGAATTGGTTTGTTAATCGCCTGAAACCAGCCCCGCCAATAATGGCCGGTGGCAAAGAGAAAGACGCCCAGACGCCTGGTGAATTCACGCACGTTGTTTCACCAGGCGACATGAGCGCATAAAAAAACGCCCCGTCAAAGTAGGGCGTTACCGGGTTGGTTTCACATTAATGCAAAAACTCCGGATTGGTTTTTTGTCGTGGTCGAATTAAATGATTGTTGGAATACTCGAGGGTGTCGAAACCGGAAGTTTGGGACTTGGCACGTTTCCGCTCGACACGGGTGCGGCAGTTGTGCTTTTTCGGCGTCGTCGTCTTGCTACCTTCTGATGCGTCCATTCTTTCGTCAATGCTTCGAACACATCAGGTGATTCGTAGCGAACGATTGATTTGCTTTCCGGTAGTGGTCCTACTAGTCCGCGAAACAACGGCATTCCTCGTATGGTTAAATCGGTACTGCAATCGTCGATCCCGATTTGGTCGTGCAACTCTGAAATTTCGTCGAAGTTCTCAAAGTCTTTGATTCTCAAAGACCCGTCTGATGCCCGCGTCACAACGCGAATGGTTTTGCTTGATGCCATAAATCTACCCCTCTTGAAGAGTGCGCTTGGTGTTAACCATAAGTGGTTGCAGCGCCCCTTCTTTCCATCTTGGGGAGATTCGAATCCTTCGACTCACTGTACATTTATGTTATCGGAATGTGATTGCACTTTGCGAAGAAGTTTTGCAAGCAGTTGAATTTATCTGACAACCCCAACAACCCTCACACCTGCAAAGCTCAGGAAAAACCGCTTCGACTCCAACAACGGACAAACTCTGTCTTTTGAAATAGTCCGAATTGATTTTGAGTCTTGACGGTTGACAGGGTTTTGAAGGCGCAGCACTACGAAAGACGCTCCTGTGAATTGAATCCCACAAGGCACTGTGTTATCGCGCCGCGACCGATCCCACGGGCAGTTCAGATCTATTGGTGGTTCTCAACGAACAGTGCTGCGGCCTTGGCTTGCTCGCGAAACGTTGCTTCTTTCTCGGCAAACTCCGCGGCGGCTTTCGTTTCGCAAACAGAATCAATTTTACCGATCGCCTTCGCGGCTGCAGCCGCATTGTTCGGGTATTCACCAGCGGCAATTTTCTGAAGCGCAGGGATATGCGACTTCGCCTTGGGACCGAAACTCGCGATGCTTGAGATCGCGTTGAGAGCCACCCAAGCCTCGTCCTTTTGAGATGCTTTTTCTGCCACAACATTGAGCACTTCGACATCGAAGCGATCCAAACGGGCTAAGTGACCGATCCCCCAACCTCGAACATTTTGATCTTCACTCGTCAGCCCATCCTTGTATCGCGTCTTAAGCTCAGCAAGCGAAACCAAAGTGCACTCGGTTGGAATCTCAATCGCTTTGAGATCCAAATCTGGAACAACGTGGATCGTCAACTGCGGCTGTGTTGGCCAGTAGATGTTTCCTTTGGGTTTGTCACTGATGCTCTTCGCAATTCCGCCAACCAAATGGAGCTGACTGTTGAAGGCGAAACTCTTGCTTTGATCGAAAGTAGAAACTTTCTCGCGCTGCGGAAGGATCACAACCTCTTTCTTTTTCGCTGTTAGTTTTGCAAAGTCAATCAGCAGTTGGTTCAACTGATCGACCGAGCCGTGGTAGTAAAACAATTCGTCGCCGTTGACCCAAGTGTGATAGACGCGTGACTTGTTGTTGATAACCGGCATCACGTTCGGCCAAGCTTTGTAATTGGCCTCAGCTAACGGCGCATTGCCAATCGTTTCTGTTCCCATCTTTCTCGCCGCCATCTCGTTAGCTCTCATCCCTAAAGCGCCCAAAGATGAAATCAAAATTACAAGCAAGGCCGAAAAACTGCTAACCCAAAGGCTACGTTCATAATTGGCGTTCACGATTTTCTCCAACTGGCGGTTTGACTGGTAAAGGCAAAAAAGCAGGGGCAAAAAAGCAGGGGCTGGGTGTCGAACACAGCAAGGCAATGCCTGGGCCAAGGCCCCGGCAGCGCCTACACAACTTTTAATCAACTCCGATTGTTGCAACCGATTCTTTATCACCAACTTTTTTCAATCGAACCGTTCGCCGCGTCAAACGTTGGCCGTCTGTCCCCAGGCCGCGATAGATCAACAAGTGCACTTTGTTTCGCAACTCAGTACGGCTTTGACTGTTTGAATAATACTTCACCTTGATGTCATACTTACCCGACGGTGCGTTTGGATTGGTGTACATCTCTGGACCAAACCCCGTCGTTATATCCGACGTGATCTTGCCTCCCGAGCGAGTTTTCTTGTTCTCGTAACTGCACTCTTCTCCATTGGGCTCGGTCACATGAAGATCAACATCCGTTTGGTCAGTGTTCCACAACATCGTGATTACCAAATCGGCCGAATCGAACTTCAATGTTTTCTTCAACGAATCCAATCGGGCGGAAGCGAACTCCTTGGCCGTCGATTTCATCTCGCCAGACTTAATCTTGCCGAGCAAATGCATATACTCCGCCGACACAATCTGCTTGAACTCTGAACCCTGTCGTTGAAACGATCCGCCCAGAGCGATCTCGTAATAGATCAAAGCCATATCGGCTTCTCCCAGTTGCGTCAAACACTGACCAAGGGCAGGGTAGATACTGCCTTCGAACGGCCGAGCTTCTGCAACCTGCCGCAGCAAATGATAGGCTTGAGCAGGACGCCCCAGTTCCATTGCAGTAAACGCAACGTCGCGAGCGATCACGATGTCGCCCGGATTTCGCTCGACCAAGGAACTGAAAACCTTGATCGCATCATCAACCGATGTGGCAGCACGCCGGTTGGCTTCCGTCTCAATCAGGTCGTAATCCAATTTTTCGTTGGAGAGAATTTTTAGATACTCATCGGAAAGCTCCCCCCGTTTCGTCTGAGAACAATCAAGCGGTTTTGACACGGCGACCACATTAATTTTTTCCATCACCAATCTGAGAGCCGTTGGCATTTTAAATTCCATGCCAGGCATCGTTTCCAAACGCTCTAACCAAGCTTCCAGTTGAGCTTTTGGGTCGGATAGCTTGTCGGCTGATTCCTTCAGCACATCCGTGACATGCACGTTGGCATGTTTCGCCTTGATGACGAACAAGTCCTCTTGTGGCTTGATATTGAAACGCTGGTAGTCGGCTTCTGATTCGAGCATCAACAACGAACAAGTGTCGCCAGTGATCCGGAAATGCCGAGCATACGCAGTTGCCACATCAAACACTTTCGCACCAAGGCTCTCCAGTTGCCCGACTGCGACCTGACCGTACAGCCGAGACGCCAGTTCCGATTCAATAGCCAACGTTGAAACGGAAACTGTTTTTGATTCGCCGGCTTGAGTCAGATTAAGTTTTAACTCGCCCGCTATTTTTCCTCGCCCTACAACTGTGATCGTCTGGCCCGGGTAAACCCATTGCACACGACCAGCAGTCATTAGATCTGTGGCACCATCAGCTGTTACCGACTCAAGTTTCCACGGACGTTTACGGTGAGCGGTGGAAGCGATCTTAATTTCATCTTCGGTCGCAACACTGAAAACGGCTCCACCAGTTTCGCCAGCCAGAAATCGCAAACTCGAAATCGACGTTCCCGTTCGTCCTGTTTGATAAGCAAATAAACTTCCGAGCTGGTGATCAGCCAGCTGACGGCCAATCAAACGAAGATTCGTTTCGCCCCAGTTCGCGGCTCCATCACTGAGCAAGAACAAATCTGGACCGGTGGCGGGCTTAACCATCGAAGCACCCGCGGACCCTTTTGTGCTCTGCTGGGCAGCGCTCTTTTTAGTGTCACCATAAACCCAATCGGCCTTCGCAATCTTCGCGACTGCACCGTACAGATCGGTGGCTCCTTCAAGTGCCAACGTATCGCAAGCCTTCATCAGTTCCGCGACATTCTCTGGCGTATTGTCGACGTACTTGTCTTGCCAAAAATGACCGCCCACATTGAAGAACAACACGTTGAACTGTTTTAGTGAATCGCGATTATTGTTTAGCGTCGTCTCGAGCATCTTGAGCCAGACATTGAATTTGTCCGGGTTGCTGCTAAGCGACGTGTCGAGCATAAAAATCGCTTTCGCGTTGCCGGCAACTTTTTCGACAGGCAGTTCCGGTGTGACTTGCACTCCGAAGAACTCGCCTTCTGTTTTGCTGTTGGAAACGATCGCGACCTCTTTGTTTGCGGATTCCAAATTCGCGATCAACTTGATTCCATTCTTCTGTGGCCCACGGAATGTGTATCGCCGCGCTGGCTTTCCGTTGACCTCGCCTGAATAGGGAGCAGACTTTGGTACCATCTGATATTCAATTCCCTCGACTTGCTGCACATTCAAATCGACCTGACACTGACCGACTTGCTCAGGCATATCCAATTGATACTCCCAACCATTTTTGGTTTTTGTCAGATTGACATCGTATCCAATCACGATTCTGTGCAATTTATGAGGACCGAGCGGAAACACCCGAGCGTTAAACACACCGGCACCCGACCACTCCACCAACGCTGGGTCGATCTTTCGGCGAACGGTTTCTCGGAATGCATGGGCAGCTTTTTCTTTTGGCACCATGCGGGCTTCTTTGACTTTCGCCCAAACTCTTTCACGTGCTTTGCGAATATCCGGAGCCCCTAGCGAAACGAATTGCGTCTCGTCGTTGTTGAGAAACTCTTCCTTCACCAGTGGTCCTTTGGGATCAAAGCCGTACGCACTTTCGCCAAACGCGAAATAGTAGAGCGACGAATCATCGGGCAGACGAAGTTTGAAATTGCCTTCCAGCTGTTCAGCTCGATCGTTGTAGTAAAAACAGTCGATCAAGACGCGGGCGCGAAACCCATCGACCTGCACATTGACTTGCATACCAGTGAGATCAAGTTCATCACTATCACCAATCATCAATCGAGTCGTGTTCGGAATTGCTTTGACTCGTTTCCAAGTCTGTGTGCGACGCACTTCCGCGTTGCGTTTTTTGAGGGCTTTGCCAAGATCTGTCAGCATATCCGACGTATCAATACCGGCTTCTGTTTTGCCCTTCAAGCCACCTTTTTCGGTGACCAGTTTCAAAGCCATAAACAATTTCACAGTCTCTTCATCATCGAAAGCGTTCTTTCCCAACCCAGATTCCAAGTTTTCCGATTCAATCAATTCCTCCAAACGGAATTCGCGTTTTCCATCCGGATCAATTTTCTTTGCGAGCCCAGAGACAAGCTTTTCCGATTTTTCTTCTTCCAATCGCAAGTATCGCAAAGGGACATTCACGGTGAGGCTCTGCGTCACGATTTCAGTGTAAGGCACTGTAACCTCGTACTCCTGCTCAACAACCGCGCCGTCATCCTTGGTGATTTTTCGAATTCGTTTTTCTGTTCGAAATCGCTGAACAGGTACGGTCCGTGTCTTCGTTTGGGAATCCATTTTGGTGTAGAGATCGATACCGAGCTCGCGGAGCTGTTTGCTTTCGTCAAACAGCTTTTGTTCGGCTGGCGTTTTCTTTGTTGAAAGACTTGGAATACCAAACGAACCGCCTGAATCTTTGTCAGTAGGCGATCCCATTCCACCGCCACCCATTCCGAATCCGCCGCCTCGTCCGCCACCCATTCCGCCACCCATTCCGCCGCCTAGTCCGCCACCTTGGACAGCTTCCGTTTCCGTTGTTGCTCGGCCACTACCAAACCCGGATGCACCGCGGCCCCCGAAACCGGATTCGTCTTCATCATCCACCGGAGAGCCGATTGCAAAATCGCCTTGTATGTGACCCAATCGGCGATTCGGGGCATACGATGGGGTCGCTGGTTTGCTATCTTCAGAAAGTTCAATCTCAGAGTAATTACGACGTCGAATGCTTTTCGATTCCCATTCAGCTGACGAATCGTCCAACGCCTCACTGTCCGACTTGCCCTCATCTAGGCTTTCCTCTACCGCACCCGGCTGGCCATTCATCCGACCATCGGTTGCTGTTTCGTTCATCGTTTTCGACCGTGATTTTGAAAATTTCTCACCCCCTCGAGTTGGCTTGGCTGGAGCTAATGCGATGGGGGCCACGGCGGCTGAAGCCACATCTTTCCCCCCGACACGTTCTGGTTTCGTTTCCGGCAAGCGACCGCCCATTGCGTGCCGACGGCTTGGGGGAGCTGGCTCTGCTTTGCGCGATGGCGAATCAAAGCTGAAAGAATTTCGCATGCTTGGCTGGCGGTTGGCTCGACCGCGTCCGCTTTGTTGAGTCATTGAATCATCAACCAGCCCATCCGTCGCTTGATCTTCTTTCTGACCTTCGCCCTGGCGCCCTTGCTGTATTGCGCCGCGGCCCCGCTGTCCTTGTCCTTGCTGACCTTCTCCTTGTTGCCCTTGCTGCTTTCCTTCTCGCGGCCCTTGGCCTGGTCCTTGGCCCTGGCTCTGCTGAGCTTGCTGCCAATCGCCTGCTTGGCTGTCAATATCGGCAGCCATCAGTGGCTGGCTCCCCAATTCCGCAAGGTCTTTTTCGTCAGCCGCGATAGCATCCACTGTCTCGTCTTGATTTTGACTTTGCCTCTTAAGTTTTTTGATATCGCTGCGTTCCATGCCCTCCATTTTGTCCATCTTCATCGCAACATTGTTGGCCAGCGGCGGATCCGAAAGATAAACCGCACCTCCCACCAACACGCCAAGCAAACTCGCTGCCAGAACGATTGGTAACCAAGACCGTCCGCTTTTTAATTCCGACGCTGGTTTCAATTCTGACTGCGATGAATTACCGGACACGACTGAAGCAATGTCTGGCGCACCGACGCCGGCTTGAGCCAACGCGGCTTTTTGATCGTCCAACAATCGAAGGGGCTCTTCGGCTTGATACGCCGCGCCGAGCAAGCCAACCATCTGACGAATTTCATCAACAGCAGCGGCAAGCTCAGGAGATTTTGCAATCGCGTCTTGAATCTCAGACGTATCGGTCTCGTTCAATTCACCGAGTACAAAATCGGTTAGGCGGGAATCGTTTTTATCAATCATGGTAAACCTTGATGAATCTGCTTCGAGTGTGTTGGTAGTGGCAGTTACAGCCGTCAATTGGCAGTGAAGAGGCTTAGGTTGGATCGGGGTGTACCAATCGCTGCCTGAGTTTCGCTATCGCCGTGTGCAAAATGAAACCAACGTTGGTACTTGTTAGCCCGGTTACCTCTGCGATTTCTTTGTAACTCAGGCCGGCGTGGAACTTCAGCCGCAACACCTCCTGTTGCCGATCGGGTAATCGCTCAATTTGCTGAGTCAAATCTTCGGCGGCTTCTGATTTTTCCAGACTTGCCCCTGGATGGGTCGAAGCATCGGACTGTTGGCTGAGTTGATCATCCAACTGATTTTCGGGTGCTAATTTCATACGACGTTCCTTGCGGCAAACATCAATCGCCCGGTTTCTGCAAACGGTGAACAACCATTGCGCCAACCGTGGCTTGAGTTCTTCGTTGGGATTTCGACAAAGCTGTAAAAAAGTGTCTTGAACAACGTCGCGTGCAGTCTCGACGTCACGAACAAAGTGCTGGGCATAGCGCAACAAGGACCCTTCGTGCTGCTCAATCGCGCACTTGATCCAACTTTCAGCCGCCCAGCTTCCGTCCGTCCCCGCAGGTTCGGTCGGTCTGATTTCGTCTTTCATGAAACGTTCCGAGGTGATTTTTGCCCGTATTCGCAGGAGATTTTCAAAGCGTTTGGTTACCGCCTCAAATTTCTCACAGCACTTTGGCTCGCTGTTCAAATAGAAACACGAACCCAGCAAGAGATTATTAGAACGATTTTGAAGAAATCTTTAAATCGAAACCAGCGTGTTTCGCCGGTTTTGATGCGACGGAAGGACAATCGCCCATAAAAACGTGCGACAATAATCCAAGATTCCATCTAACGCGGCGAACTATGCTTTTGCGATTTCGTTCGACCAATTTTTGAACTTCGAACCGAATACCACGATTCACTTTGAGGCATCCATGAAAACTTCAATCCACCCAGCACAAATCATGCTTTCGAAAACCTTCACCCTCGCCGCAATCGCTGCATTGTCACTCTGCTGCGGTTGCGAAATCAACTTCAATTCAGGCGTGAAAGGCTCTGGTGTTTTGAAAACGGAAACCCGTCAAGTCGCTCAATTTGACAAAGTTAAATTCGACGGAATTGGAACACTGAACCTCAGTTTTGGCGAAACCAATTCACTGGAAGTCTCAGGCGACGACAACTTACTCCCCATGATTGAGACCACCGTCAGCGATGGAACTCTTCACATTCGCCCCACAGAAAGCATCAATCCTAAATCAGATTTGGTCTTCAATGTCGTGACGTCCGAGTTAAGTGAAGTTGCAGTCGCCGGAGCCGCGGATCTGAACATCAAAGACGCAGCATGCGATTCACTCAAAGTCACCGTCAGCGGTGCGGCCGATATGACTGGCAACGGAACGGTAACCGACCTTGCTGTTTCGATCAGTGGCGCAGGTTCCGTTTCATTGAAGGACATGAAATCCGAAAACGCCAAAGTCTCCGTTTCTGGCGCTGCTTCGGCATCGGTTTACGCATCGAAATCGTTTGACGGAAGCATCTCCGGCGTTGGCAGCATTACCTGCCATGGCAACCCAGAAGACGTCGAAAAATCAACCAGCGGAGTGGGCAGCATCAAAGTCGTCGAATGATCGCTTGATTGATTCCGACTGATTGTTTCCGACTGATTGATTCAACTCGATTGATTCAACTCGGTCGGCGCTCAATATCCTTTTGTTTCGGCAACTTCTTCCATCGGTTTGTCGCCACCAAAACGGTCGATCGCTTCGTTGATCATGACGGCCGTTGCGGTGGCACCAACACGAGTCACACCAATCTCTTTCACTCGGATCAGGTCATCCAACGTTCGCACACCGCCGGCGGCTTTGACCTGAATTTCCAGTGGACAATTTTCGCGCATCAACTTCAGGTCCGGCTCCGTCGCGCCCTGATACCCGTAACTTCCGTCGTTCCCTTTTACCATTCCGTAGCCAGTCGAAGTTTTAACGAATTCAACCTTGAGCTCACTGCAGATTTTACACAGCTGAATCTTGTATTTGTCTTCTGGCAAAAAATCGTTTTCAAAAATGACTTTTAACGCCGCTTTGTGATCGTGGCAAACGGCTTGGACCGCTGCGATATCGGCTTTCACGAAATCCCAATCTTCGCCCAGCACTCTCCCGATGTTGACCACCATGTCAATTTCCACGGCACCATCTTCGCAGGCCTGTTTCGTTTCTGCGACTTTCACAGACGTTGAGCTGCTGCCCTGCGGGAATCCAATCACTGTGCCAACCATGACATCGGATCCAGTCAGCCACTCGCAGGCTTGTTTGACCGCGTAGGGTTTGATGCAAACCGAAGCCACATCGTATTGCCGAGCCAACTCACAACCAGATTTCAAATCTTCATCGGTCATCGTTGGGTGAAGCAAAGAATGGTCGATCATTTTTGCGAATTCTTTGACGGTGTATGACATTTTCTCTTTCAAGTTTCGTTTGTATTTCAGTTTTGCGTTTTAAATTTTCGCGCTGGTGTATCGCTGCTATTTTTCAACGTCGTTGAGTTAGGCGATGTACTGTCGTAGAAAGTTGTAACTTTGGCGAGCGGCGGACATTCGTTTTTCCAATGTCCCTTCGTAGGCTCGGTCTTCAATCTCAACACAGACGGGACCGTCATAACCAATCGAAGTTAAAGTCGAGAAAAAACTCCCCCAATCAACCTCCCCAAGCCCCGGAAGTTTTGGTGAATGCCATTGATTCGGTGGAGCCATGATGCCGACCTGATTCAATTCTGCTTGATCGATAGAGACGTCTTTGGCGTGGACGTGAAAAATTTTGTCCTTAAATTCTTTCATCGGCTCGACGTAGTCCATGAACTGCCAAACCATATGGGATGGGTCGTAATTCAAACCAAAATTGGGACTGTCAATCAAGTCAAACATCTTACGCCAGATTGCGGGCGATGTGGCGAGATTCTTGCCACCAGGCCATTCGTCCCACGTAAAAGTCATTGGGCAATTCTCGATCCCGACCCGTACGTTTTTGTCTTCTGCAAAACGAATCACGTCAGGCCAAACTTCTTTGAATCGAGGCCAATTGTCGATCACCGACAACGTGTGATCGCGCCCGATGAAAGTATTCATTTGATTGACGCCTAACAACGACGCGGCAGAAATGACTTTCTTGATGTGTTCGATGTAGTGACGACCGGCATCTACATCACTAGTCAAAGGATTGGGATAGTACCCCAACCCGCTAATCTCAACGCCATAATTCTGAAGAATCTCGTGGGCTTTCGCGGCATCGTCAGCGGAGAACCCGTCAACACTGAGGTGGGTAACACCCGCGTATCGCCGTTCCACGTTCCCTTCTGGCCAACACATGACCTCGATGCAGTCGAAACCTGTATCGGCCGCGACGCGGACTATTTCTTCAAATGAGAGATCACCAAAAATGGCAGAGACAAATCCAAGTTTCATATTACTATCAACGAAAATGAAGCGGGGAGAACAACTGTCAAACGGGCCAGTCTACCAGAATCGAGTTCGATTTGTGCTGAGAACAGGCAGTCAAAAATCTCTTGCTCGACAACACCAAGCCCGACGTTAACATGAAACCGAGGGCAGAACGAAACAGACCCAGACTTCAATTCGCTTTCGTTCCCAATGAAGAGACAAATTAGATGTGCACGGACATTTTCATCGGCGTTAGCCAGCGCGATTGTGATTTGACAACGGTTGATTCAGATTCGGGACTTTGGATCCATGCTGTGCCAACGGCGAACGTCCGCGTGCGCGAGTTAATGGAATTGGAAACGATTTTCGAAGTCGGCTCGTTCATGGGCTGCACTTGTGGGTTGAGCTACAGTGACTCGACACTCGACGACCCAATTGAGAATCATGACAAACGCGTAAGCAATGTTGAGCATCTTCGGCAAATTTTTGAAAAACACTTCGATTCAATCGTCCGAATCATGACGCTTGAGAAGTATGACCTCAACAACCTAGCCTTATTTCCGCACAACAAACTGGATTTAGAATTCATGCGACCAGGCGTCACAGAATTTTCGTTCGATGCCGATGAAGTTTACGAACTGATGAGCGACAAAACTCAATGACCATTCTCTCACTACAAGCTGAACATTTATGGTTGGGCAACGCTTTGGACATTCGCGAACCAACTGCGCTGTTTGATACTGGCATCACCACCGTTGTCGATTTGGCATACGAAGAACCTTCCGCTCAATTGCCGCGTCAACTGACTTATTGCAGATTCCCGCTGAACGATGGCGGAGGAAACAGCCCTGCGATATTGCTGCAAGCCGTTCAGACGGTGGCAGACTTTCTCAACTCAGACACGCCAACGATAGTCGCGTGCTCCGCTGGAATGTCTCGCTCTCCAACGATTGCAGCTTTTGCGTTAGCGTTGCACTTGTCCACAAACCCCGAAGACGAAATCAGAATTATTGCCGAAAGGAAACGGATTGAACTCAATGGCGTACTTTGGAACGATGTCGCCAAAGTGTTTCCACGGGCGCGACGCAACGTTTGATTCCGTGGCTTGGATTTTAAATCGCTGGCTGTAGCAATATTCCCGCCACTGAATCTTTAGCAAGATTCATTACGCTTTCTCGCTTTCGTTCTGTTTTCGTTCACGAATGAAAGGCCATACCGTTTTAGCGATACGAACGTGGAATGAACGACGTAATCAAATAGACGATCGCGGTTGTAATTCCGACTAGAAAAACTGCCAGCCCCAGCACTGCAAACAATGGGCCCATGGTCATCACCATTCCATCGACCATTTTCTTGGAATCAGTCCCAACCAAGGCCAACAAGAACACGGCAGCGAAAATGATCCCGCCAAAGATGAAAACACCACGGCTTGCTCCGTGATAGTCACTTGGGCTTGGAGCCATATGGCTTCCGACGCAGAGCACCAGGTAAATGAAAACCCAAAACCGGGGCGTCGCCAAGTTCTTAACCTGCAGTATCTTTCCGCACATCGAGGAAACAACGTTGAACATCTGCTGAACCGAACCCGTCTCCGTTTCGACATTGAGATTCTCGCTTGAACCCAAGCCGAGTGAATCTTCAATCTCGTTCATGTCATTAATAAAGTCATCCGACAAACCATCGTCCGTAGAAACCGTCACGGATCCTGGCTGAGCCGCCTCCATCGCTGCACTCGCCGCATCGGGATAAAACAGCCAAAGCAAAATTGCCAACACTAGCGAACCACCCAACAACGGCGCGATTCCAATGAAGAAGTTCCCCAATTCTTGAAACCAGTTTCCGGCTTTGAACGAATGCCGAACGTATCCGAGCCGTCCCGATTCTTCGTCCGGTTCAAACAAAGCAATCTCATCGACGCGATGCTGAAACACACGACACATCAAAGCGTGACTCAATTCATGGATCGGTGTTCCCAGCCAGCCAGTCCACAATACGCTTCGCCAGCCGAAACGCTCGACCAACCGACGCTGTGACAAACGCTCGAACCAGTGAATGATTAAAGCAAACACAACGAAAGGGGCCAGCAAAATCAGCAGGAGCTTTACGGATTCAAGAATGATCTGACCTGCGTCATCGCCGAATCCCGAACCATTCGTTTGGGCTAGAAATAGATCCATGTTCCCCAATAGGATTGTCGTGGCCATTTGCCCAACCGACCGCCCAATCGGCTGCCAGAATTCAGGCAAAAAATCACCTGAATCGCTATATCGACAGAGATCCAACAAACTCAAAATGGTCTCGCTTAATCTGGAAGGCAAAATTAGCTGGCTTCGAAAAACCGGGTCTCTATTATGAGGACCGAACCTTTGTTAGTTTTAGTCGTTCCTTACAACATCGACGAGAGCAAAATACTCACCCAAAAGCCGCCAAACAGATGAATAAGCCCCGACAAATCCAACGTGAAGAACTCAAACCCGGCGAATCACTTTGCGACTATTGTTCCGCAAAATGCTGCCGCTATTTTTCGCTTGCCATTGACCGTCCTGAGCGAGCTCGCGATTTCGATTACTTTCGCTGGTACCTCCTACACGAATACGCCTCGATCTTCACCGAGGACAACGACTGGTTCTTGCTCGTCCATACCCCCTGCAAACATCTCCGCGATGACAACCGATGTGGCATTTATGAAACTCGGCCACAAATCTGCCGCGACTATACCACCAAAGATTGCGAGTACGAGGATAGCTATACATTTGATCGCTATTTCGAAACACCGGAACAGATTGATGAATATTCCAACGCCAGATTTCATGACCATACCAATTTTCGTTCGCCTAAGCCCGGCCTAAATATCTTGAACTAGTAGACCACCCAAACTGATCCCCAGCCGACGAGCAAGCCGACTATTTCTTCCTGCCTGATACGAAATTGATGGGCAACATTTTTCATCGCACGCTTTTTCGTCGCAAGCATCAATTCAAAACTGCCGGACCAACAAAACGGCCAGCAAGCGACCCCTGCTTCCATTTAGAATTCAAAAAAACTCAATATGTCAAACCAATTGATCACTCCTCGCACTCTCAGCGGATTCCGCGACTTTCTCCCGGAAGCCATGATTCCACGCGAGAAGTTAATGGAAACCGCGCGGTCGGTTTATCGCTCTTACGGTTTCTCGCCCATCGACACTCCGACGCTTGAGTATTCAGAAATTCTGTGCGGCAAAGGAAGCGACGAAACCGATCGGCAAATGTACCGATTCAATCACGGTAAACACGACGTCGCAATGCGTTTTGATCTCACCGTACCGCTCGCTCGTTTTGTTGCCCAACACCACAACGACCTCGGCATGCCGTTCAAGCGATACCACATCGGAATGGTTTGGCGAGGCGAGCGCCCGCAAGCCGGACGTTATCGTGAATTTGCTCAATGCGATTTCGACACGATCGGAACGACTTCGATAGCCAGCGATATCGAAACCGTATTAGTGATCAATGACTTGATGCGCGCAATCGGATTCGAGAAGTTTTCAATTCGCATGAACAATCGCAAGGTGTTGAACGGATTGCTGGAAAAAGCAGACCTCGCCCAACACAGCGTTGCCGTCCTTCGTGCTTTGGACAAACTTCCAAAAATTGGCGCTGAAAAAGTCAAAACGGAAATGATCGAGACGACCGGTGCAGGGGATTCCCAAGTCGATCAGATTCTCGAACTGGCCAATATTTCGGGCACCTGCGCCGAAGTCATCGACCAGCTGGGCTCGATGTGCACCGGCAATGAACTGGCAGAGCAGGGAAGAGACGAACTGGCTCAAGTCATCAATGCAACGCAGGCCGTAGGCATTACCGACGCCACACTAGGCATCGACGTTTCCATTGCTCGCGGTTTGGATTATTACACTGGCACAATCGTCGAAACGTTTCTCGATGACCTGCCTTCATTCGGAAGCGTGTGTTCGGGCGGTCGCTACGACAATCTCGCAGGTCTGTACACGAAACAGAAACTACCCGGTATCGGAGCGTCGTTAGGACTGGATCGGTTGTTGGCCGCGATGCAAAAACTTGATTTGATTCCACCAACCAAAACAACCGCCGATGTTTTAATTGTGCATTTCGACAAAGATCGGCTGAATGAATATTTAACACTCGCGGCTGATCTACGTAGTGCAGGAATCGCAACCGAAGTTTATCCCGATACGAAAAAGCTTAACAACCAATTCAAGTACGCTGACCGCCGAGGTTTCCGCGCTGCCATTGTCGCTGGCGGCAACGAGTTCGAAAGTGGAGTGGTGCAGATCAAATGGCTGGCTGACGGATCCCAAACCGAAGTCCCAATGAACGACGGTTCAATCGAAATCGCCAACTGGCTAAAAGAGCGACTCAAGAAATAGTTAGCATGTCTTGCACATGTCGAGAATTTTCTTTCAATGTCAGAGTCGGAAATCGCAGGTTGGACATTCCTTCCCGTCAACGCGAATTGACATTCAACGAAGTCCACAATTTCCGTCCATTGTTTCAATTTGAAATTACTAATGCACTCCCCGCGAAATTCCGGCGAGACTTAGCAAGATCTCGTATTGAATTTGTTCTTTTTACATCTATGGAGCGATCTGTCTTGGAAACAAAAAGACCTAGCAAGGATTGTAGAGCGAACGTGAGAGACAGTCGCCGAATCAATCGCGTGGGCGACCAGAAAACTTTCGATTCGCCGCAATCGTCTTAACCCCAGCGAGAGCCGCGATCTTCTTAAGCTCTTCCGGAGTCGCCGAAACAACAATCGCGCCCGCTGTGTGTAAAATTTTCACTTTCGAATCAGCTAGTTTAAGTTCAATAACCTGCTCAAGTATTTCCTTCAACCGAACCTCGCGATCGCCATCGGCCTCATCCGTGAGCCCAAAGAACACAGGCCGCCCTTTTGCCCTCTTAACCTTCACCGTTCGCTTGGGTAGTTCCACCTGAACAATGAAATCGCCAGAAGATTTTTCATTGCTTGAATCCTCCACCCAGTCTCGAGCCTCTTTGGAAAACTTGTCCAATTTCTTTTCCGGTTTACCCATTAGTATCCACGATCTTTTGCAAAGTCGATTGCCCTCAATGTATCGATGGTACCAAATCCAAAGCGGTGGTCTTGTCCACTTTCACCACGATCATCAACTGAACCTATTATCAGATCTCGAATAGCAAAAGAAAGCTGCGATCCGGATTCTTTTCCGCGCAGATCAGTCGCCGCCAACAAAAGTGCTATAGCCCCAGCAACATGTGGCGTCGCCATCGAAGTCCCGTTAAACGATTTCCAACCACCGCCAGGGACACTTGATCGAACAGCAACTCCTGGGGCCGTAACATCTGGTTTCGAGTACGGCAGCGGAAGGTAAGCATTGTCGATAAAATCGCTTTCAAAAAGAATTTGCGTTCGCCCCCCCGAGAAGCCTGCAACGCGGTTCTCGTTGTCTACCGCACCAACGCTGAGGGCAAACAGATCATTGCCCGGTGAACCTGTAGTCTGTTCGCCATCATTTCCAATCGCCGCGACAACCGGTATCCCCATCTGGCTGCAGCTTAAAATCGCTTCGGTATAGGTCGACGGGGTACTCGCATCGAAAACCAACCCACCGAGCGACATGCTCAACACGTCAACCCCCGACTCTACCGCCCAATCGATTCCCGCGAGAACCTGGGCATCTGTTCCACCTTTGGCACCGTCCAACACCAAACCAGCAGCGACATTGGCTTCGGGCGCAACTCCGATCCAACGGCCCGATTCGTTTCCACCAATGATAGTCCCAGCACAATGCGTTCCATGTTCATCTGAATCATGAGGATCTGAGTCGACTCTGTTGCCAAAGAAATCAAACTCCGCCCACTCGGCAACCTTCCCTTTTAAATCTGGATGCTCCGGATCGATTCCCGTATCCAATACACCTACCAAAACTCCTTTTCCTCGCGTCTGGTGCATTCCCCATGAAGCCAGTGCGTTTACGGCTTGCAATCCCCAAGTGCTGGACAGCAAATCATCCGTCTCAACCCCTAGAGGTTGGGTTTCCATAAGAGGAGGGAGCTGAAGTTTTCGATTGATATGAACGGATTTTACATCAGGAACTTTACTCAAATCCATGAGTTCCGATTTTGAAAGCTTCAAAGGCATCGCTCGTGAAGTCCAAAACGGTTTCGGTTCAGGCCGATCAGGGGCTGACTTTTTAGCTGGCTGGATCATTCGCGCGATTGCAGAGTCAAACAGATCTGTCTTCGACAGTATTTTCATCGAGTCAGTGCCCAGCCTTCGAATCTGCTTAAGCCCAAACGCTTCCGAAGCAGCCTTTCCCAACAAAGTTCGCGTACTGGCTGTTTGCCGCCTGACCTTCGCGCTCGCATTCCTTTTTTCAGAGAAATTCGTTGGCAGAATATCACGGGGGCTAAATGACATTCGCCTGCGTGAAAGTGCTTGCCCTGCCGCCCGCCCAAGTTTCTTCAGATCTTTCCTAGGCGATTCCATTTGAACAATCACATCAACTAATTTCCCAGTTGACTCTTGAGCGATCTTGTCCAGTTGATCTACAAGTTGTTGAACAGACGTCATTGTTATAACCCTTCGTTATTAGCAACAGAGGAAAAGAAAACGGAGATGCAAAATTGACACGAAGTGCAATTAAGGTAGTTCGAGAAAAGCTATACCATCTTTATTGCTAGTGCAAACTTCTATACATCAAAATGAACCCTTATCTTTCCCCAGCACTCACTAGTCTCCCTTCCAGATTCCAATGCCATCAAGAAAAATGCACTATCGCCCGCCTCCTTCCCCGCAAAAAACAAAGCTGCAACCACCAGCATCTCGCAATCCACGATCGTAAGGAGATTGGGATAACATTCGTCCAGAAGAACCGACAACCGACCGCGATGCACCAGCCGATGTCGACGCTGCGCGAAAACGAGATGCGAGCTCATACCGATTAAAACTCGAGCACTGCGATTCCTAGCCATTCTTTGACCGCACGACTCTTCAAATTTGCAATCCAACTTTTGTGGGCACACGCAACTTCGAAACGTTTAGAGAAGTCATGTCAGCTAGTAAACCGGGAATCAAATGGGATGGCACAGCAATAATCGAGACTGTCCGGAAGTTGCTGGCCAATTTTAATGGTAAATCCGGTTGTAGCTCTTTTGCCTACTCCCCCTCTTGGACGATGCAGACGAAAGCCCGCCTTGCCTATTTGCTGGCCGAAAACGAAAGTAATTACGTGTTTGATTTCCTCAATTTTCCGACACTCCGTTTGAAGATAACGCATCGCTCAAATAGACTGGGGGAATGTACGAACAAAAAGAATATATGTTGGCCTACGCACTCGTTTTCGCATTCGTGATTCTGGGAATGCTAGTCGTTTGCGTTCCACGCCCGAGAAAGTCTGAGTTCGTTGATCCCGAGCAAGCCGCTAAAGACAAACGGATCAACCAACAAAAGAAGGCCAAGGCCAAGATGAAGAAGAAGTCTGAGAAGACGAAGAAAAAGAAAATGAAAGCAAGATCCAAAGCTAAGGCAAAGAAGAAGTAAGCTAAACTTCGGTCATTGCTTTGGTGAATACTCTTTCGTTGAAAAATCGTGATTCAATGTTTGATGACGCTTGCCGACTAGCCCTTAGCCAATTCGTTGGATCGCTGGATTCGTTGGATTCGAAATCGACGCCTTGGTTTGCTTTGAGACACCTGAAGCTTTGGCCATGACGGCCTTTGCGATTGCTCACTTACTCAAGCAATACTTCATTTGAGAGCGTTTGAGCTCAACGCTGAACAACCGCCGGTTCCACCTTCTTACTTCTTGACCAGAGAGCGAATCCCCAAACGCTCAAGAACATTGTCATCGTCCCTCCGACAATCAATGGGCGACGAAAATCTCGTGGCTTCGTTTTAATATTTCTCAATGATGACGGCGTCGGCTGTTTCTCCGCAGAAATTGCTTTGGCAACTCCATTGGCGATAGGCCGGTTAGATTCCGAAGAACTGGTCTCTAGCGAGCCAGATTTTGGCGATCTAGACTCTGCAGTTGGCGACAACAGCCCCGGAGTCTGGAATGAGCCAAATGCAATCAGCAAAGTCCAGAGGATCAAAACGACAAATAATATTTTGATACCGTTGGTTGGTTTGCGAGAATAATTCATAATTGCGGTTACGATAAAGAAAGTGCCGACCGGTTATTAACCGTATTGTAACCTCTCCACCAACAAAATCTTACTGCATTCCTCAATGCACTTTCAAAACGCATCCGCTGTCTGTCTTAAATGAAGAAACCAAAAAATAACCAGCGCAGATCCGGACAGCTAGGCTGCGGTTTTGTTCTCAGCACGGGACTCCTGTTGATCGCTCTACTCGTGATCAATGCGTATTTTGTTCGGACATTTTTCCGCACGGAAGTCACAGGCATCGACGAGCGAATTTTCCAAGCCGCTCAATTCGTGCTCCCGATTCTGATGATTTTTATTGAGCTGTGGATCTACGATTTAATCGTCAACCGAAACAGAATCTCAGGCGACAAAGAAACATAGAGCTTCATGAGTCCTTTGAGATCGATTTTCAAGACCATCCACTCGGATGAACCGTCACTTGATCTGAACGTCGATCTTCTCGGCACTGCGAGTATTGGGAGCCTTCTTAATTTCAACCGGAACGGAACCAAGCCCGAAACCGCCATCTGAAACCAGCATCGCTCGCACAACACACTTGCCGATCGCATCGGCCGGAACTGGCAGATCAAGTTTGAATTCGCCGCCCGCAACAGAGATTTTTTTAGCAGAGCAAACCAATTTTTGCGTTTGCTCATACGTTTCCTGGTAAAGCTTGAACGATTGGTCACTTGAATCATATTCCTTGCGGCGAGACGGGCGTTGGCGAAAACGATCTCTTCGATAAGAAAGCTCAACCGTCAACTCACCCGCTGATGGAACCGCTCCCGCAACAGAAAGAGTTTCGCCCGAAAATGCGACCTCGGCAGATTTCACATCTATTTTTGCTGGCCGTTTTAGACGCAACAGGGGATCGCCTATCAAGTGAATTAAATCGACGTGCTCCAACCGTTCCTGTTTTAGCATTCCAGCAACTGGGCTAAACGTTTTTCCCATACCCTCGATCATTTCTCGGTACTCGCGGTTGTTGCCACTCCCCTCGACCATTCGTTTTTTTGCAACCAACATCAACTCACCCAGCGTTTCAACGTCGCCGTTGAAAAACTCGTGAACCATTTCCAACGAAAGCAAACTCATCGCATAAGGCATCGTTACGCGGGTCCCGCAAATCGCTGCGATGGGTCCGTTCTTCTGTTTCAGCATTTGCTCCGCCAAACAATCCTCCGCGTGGTCCGTCGCCCCGGTATAGCAAGCCAGGAAAATTGCGATTGGATTTCCTGATCGACAATTGAGTTTTGAAACCGTGGCGCCGTCGAGGATCCGATGGCTTTGATCAGGCATGTAAATCTTATCCAGCCGATGGCGATTTCCGTGCCCAATGTAAACCCAGAACATACAGCCTTCATTAAACCGAGCGATCGCTTCATCTGAAAAACGACGAGGGTCGGGGCAATAGGGACTTCGCCAACTGCCGTACGTCATCTTCGTTTCGTATCCGGCGGGCACAAGATCCGTCACGATTTGCTTTGTCGTTTGCTCGATCAAGCCATCAATGACTTGTCCGAAACCTCCGACGCCTGCCACCAGATTCACCCGCCGTCGCCAACTTGCGTCTTCGGTTTCAGATTCGTACTTGATAATCCTGCTAGTTAGCAATTCCAACTCGGCTGGCGCATCGACGGGCATTCGTCCAATCGTTAGATCAGGAATTCCATCGCCATTGAGATCAGCGTAAGTATTGTCCGTTGCAATCTCCGGTTCCGACCCAAACTTCACGTTGACTTTTGCCGCGATGTAATCGGTCTGCACAAGATCATGAGCGCCGGAATTCGCATCACCTGAATCGCCAACGATGACAACATGTTTAAGTGGATTGGTTCGGGCGACTTCCCGAATCTGACGTTTGATCCCAAGTGCTGATGCAGCGGGAGTCAATAAACCAATCTCGTGCCCTTGCTTGATTCGATATTCAATCCATCGCCTGAGCGACCTGTGAAATTTCTTTGGCGAGAGTACCAGTGTGTTAACACCGACAATTTCTCCCCCGCTGTTCCCTTTAACATTTGGAAAAACCTCCATGGTTCGGGCGGTCCGTTCAAATAGACCGGTGCCAAGGATCAACACAGCAACAAGAAGTAGGACAATGGTTCGCAGCATTGTTCTTCCGTGAGAAGGGTGGGTTGAAACGCTTTTGAAAAGCGAGCCGCATTCGCAACATCCGTGTCGACGTCTGCGGCTATTTGCCAGTCTGAAAGAATCTGGACCGGAAATCAATAGAAATTGATCAAAAGGCAATTCAAAGCACGATTTCGAATCGAATGTTTCGAAATTTTGCACGTTCTCGAACACTTGCCAATATTGAGAAGCATGGCGTGCTGCCAGTTTACTGCAATCGTTCGCCTAATTCTTTCGACCACGAAAGTCCGTCGTATGGAAAACTTACTGTTTTTGCTTTTCAGTTTTCGATTCTCCGGATTTTGCCTTGGACGACTGGGAGGAATCAGACTTTGGCGATCCCGACTCTTTTTTCTTGGCGGCTTCGGATTTTTTCTTTAACTCTTCCGCTTTCAATTTGGCATCATTTAAGATTTCTTCGACGGTTTTTTCGCTGGATTTTCCTTCAGTCTTTTCCTCTGATTCTTCAGCGTCAGATTTTTCAGCTTCCATTTTTCCCGCCTTGTCTTTCTCGCCGTCGCCATCTTTCTCCACCGCAGCGCCATCAACATCGGCCAGTTTGTCTTCGGAGACTACAGCCTGCGGGTTGTTCTTATCGACGGGGACAGCGATCAACATATGAGATGCCCAGAAGAAAGGATGTTCAGCTTTGATCGACGGGTCGGTTTTCTTGACTCGCACTCGCGGTTCATTTTCGAAATCGACATCCAGTGTTCGGGTGAGCCGTCGGCTGTTGTGAATCGCTTTGACAGGTCCATCCTTTGCCAGCGCGGCAGCGTACTCGCCCGTCAATTGCAAACTCGTTTTTCCCCCAGTGGCCCAGCGGCTGATCAAAGTCGTGCGTGTCCCTGAGGCAAGCATTCCCAGCGTCGTCAAAAACAGATCGCCACCATTGGCATCATTTCGCATTCCCGAACCTCCGTCAGAGTTAAAGCCCGGCATCACCACATGTTCAGGACCACGCCACGGCAGTGACATCCAGTTGCTAATCGAATTGGAATTTTTATCCTTGTCGATTTGCATTGGCATCATGGCCAATGGAGACCTTACGGATTTGATATCAGACCAAACAACCAATTGATCAACGGCGACACCAAGATAGTTCGACGGAACTCTTAGTTGCCCCTCCAACTGCATCGCATCGGGCATCTTGACGATCAGTTCACTGTATTCCTTGTTTGACAATTCTGCGTCACCACGCGAATGCATCCTGGCGGTCACGACGACAGAACGGTTGACTGGTTGTACCGGTCGCTGCGTGCCGAATGCCATGAACAACGTTGGCGAGTAGCGGATGTCGATGATGTCGCTTAAATATTTATCGGTTTCCGCATCGTCATCGTTCTTATTTTCAGGATCTACATCCGCATCTGCGAGGGCGTCTTTGTTTTCATCTTCGTCTTTGCTTTCTTCGTCATCTTCATCGGCGTCTGCACCAAAATCTTCATCACCTTGGTCCGCTTTCTTAGCGACTTTGACGGGCAGGGCTTCAAACGGAAAATACCAGAACGCCCCATCAGGCACGATGACCAATTCTGTGTAGCGGTCCCAAGCCGAGTCATCGGCCCCAAAGAGGCTCTTCTTGATTTTGAGAGCATCCTCTTCCCACTCGCCTTCCGTCAAATCTTTATAGCCAACTGCAGGACCGCCAACGCCAAGTGATTTGAGCATGCCGCCTACACCTCGCGCGACTCCCTTGCCATTGAGCAGCCCAACATATTGCAGCCGATCCGCGCTGACCAAGTAAACGTGATAGCCTGCTGTTGTCGCAAGCGTCACGAGAGCCAGCTGGTCTTTTTTTATCGTTTGTTGAAACTCGGTAAAATTTCGCTGAGGCGGAAATATCATTTCTGCCGGCTCACGACGAAGTGCATAACTCGCAAGAATCGCTTCCTGAATTTCCGAAATAGTCGCCAGCTCCTTGATCAATTTGACTTGCTTGACTCCCTCTTCCGAACGAGCCTCTGGAGCAACAGGGATGGTCAGCAGTTCCTTTCGAATCGCTTCGGCCCGCGCGATCGATTGACGGTACTTCGGATTTCGATTCATGAAATTCGCACGCTGTTTCATCGCGGGCGAAGAAAGTGCTTCAACCGGGCTGTGCATGACCCAACGAAACGCCATCAATCGTCCACCCAACGGTAGATTTGAAAAGAAACGATGCCGCCGCACCATGTCGCCAATTTCAAGCGCACGTTGATGATCTTTTCGATCCGCGGCGATGTCGAACCACAACTGCATCGGACCTACATGAGCCGAAGCCAGAAACGCGATTGACTCCATTGGATCCGTTTTCCAATCCAGTTCGGTTGGATCGCGTAGGATGGCAGTGTAAAGCTGATCCGCCTGACGCTGGTTGATTTTGTTTGCGACAATGAGGTTGTTCGCCAAGCGAAGCCGGTAAAGCCAAACGGATCCCGTTTGAAAGTGATTGAGTGCTTTGGCCAAACTCGCCGATCCACCGCGAAAGTTTCCGTTAAGAAATTGAATCACTGCATCGACATATTTTGCTCGCGCACTCACAACCGCTTTTGAAAGCGAGTTGCGGCTGGACATTGGGCTTTTCGACATCCGCAGCGCAGCGGTGGCAGATGCTGCGTCACCGGCTTCAGCAAAACATTCTGCCAAACGCACCGACAATGACGCCTCCATCAAACGGGCTCTGTTTGCTTTGGCCCATTGGATCGCCGGGCGAAGGGGTGGGAACTCCGTGCGCGCACTCATCAGATGGATCGTCGTCGCGAGACTCAATGACTCTTCGACCAAGTCATATTGATTGAAAATCGCTGCGGAATAGCTGGCCTCTAGCGCCACGCCTTTGGCGGCGGCCAGCCTGTCAGTTGCGAGGCCAATTTTTGCGATTTCAAGCAAGGCCACCGGAGTCAACGCGTGGTCCATGCCTTTGAATTGGAGCGATTGGTTCAACAGGCTTTTGGCGCGATCAAACTCTCCGCTACTCGCAAGAGCCAACCCTTTGAGGACGCCATTGTAAGTCGCAACGATTCCTCCAGCCCCTCCCGTCGACAGCCCAGACACCAACTGCGAATTAAATGGATCAAATTTTCCAATAGGTCCGTTGATCGTCGTTCGCCGATGAATACACAGCGATACACATCGCATAATTTCGGTGACATCGACCATTTTCAATTCTGCGTTATCAACCAAGCCACCCTCGTTGTAGGCTCGCCCCGCATCAACGCGTCCGAACATCACCTTGAATGCCGTCGGAACGTTGGCGACTTTTCCAGTTCGGGAGGGCGTGCCCCAAGTAATCCGTGCGCGGCTGTAAGCGTTGTTGTTCGTTGGAATGGTCGCAGGCAATTCGATCCGAGCCTGCCAGTTTTCCGTTTGATAGGACAAATAGAGTGAGAGGCTTCGCTCGTACAACTCAATGGCTTCAGCATAGTTACCCATGTGGTAGTAACACTCGCCTAGCATCGTCCAATAGACGATCGAATCGAGATAGCGACGAACTGATTTTCCATTGGTCGTCTTAAAAGCAGTATTGGCTCCGCGATTGAAAATCTTTCGCGCGTCAGCGTACTCTGCCTCGTAGTAGACTCGGAAGAAAACGTTTTCGTTGTAGTCCCGCGGGTCGGGCAGCCTCGACATTCTCTGTGCTTCTGCTGAGCTCGAAAACGTGAGCGTCACCGCACAGGCGATCAAGAACCAGGTCAACTCAAAACAATAACTTCGCATGCGATAAACTCCGATGGCCAGCCCCTACTCGAAAGTCACGACTCGATCTATTAACGCGAGGAGATTGTCAGGTCTGATTGAGGTTGGAATTTAGTCCGCCTCAGAGAAGGAAGTGCGGGCATGCCCATCCTTGATTTCAATTCAGATCCAACGAACGCGTAGTTTCAATTGTAGCCATTGAAGTCTCAAGCGTTGATTCTTCCACTACTTTTCCAACGGCATTTCGCACACAAATCTCTTACAAACTCGAATTGATCGGGATTTTACAGGATTGAGTTCGTCGCTTGCCCGCCAACCAATTGAACAAATCAACAGACTCTTGGTTTTCAATGTGACTAGAACTGCCAGATTGGCGAGCCATATCGGTGAGAGCCTAAACTGTTTCGCGCAGCAAAGACTGCTTAAAAATCGCAGCGGTAACTCTCCTTGCCCCTCCAAAAGAACAGCAACGTTGCCGCACAAGTTGATGAAATGCTCGCCAACGGCCGAGTCGTTTCGCCAAATTGATGCCAGCACTTTGGAAAATCTACAATTCGAAACAACCCCAGAACAGCCCAGACCAACTATTCCCCCGCCGTTTTGAAAGGGCAGGTAATTTAGAAAGACCTATTCGCGAAACAATAACGGTTGTGCCGATTTTTCTGCAATTGTTTCAAAGTCTATCAGCTGCCGCGACGATAAACCTTGTGACGGTTATCCTGCGGGAAGTTGTCGCTGTGATCATAGAAACCGCAGAACCGAAACATGGAGTTTTCCAACTGATGTATTCCCGAATGAAATCACGAACTCTCAGTCTCGTTTTGTGTGGTGCTTCCATCTTGGCAGCGGTAGCCTCTACAGGTTGCCAATCCAGTATTGGTGGACAGACACTACCCAGTGCATATTTTCTAAAAGATGATGTGCAATATTTCCCTAAAGGGCCAGAGTTCAAACTCTCGCGTGAAGCCGCGGCTCAAAAAGAAGCCCGAGCCAACGCTGAGCTCAATCGCTAGAAATATAAACGGCAAGAGACAAGCTGTGGCTTTTCCTAGCCGCAGTGCGACCTCATCGCAGCAGCCCGTCATGTTTGAGCAATCATCTGGCGGGTTTTTTCTATGCGCTTGTTTTTCGAATCTGACGAGCAACCGATCACCCGCGATCCGTATTGGATTTTGTTGAAGAACGTGCTGCGCAAGTAGTGAATCTTGTTAGAGATTCTTTGCAATTGAAAGAGCCCTTGAACGCCTTTGACAGGAGATTCCAATCCTGACATCGAACGCGTTCTGATGTCGGCATCAACAAGCCCTGCCTTTTTGCATGCTTCCTTTGCGATCACGCTTGCTCTGAATGCGGGTATTTAAACGTGAGGGTCCCGATCAAGAAAACGAGTGCTTTAGCAATTCAGGATCTTTAACCAGATCCAAGGCAACGGCGGTAGTCTGAAAAATTGCCGCAACTGTTACCATAGAAATGAAGCGATCACTGATGGCGAGATCCAGGCAACCTATTTTTCTACGCCAATGACTCGTAGATTCTTCCAAGCAATCACGGACCCAGCTTGAACTGCCAGCCCCAACTGATCGGTCTTCGCTCGTTTTAACTTGCCGCTGTAAATCACGTTGCCGTTGAGTTTCAATTCGACAAAATCGCCTTTGCTACCAGCAAATTCAATCTTCAGTGGTTGGCCAACCGCCAAACCTGCGATCTCTTTCTTTTCGGTAGTATTCCATTTCCCTTCGTCGAACTCAAATACATTCAGTCCGTAGCCGGCGGTCAATGAATACTGAGTAAAACGTGTGGGCATCCCAATTCGCAGGTTCAACTGCTGCGTCGCTCCACGAAGAAACGTCGCTTCTGTTGATATCGAAACTGACTCTGGCAATGGCGTCTGCTTCCAGGCAATTGCCCCTGAATTTGGAAACGCGATTTGGTGCCAGACTTCTCCCCCTGTTTCAAGGGATCGAACGTAGTCAATCCACTCAGCTTCAGTGTGTGCGATGTGAAATAAAAAGTCAGACTCCAGCTCTTCTGTCCCAACTTCGAGCGTCTTGATCAACAAATCCGAAGCACGTTTCGCAAAGTCTCGCCCACCACCAAGGCGACGCAAATCATGCAAAAACAACCGGAATCGTTTCTCGTGCTTCGTCATCAGCATGTCAAGAAAAATCCACTGCACGCTGTATAGCTCGTAAAATTTGAGATCAAGCGTTTCATCCTTCAATAAACTCGCAACGCTCGGGAGACTCCCTTTCTTAACTAGCTGTTTTACATCATAAATATTTTGTCCACTGTCTGGGTTCTGATTCGGGTCACTGACATACCCAAGCTCCATTACGACTTTCTTATCGATATACGAAGCCATCCCATGCACAATCCACTCTGGATGATCGCGGAATGAATGAGACAAATGATGGAAACGAACTAAGTGAGCCATTTCGTGTGCGAGCAGCCGCGCTGTCAATTTCGGCAAACCAACGTCCTCCAATCCTTCGTTGGTCAAGTACGGTTGAAGTGCGACATGGGCGGATAACGAATCATGATGAGCAAACGCCAGGTTTCGTTTGAACTTACCCCCAGTCAGTTTTTCATCCACCTGCTCGTAGCCAGCGGTGTCCCGATAAAGCGATGTCGTTAGCAATTTCTTGGGCGGCGACGACACACCATACAAATCAGCAGCGACGGCCCAAGTCTTCTCTGCAACGTCAATGGTTTGTTGTGCGATTTCATCCGAGGGAATATGAATTTGCAACTTAAACGCGTCAGTCTTCCGCTGAATCGTTTTGCGTTTTTTTTCCGCTTCCTGAGCAGAGCCATCTATCGTGGCGAGACTTAAAACCAGCGACATTGGCATCGCAACTGCCAGAAAACGAAAACGTCGGAGATATGAAAAAGTAGTCACGGCAGCCTCACGGGGTTAAAAGGCGACTGACGTAGGATAGCGTTTTTCCGGATTGATGGTGGCGATTGAGAAACAGCGATTAAGAAAACACCGATGCTGAGTCGGCTAAAACCCCAATAAAATTGCCGACATCCACGTCGCTTACTCTAGCCAGCGACTTCCTGAAGGCGGAATTGCAACTCCGCCAGGTCGGAACAGGCGAGGCTTGTTCGTGAAACGCGGCTCAAACCCAAAACGGAAACCAAGATTGTCGCGGCTGACGTCGTAGTTAAATCCGAACTGCCACAGAAACGATTCGCCGATGTAAACGAAATTGAGCGTCTGCCCAATGGTTCCTGTCTCACCAAAGTCAACTTGGCCGCCGGCTTTTACGCCCCATTTGTCACTCATTCGATACGTCAACGCGGCAGTCAGAATGTTACTGCTGATCGGACCTTCGATCATTCGATAACCGACATAAACGTCGCCGATTTCTGGGCGTGTAATGTTGGCTCCGAAACTTGCAGTTCTTAATCCTTGTGAGAAGAAATCGAAAAATCCGTCTGATGATAATGAAAAACGATCGCCAACATACCAACGGAAATCGTAGTCAAACATTCCAAAATCCGCACCAAAATTATCACGTGCCGCGTTGGGAAACAGAGTCGTCTGCATGTCCAACGTGACCCAATCAATGATTCGCTCACGGCCGGGCAATCCACGTTTTGTTTGCCATCGCTGACGAACACCAAACTTGATCGCGGAGAGGTCATCCGCAATCTCAGTTGAAGGAGCCGTCACGTTTCCTTGCATTCCTGAACGGAAAGCATAATTTCGTTCGTCGTATCGAGTCGGTACGTTACCACCGGGTGCAATTCCAAAAGTATCGAACGCAAACCGTCGTCGAAAATGTTCCTGAGGATCGTCGTCGAGCTGGTCGTAAAGTGCCAACTCATCAAGATCCTGTGACGCATCGGAATAGAATGCGTCGAGCTCAAAGTTCACTTTGTGTGCGAGCCCATTCACATTCCAAAGTACGCTTTGGACCGCGGGATCGACTTTCCACATCGGCAAACTGGCTTTCACACCGGCTTGGCCGTAGGCACGCGTCAGGTCGTTGCCTGACAGGTCTTCTTGCCAGAACGTCATGTCGCCCAACAAGTAAGGGATGACTTTTACTGGACCGACTTGCATTGGAAAATCAATTTCGTGTCGTGTCCCCACGCGGAATCCATCGACATTTGCTTCCCATGCCAACGGGTCAAATTTTGCCAACTCCGCAGCGGTGGTTGGCGCTTCCGCCGTCCTCATGCGAACGTAGCCGGCCTGAGTTTGGCTGTGCCAAATGGCTCGATTGTTGAACACCTGTTGGCCCAGAACAAATTGTTTAAAATTCAGGCCGCTGGTGTGGGTAAAGAAATCGTTGATCTGCAAATCGCCCGTCAAGTTGAAACTTTGCGTTCCAACATTTCGCTCCAACCAAAATCCGGTCGTGTGATCTTTGCGAGTGTCCCATTCGCGTTCGTAAAATTGCTCGAGAAAGTTTCGATCTGAGACGTATCCAATTTCGGCTCGCAACTGATAACCAGGTGCAAAATCATGCCGATGCGTCGCTGAAATACGTCCGCGAAATTCTTCCTCGGGAACAATGTTCGCGCGATCACGTCCAAGAAAATCTAGTCCGCTGTCGTTGATGAACCAGCTTTTGTATTGGCCGCTAACCTTACCTGGAATTCCGAACAGTGAATTTCGTTGGTAGTCGAATTCTGATCCAACCCCAACACCTCGCTCGCTTAAATAGTCGAGCAAACCAATCCATTTGGTTCCCTGTGGCGGTTGGCGAAGACCAAGCAGCTGATACATGTCCCAGCCAGTCGTAAGCTGGAACCCAAAAATACGATCGTTGTTGACGCCAAACCTATCAAGAAAAAGCGAAGGGTTACTAAGGCTAGTTCGCAATCTAGGCCAAGCAAAAACTGGGACGCCACCAAAGTAGATTCGATTCTTTTGGCTGTCGACCAGATATTCATCTTGGGTGTTGAACAAACCTGTCGTGAGATCCATTTCCGGTTGCAGAGTGACTGGATCAAGTTTCGGAACTTGCGTTCGTTCCAAACCTATCGTTTGGGACTGCAACCAGTATCGAGGCACGCCCAAACGGCTGGTCGTGAACGCGGAACCGAAGGCTTGGATATTGTTCTCATCGTATTGCTGAACCACGTCGGCTTTGAGTCGAACATCGCCTTGGTAGTCGCGAACTTTGGTGAGAATTTCGGCTTTGAGAATCGTGCCGGCTTGGGCTTCGAGATCATAGAACATTCTCTCGGCATAGATCGCGCGGCTGCCCTTGACGAACACAACGTCGCCTTCGAGATAGAACTGATTTCGTGTCGTTCCATCTGGCATCGTGAATTGCCAATTAACCATGCTCTCAGCAGCGAGATAAAGTTTCGGATCTTTATCGCCTTTGAATTGTGGTTGGCCTGCCAGTTCAGGACTGTCGATCTGAATTTGAATCCCACCGACCGCATACACAAGCCATTCATTTGGATTGTTAGGATTGGGAAGCCGAGTCAAATTTGGTTTGACAGTTGAATCGCGTCCAAAAATTTCAAAACTGAATGGTGAGTTCTGCTGAACCGTTTGGCCCGGGTTGACCGGCCCTTGGTTGGCAAATCCCTGAGGTCCGATCGTTGCTGGAGTTGGCTGCGCGAATTGTGGAACTTGGGGAGTCTGAAAAGCAGGCGCGACCGACTGGACCTGTCCAGTCTGGGGCGAAATCACCATCGGCTGTTGTGCAAACGTTGCTTGCCGAACTGCTGAGCTGTCTTCGACGATGCCTTGAGCGAATTGTGATTTGCCTGATTCTGATTCCTGTCGAAGTGCATTTTGAGCGCGAACAAATATCAGTGGTACGGTTCGATTGCCAAGCGGGACCGTTTCTCGATTGATGTCTACGAAAGCTGTCGTGAAGAAACGATCCAGCCAAACTTCGTCGCGAATCTGATCAGCGGCTCGACCGATCTTTGTGTGTTCTTCGCCAGTTCGCACTCGATCAACAATGACGTTGCCTTCGAGGTAAGCGATGATTTTGTGTTCTTTTGGAGCTTCATTTTTGAAACTCTTACTTGTCAAACCTGAGTTAGTCGTCTCAGGAATCTCCACCCATAGAATGGCTTCGTTGGAAACGGCAGTCACAGGCTGCTGCCCGAGGCTCACATTGCCTTGCAAGTGAAGGACATCATACTGCCCGACTTTCCATCGTGTGATTTGGTCCGCTGATACAGAAATCGAGCTACTTAAACTTGGTCGCGAGAACGAGATCTGTTTCGCGTTAACCGCAGCGACATTCGGTGCACCAAGACTCAGCCCAACAAAAAGCAAAACCCACGCAACAAGACCAATCCACCAGTGGCAGATTCTGCGCACGCCGGTAGCGAGTTTCGTCGAGACGAAATTTTGCAGCCTGTTTTTGGGTGACAAGTTCAAGTTGAATGAACCGATCGTCGATGAAATTGATACGAACTAATCCCGCCAGATTTTCGGGTGCGGGAGTATAGGAACGTTGCGATACGCCAACAAGCCGTAAATTTCCGCGTGAAAAACGCCGTTCGTTTCTGTAAAAGTTGTTGATTGGACGGGCTCCAATGGCTTAACGATCAAAGTTGCTATCAGTAGAATGACAGCATTCTTCGAACACTTTGATCAAGGTTTTTGCGTGTCTATTGAACTTGCGATCCAACTTCCTGACTCCGTTTGCAACCTCGTCACCCCATCTGCGTTTGAGAGTTTCACACTTTCCGGGCCGGGAATCGAGCATCAATCACAATTGCAAAGCCTGACTGCTGACGATCTTTTCCCAGAAGGTTTTACCAATTCTGATCTGGCTGAGTGTTGCCGATCTGGGTTGTGGTTGCTTCATAATTTCCTGAATCAGTCACACGACATCAGTCAAGAAATTCATTCGCCAGAGGGAAGTTACTGGCACGGCATTATGCATCGACTGGAGGGCGATTTCTGGAACAGCAAGTATTGGTATCGAAAAGTCGGCAACCATCCTGTGTACGAAACGATCGCAAATGAGTGCGGCAGTTCAAAATGGGATCCCAATGACTACGTTGATCAATGTGAGCTCGCGAGTGAATCTGGATCGGATGTTGCGAGGAAGTCCGTTCAAGCGATTGCGGCTATCGAGTGGAAATCGTTGTTCGAGTTTTGTTACCAACACGCGGTTTAACGCAGTCACCATAGCCATGAATTCACTAATTGTTGTCACCACGACAAGCGACGATCGAACTGTGCTTCAAGAGATCGCAAGCCATTTGGTTAAGCAACGTCTCGCTGCATGTTGTCAAATCAGTGGCCCGATAGAGAGTGTTTATCTGTGGCCGGCCGTTGGTAGCGAAAGCAAAGTTGAAACTTCACAAGAGTGGACTTGCTCGATCAAAACGCAAAAACGATTTTATTTGAAAGTAGAGCAGGCGATTCTAGAATTCCATAATTACGAAACGCCGCAGATCGTTGCGATTGATATCTGTGCGGTGAGTGAGCCGTATGAAAAATGGATTGGTGATTGTTTGGATTGATTGGTGTTGGGTCGATGCTCCGCGAGCAGCGTTTTTGGTTAAGTTGTGACGCTCATTTTTCGAAGGGCAATTCAGGGTCTTTAGCAAGATCCACTACGGCGTGTGGGTAGTTCTCAAGCTGGCCGCGGTGGGTCCGGTCCAACACACACTTGGCAGACCAGCACACGACGCAACTTTCGACGATAGAAGCTCTTCATTAAAAAAGGCCAGGGTAAAAACCCTGACCTTTTGAAATTTATACTGCGAATGAGAATTTACTCTTCGCCATCGGACGGAGCTGGTTCGTCTCCTGCAGACGGCTCATCCTTGTCTTCGGTCGCAGGTTCATCTGCCGCTTCTGTTGTCGCCTCACCCGATGCTGGATCCGTGACAGCAGGATCTGATGCTTCAACGGAACCAGCAGAGCCACCAGAACCTGGCAATGCTCCGCCTTCTGCGACTTCGTCCTCATCAAGTTCATCACGCGGCACACGTGCGATCACTGCCAACGAATCATCCTCGTCCAGTCCCATGATTCGAACACCTTGTGTGTTACGTCCAATGGTACCGATATCAGCGCATTTAATTCGTTGGATTTTTCCACGCGAGGTCATTAGCAACAACTCATCATCGTCGTTGACCGACCGGATACCAATCACTTTGCCGTTACGCTCAGTAGTCTTGATATCGCGAAGTCCTTTACCGCCACGTTTTTGCGTACGATAACGGCTGGAGCTGCTGGAAGAATCTTCCGAATCAGAATCTACCGCGGCTTCACCGTCAGCAGGAGAGTTGGGTCCGAACAGCGTTCGTTTTCCGTAACCTTTTTCACTGGCTGTCAACAAAGTGGCTTCTGGATCGGCGACGACCATCCCAACGACGAAATCGTCTTTGGATAGGCTGATGCCTTTGACACCGCTGGTGTTTCGTCCCATCGGTCGCGAGTCTGATTCGCGGAAACGAATGGCCATTCCATCCGCGGTAGAGAGAATGATCTCGTCGCCTTTTTTGCAAACGAGGACTTCGACAATCTCGTCATCGTCTCGCAGCTTGATCGCGATGATGCCTCCGTTTCTAGGACGCCCGTATTGCGACAGCGGCGTTTTCTTGACCAAGCCTTTTCTGGTCGCCATCACGAGGAAATGATCTTCGGCTTGGAAATCTCGAATCGAACGGCACGACGCAATCGCTTCGCCCTCGTCCAACTGAACGATGTTAACAATCGCGCGTCCACGGCTTTCACGGCTGAGTGCAGGAAGATCGTAGACTTTTTTCCAATGCACGATGCCTTTGTTAGTGAAAAACAAAAGGTAGTCGTGTGTGCTCGCGGCAAAAACGTGTTCGATTGGGTCTTCGTCTTCGCTTTTTGCTCCCTTGATTCCTTTTCCACCACGACGCTGTGCGCGATAAGTGCTGACCGGCGTACGTTTGATGTAACCACGATGGCTGATCGAGACAACCATGTTTTCTTCTTCGATCAAGTCCTCAAGATCGATGTTGCGAGTTTCTTCATCGGAAAGAACGGTTCGTCGAGCGTCAGCATATTTACGCTTAATCTCGGCGAGGTCTTCTTTGATGATCGCGTTAACATTGGCATCATCGGAGAGAATGCGAAGGTATTCGATGATCTCTTCAAGCAGTTTGGCGTGTTGGCCACTGAGTTTTTCCTGCTCAAGGTTAACCAACTGGCCAAGCGTCATTTTCAGAATCGCATCGGCTTGGACAGCAGTCAGGTAATAAACATCTGACTCACCACGCTCTTCTTGGAACACCTTGTAACCGTTGTCGCCAAGGGCTCGCTCCATCATCGCCGCCGGGCATTCGATTCCCATCAAACCCGATTTGGCTTCGGCTTGTGTTTTCGAGCTGCGGATGACTTTGATAATTTTATCAATGTCCGCAAGCGCCAGCAGCAAACCTTCGATCGTGTGCTTTTGACGGCGGGCACGATTGAGCAAGAACTGAGTACGTCGGCGAATGACTTGGACGCGGTGACGCAAGAATTCACGGAGGAAGTCCTTGATCGACAGTTCACGCGGTTTGCCATCAACCAACGCCATGAAGTTCATTGAGAACGAAGTCTGCAACGGCGAGAATTTGTAAAGCTGCATCAAGACAACGTCAGCGTCTGCGTCACTCTTGATTTCAATTTCAAGCTTTACCGGCTCTTTCAAGTCACTCAAGTCTTTGATGCTTGAGATTCCCTTGACCTTGTCAGTTTTAACAAGGTTGGCGATTTTTTCGACAACACCGTCGCGTGTTTGCTGGTAAGGCAGTTCCGAGACGACGATTTTGAAACGATTTTTCTTGTTTGGAATCGGAACAATTTCGCACTTGGAGCGCACAACGATAGTGCTGCGTCCCGACTGGTACGACTTCATGATTCCCGCACGGCCACAAATGATACCGCCGGTCGGGAAATCCGGACCGGGCAGAACCGTCATGATTTCGCCGATCGAACACTCTGGGTTATCGATCACGATGTCGAGAGCGTCGCAGACTTCGCCAAGATTATGAGGCGGAATCGACGTCGCCATACTAACGGCAATACCACTTGATCCGTTAACAAGCAGGTTAGGAAACTTGCTTGGTAGGACCGATGGTTCCATGCGCCGCTCGTCGTAGGTCGGCGTAAAGTCAACCGTGTCGAACTTCAAGTCTTCGAGCATCAACGCTGCGACGGCAGACATGCGAGCTTCTGTGTATCGCATCGCAGCCGGAGGAAGGCCAGCGATCGAACCGAAGTTTCCCTGCTTGTCGACCAACACGTGCCGCATGTTCCATTCTTGAGCCATTCGCACAAGTGTCGGATAGACGATACTTTCACCGTGAGGGTGATAGTTACCGCTGGTATCGCCAGAGATTTTGGCACATTTAACCCGAGACGCACCGGGGGTCAAATTCAAGTCATTCATCGCGACCAAAATACGACGCTGCGAAGGCTTGAGCCCGTCACGAACATCCGGCAACGCACGGGAGACGATGACGCTCATTGCGTAAGTGAGATAACTGTTCTTCAGTTCCTCTTCGATCGGCATCTCGCGATAAGTCTCGTTGGCATTCAAGCCGCTACCGGTACCGCCACCACCATTGTCCTCAGGATCTTGCGAGTCAGTCGACAATTTCTCCGCCTTTCAACATGTTTAGGGTGCGTGAGTGGGTGTGGGTCGAGCCAAAAACAGGCTCAACAAAAAGGAAAAAAACCTGGCAAATATCCAAGATTTGATTTGAGAGTTTCGCAATAAAATTGCTACCAGATCCCCACGCCAACGCGATCGTGAAAAATGCAAAAAACCCGAGAGAAACACGGATTTTCACACGTTCAGATTCTACCAAATCCCCCACCTATTCACAACTCACCCAATCGTTTTTCGAGCCGTATTTTACTCGCGAATTCGCGTCTCAGATTTCGCTTTTTTTACCTTCGTTTTCAAGCCTTTCCAAACCAAAAACTTGACGGCAGTTGCATCCCCGACCAACAATGGAATGTTCGTCCGTTGGCCGAGTAACAATCGGACTGGGCGAACAGATTTTGACCTTTGAATTCTCCTTGGCTAAGTTTCCACTCAAGCGGATCCGGGACGCCTCTTCCGTTGGAATGCACGCTTTCTTTTCCAATGAAAGTTCACGCGAAGTGAACATTTTTGCGAACCAAAAACATGCCAAAAACCGACGCTAACCAGATCAATCTCGACCAAAACATTCTCAATCGTTTTGATCAGTTGGATGACATTCCGATCGCCAGAACTAAACCGGTGACCAAGTCTGTTATGGCAACGCTGCCACGCATTGATTTGAGCAGCGATGCGCCGACCGACACCCCGGCCAATTCGGCTCCGGGCATGTTCCTGGAAAACACGTCGTCAGATATCAGCCAAACCTCAGCCCACCGGGTCGCCTGCGCAGAAGGAGACATCTGGGTTTCTGGATCTTCGCTGTTGTGCGCATGCCCCGATTGCAGTGCTCCAATGACGATCCGAATGTGGCTGAGACTGGCCGACTGTTGGCGCTGCAGTACGAGCATCACGCTTTCAGAGGAACAACTAAAAGCAGCCCGTCAGCTAAAAAAGAAAACAGCTCCAGTAGCTCCGGCAACAAAACGATCGCTCCCCCTTGTCGCGCCGCCGGTTCCTTCCCAACCAACACCAGAGCCCGTCGCGTCCGCACCAACTGAAACCGAACCAACCACCACCGCGCCCCGACGCAAGAAACCTTTACCGCCTCCGCCACCCGCATTCAATTTTGCATCGCCCGAAGAGTCCATCCCCACAGACGCGAGAACTCGAGAACTAGAGGAGCTAAGCCGTGGTTCGATCGTGGCTCGCGTCCTTCGCAACGGATTTCGCCTAACCCCAGCGTGGATGGTTAGCTTTCTAATTCACCTGATGGTCATCTTAATCTTGGCATTGATTGTGATGACCGACGGTAGCATTTTGCCATCCAGCATCACGCTTTCCACATTCCTCAACAGCGATCCATCAACGGGGGGTGACATTCGAATTGAAAACACCGACGACGCTCTCCGAGACGATCTGGCCGTCGCCAGCGATTTCGAAAAAGGCGAAAGCGAATTGCGAAACGTTTTGCAGAAAGCGAACAACGATGCCAAAACGTTGCAAGTCGACAACCAACCGCTTGTTCCACTTCCAAACCTTGCTGTGGTCAAAGAAAACATTACGACTCGCCCAGACAAACTAATGTCATTCGCCGCACGTGATCCGCGCGTGCGTGCTGAAATCGTTCGCAAGGCAGGAGGCACGACGATTACCGAAGCCGCTGTCGCACGCGGGATTCGCTGGCTAGCCTCTGTCCAAAATCAAAACGGAGGTTGGAGCCTTGCCGATTATCAAAAACACGATCGGAAAAACAACAAGAGTGACATCATGGGCACCTCGCTGGCGTTGCTTCCCATGTTGGGTGCAGGTCAGACGCATGAGTTTGGCGCGTACAAACAAAACGTTGCCGCCGGTTTGGCTTGGCTGATCGACAACCAAAAGAAAAATGGTGACTTGCGTGCGGGCTATGCCGGACAAGCAGGCATGTACGCTCACGGCCAAGGAGCCATCGTCCTTTGCGAAGCACTTGCATTGACGGGCGACGAAAAACTAAAAGGCCCAGCACAGCGTGCGATTCGATTCATCGAACTTGCCCAACACGGCAACGGCGGTTGGCGATACAAACCACTTCAAGTCGGCGACACAAGCGTTTTTGGCTGGCAAATGATGGCTCTTCAAAGTGCCCGCGCTCCTGACATGAATCTCGAGGTCGACGATTCAACGTTGCGCCTCGCCGATTACTTTCTTGATCAAGTCGTCGCACCCGCGCGATTCAACAACCGCCGAAAAACAAAACTGCCCAAGGGTGCCGCCTACGCATATCAACCTCGCAAAGACGCCACCCCTACCATGACCGCCGAAGCCATCCTGTGCCGAATGTATCTGGGCTGGAAAAAAGACGATCCGCGTTTGGACAAAGCCGTTCAATGGCTGATCGACGACCACATGCCCGAAGAAGACAATGCCAATCTTTACTACTGGTATTACGGCACGCAGGTGATGCATCACTACGGTGGTAAGCCTTGGGAGAAATGGAACGAAACGATGCGTCGTCTTTTGATTTCGACTCAAGAAACTCGCGGGAAATTCCCAGGCAGTTGGAACCACCGAGATTTCAAATGGGGTCCCCAAGGCGGAAGGATCTACACGACCTCGCTCGCGGTTTGCACCCTCGAGGTTTACTACCGCCACCTTCCACTGTTCAAGCAAATTGATTTGGACGAGTAGACGATCTTTTCTTTCGTCGTAGACTTGAAGGAGACTTCATCCGCCATCTGCGCACCTCCGCAGCGCCAGACCATGCCGAAAACTATCTAAATACCGTTCCTATGATTTCAAAATCCTGGCAGCTACGAACGCAAACGTTGGAATTCCAACAACTCCCCCTCGTCATGGGCATCGTCAACGTGACGCCAGATAGTTTCTCTGACGGCGGGAAATTCGCGCACACAGGCAAAGCTGTCCAACACGCGCTGTCGTTGGCTGCGAGTGGCGCCGCTATCCTGGATATCGGCGGCGAGAGCACTCGGCCTTACAGTTCAGCCGTTGAAGCAAAAGAAGAAATCAGTAGAGTCGTTCCTGTCATCAAAGCCGTCGCGAATCAAACGAATGTGCCCATTTCGATCGACACCTCCAAATCCGTCGTCGCCCAAGCCGCCATCGACGCAGGGGCCGAGATCATCAACGACGTTACGGGACTCGAAGGCGACCCTCAAATGATCGCCGTCGCCAAACAAACGGGAGTCGGCGTTTGCGCAATGCACATGAAAGGCACGCCACAAACAATGCAAGACGATCCCCAATATGAAAACGTTGTTGACGAAATTCTTGAGTACCTTCAACTGCGCAAAAATCACTTGTTAAATGCAGGTCTCGAGCTCGAAAAAATCTGCCTTGATCCGGGTATCGGGTTTGGGAAAACGCATGAGCACAACTTGGAACTGCTGGCCCACTGCGAGCGATATCATGAGCTCGGCTGCCCCGTTTTGGTTGGCCATTCACGAAAAGGCTTCATCGCAAACATACTTGCAGACAAGACAACAGATCGTGATTCAGGCACATTGGCGATCACGTTGATGCTTGCTCGAAAACGCATCCAAGTCGTTCGAGTTCACGAGGTTGAAGAAACTGTCAAAGCCCTTCGTGTGTTCTCAGCCGCTGGCGGATTGAGTTCTTAAGATTATTGAGTTGGGTTAGTGATCGCTGAATCACTTGTGCAAGGCGGCCATCACAACCACCCAACGCTTCAACAAAACCAGCCATCATTCATCTAGCGTTTTGAAAGCACAACGGTCCCAATGCAAACGCCAAGTGCACCGACGCCAATTAGAATCGCACATGGCATCAACATTTCGGCGTAACTAAACTGTCGCCAAATCGCACCTTCGAGTGCAACAATCCCCCATCGAATTGGACTGAGCACGCTTAGTTTTTGCATGAACCCTGGCATGAACATCACCGGAATCATGCAACCGCCGATCATTGCCATGATCATGTTGATGGCCCAACCGGCTCCGCTGACCGACTGTTCTGTTTTACCTAGCACCGACATTGTCATCATGATTCCAACAAAGCAAAATGCGACGCACGACGCTGCGACAAACAACTTGGGATAGCTGTACGGTTTCATTCCTAGCGATACACCAAGAATCGTCATCATCACAATCACCGCAACGGTAGCAATGAAACAAGCCAACGCTTTGCCAGCGAGAATTTCAAACTTTGAGACAGGAGCAACTTGAAGCCGCGTCATCGTCCCGTTGGTGTGTTCTTTGGCGATTGAAATCGCGAAACCTGCGCAACATGCCAACACGCCCCACATCATCGCTTGGGGAAAACTGATATCCCATTTCGAAGTGCTTTTTTTCAGTTGGCCGCCGATACTATTGGGATCAACTTTTTTTGCAATATCCATAGATTCAATGTTGGCAAACTCAAACCCTCCGGCGGCTTCGCCTTCGCTGGACGCGTCTGAACCGTCTTCGGCTGGTTGTTGCTGAAGTGCATCAATATTGCCAACCATGTCTTCGACGGAACCAAGGAACGCCGACATCAGCATTCGATTGGTGGCACTCATTGTTTTGTTTGTTTTTAAATCAGCCCTTGATTGCTCGATGAAGTCCGTCATGTTCGAAGAGTCTTGAAAACGCGAGGAAGCCAACTGGCCAATCGACTCCATCACAAAACCTTGCAACATTGCCGATTCAGCGGACCGCGACGGATCGACACCGACCTTGATCGTTGGCGGCTCGCCCCAGAACACACCGGCTTTATCTCCAAACCCTTTTTCAATAACCAACAATGCGACGCGGTTTCCTTTGCGGACGCTTTCTTTGGCAGGTTCGATCTGGTCGAGAGAGACATTGACCAGTTCGTTGTCCATCAGCGATTTCACGAATTTGCCTGAAAACTCAGACTGATCGTTGTCGACGATTGCGATCTCCATTTTCGCTCGATCGCCACCGCCGCCACCTCCAGCGCCCATGATCAAGCCAAAAAATAGCCCCATCAGAATAGGAAATCCAACAATAAAAAACGCGCCCATTTTGTCGCGAGCCAAGAGCCGAAGGTCCTTGATCGCCATATCGAAAATTCGTTTCATCAGTCGCGAAGGCTCCTACCGGTTAAATTCAAAAACACGCTTTCGAGATCAGGCTGGGCAACATTGAGTGTTTGAAACTGAATACCGGCACCCGTCAATTTCGCGACTTCTTCCAACGGTTTGTCTGAGTCAAAACGCAGCGAGAGGCCATCAAGCTTCCCTGGCAACTCAACGCCCGTCGGAACCTCAAACAACTCGCAGGTCACCACCGATCTCCCGCCGTGTTTTTCGATTAGATTTCGCACGGTATCGAGTGCCAACAGTTTTCCGTGATCCACAATCGCAACACGATCACACAACCGTTGGGCTTCTTCCATATAGTGCGTCGTATAAAGAATCGTCATCCCTTCCTTTTGAAGCCGCTGGATGCTTTCAAAAATATGATTCCGAGACTGTGGATCGACTCCGACAGTTGGCTCGTCAAGCAGTAAGACTTCTGGATTGTGAATCAAAGCGACGGCGATATTCATACGCCGTTTCATGCCACCAGAAAACGTTCCGATCCGATCCTTTTTTCTGTCTTCCAGTTCCGCAAAAGCAAGTGCCGTCGTGACTCGCTCGTTTAATTTACCGCCCGACAGACCGTACAGTCGACCAAAGAATTCGAGGTTCTCCTTCGCCGTCATTTCATCGTAGAGCGAAAGTGATTGTGGCGCGACGCCAATTCGTTTGCGAACTTTTGCATCAAGCGGACTGCCAGTGGCGTTGGGCTCGCCGTTTTTTACATTGCCATCGCCAAGTCGCACGGCACCTTTGTCAGGCTTCAACAAACCGACCAACATACTGATCGTCGTCGTTTTCCCAGCCCCATTAGGGCCAAGCAAACCGAACGTTTCGCCCGGCTGAATTTCAAAGCTCAAACCATCGACCGCAACATTGGATCCGTATGATTTGAATAAACCTTGAGCCTCAACGATTGGTGCTATCCCCATATTTTCGCGCATCTTGGTTGGAGTGATTGGACAGATTTAGAGCCACGGTACCGTGTTCGTCAGACAATGGACATTATTGGAACGCAATTTGAAAGATGCCCAACGATTGAAGTCAGAAGAATTATTGGATTCGACTTCCTCTCAGGCATTTCGTGTTCCGATTCTGACTAGCCCTTGTTCCTTACGCGTTCTTTTAAAACTCGCAGGAAGCTAGCTGGCATACATCGTATTGAAACGGTCCTACTCCGAAGGAGTAACAGTCATTAGCCAGAGGCTGAGCAAAGCGACCCCCACGGAAACCATCCCTCAAAAACATCCACCCAGAAAGGGTGATAGACCGTTCCCGTGCCAACACTGGCAAAATGAACGACAAGTAAGTCACGCAGATTCCCGGCGATCCCACCCAAAAGCGGCACACAAAAAGCGGCACACCAAAAATGGAAAGCAACCATTCCCCCCAACGATCAATCGTTGATCGTTTTCACAAGAACCGCACGATCAACGTTGTGATTTTTTCCTGGCTCAAACGCGACAGGAACAGACCGATCCACCAAAAAGAATCCACGATGCCTGATGGCTTCGCCGGTGTCAGCCCCGCCCTCAAATCCCGTCCCGCGCCGTGGATCAGTCGATCCGGTTCGTAGCTTCAGCCCACCATCGGGATTGACTTCGAAATAACCAACCGTGACCCAAACACCAAACACGCTGGACCGTGACGTTACCAAATTGCCCAACCGCTGACGCATGTCGTACTTAAAATACGCTGCTCGATTATCATCTGCAAAACCGATCGACGGATTCGGATTGTAGTCAAACAACGGCTCTTCATCGTCATCTGGATTGGCTCGAAATAAACCGCAATCGGCTGGATTGACCACATCACCAGCAGCCGCCGGAACCCTATTGTTCGAAATGGCTGGACGATATGGATTTCCATATTGAGAAACAGAACTGTCTCCACGTCGCGAAGCATCCCACGTCAAATAGTCGACTTTGTGATTGTCATCGGTCGCATAAAAACCCATCAACCCATTCCAAACCATTGGGTCCAAAACTGTGTTGATATTGATCTTCCCGGGGTACCGATAGTTGGAAATTTTATCAAACGGCGCGGCCAAACCATACGACACGCCATGGCTATCGTTGGCAAACGTTGTTGGATTGACATAGGACTCAGTCCCGACAAACCGCGAGGGGACTTCGAGATAATCAAACACTCGGTGCAGTGAAGCCGCGTCGCCACCGGACTCCAATTCGTCCGCGTAGAAGTTTAGCAAATGAGGAAAGTGAGCCGTATAGTTTCGGGCTTCCGTTTCAAAATCTTCATCGCGAGGTGGTTGGTAAACGTTCCGCGTCGAATCGCCAATGTTAAACAACCGCGTCATCCAATAACTGGAAGTAAACGGCACGTTGGCCAACTCCATCTGGCTCGCGAACGGACGATTGTTCCAAGTCAACCAGCAAAATGGCTTTTGCTCATCAGGGTGATTTGAGAGGTATTCGTCGTCGTGATACGCAGCGTTCAAACCGCCCAGCGACTCGCGAAAATTCCAACTGAAAATATGACTATCAGTTCCGTTGAATTCATCTTCTGAATACTCAACTGCATTCTGACGGCCCAAACGATCGTTTTTAAACATCAAACGATGACGCGATCCTGTCTGACCAAAAAACGTACTGTCGTCACTTCGACGTTCGTACGTTCCAAATCTCATGACGGTCGGCGCTTGATTCAACGGATCAACCGCAGGTTCGGCTCCGTTGTAGACGAACAGATCCATTGAGCTCGAATCAACCGTTCGGTATGGGTTCGTGGTCTCATTGAAGGGCAGCATCGGGTTAGCCAAACGTTGCAAATGAACGGTTCGATAACCGGGCTTGAGCCCATCGTCGGCTAAGAAATCGTTGTAGTGTTCTTCGTCGACAATCTTATCGGCGGGAACATCGAAAGCAAAATCGGTTGGGTTGTCCGGATCGGAAATCTCCTCGGTAAACTTCCATCCGTCGACGATCTGCTCAAGACCGATGGGAGCCCCGCCGGGACCAGGCACCTCGAAATATCCCTGAACCGGATCACTCACGCCCAGGTCGCGTTCCCAACCACCATCGTTGAGCCCGATGGGCAACGTAACAACAGAGCGTAGAAATTTATCCGGTTCGTTGGTGTCTTTATTCCATTGGAGAATTTCCAACTGTTGGCTCGTTGGGTTCAGCGAGATTCGCCGTGTCTTTCCATTAAGATCGCCATCCTCCAGCGCCTCGGCGGTTGAACGACGGCCAAAATAGTTGTGATACTGGTTCCCGACCTTGCTGCCCGCTGTACCAATGATGGCGTATCGCCCAGGCCCAACCGAACCAACGTTTGTCACATCGTCGGCAGGGAAGAACACTTCTGGTCCATCATCAACATTAAAAGTTGGTCTGGCAAAATAGATTCGGCGAATGCCAGTGACTTGTTCACCATCCTCATTTTGTGTTGGATCATCTGGATCAAGATCTTCCTGCCCAGTGTCGGTTACCAACAACCGCCAAACAGGACTTGAGCCATCAGGTGATGTCTTTTGCAACTCAACTCCGCCCAGATCTTCATCATAAAGCTCAGTCGAACGTGCTTGATTCGCATCGTTCATTACCCAAGGATTATAAAGCTCAAAAAACGCGGCTGGCTTGGGCACTAGATGGCTGTCCAGATCCTCGTCCGGGTTGTCAATGTCCGTCGTCTTGGTCGCGTCTTCACCGTCGGGCATCAATTCAATTTCCAAATCCTGCGTTCGCCGATCGTGCGTCGCAAACGTTTCGGAAATTAACAGCTCTGGACGTTCGGCTCCCCAAACAATTCTTCGCATATCGACGCCGCCCTCAGTGATCGTCTCGGGCGTACCGATGTTGTTGTCGACATCCCAACCATTCCAAGGATTCAAATCGACTTCGAATGGAGTCATGATGTAATCGCGGTCACGAAAATCAACGACATTGGCCGACCACTGCGCTACCATTCGGCGGTAATCAATCAGGTCCTGGGAGTTGGTTACGTCATCCGCGTTGAAATCATACCAATCATTGGCGTCAACTCGCCCGTCGCCATTTCGATCCACACGCTCCGTTGCGAGCAGCGTAACGATGTACAAATTTCGCGCGAAATTAATCCGCGCCAGATAGGTATCTCCATCGCCAGTGCTCAGCGAATCATTGTCGTGGTCAAATTCAACCTGCTGTCCCGTTGGATGCATCAACACATCGTTTTCGCCAATTTCGTCGATCACGCCATTGTCATTGTTATCGACGCCGTCACCAAACACTCGGTTGACGTTCATGGGAAGTCCGCGAAAGACCTCTGGTGGAAGCATGCTTTGAAGTTGCAGCGCGACATCAGATTCAGAGACGCCATTGTCGATTAATATGTCATAGAGTTTTTCGGGCAAGTTTTCAAAGGTTGTGGGAACTTCGAAACTATGAGTCGTCACCGAATTGGCTGCCGTGAGCGGACGCGAAAAAGCTGAATTGCCCAGCACCAACAAACGATCGGCAAGCAACTGAGAGTCAGGATCGTAGCGGCGAAGTACAGCTTCGAGCTCGGGTGCCGAGAACGGAGCGTCGAACCCACGATCGACGGCTCCACGAAAAATTCCACCATCTACAAAAGAGAACTCGTACGGTGAATCTGTGATTTCGTTTGCCAGGTCTGAAAATTCAACACTGGCAACGGGCATTCCAATCGGGACTCTGTTATCTGATACTTCAAAAATTTGCGGGTAGCCTACGGCAAACCTGCCATGAACATCCATCGCCGAACCAAAAATCCAATCGACCGTGCCGGGGATGTCTTGATTGAACGGCGCGTCAGGGTAACCGATCAGTTTGTAGCCTGACCAACTATCGCGAACTCCGGGCTCGCCTGGAACGCCATCGACTCCATAGCGACCGGGACGTCCGCCTCCGCCGGTCAACATGTTGCCGGCTTCCAAGCCAAGCAATTCAACCATGCTAATTTCAGGCGTTCCGTACCCTTGTCCGCGCTTGTAGAAACTGGAATCGGATACACCTAGAAAATCAATCTCAGACATCCGGTGATCGTCATCGCGAAGCAAACTTCCATGAGCGTTCACGTTGATCCGTCCGTCCATGTCCAACACCAAATAGGAAACCAACGGTTTCACACAAACGCCATCCGCGCGAGTCTGTACGGGTAGTCCGACGTCCATCCAAATTCCATCTGGCTTTCCATCGTTGTTGTTGTCAACGACGACATTACGGCTATCGAGACTGTCATCGTTGTTATCAGTTTCGGTGTAAGTCGTTTGAATTCCGGTGACGGGTGTGATGGGGCGAACGGGAACCTGATTGAAGGCTCGAAAATCCCAACGATCCTGACTGCTGAGTTCGCGGCGGTAGAAACTTGCTCGACTGATACTTCCGTTTCTTCGCAAGCCGCCAAGGAACATGTTTTGGAAATCGAAAGCGTCATAGCTTTCGTTGGGTCCCATCGAATTAGAGAACCGTTCGCCATCTTTGTTCTCAGCCGCAAAGTAACCCGTCGCGTCACGTGCGAGCATTTGCGAAAGTGTTCTGCCTGCCTGATTGGGCTCAACGGCTGAATTCGATAGTGACGCTTGGTCGCGACTGGTCCGTTGCGTGTGGAAACCTGCGCCCGTTCCTGAAAATGGACGACCATTGATGACAACGAGATGATTGTTGATCACACTGGCGTCTCCGATCGTGAACCCTTTGTCGGTTCGACTTGGGAATAGAATAACCGAGTGTGTGTAACCGGTGGTAGAGTCGCCCTCGACGAGGTGGTCAATGATCCTGCCGCTCATACCTGACGCAGGCCCCGAGACGACACTGAGAACCAAACCACTCAACAATCGCGGGATAGGCTTGGGGCTGCCGGCGTGCGTGGTGGTCGCTTCGATCGGCGTCCCATCGATGATGTACCGTCCATCGCCTCTGAAAACCAGTTTAATAAAATGCTGACTGGAATCCGCGGTGGCCGAAACGACAGAAGTCTTGAAACCGTACCCGTACATATCGGCCAACAAACTGTGACCACGCAAGGGTGACGAGGCGTTGGTAAGCGCAGGTCCGCGAAGCAAATCGTAAAACGCATGCTCGACCAGCGCTTGGCCATCGTTCACGTGGAAGTGTTTTTGGCTTCGTTTTTTTGCCGACCGAAAGAAATCGTTCGAGACGATCACAAACGCGGTGCCCATCAGCAGGAACAGCAGAAGCATCGTCACGACAAACAACAACGTGATGCCACGCCGCGAACTTCGTTTCGTTCGCAACAAGCCGGCACGAGTTTTCAAAACAGTTGCTGGACGAGGTGATTCCAATTCAGAATTCGAGATATTGCAATCGCGATCAATCGATTGTGATGCCGTGACCGACAGACGCGGTTTCGTAAGTTCAGAACTGTGCTGATTGGCGTTCATGAATTTTCGACGACAAGGTTCGGAACGGGTCATTCCTCTGGCTTTATTTCAAACCAAACATCAACGTATTGCTGAGATTCGCTCCGCGTTGCAATTTGTGATTGGTTGGCAAATGCGTCACAAAACAACCGCACCCAAACAGACGTTGATTGTGAACCGCCATTGTGGCTGGCCGCAATCGCTGATTAGGTAGTGAGCGTTATCCCTTGATTCCAACGACTCAGGCTCAATGATTGAGACCAAAACAGTGGATCATTAGTTCCAATGGATCGTTGAAACCGGCAAGACTAATATCGGTTTTTCAGCCGGTAGTCATTTGCAATCTTTGGGTGCCCCTAAACCTCGATTGCCAGAGGCAAAGCTCAGGTTTGACTGACCCGAACAAGCCGCAAAATCGAAAGCTATCAAATGACTCCCATCAAGCCATCCATGCGATGAAAACAAAATCGGAAGCCACAACTAGCTGCGACTTCCGAGATATGTTTTTCAAGATCGAGTCCAACTCGGACCTATTCAATGATACTTTTGACAAGTATCCCACGTTCAACGTTGTGGTTCTTCCCCGGCTCAAAGGCCATCGGAACCGAACGATCAAAGATGCAGAATCCACGATTCCGTTTTACATCGCCGGTGTCGGAACCGATTTCCGCCCCAAGCAATCCGTTTGCATCGACTTCGAAGTATGCAACGGTAACCCAGATCGCGAATACGCTTGAGCGGTTCGTTGTCAAATTCGCCAGACGCTGACGTTGATGATTTCTAAAGTAAGCCGAGCGTTCCGAATCGTTGGTCGGATCGGTCGATGTAAAATCAAACAACGGCACACCTGCTGCACCCGTTTGCTCTCTAAACAACGTTGAGTCGGGTCCTGCATTTACAAGCGAGACTCCGCCACCCAAATTGGGCACGTTGTTTCCGTTATCAGCGGACCGATACGGTCTGAGAAAATCAGTCGGAAACGTCCCCGCCGCAGCCGCCGGAGCGTTGCGTGAATCTCGGAAATTTACCCAACTCGTACCCGTGTTTCCGCCTTGAAGTCCCAACCAAATTCTCGAGTTGTCGGCGTTCCCAATATCCGGATAAATCGTGTTTAGATTGATTTTCCCAGGCACCCGGAAACGGGAAACTGTATCGAACGGACTCAAAAACACAGTCGGATCCAGTTGCTGTTCAGCACCAAGAAAACGAGACGGGACTTCGAGGTAATCCATCATCTTGTAAAGATTGGCGCGGTCTACTCCAGCGTCCGTTTCATTTGCAAAGAAATTCAGGAGGTGGGCAAACCGACCTCGCACTCTGTTGTCTTCACCATCAAAGACAGCCAATGAACTGTCAAGGATTGAAAAACTTGGAGTCAACTGGCCGGGCGCCGTGTAAGGCACGTTTGCCAACTCTGTATGACTGACGAATGGACGATCATTCCACTTAAGCCATGGAAAGCCTTTGCCTTCGCCAACCGCTAGAGCATCAGTATAAGAATCGTTAGTTTTTCCAAGCGATTCGTTGAACACAAAATCAAACAAGTGATCTCCTGCGCCACCGACGGTATCAGCAGGAACAGGAACTCGACTGTTATTCCATTCCGCCGTCCAAAGTTGACGGCGATCTTCGTTGACACCGATTTGTCGGGCACCACGTTCAAGTGACGTCGACGCTTCAACAACTGCAGGAGTTACGTTTGGTTCGGTGTCGGTAGTCGCACCGTTAAACGCAACCAAATCCAGCTCCATGCTGTCGACGGTCAGGTAAGGATTGGTGTCTAGATTCCACGGAAGCAATGGGTTGGCGAGTCGCTGCAACCTGATTTCGCGAAATGGGAGATTTTCGCTTCCAGCAAAACCTAAATTATCTGCGATCCCTTCGTCTGCCATGATGGCGAGCAAATCTTCTTCGTTACGGTTAGCGTCCGTATCGTTTGGATGATCCAGTGGCTCGTCGAACGGAATGGTATAAGAAAACCCGTCTGGAATTGCCAAGGCTGGCAATCCGGAGGAGTCAATTTGTGGATAACCACGGAACGGGTCACTTACTGAAAATTTGCGAGCTGCACCGGGAGCACTTCCAAC
>JBGCDK010000045.1:0-15551 GCA_045105295.1 Mariniblastus sp.
GAATTTCGCGGTCATTAAAAACCGCAACTGAACAGATACAACCTCAAACTACTTCCCTGTTCTAATTTACCGAAACGATCAAGCCTTGAGGATTCTTTCATCAACGCTTTTTAGTCTAGACTTAGGTATCTTCATACTAATTGCCTTTAGCTCAGGTAGGCGTTTTGCAAAATTCAAGATGCGGTTCAACCATGTCACGCGTTCTATACCTCGCTGTTTTCCTTTGCCCGACTGTTCTTTGCTTTGCCAAAGCATCGCCTGCGTTAGCCCAAGATCAGGACCAGAAAACGCAGGCCAATCAACAAAACGAATTCCAACCGGAATCGCCACTCGTTGACTCTTTCAAATCCTACCAACGAATGAAGCAGGAAACGTTGTTCGGAGTCGAATGGGTCAGCGTTGGACCGGTCGTCAATTCGGCTCGGGTCGAATCCGTTCAACTCGATCCAACGCACCCGGGAACCATGTACGCGGCGTTTGGGTCGGGCAACCTTTGGAAGACGACCAACAACGGAGTCACTTGGCGTCCGATGTTTGAAAACCAGGCATCTCATGGGATCGGCGATATCGCACTCGCTCCGTCGGATCCCAATGTCATTTATTTAGGGACGGGCGAAAGCCTAAAGAAAGCTCGAAACTTCACAATCCCTGGCACCGGCGTTTATCGCTCCGACGATGGCGGTGAAAACTGGCGTCACTTGGGACTCAATGACTCTTGGCATATCGGCGAGATCGCCGTTCATCCGACCAACCCCGATATTGCGGTCGTTGCCGTGCTCGGACATTTTTGGTCAAGCAATCTGAACCGTGGACTTTATCGAACTGGCGACGGTGGTGAGACTTGGCAACACGTGCTCAAGATTGATGAGAACACCGGAGCCAACGATGTTGTGTGGGCTGCTGACAACACCGATGTCGTCTACGCATCGAGTTGGGAAAACCATCCTGGCGTTAGCGGTGCAAACAGTTCGGTGCACAAAAGCGTTGACGGCGGGGTGACTTGGGAGAAATGCGACACAGGTTTGCCCAAGGGCAAGAACATTGGCAGGATCGGCTTGGCCGTTTCCCAGACGAACTCGAACAAAGTCTACGCTCTAATTGATAACCGTGAGCTTATCCCAACCGGCGCCGCTCAAGTGTTCAAAAGTCTTGACGGAGGGAAGACTTGGGCAAAAACGCACGCCGAGAGTTTGCATTTCTTTTCGCGCATCGGTTGGTACTTTGCAGACATCTACGTCAACCCGAAAGACGACGACGAGATTTTTGGGCTTGGCGTACGCATCGCACATAGTACCGACGGCGGCAAGACGTTTGAGTTGCTGCAAGGCCAAGTTGCTCATGTGAATCCGAGTGCCGCCAGCGGGCTACATCTTGATCACTGCGAAATGTGGATCAATCCCATGAACCCCAAACACATTGTCCTTGCGAGCGATGGCGGTTTGTACCAGAGTTTTGACAAATGCGAATCGTGGACGCACTTTAACAACCTGCCGACCGGTGAGTTTTACGATATCGCGGTCGACAACCAAACGCCGTATCAGATCTATGCTGGAGCCCAAGACGATGCGACCGTGTTCGGTCCGGCCAAAGAATGGGATCCGACCGACACTGATCCTTGGAAGTACCTTTGGATTGATCCTTGGAATGGAGGCGATGGCTGTATCACACAAATCGACCCCAACGATCCAAACACCGTTTACTACAGTGCTCAAGAAGGTGCGTTTCGTCGCAAGGACATGACGACAAATCGCTCCAAACATATTCGCCCTCGGCTTCCGAAGGGCCACAAAGATCAAGCAGGCAATGAAAGCAAACTCGATTTCAATTTTATTGGCCCGATGATTATCTCGTCGCACGATTCAAACCAAATCTACATCGCTGGAAATTATGTTTTCCAAAGTGACAATCGCGGCGACCAGTGGAATGTAATTAGCCCCGATCTCGCGGTTTCCAAAGACGAATCCCGTCGCTCGTTGGCGGTCTCGGCGATCGCAGAATCTCCGCTTACTCGTGACCTGATTTTTGCCGGCACGGACAAAGGCGCGATGTGGGTCAGTGAAGACGGTGGCAAAACATGGGCCGAGCGCAACGGAGGCTTTCCAGTCGGATACGTTCGCAGTATTTTCCCCTCCGCTCATGATTCGTCACGAGCCTACGCCGCGGTGTCAGGTTTAAACTATGACGACCACCAATCCCACTTGGTTTGCACCGAAGATCGAGGCCAAACTTGGAAATCAATTTCGGCCAACCTGCCCAATGAGCCCGCCAATGTGATTCTCGAAGACTCCAGCCAGGAGAACATTCTGTACGCGGGTACGTTTCGAGGCGTTTACATCTCAACGGACCGAGGAGTTTCATGGTCGCTGTTGGGAAGGAACCTACCGGCGTGCAGCGTTGCTGACTTAGCAATTCAAGAGCGCGAAAAAGATTTGATCGTAGCCACTCATGGCCGCGGGATTTACAAGTTAAACCTTGATCCGATTTACCAATGGCAAGAAAAACACAATGCCAACGCCGCTCAAGACGAGAACTACCGCGACTACTTATTCGCTATCCCAACCGCCAAACGACCTTACTTAAGCAACGTTCGACCGACCCCGAATTTTCGCCCCTTCGAGAAAACGCCAATCTCGTTTTGGCTTAGAGAAGCCGGCGACGTAACACTAACGGTCTGGGAGAATGCCAAAAATTCACCGGCAGACGCAAAAGAGAAACCAACCAAACAGTCAGCTGAAAAAGAAGACAGCCAGCTTAATGACTCAAAAGCCGCAATCTCAACAAAACCGCTCGCGTCGTTTTCGCTCTGCTGTAACAAAGGACTGAACCAATTCCGCTGGGACCTGGTTTTGAAAACCCAAACAAGCTCGCAACCCTACTTCATCAACTTCCGAGAACACCTCAAGCCCGGTAAGTATCGAATTCGGATCGAGACACAGGCAGGTGAGATTTCAGAAGAACGTTTACTCGTCGTGGATAAGATCGTAAGCGATTGAGTTTTGAAAACCAAACAATAATTTGTTTTTGCGGCACAGATAGCTTGGATCACCCAGCCATGTGATCGCTATTAAAATTCGGTCACCGCGAAAGAAACCAAAAACGCGAAAGACAGAAAGCAAGCAAACGGATTAAAATACTCTGACACTCGTTAATTCTACTTCCAGGCGATATTATGAAGTTACTGTTCGCATCCCTTCTATGTTGCTTGTTCGTTTCAACTTCTGTTTCAGGACAAAAGAAGACCGACAAGCCTACTGGTCAATCGAAAAAGCCAGCTCCTCAGTATGACGCTTCCGTACCCAAGCCGACTTTGACCGAAATACGGTACGGCGAACACAAACGTCAAGTGATGGATTTTTGGAAAGCCGACTCGAGCAAACCAACTCCACTGGTTTTTGTGATTCATGGCGGTGGCTGGAGAGGTGGATCCAAAGAAATTGTGCACCGCTTTGTTGACGTCGCCGCTTTGTTGAAAGCCAATATCTCAGTCGTTGCGATCAACTACCGTTACGTGACTCAGGCAAAAGGCGAGGATCAAAAGCCTCCTGTTCAAGTGCCGTTGAATGATGCCGCCAAAGCCTTACAGTTCGTTCGCAGCAAATCTGAGCAATGGAACATTCAAAAGAACCGGATTGGTGCCGCTGGCGGATCGGCTGGCGCTTGTTCGAGTCTGTGGCTGGCCTATCATGATGACTTGGCCGAGCAAGACAGCGATGACTTGATCGCGCGCGAGTCCACTCGGCTATGGTGCGCCGCAGTGAAAGGTGCACAAACAACGCTCGACCCTGAGCAGATGAAAACTTGGACGCCCAATAGCAAGTACGGAGCCCACGCATTCGGACTGGGCTCCTTCAAAGAATTTCTGGCAAAGCGCGAGCAAATTCTGCCATGGATCGAAGAGTACTCTCCATACGCACTTGTATCGCGAGACGATCCGCCGGTTTACTTGTTCTACTTTAGCAAGCCATCAATCGGACAAAAACAGAAAGATCCAACGCACACTTCAAACTTTGGGGTGAAGCTGCAGGAACATTGCAAAGCCAACGCCGTGGCCTGTGAGTTGTTTTATCCGAAAGCCACCAATGTCAAACACAAGACTCCCACAGAATACTTGATTGCCACTTTGAACGCTGAGCCTGAAAGCACCAAGTCCTCAAACACCAAGTCCTCAAATGATAAGTCTTCGGAACAGGACTGACCCTCTGGTTGACCGCTTTGAGGGAATTTCTGTCGCTTCTGGCGATGCTACTCCTGCAAGCTTTCAAACAATGCACTGCTGTTCATCAATTCCGTTCGTCGATGACATCACTGGCTGCGCTGGGACGTGGCCGCGAATGACTTGGAACAATATCCAACTCGACTGTGCCTGTAGCCTGACCGTTTGCCGCGACAATCTATATCGGAGAAAGCGCCAACTCGATAAAGAGCATGATTGTCATTGAGTTAGCAACGTGATCGCAATCGTCGTTCGACGTGAATGGGCGATTTATCGCTCTCTTCTACACCGCGCTCAATCTGGCTAGAATGCACGCTTCCTGATTGTACCTGACTCATTAACTCAAAGCCTGAATCATGCGAGCAATGCAACTGACTGAGTATAAAAAGCTCGAACTGGTCGAAGTCGATCGTCCAAAAATTGAATCCAATGAACTCCTAATTGCTGTCCGAGCATGCGGAATCTGCGGAAGCGATGTTCATGGATACGACGGCAGCAGCGGCAGGCGAATCCCTCCACTAGTCATGGGGCACGAAGCAGCCGGCGTTGTCGTAGAAATCGGCTGCGACGTCGCCGAATTTAAAACTGGCGAGCGTGTCACATTCGACTCGATGATTTCGTGCAACGATTGCGATGAATGTAGCAAAGGTAAATTCAACCTTTGCCAATCGCGCCGCGTTCTAGGAGTGTCCTGTGAAAGTTATCGACAGCCAGGATGTTTTGCTGAGTATGTCAAAGTCCCCAAACATATCGTTTACGGAATCCCAGATGACCTCGCATTTGAGCACGCCGCAATGGTGGAACCCGTTTCCGTTGCGGTCCACGCGGTTAGCTTGATGGATATCGAACCGGGATCGACAGGAGTCGTCATCGGCACCGGGATGATTGGGCTGCTCGTTGTCCAAGCTCTCAAAGTCGCAGGCTGCACAAACGTGATCGCCGTCGATGTCGATGATTTCAAATTGGGTTTGGCGAAAGAGCTTGGAGCGACGGCCGCACTGAACGCAAAATCATGTGACGTGGTCGACGAAGTAATGAAGTTGACCAACAACCTGGGCGCAGACGTTGCTTGCGAAGTTGTCGGACGAACGGAACCGCTTCAAACCGCCGTCGATTGTGTTCGGCTTGGCGGACAAGTCGGATTGATCGGTAACCTTCAGCCGATGGTTGAGTTGCCGCTTCAAAAAGTCGTCACGCGCGAACTGAAACTTGTCGGGTCTTGCGGTTCCAGTGGTGAATACCCTGAGTGCATACGTTTGATGGCGTCTGGCGAAATTCAGGTCGCTCCGTTGATTAGCGAGATTAGTTCGCTTGATGCAGGACCAAAATCGTTTGAGCGACTATATGGTCACGAGCCAGAATTGATGAAGGTTGTGTTGCAGCCTAATCCAGAACCAGTCGAGTGATCGACCACGAGTCGATTGCGAGGTTTGAATTGGCAGGTTGATGTTCTAGTCTGACGGCGCAATGACGGACAAGAATGTCCATCGTACATTTCAACTCTGGATTGCCGGGCTAATCGCAGTTGGAATCGTTTCACTCTTGCTGTTGAGACTATCTTAAAATCCCAAAGTAATTTCTAAACGCAGAAGTAAATCATGACACCCAATCCATTTGACCTTTCGGGAAAAGTTGCACTTGTCACCGGAGCCAGCCGCGGGCTTGGGCTCGGCTTTGCGAGAACGTTGGCCAAAGCCGGCGCGAACCTCGCGATCACTAGCCGTACGCTTGAGTCGTTGAATGGGCCAGCAGAAGAACTAACAGCTCTTGGCGCCAAGATTGAGAAGATCGAACTCGATGTTCGCGAACACGACAGTATCAAAACTGCCGTCGCAGCAGTGATTGAGAAATACGGTCGCATCGACATCTTAGTCAATAACGCTGGTTGCAACGTTCGCAAGCCAGCGTTGGAGGTCGAATGGGATGATTGGAATTTGATCCTGGAAACCAATCTTCGCGGGGTGTTCTTTGTCGCCCAAGAAGTCGCGCGACACATGTCGGAAAAACAATACGGACGCATCATCAACATCGGCTCGGTGACTTGCGTTTCCGGCTACGCAGGACTTGGCCCCTACGGCGCGAGTCGCGGCGGAACAAAACAGCTAACCATGAGTTTGGCCGACGATTGGGGAGGGCAGGGCATCACGGTTAACTGCTTGGCACCTGGCTGGTTCAAGACCGATCAAAACAAAGTGATGTACGAACAACCAGGCTGGGTCGAGTACCTGTGCGAGCGAATTCCACTCAACCGTCCCGGTTCACCAGGCGATCTGGACGGAGCGTTGTTGCTACTGGCCTCTGATGCGAGTGCCTACATCACGGGTCAAACTTTGTTGGTTGACGGAGGAATTTCTGTCGGTGCGGTTAAAGCTACAGTGAAGAAATAATTCGATGACGATCCTAACCAATCTTTTTGTTTCGCCTCAACTCAGTGATGACTTTTCAGCGTCCAGCAAATCTTTTATCAACACATCTAAGGAATCAACGTCGCCAAATTCATCCTGGAGAATATTTCCTGTATCGCTTGTCAAATCAACGGACAATTCATAGCCATCGGTTGTAACAGCAAACGCTAAACGATTCTCATTCGAGTTATAGCTCTTCGGATCCTCGATATCCAACAAGTACTGAATTTCAACAGTAAAACCGACGCCTTTAAGCTTAAACGAAACTGGTAGTAACGCGCGTATATCCTGATCACCAACAAACTCAAGCAAAGCGTTGGGTGGTGGATAGCCGAAACGGTTTAGAAATAACTGGGGGTCTGTTGTTGGCATTGGTTGCTATTGGGAGTAACTAAGGCTCGGGGTAAGCAGTGTAAAACTTCTGGGATGTGGGGTCAAATCGAACAAGCCCAGTACTTGACTCAGTTGTAGAGAATGGTCCTCGATTGCTGTGTGTTCCTTCATTTCTGACGACGTCGCCAATCGGCCTTTCGAATTCAATTCTACGCTGGGGCTGAAACCCCTCAGCTTCCTGCAGGTCTAAGGCGCGCCGCAAAGTATCGTAATGGTCTTTGTTGGATCGAAATTTACTTGCTGTCTTTGTCGCGTTACCGTTGGCGCCAGTTGTTGGGTTTGGATAGCCCGCGTCTTGGACTCGTCGTCTTTGAGCCCCAAGAGTAGTTTGAGCCCCGTGTTTTTCAACGGAGTGAACGTTAGGCGTGCCATGCTCTGCTTCTAATTTCCGAACAAGCCGGCCGTAATTCGCTTCGCTAAGTTCAGCGATCCTCGCCCGTCTGGCTGCGGATTCCGCATCCGCATCCGCATCAGTTTTTTTAGTTCCGCCGCAATGGTCGGGCGCCAAACCAAACAGATCCACTTCAACTAATGGATTGTGGCAGTACGCGTAGAGGTTTCTTCCGCCGCCCAATCCAGATGGATCCGCCTGAAGGTATCGTCCAATTTCAGGATCGTATTGCCGATGGCGGTTGTAGTTCAGTCCGGTTTCTGGATCGTGGTAATGCCCAGGCTGACGTAGGTTGAATTGGATCAGCTCAACTTTGAATTCGCATTGTCCGTATGGATCGTGTTCGCATTCCCAAACGACTTCGCCAAGCTCGTTTTCAATTCGAACGGGTGCGCTTTGGTGATTGGAAGTCACATAGTAACGGCGGCCCTCAGCTGGATCGGCGAACTGCGATTCGTAATCCACGAACATGAACGGCGTTAGCGAAAGCGAATCCGCGTAGACGTAGACTCTTACTGAGCCGTTATGCCGAACCTCCGCTGCCAACCGATCGTTGTCCCAGATGAATTGCGTGGTTCGATCGCCATACGTTTTTTGCGTTCGGCGAGAGAACACATCGTATTCGCAACTCCAATCGATTCCCGTTTCATCGTTTTCAATCGCGACCAAACGAACTTGGGAATCGTAACGATACGTCAACGTTCGGTGGTGGTTGCTGCGACGAGTGATTGCGTTGCGGTCGTTGTACTCGAACGCCTCACCGTTGGCTTGGCGAAGTCGGTTTCCATCAGAAATAACAACGCCCAGCAAACCTGGCTTTCGCACAAGATTGTCCGCGACGTCGTATTCGAAACGCTCTTTTTCTTTGCCTTTGATCGACTGCCGCAATCGGTGGGCGGCGTCGTGAACGTAAGTTGTGTTGCCGTTTCGATCGTCGGTGACTTCGTCTAAGTATCCTTCGCCCGAGTATTTGTAGCCGCGATTCCAAATTTGATTGTCGCGCTGATGCGACTTGCTGACACAACGGCCCTGCGAATCGAATTGGGTAGACTCAACTGTCCCGTTGTTCAAACGTTTTTCGATCTTGCGATGGTCTTGAGCGAAAACGTGAGACGCACCCGTTGGATCCGTGACCACCCAGTTGTAGTCATCATCCAAATCGTACTTCGTTACAAACTGATCAAGGACGCTTGACTGCGTGATCCGATCAGGACCGACTTCGTGAACAACGCCAATTTCGTTTCGAAGATCTTTCGTTCGGAAACCTGTTGAGAGATGCCCGAGCTCCAAAACTTCGTTCTGGCATTGGACGGTTTCGACTTGGCCCCAATCGTTGTAGCCGTATTGGTAGGTCTTTCCATCGCCAACCTTGCGGCTAAGAACGAGGTTGTCCCGATCGAACTCCTGCTCCAACAAAACTGTTCCGCTCGTGTCAATTTTTTTCGTGAGGTTTCCAGCGTGATCGTACTGGTATGACTCTTTAACGCGATCGAAACGTCGAACTTCGGTTAGACGATCTTTGTGGTCGTATACAAAGTCATGCGAATGCCCGCCGGGATCGGCCAGATTCGAGCGAAACCGTTCGCCGTTAACTTTGGCGGTCGTGCGATTTCCCAGCGGATCAATATAAGCACAGATGATGTTCCACGAATCGTACTCAAACGAATAGGTCGAACCGTCTCGATCGATGTAGCGAGTGACGTTTCCATTGGCGTCGTAGGCCCATCGACGAATCTGGCCAAGTTCGTTTTCCTGTTTGACCAGGTTTCCGAAATGGTCAAACGTTCGACCGTCTTTAGTTTTAAGAAACCCGTTTGTTGATTCGACTTCATCAAAATCGAACAACTGATCCGGTTTTTCTCCGAGCGTATATTCTAAGTGCGTTTTTTCAGCTCGGGCTTGCTCGTCAGCTTCCACCGAAACCAACTCACCAAACTCCCACTGTCCGGCGTTGGCTGCAACCGGCGCCGATGGAGGCTTTGGCTTAACTTCATCTTCGCCCACTGCGATAAACTGGCCGAGAGAAGTTCTCTTTCCCAGCAATTCACCATTGGTGCCGTAGACCCATTTTTTGGTACTACCACCAGGGCCGACCTCTACGGCGACTCTTCCTTCATCGTCGATCGTGAAAGAAGTTTTGCCCCCGTATGGATCAATGATCTCGGTGATCGCGCCGTTTTCATGGATGTAAAGCCAATTGCCACCGTCGCCGCGCGTCACCTCAGTGCCGCTGTGCTCGGGCATGTAGTTCATGTTGACTTCGTGCAATCCATCAGAACCCCGTGAATGAACACAGCGGCCAAGCGAATCGTACTCGTACAAGAAACTGTGCCCCAGCCGATCCGTCTTGCGAATCATTTGGTGTTTCGAATTGAACTCCCACGAAAACGAATTTCCGTACGCGTCGATAGCCTCGCACAAATTCCCGTTGACGTCGTATTGGTAGCTGAGCAGTACCTTCGGTTCGTCCTCAAGCCCTTCGCCATGATTCGTCCAAGCAATCGACTTGACGAGGTTGTTCGGATAGTACGCGAACAAAAGTTTGCGACCAGCAGAATCATCGATCTGCCTAAGCTGGTTTTCTCCGCTATATCGAAACTCGATCTTGTGATTGCCACGGCGGATCTGCCTGAGCAACGCTTGCTTAGAATCAACGACTCGAAATTTTGTCGTCAGCCCTGCACTCGTAAGCTCGTAATGCTTTTCGTCTGGATGAGTCAGCACGAAACCTGCAACGACATCCTCGGCTCCAATTTCAACTGGTTGAAACTCGATGAAACCACCGTCGGGAAACTCATATCGAATCCCATCGAGATCGAACGTCAATCGCTGTTCGAATTCATGTGCGTGCCCCCAACCAAGCGAACACTGCTGCTCACAATTTCCGCTGTTGTAGTAGCGACGAAATTCCAATGGAATCGGCCCAATCAAATAAAGATCCGTTGCCGAATCGAGATTTGCCCCCGTCACAACGTCGATCGGATCACCGACAAGTCGATGGCTGGTACCGCATTGTGTTGAGGGAAGTTGCATCGGCTTTATCTCTGCTGCAAGTAAAATTGCAGACTATTGACTTAGGTGACTGAAAAATTTGACATAGGATAAGTTTGCATTAGCGGAAACAGGACACGCCTGTTTGATTGAGATTATCACGGATCTGCTCCGGGGCCATCATTTCGCGGCTGCCCATTTCTAGGACGTTTTCGCAATCCTTTGACCAGTTTCATGAACCCTTTTGCGATCGACAGCCATGGTGGCATTGGAAAACCGCCGATCAAAACGTTTGGCGAAGTGTTGGACAAAATGGTTCCGATCGTTCCCGTTGGTGGGACCATCGGCTGGTCTTTTCCCATCGCCGCTGCAGCCGCCATCGCCGCGGCGTCCATTGCCATTTGAGCCGCCAACATGGAAGCATTCAAAGCCAACGCTCCCGAGATCGCAGCGTTATCAACCTTCGTCGATTCGACATAGTCACCGGCCGCATTGAGTCCTTGGGCCGCCATTCCTCCAGCAATCATGACTTTGGTCCCGACAGCGATTACTTTCGAAGCAGACGCCGCAAGCTTCGCAGCCTTGGTCGCTGTCGCGCCTGCTTTTTGAGCACGCGACGCAACGCCACTCGCCGCGGGCGTGCAGTGATGGCTGAAGTCCAACATCCTTGCCGCCCGGCCACCGCCTAGAAACACATTGGATGAACCGGTTTTAATTTCGTACATGCCAATGATTCCACAGCATGTCGGAGAAAGCCCGATGTCCCCCGCGCGAGCAGCCGGTTTATTGTTGATCAACACCTGCACTGAACAGCCAAGCGTCACCGGTCCAATTGGTGGGAACGGGATGATCGCTGGAGCCGGTGGCCAAATACTTGGTGGATGAGCAATGTGAGCGTGCGGCGCACCGAATGCGATCGAACCAAGCGTTGCCGCAGGAAAGGCAGGAAAGGCGCTTGCGATTCCAGCGGTCACCGTCGCAAACCCCTCGTTCAATTTATCGACAGCCATCATTGGTGCACCAACGACGGTGCTGATCGCGTTGCCTGCGGTATGCAACGCGTTGGTCGGCCGACTGGGATCAGTTGCCTTGGGGGCAGCCGGTAAGCGGTTGGGCATGCTCATGACAATTCTCCCTCTCGCAAACTGGACAACTCAGAGCGAACCGTTTGCAGCCGCACCTCATCGCCTTCCATGTCGTAAATGTTTTCAAGCAACTCCAATTGCGCTTCGAGTTCCGTTTCCAATTCCAACTCACGACTCCGATTTGCAGACTCTTCAAGCATCTTGGTTGCCTGCGACATATCGCCTTGCTTGACCATGCTCTGTGCCTGCTGGCCTTCGAGATACGTCAAACTTGAAACGTCACCGTTGGCAGTTGCCAATGTTTGTGCGTGACCAGAATACGATTGAGAAAGGGATTGATTGCCGCACTCACTTTCGAGTTCTGCCAACGACCGCAAAATGTGCTGGAGAACATGTGGCGATTCGGCTTCTTCGGCAGGCAAAATCGCACACTCGAGCCAGTGGCGAGCGTCTTCGTATCGCCGTTCTTTTCGATATGCTTCGCCTTTTCCGTGCATCACCAACGATTGCATAATTAAGTCATTGGTGCCTTGGTAATAGCCCAACAAGTAATCAAATTTTTCGTGAGCTTCATCGGGGCGATTGTACGCGTGATCAAAAATAGCCAGCTGATGAAGTGCATTGACCCGTTGGGCATCAGGTAGCGATTCGTCTTCGACCTCTTGATAGAGTGCATCCTGAATTGCCTGTTGAGAGAAATCATAGCTGCCCGTTTGCAAGCCAGGAGTTTCTTCGATTTCTTCAATTTCGGCTGACGAATGATCGTAAAAGACAATTCGGACATTTCGCATCCACGCTTCGTAGCCGTTGGTGGGACAAAGCGATTCAATCAGCTGGTGAAATTGTTTGGCTGCCACGATTCCCATCGGAGTGATCCCAACAACAAGTCGATGGCCACCATTTTTCGGCAGCAGACTCGAAGAATACTGAATCGCACTTTTGATCCGATCCAGCGGGTCAAGTGATTTATCATCCAGATCGGCAGGCAATTCAGGAAGTGCTTCGTCGCCTTCTTCATTGAGCCCCTCGGCGACAAAACCATCGCATGCCAAATCCCGTTCGTTGCGGACTTGGTTTACGATTTCATCCGCGTAAGCTTCGATTCCTGTGAAGACGCCGCCGACCAAGAGAAACAAGTCTCGGCTGGGAAATTTCTCGTATTCACGCAAAACACCGATGGCAATATTTAGACCGCCGAGATCACCTTTTATCAAAAGCGCCAAATCGGAGCGCTGTTCGATGAAGTAAGCAATTTGCTGTTTGAGTTGTCCGACAATTTTTTGCATTGCAAACTCTCAAACTAGTTAATTTTGACAATCGCGCCACCAACATTACACATGCCGATTGCCGAGACGGTAATTTTTGGAGAACCGATTTTTACTTCTTGAGCGGTGATTTCAATCGAGCTGGCACCGACGCCAATCGTGATTTTCTGGTCCCCCGAAATGTTGATCTCTTTTCCTGAAATCGAAACCTTGTTATTGCCAACCATGACGACTTTGTCTTCGGCCCCGATTTCCACATTCTTCTTGGCCGAAAGTTTATAGTTCGCTTTTTCAACACCAACGACTCGATCACCTGTTTTGACAGTCATCGAAGCATTGCCTTTGTCGACCGTTACCGCTTGGTTGCCTTTTTTGACATCGTGAACGTCGTCGCCAGTTTCAACGGTGACATGACGCTTGCCCTTCTTGATCGTAACCGTCTCGTTACCTTTGTTTACCGTTTCTGTTCGGTTGTTGCCGACCACAACCGTTTCATCGTTGTCGATTGTTTTTGTGCGGTCGTTGTGGACGGTATGCGTTTCATCGTTTTCTACGACGGTGTCCATGTTGTACTGAGCATGGATTCGGATTTGCTCCTCGCCCGCGGTATCATCCATCGTCATTTCGTTGAAACCAGTGGCTTCATAGGACTTGGTTGTATTTCCCCGGCGGGTTTTGTTTTCCGAGTTGTTGCCGGCACCTTTCAAACCAAACGGAGGCTGGTTGTCACCGTTGTAAACTCGCCCGGTAATGATCGGACGATCGGGGTCACCGTCGAGAAAACTGACAATCACTTCTTCGTGCTGACGGGGAATGTCGATCATCCCCCAGCCCTTGCCTGCATGGACTTGAGAAACGCGTATCCAACATGAGCTATTGATGTCTTGCTTGCCGTACCGATCCCAGTGGAATTGGACTTTTACCCGAGCGTGTTCGTCTACCACAATTTCCTGGCCATCGGTAACAACGATCGCTGTTTGCGGGCCTTCAACCGTTGGTTTCCGGGTAGTCCTCATCGGCCGAAAAGTTGTCTCCGCAGGAATGCAGCGAAATTCATTTCGAAAATCGACGTCATCGCCGATCCCCATTCCAAAATTCGAATTGAACTCAGTAAATACTTCGACCAAGGCATATGTTTTGCCCTCTTCCGAAGCTCGACTGTGCTTTGCAACCTGAAATTTTCCACCCGGGGAAAACGTCAAATACATTCCGCTTCCAACGACGTGATCGTGTTCCGATTCGATCTCTTCCAATCGGACTTTTGTCAGTCGGTCCCCTTTATCCGATTCAACGTAACGCCCTGGATACTCGTAAACCTCAAATTTTGTGCTTCCTTCAAACTTGATTTTGCTTTTCTTGTCAGTGACCAATCCATCGGTGGGAGTTTTGAAATTGAAATCTTTCTGCGCGATTTTGCCAGGCCGAAATTCGTACACGTGCCGCCAGCCCGATAGCTGCTGCTCGTGGGTCTGGCCGACCGGCGTGTAGCGGACGTCACCCTCGTCCAGCTGGGTATACCCAGAAGGGGAATCGCACAACACCATCGTGTGTTTGTCCTTGGTGTGCTCGAAGTAATAAAAGATCCCTTCCTCTTCCATTAGGCGAGAAACGAAATCAAAATCAGTTTCTTTATATTGGACGCAGTACTCTCGCGTCGCGTAACTTTCAGTAAGCTTGAGTCGAAAGTCGTTGAATCCGAGCTCTTGAAAAATTTGCTTGATGATATCAGGAGCAGTCATCTCCTGAAAAATCTGAAAGTCTTGATTGTGTTTTAAGAACCACAACCATGGGACCATTGTCAGGTTGTAGCAAGTCAATTTCGTTGGCTCTTCGACTTGGTCTGAATATTCAAACCGACTGACAAAGCCATTGAAGTGGCGTTCTCGTCCGTCTTCACTGAAATAGGTCATCGAGATTTGCTTGCCGACAATCTTATCCCCATCAACATCTGAGTCTTCCGATACGACCGTCGCCTCGTAACTAAAGTCCCGTGACAAGGATTCGGTGCCGCTAAAGTGTTGAAGCAGCAATACGTCTTCGCCCAATGGCGTATCGATGCGGGCCTGGCGGTTCTCTTGAGACAATTTAATCATTGAATTCTCAAATTTAAAATGGTTTGCAGCTGGTCTAGTATTGAAAAGTGCGATCAGTGCACCGCGCCTGTTTGCCGTCGAAAGACAAAAGCAAAGCCGAGCAAATCCCACACGATTAAAATTCTAGTCGCAACAAATGATCTATAAAAAACAAGCAGTTCAACACGTTGTGATATGCGATTGTAATTTCGTATCACCGCCCTTCAGCCCACCCCACGCGGGCCAAACGGGCAATTCGGCGATTACCGAACTCTTTGGCTATTAACGAGTTAACGAACAGCTATCAGCTTTGTTGATCAGTTTCTGTCAGTATTTCGATTTTTTTTGAAAATCACCAGAACGAGCAGGAGAACTTCCCCGCCTCGGTTTTTACTGGTGAAACTCCTCCCCGCAAGAACAATGGCCTCACCATGCCACATTTGACCTGCAAGGAATTCATGCGAATGGTGAATGCGTGTTGTCATGCAACCTGACTCTCAAACCAGTATCCATCACGCGACGAGATGGCAACACCGAAATTTTTTATTGCGTCGATCATCAGTAACTGATCCGGCGTTTGTTTGATCTGATGTTAAATTTGCGCATGAAAAAACCCGTCGAAGGATCCTGGCTGAGATCCAACAACGGGTTTTAGCTATCAATATAGTAGACTGTTGATTTAACAACTTACCTCTCGGGAACGTTAATTGTTTCCGAAGAAACATTCCAACGCTCC
>JBGCDK010000046.1:0-22946 GCA_045105295.1 Mariniblastus sp.
CGCCAACATTAGTAAGCCGTAAAATGTCATTGTACTTCGCATCAAATTCTCCATTGAAGAGTTAGAAATGTGCTATGCAGATCACCCTGACTCGGGCTTCTCTACATCTCTAGTGGTGTTGAGGCGGAGAACGGTTACACCTCGTCGGGAGAATTTCTGGCTCTCATCAAGAAAAGTCCGAACGGAGCCAGTCGTCTCTCTTAATCTGAGTCGAATTCATCGTCCGAACGTAGTTTACAGATCGCGATGTTCCCCGGTCGATGCGTCCGGAGCTAGCCGTCAGTCTTAACACTGACGCATTCGCGTCTCGTGCTGATGATCGGAACTGGTCTGAAAAATCTCGATTTGGGCATCGCAAACGTTACTTCGCGACCTGATTCACTCACTCTTGCTCAGGGCTTTCAGCTGGTGGATCGAGGTTTTTCAGTGTGCGGCAAATTCGGATTCCGGTTGAATCAAGATGGCCTTCAGGCGGCTGTGAATAGCGATTCGATGAACGAATGTAAATCGGAAGGTCGTAGTAGGCCCCGCCTCGTAACTCACGACTTTTGGATGTGACAACTCCATCACAATTGGGAAAATCTTGTGCTCCGTCTTTGAAACGGGCGAAGGGCTCATGCAGGTCGATACACCACTCCATTGCATTTCCGTGCATGTCAAAGAGCCCCCATTGGTTCGGCTTGAGAAGTCCAACATCCCTCGGGGTTGTCGTGTTCTTCTGGTACCAAGCGTACTTGTCCAAAAGATGCTCTGAATCTCCATGTGTCCGATCAGTGTACGTCCCGGCTCGGCAAGCGTATTCCCATTCCGCCTGAGTTGGCAAACGATAGCCCGACAGTTCCCAAAACTTCGACTTCGTTTTCATGCCAACGCGGTATCCACTTTCCGGGTCGGGAACATAGCACCATTGGCTTTCCGGAATTCCCTCGCGCTGACTCAACCAGTTGCAGTAATGGGCAGCTTCAATCCAACAAACGTTGATGACAGGCCGATTGGGATGGCTTTGTTTGTCGGGACTGAATTTCTCAGGGGAGGCGACACGCGAATTCGGATCAGCAAGAAACGCGTTCCATTGTTTTACAGTCACTTCGAAAGCACTGATTGCAAATACACGACTGATGTTTCGTTCATGCACGTAGGCATAATCAAACTGGCTTTGAGCATCACTGGCACCGCCCATCATGAACGATCCAGCCTCAAGGCGTATCATCATCTGACCTTCGCCAGTGAAGTAAAAGTTTCTTTCCTGGTTGAGGATTTTCGCGACTTGACGGTTGGCAAACTCGTCGATGTTTTCGTCATCAGAAATTTCTTCCAACTGTTTGATTTCGGTCTGCCTTTGGTCCTGTCGAAAAGTCGTTTCTGTTTGTACCAACGCTTCGCCGATCTGTTCGCGCCCGATTCTGCGCAACAACCACTGGGCCGATGCAGCGATTTCTGCGGTTTTGGATTCCTTCAATAAGTCAGTCACGCGCGAAACCAATCGGTCCGACTCAGATTTATTAAACGACGTAATTGGAAATTCTCCAATCGCGAACATGGCAAACTGAAGCATTGAATCTGAAGTTTCTGAACCCTGTGTTTCAAGAAGCGGTTTTGGGGCGGAGCCCCGATTCCAAATTCCATGAATGACCAAGTTTCGAACGGTTGGATCGGTGCCGATTTTTTCGACCAACAGCCAGACATCATCGAACTGACCCAATTGGTAAAGTGCCACGGCTGCATTGGCCTGATTTCTTGCCAGGCGAGACCTAATATTGATGTCGGTGCCCGGTGCCGGGATTTGCTGGGCGATCGTTTGCCTCGCCATTTCGATCACGAAGTCGGAATCGCTTTCCAAAGCCCTCAACACAAGTGGAAATTGTCGCTCGTCACAATCAATCAACAACGCATATAGTGTTTGCGGCGAACTGGATGCATAGTCGACCAACGACTCTGTCGCAAACAATCGTTGTTGTTGATCACGTTGCTGGTCAAGAAATATATCGCGCAGATAGGGTGTGATTTGAGATGCAACCGGCTTCAATGCCTTGCGAAGTGGCGCAAGATCGGAAGGGTACAATTGAGTGAGTTGTTCGGCGACAAACGTTTGAAGATCGGAGTCCTCCCAGACTTCATTCGTCTCGTCAAACTGCGCCATCGCACAGGCAACTTGCAATCGCGATTGTGCTGAAGTCGAATTGTCGTTGAGCAACTCGACAAGCCCGTCCGTCAATTCCGTGTTCGCTTGTTTCAAATCGCCGCTGAGAGAATCGCAAATGGGTTGCAGTCGATCAGCGCTGACCGCGGGAATTTGATCCAGGAGATAGTCTCTGTATTCGGGTGAGTCAGATGCCAGGGCCATCGCGGCGTGGAGTTTCTCGCGTGATCTCGTGGGATGGTTTTCAAAAGCGGCTCTTAACTTCATCGACGCGGAACGATGCGATTCCAACTTCGCAACCGCATCGCGAACTTGTGAGGTTTCAGCCTGAAGTACATTGTCGACCAGTTGGTCTGCGTTTCTTTCCTGAATGGAATTGTTCAATCCAACTCCGGCCAGCCCCAGAGCTGCCATGACAGCGAGTGAAACGACAAGAAAAATCCCATGCGCTTTGGCGGCGCTTTTCATGACCGCCTTTTCATTTTCATTCCACTGAGCTTTTGGGATCAGCGATCGAATTCTGAAGTGCTCCGGGATGGACGGGAGGTATCGGCGTTCTGGTTTCGCATTCCAAAACGCCGCACGTTCGGCCAGCAAAAGTTCCGCTCGTCCGCGTCGGGTTTCTCGCTGTTTTCGATTCAGCCACTTCCGCAATGCGGTCACCAGATAGTCATGAGACAGCCGGAAATACTTTTTCGCAGGATCAAGCGACGCGACGGACTCCATGTTTTCGGAATCCAGATCAATTCCGGAAGGATCCGTGCGGGCGATCAGTCGCATTTCGTTGTCCAAAACCCGGATCAGTTTTTCGAACTGTTTGCGATCGCTGTAGCCCGAATCTTGAAATAGCTGGTCGTAGGACTTCATTTGGATGTTGATCGTCGTGCCTGAATCAGGCAAAAGAGACTTCAGCGCTCGGCGTGCGGCGACTTGATGAAGACGGATTTTCGGATTCGCATTCGGTCCGAAGCTTTCATCCAAAAAACTGACGCCAATCCCTTCGGTGCCTCCGATTCGGTTGAGTGAATCAAGCGTCCATGACTTGTTCTTCATCATCTCGGCATAGAGTGCCAGGCGAACACAAATGAGTTTACCGTCCTCGGCCAGATTCTGAACGGTCTTGTCGACAAAGCCAAGGTTATCTTTTTCCAGTTCTCCGTCAGGCGGCAAGGCGCCAAAAGCGCGGCCAAACGCGATCAGGACTTTTTTCGCGTGTCGTGGCGGAAACAGGTCGACCGCGGCAAAGTTCTTTCCTTGAACCAGGTCGATTTCCAAATCGTTGAGTAGACGGGTGACGGACATCCAGAAATCTGACCGAACCATCAGGATCGCTTGAATCCGTTCGCCGTCGCATTGACGCAACGCATTGATCAATTCGCGTCCCTCACCGGACTCGTGAGAGTGAAGCCACCTTTCGAATTGATCAAGGATCAAAACGACTTTGCCTCCCGGCGGTGCACCATGTCCAAGCCGAATGGAAGCAACGGCGTCGCTTAAGCCAAGTTCAGAATCCAGTTGCGGAAAGGATTTGTGCAGCCTGTTGAGGATTCGCTGTTCTGTAAATTCAGACGAAGATTCGACAACCACAGGAGTGATCGATTTTGACAACCTGGGAATCAGACCTGCGTTGACAAAAGAAGATTTGCCGCAACCCGATGGACCGTAAATCATTCCGACGGAAAATGAGTCATCAACATCCTTCGCTTCGATTCTTTTCTTCCAGAAACGCAAACTGTTGGGAAGCCCGTCACGATCTTTGGGCCCCGGTAGAAGTTCAAGGAAAAAGTCTGCGTCCTGAGCATCAAAGGATCTAAGGCCTTTGGGAATCACATTGACCGGCTGACTGTCAGAATCATGATCCGGTTGGGACAAGATTTTGGTTTCAGGCGCTTTCTGGTTGGGAGCGGAACTCTGTCCCTGATCGGTGGCAGTTTCCAGAAAGACGTCAGGAGTGACCGATGGTTTTCGCGAACTTCGCCAGGAGGTTTTGAAACGGTCCAGATCGTCGCCGACCGATTCATGTTGGCGCATGAAGATTCGGATGTCTTCGGCCAGGTCATGGGCTGACCAATATCGTTCGTTGGCGCGTTTGGCTAAGGCCTTCTGGCAAATGCGATCGATCTCTTTGGGGATTTGCTCGTCGTGTTGTCGAAGAGGCTTGGGCTCATGAAACTCAATTTGTTCAAGCAAATCGGATCTGGATTCGGCGCGAAACGGACGCTTTCCAGATGCAAGTTGATAGAAAACCGCACCAAGGGAGAAGATGTCGCTCCTCCCGTCGACGCGATGGCCTTCGCCCCGCGCCTGTTCCGGGCTCATGTAGACCGGTGTTCCGGCAAATCGAGGACCCTTGCCAAGTTTTTGCTCGGGCAATGCCAAACCGAAGTCGGCAACGTATGGGGTCCCTGCGGGATCAATGAGAATATTGCCAGGTTTGATGTCGCGATGCACCAGGCCGCGTTTATGAGCGTGGTGTAACGCATCGGCAATCGTTGCAATCAGATTTGCGGCTTCGAGAAAGTTGAAACGATGTTGTTTCAGGAGTTCGCGCAGGTCTTGCCCAGGTATGTACTTGGAAACAATGTAGTAATCCAGGTCTTCCGTTTCGCCGACATCGTAAACCGGAACGATGTTGGGATGATCAAGCTTGGCAACCATGCGAGCCTCGTCGAGGTAGTCGCCAATGGCGGTTGTTGCCATACCTACATTGGGGATCTTGATCGCCACTTCGCGGTCAAGCTGTTCGTCGTTCGCGAGGAAAACGCTGCCGAACCCGCCACTTCCAATTGATCGAACGATTTTGTATCGCCCGATTCTTGTTGGCGGGGTCCGCGCAAGCGTGCGATCTTGCGATGTCTGTTCAGGATCCATTAAATCCTCGATACCGGAAAGTACTCTACATTCAGCAACCCCCATGAGGTTGACCGAATGAATTCACGGAATGCCATGCAATGAACTAAATGTTTATCGTAGCAGGTTGGCGCACTTTTTACAGCGATTTGGCTTCCGTTAGCCAAAGGCGAATTTGGATTGCCCCTGAGAGATGGTTTGACCTGACTCAACAATTCGTCAATCTCTTCAAAGGCGCCGCACGCTTCGATCACTGGTTCGAATTTATTCAGTCGTCAAAAATTTGTGTGCCTTCTTCCGCCGTTCGATGTGACCGAAGCAGTTCCCGCAAACTTGAGTTCGTGCGTTCGGCGTTTCACGCCGAGGTAGCGAACGTCAATCCCGAAAGTGCATCGGTCTCGGTCACCGAAGTAGCCAAACATGTGTTGCACTTAGAACGAATTACCGTCTCCTATATAGCGTTCCACATACTCGGGCAAACCTGAAGCCTGCGATATCAGCTCAAATCGCCTCGAAAGCTCACGGTTTTCATCACTCGCAATATGCACGATACGCCAAGTGTTGAGCGGCGATTCCTCTGAGCCAGTGACTCCGTGAGTCACATGAAATAGCGGCTGCTTGGATGAAGCCACAACTGTTCGGCCCATGTCATCCTCAACCTCAGGCAACCCAATGAAGGTCACTTGCTGGCTGGAGTGGTTCAAATAGCAGGCTTCGATCACGGTGCCGTAACTTTCGGGCTGTAACCACAATTTTTGCTCCGATACACGGATGAAAACTTCGTCACCACTTTTTAGTTCGCGACGACCCCAACTGCGGGCCGAGCCCTCTCGAATCACACTCGGGATAAAGAGGTCGGGACGGGCCGCCTTCATGACCTCCATTTCCCAGAGCTGCGTTCGGGTAAGGGCAAGCCCTTCGGCAGTGTCATACTCATCCGCAAGGACTCGGTTAACGTCCAGCGGATCAAACTCGATACTGGTATGACCTTCTCGATTCCAGGCGTTGGCAAATACTGTTTCGTGATTGTCTTGGTTCATTTTTAGTCAAATTCCTTGTTATCAGATAAGCTGGATTAAGCCAGCGAACGAAATGCCTCGATGAGTTGTGAATTGAGTTCTTCACTAGTCAACCGATTGGTCGCAACGTCAAAGTTGTCATTAAAGCTCGGAATGGAAAGGTTTCCTTTGATGTCTGCTCCAAAGTATTGAGCGGAACCGACTGCGGCGGCCAGTACGTTTGCTGCTCCGCCCGGGCCGGGTGAGGTTGAGAAGACAACCATTGGTTTATCTTGAAAGACGTTACGGTCGATTCGCGACATCCAATCGAAAAGGCTCTTCCATGCGGCGGTGTACGACCCATTGTGCTCGGCGTAGGAAACCAGAACGATGTCCGCGGAACCAAGCTTCGTAAAAAAAGACTTGGCGGCTTCCGGAATACCGCTCTCGGCTTCAATGTCGACACTGAACAGCGGCGCTTCGAAGTCGTTTAGGTCGAGTATCTCAATCTCGGACTGCGGAACGATCTTGGATTTGAGCACGTTAGCCGCGTAAGTAACGAGTTGTTTATTGATAGAGTTCTTGCTGTTGCTGGCTGCGAATGCGATGACTTTCATGGTAATCCTTGTAACTTGGTTTTGGTTATTGTTGAATTAGCGAAGCAAAAGTTCGACATTGGGCACTAGGGTAATCGTAGTACAATCAGTAGCATCACCGAGACCACCAGTGCGAAGACGGTTCGAATCATGTTCCAGCGATTCCAACGTGCCTCGAAGGTTTCTCTTGCCTTCAAACAGGTAGCTTCTTCTGCTGCATTCAGATCCAACGACTGCAATTGATTGTTGAGCGGAATATTGACGGTGACCGTCGGTAGCTGGACACCAGTTAAATAGACAACGGCTGCGAACACCACAATCAAGAAACTCCTTCCCTCTAGCACCCAAAAACTTAAAATCGCAGCGGTGGTCAAGGTCAACGCGGATCCGATCCAGACGACCAAGAAGAGCGGTTGATTGTTTTGTATCACCCCGTCGATCACTTGAAACGAGCGTAAAAACTCTCGGTCGGGTAACAGCCCAATGCCGGGCATCACAACAATTGCAAACACGAGGATGAATCCGGCCACAAGCACGGACAGCAAGGTGGCGGTAAGTAACACAAACGGAAACACGTTTTCAATAATCATTGATCAATTCCTGGTAATGAAAGGGGGATCAGGGTTTCTCGCCAGCAGTTCGAAAAAACAAACAATTAGTAAGAGAGAGATGATGCTTGACGCAGATAGCTGGACTCTCTTAGCTGACGGATCATGAAATCGGCGACATCCGCCCGAGCGATCTTCAGCGTCAGTTTTCGGGCGTGTTGGTCAAAACCGTGGCGGTATTGCCCGGTTCGATCGCCATCTGTAAATGCCGCGGGTCGAACAATTGTCCAGTCGAAATCGCATTCACGAACATATCGCTCCTGCAGTTGGTGATCAGCCATTGCTTTGCGAAGCGGGACACTAAAAATAAATCGCCAGATCCAGTTGAGATTCGCGAAGCTTTCGCCAGCACCGAGTGTCGATTGGCAGATTAGCCGTTTGATTCCGACACTCTTCATGGCGGCAATAATGTTCTTTGTGCCGGCCGCCCGAACCCGGCCACGCATTCCATCACCCAACGCGATTATGACCGCGTCGGCACCAGCGACTGCATTCCTCAGTCGTGAATCGTTCACCAGCACATCCGCGACAATCGTCTCCAACCTGGAGTCTGAGCGAGTAATCTTCGACGGATCACGTGCAACAGCGGTGACTATGTGTCCCGAGTCCAATGCCTGACTTACGACGTGTTTTCCAATGCTCCCCGTAGCCCCAAAAACTGTAATTTTCATTTTCTTTACTCCCAAAATCCAATTAGGTTTACACCGTGTAAACTTGACATGGTGTAAAGTATCGGTATGTTGACACCATGTCAAGCAATAAATCAGAAACAAAATCAAAGATTCTCGCGGCTGCTTTGAAATTGCTAACCAGCAATGCAGGCAAGGACGTCCGCATGAGCGATATTGCCAAGCGGGCCGGTGTCTCACGGCAAGCAATCTATTTGAATTTCGAATCGCGGACGGAACTAATGATCGCCACTGTTCAATACGGCGACGATGTCAATGGTGCCCAAGAGCAAGTGAAGCCGTGGCGAGATGCAAGCGGGGTCGAAAAACTGGACGCGTGGATCGAGTTTTGGGGAAACTACTTGCCGCAAATATTTGGAGTAGCCAAAGCATTAATGTTGGCTCGCGAAACCGATGAAGCTGCGGCCGCAGCTTGGCAAGACCGGATGGCAGACATTCGACGCAGTTGTCAAATAACGATTCAGTCGTTGTCCGATGACGACCAGCTTGCTGACACTTGGAAAGTAAAAACAGCTGGGGAAATGCTGTCGGCAATGCTTTCAGTGTCGAACTTCGAGCAATTGACCGTGGAGCGCAAGTGGTCTACGAAGCAATACGTAAAAAACATGCAAGTTGGTGCCAGGCAGATGTTCGTTCGTCATTAGCAATTCGCTGCGGCAAAGAATAACTCAGCGTGAAACGTCGATGGAGATAAGAGTGATTTGATCGTCTGATCAAAGCGTCAACCATGCCAATCGTGATGAATCGTTGGTATCTCTTTTACACAACGAGGGACACTATGATTAGCACAAATTCCGCTATCAATCGACCGCTTAGTTACGCCTGTGTCAGCACTAGGGACAGGTCGGACAGGTCCAATTGTTTCAAACTGCTTCGGTGATTTACACCGATGCGGCGAGTGGAGACCGCAAAAACCCTTCGGCTTCATCGGCCGAAAGTATTTGAGTGACTCAACTGTAAATCGAGCAGATGTTTTGGTGGCAAATTGTTCCCCATTGATACACCATTAACTCGCCGAATCTACATTTGATCGACTCGTGAAATTAAGATTTTCTAACGCGTTATGAAAGGCAATGAGGGGGCGCGATAAACTATGATGGAAGTAGAATCGTAAAGGGTTCTTTTTGCAGGACCTTTTGCGCCTCGTTCGTCATCCATTTTCTAACGCAGGAAAGATTTCTGTGAGTTCCATGCGTACCGTTCAGCTAAAATCTTACGCCCCATGGCTGACGGTCCTAGCCGTACTTGGGATCGCGGCTGTTGTGACCTTCTTTCGAATCAGTGTCGCCAGCAACGAGCTGCTTTGGCTTGATGAATTGCACACCAGTTGGGTTGTTGGGGATGGGCTGGGCAGTGTGGTCAGTCGAGCCGCCGACGGTAATCAGGCTCCCTTCTTTTTTTGGCTGACCTGGTTTGCAGTTTCGTTCGTGGAAGCGACCGAGTTTTCCGTTCGTTTAGTTTCGTTGCTGGCCGGCATCGGGGTTCTAGTTGTTGCCTCGTTACTGACTTGGAAATGGACGCGGTCCGCGATCGCATCCGTTGTGGTTGCGGCGTTGGTCGGATTGGATGTTCAATTCCTTTACTATGCGACCGAAGCGAGACCTTATTGTCTGGTGCAGTTTCTTGGCGGGATCCAGGTTCTATGTTTCTGGAGGTTTCTAAACGATTTCAATTTTCAGTTTTGTTTAGACCACGAGGGCACGAAAGCGAGGTCGCTCCGCCCGCACTGGGGCGTGGTGATCAGTTCCGCTTTGCTTTTTTACACTCACTACACATCGGCTTGGTTGTTTGTTGCAGAAGTTCTGTTTTTCGCTGTGGCTTGGTTTGGGGGCTTCAAGGCAACTCAAACGGAATGGGAAGCTCAAACGGAACGGGCAGCCGAACGAAGGCATTTTCTGACGCGTGCATCGGTAAGCGCTGGATTCCTAGCGTTGATCAGCATTCCAATTTTCTTGCAAATGCTAGAGGTGTTTCAACGACGAGGGAATTGGGTTGGCGTTTCGTCGATTCCTCAAGTCGCGGTCGAGCAAGCTGTTCCACTGGCGTCTTGGGTTTTGTTTCCTTTGATTTGCTTGGTCATTGCAGCATTGTTTCGATTCAAGGGATTTGAGGTCACCAGTGACGGGGCCGGAAATGGTACGCTCGAAAATGGGCAGCTGTGGAAAATACCCTCGTTGTTGAGTCCGAAAATGGTTCCTTTCATTTTCGTAATACTCTGGGCAGTCGTGCCAACGGTTTGTGTGGTCGTGATGGACTGTCTCGCATTGGCACCCATGGCTTTGACACGGTACACGTTGGTGGGAGCGATGGCTTTTCCGGTTTTCGCAGGCCTGGTGATTGGGAATTGCAAATCTAACACGGGGAAATTGTGCTTGTCCGTTTTAGTGTTGGCGATAAGCGTTGGCCAAAACCCGATCGCTCAAAACTTTGCTCAAAACTCGGAGCGTCCAGAGTTGAGAGCCGAACAATGGAAGTTACCCGTTCAAGAGATAAACCTGCGGGAGGAAAAAAGTGACCAACCCGTATTCTTGTTCGCAAACCTAATCGAAGACGTCGACGCGTTTAAGAATGATGATCCTCAATTTCGTGAGTATCTTTTGTTTCCAGTTCAGGGACTCTACGCTATCGACGTGGCCAATCGAACATTGATCCCATGTCCAACAATGCCGACAACGCATTTTTTAGATCAGCACGTTTTGCAATCCCAACAGGCGGGAGGAGCGTGGGTGATCGTTCGCTCAGAACCAGCGTTGGTTCAGGAGATTGCTGATGAGTTTCGAAGTCGAAGTGAGAGACTGTTGGATGGCTGCTCGCCTGTGATTTCAGTGATGGATTCGAACAAACCTGTGACGGGCGGCCTGCAGAACCCGGTTTATCTGCTTTCGATCGATTGGTGATCCGCAGCACGCGAAGGGCAGAACGCACGCAAATCGATAGCCGGAGTTTTGTGCTCGACTAAGTCTGCGATCATCATGGCAGTGCCGGTCGACAAGTGTAGACCGCCCTTGAAGTGTCCCGAAGCGACAAAAACATTTTCCATTTGGCCCAGTGTGCCGATGTAAGGAAATCCGTCGTAAGTCCCTGGTCTCAGTCCTGCCCAAGACTTTACAAATGTCGATTCGTTCAATTCGTTGGTGATGCTTTCTGCCCAGCGTCTGAGGTCGTCGACTTCACTCGGACAAGTCTGGCAGTCAAAACCGACTTCTTCGATCGTTGCCCCTGCCAAAACGTGGCCATCCTGACGAGGCACGAGATAGCGTGAGCCTTCGTTGATGATCGCTCCGCCTGCAATTGTGCCTTGGAGGGGTGTGCCTTGGACGGATTTGTTATCGCTTGGCTCAATTTTGTATAACGCGATCTGGCCGCGAACGGGCTGCATGGGCAGCGGGATATTCGTTGGTGCAACCAGTTGTTCTGTCCACGGTCCACTTGCGAGAATGTAGCGTTGGGCACGGAACTGCTGGGTGTCGGAGCTGATCGATTCGATTTCACCAAGGGCATACTCGATCGTCGTATTGCCAACGTTTTCGTGTAGGACTGCGTCAAGTTTTCGGCAGGCTTGGATTAACGCTTGTGTGTGATGTGGGTTGGAGAATTGCGACTCGCCAGGTACGAGTACACATTTTTGAATGTTCTGAAACGGGGCAGGGCGGTTTTTGACATCGAGGATTTCGTGTTCGATTTCTCGGGTTTTCCATTCGGCAACCTGGCCGGACAACGCTGCAGATTCGCCGAGCGTTCGAGCGAGATAAAGGCCACCGCAGCGCCGGAATCCATTGTCGATTCCGGTTGCGATCCTAAGTTCGTTGGCCCATTGCTCGTGCATTTCATGACTGAGGGCCTCAAGATGTTCAAGCGGATGAATGGCCGTGTCGGCGTTGGCTGGAATGATGATCCCCGCGCCTGCCCAAGAAGCCTTGCTGCCAAACTGATCTCGCTCGATCAAGGTAACTTTTTTTCCACGTTTGGAAAGCTCGTACGCGATCGACAATCCGATGATGCCACCACCAACGATCAAGTTTTCGACTTGTTCAATTGGCATGATCTACCTCGTCCGTCGCTTTGTTGGCTTGAACGGCTTCATTGATTTGAGCCAGCAGTTGAGCGTCGTCCTTGTTGAGGCCTGAATTCATATCGCGCGTTATAAGATTTTTTTTCAAAACAATCAGGCTTTCAATTTCGTCGACATCGGTCAACTCAGGCAGCAGGCTGAACGAAATGTTTTTTGCGTCGAGCTGCTCAATTGTTTGATTCAGAACGTGTTCGGTGCTCCACGTGACTCCATCAAAAATATTGCTTGTCCGATCACGCATCGCAATCAAATAATATCCACCATCAGCGCTTGGGCCGAGCACAACGGGTGCGTCATTGAGTAAATCAAATGCTGAATTGATCACACTTGGGCTGAGTTGTGGGCAATCCGCTCCGATGACAACGATTTTCTGAACTTGAGAATCGTTCGGATCATTCTTTACAGAGTTCATTGCTTGAAATTGAGAATCAAAAAACGACCGCATGCGAGCCCCCAGGTCCCCCGAAGATTGAGGGCGTAGGTTCCAATCCGTTGAAATGGCTTGGCGAAAATTTGATTCCTTATTCGTTGGACTGAATGCAACGGACCGAGTGTCCGCCGTATCAGTCAATTGTTTGAGGAGATGGAATACGAAAGCTTGATAAAGTTTGCAGGCGGCCGTTTCGCCGATCGAGACGGCAAGTCTTGTTTTTACGGTGCCGGGCTGCCAAAATTTGGCGAAGAGGCCAAGGTGATTCAATGTTTTAGACTCCAAAAAACCAGTTCACCCTTGGTATAATCGAATTATCCATCAAAGGATCGTTTTTTTATTTGCTGTGTCCGGATCGACCTGCCCACTTCTGCGTAGGTCGCTAGGAATTCGTTTAATCGATACTAAACTTAGAGTATCACCTCGAGAGCGTCTAAACCACCGATCTAGTCCATTCGAGTCGTTTTCAAATCGGTTTTCAGCGAAGAATTTGAGGCTTTGTTTACATGTCGGATCCCAGCGCTACTAGCTTTTTGAAGTTGCTGGAACGCAGTGGAATCGTTTCGGACGAACCGCTCAAGGCGGAGCTTGCAAAGCTCTCTGAGAAAGCGGCTGGTCGAAAAGTAAACGTGGAAGAGCTGGCTGGACACCTTGTCGACTCTGGTTTGATAACCCGTTGGCACACTGAAAAATTATTGGCCGGCAAATACAAAGGGTTCTTCCTGGGCAAATTTAAACTGCTCGGGCATCTTGGATCCGGCGGGATGAGCAGCGTTTATCTGGCCAAGCACAAGATCTCTGATCAATTTCGAGCAATCAAAGTTCTGCCGCGAAAAAAAGTGGCTGACAAAAGTTATCTCGATCGCTTCTACCTCGAAGCCCGCGCCGCTGCGAGTTTGAACCATCCCAACGTTGTTCGGATTTATGACATCTGCAATGACAACAACACACACTACATGGTGATGGAATATGTGAAGGGCCAAGACCTTCACGAAATGGTTAAGGAGAAAGGCCAGCTCGGATTCGAAGAGGCTCTACGGTACTGCGCCCAAGCCGCTGATGGTTTGACACATGCCCACCAACGGGAATTAGTCCATCGAGATATCAAGCCGGCTAACCTTTTGAAAACACCAGAAGGCGACGTGAAAATCCTGGACCTCGGATTGGCGCTGGTCAATCAAGACGATTCAGAATCGTTGACAGTTTTGTACAACGAAAAAGTAATGGGCACGGCTGACTATCTTTCACCCGAACAAGCCGTCAACAGTCACGAGGTTGACTTGCGGGCTGATATCTACAGCCTCGGTTGCACACTTTATTTTCTGCTGACCGGGCACCCTCCGTTTCCAGACGGCACCTTGGCCCAGCGGATCGCAAAACACCAGACACAAGAGCCGGCGGATATCCGCGAAAGCCGCGCCGACTGTCCCGAGGCGATCGTAAATGTCTGTAAAAAGATGATGCGAAAGAAGGCAGAGGACCGCTACCAAACTTGTGACGAAATAAAAGAAGTGCTGCTGGAATTAGTCTCCTCAGGCGTGTGCGACGCTCCGGTCGCCAGTGACCAAGGCGAAAACAGTCCTGCCGGAAGTACGGGCGGTGCCAAAGTCATCGAAGCTGCCAGTTCAAACTCAGAGGAGAGTTCAGCTTTTGAGATCAAGACGACGGTGGGGTCTTCGAAGTCTCACAAGTCGTCCAAAAGCCGCAAGCCAATCTTGCCAAGGAAAAAAGTAAAGGCACCGCCAAAGTGGGTCTTGCCTGTCGCGATTGCCCTGATGTTTATCATTCTCATTACGGTCCTTTCGATTGCGATTTATTCGATCCGACAAACGGAAGAGCAAACAGAAGAATCGCGTCGGATGAAAACGCAGAACGAGTCCACTCAGCTTCAACTGGCAGATCATCATTGGGCAAAGAACGATTTTGATAGGGTGGCTAACCCCAATGACTGAAAACCCATGGAAACTTTGTTCGCTTGTTCGTTTGCGATAAACTGCGTTGAGAAGACTGAGCCGAGAGACTTGAATCCAGGTGATTTGATTTGAGTTGAAACAAGAGTCACCACGAGACGAATTGCCGCTGAGATTTTATTGATTGATTTTCACCTTAGGTGCCCAATGTCGTTGTCCAGATTAAAGAGAATTCTATTTGGGTTCGCATTCGCGTTTCTCACATTTGCCATTTGCGGAAGCTCTGCTTGGGCTCAGGCCACGCCCAAACAAAGGCAGGCTGTCAAGCAAATTAAAAGCAACATTGATCGGGCGGGCCGGCAATTCAAGTCCAAGAAAATGGAAGCCAGCGCGAAATACATCAATGACGCCAACAAACAGATTCAAGCTCTGGCTGCGATAGCCAGTCCTGAGTTGATGGAATTGATCAAACCTGAATTCGAGAGATTGAGCACGGCTCACAAATTATTGACGGACAACGGCCAAACGTTGGATGAGTTGAAACAGCTGCCTGCTGCGATGACCGGCGATGGTGAGAAAGTAAGTTTCAAAACAGCGGTTGCGCCGATTCTAGTCGCCAAATGTGGCAACTGTCACGTGTCTCGGAACCGAGGCGACTTTAGCGCGGCTACATTTGAAGCCCTCGATAAAAGCACAACGATTTCGTACGGCTTTCCAGCGGACAGTCGGCTGATCCAGGTGATCGAAAGCGGTGAGATGCCAAAGGGTGGTTTGAAGGTTGAAGATGCCGAATTGAAAACCTTGAAACTTTGGATCAAGCAGGGGGCAAAGTTTGATGGCGAAAGCGCACAAAAAGCTCTCGGTGAATACGTAACCACCGCCGCTCCAGCAAGCGCTGCGATGGCTCCGATGAAACCCGCGCTACCAACGGGAAAGGAAACTGTCTCGTTTGGAATTGATGTCGCACCAGTTTTGCTGGAAAGCTGTGGCGATTGTCATATTCGACGAAACCCACGCGGCAATTTCAGCATGGCGAGCTTTCGAACTTTCCTTCGAGGTGGCGACGGTGGAACGCCGATTGTGCCTGGCAAAAGCAAAGACAGTCCGATTATCAAACGGCTTCGTGGTGAAGGCGATTTAATGCCGCCAGATGGAAAGTTGGATGACAGTGTCATCGAGAAAATTGCGACTTGGATTGACGAGGGTGCAAAGTTCGATGGTGGAAATGCCCAGTTGGACATGGTGACGATCGCCGCAAAAGTCAAAGCAGACTCGCAATCACACGATGAATTGAAAGCCGACCGAAACAAGTTGGCCAGAAAGACATGGAAGCTTGTGATGGATTCTGTCGAAAGCAAAACGCTTCGAGGCGACAGTTTTTTAGTGACGGGTTCAACGAACGAAAGTCGGTTGACGGACGTTCTGCAAATGTGTGAAGACATGGTTCCCGATATCAAAAAGGCATTTCGTGCCGACGCGAAAAAACCATTGGTTAAAGGGAATGTTTCGATCTTCGTTTTTGACAAGCGTTACGATTTTAGCGAATTTGGAAAGATGGTTGAGAAACGAGATTTTCCAAAGGAGATCAAAGCCCATTGGGGATACACCACTATCGACGCGTACGCCACTGTTTTGATGACCCGAAATCAAGGCGCTGACGATGTCAAGGCTTCGTTGGCTCATCAGATATCAGCACTTCACTGTGCAAACATGGCAGCCGATATGCCGCGATGGTTCGCAGATGGCGTTGGGTTGTTGACGGCGAAAAAAGTTTTACCCAAGGACGAGTCTTTGCGGTCACTGGACGTCAGAGCCGAAGCAGTGGCGGCGGAAATGACCAAGGTCGATGACTTCGTTCAGAACCGAATGCCCGCTGACCGCGCGGCGCTGGTTAGCTATTTGTTTATTAAACAGCTCAAGGCGAAATCTGGGAACTACCGAAAACTCATGGCGATGATGAAAGACGGGAAGTCTTTCGAAGTTTCGTTCGTCACTGCTTACGGCGGCACGCCAAGTGAGTTGCTTGGTCAGAATGACCCAAGAAAAAGGGGCCGCAATTAGCCGCCATTGTCAAACGCACGAAGCCAGTGGTTTGATGAGTGAATTCAACCCAACGCGCGAGATTGCGCGATGGGATTGGTTTGTCACGTTGGAAGAGACTTTGTTTTCGTTGCGACTAAAATTCGGATGATCTGAATTTGTAGCTTTGACGAAAGACTAGTCCTCTTCCTTCTTCAGCGGCTCTTTTCGCTCTGTGATGTTCTCACAGGCTTCCGACTGATCAGCGTTGATCTGAATGAACTCTTTCCACTCTTCGGGAAGATCGTCTTCATGGAAAATTGCTTCGACAGGACATTCAGGAACACACGCTTCGCAATCGATGCATTCATCGGGATGGATGTAAAGCATCGTTTCGCCTTCGTAGAAACATTCTACTGGACAGACGACGACGCAGTCTGTGTAACGGCAACCGTCACATGATTTTCCAACGACGTGTGTCATTTAATACTCCTGGCTTTGAGCAATCGCTCGAACTTAAAAATCGTAATGGAATGTTTCGTCGTGAAAAATGGATCGGACGAAACGGTGCGTTGTGCTTCAATAGTTCGCCAATCGGCCAACTTTATTCATCGGTCAAATTTGTCTTTGTCTGACGTTCTGCCCGCCCAACAACTAGAAAAAATGTAGTGATCACGAATTTCAATGTCAAGGTACGCAGTTTGGCGAGCATTTAAGTCTTGGCTGATGGTCCCGATAGTTGTTCAGAAATGGACGAGTTAATGGAGCCGTCAAATTGGAGCCGTCAAATCGACCGAGATTAGAACCCTCGCTACTTGGAACGTTTCGACCAACCAGCCGGTGCGTAAGTATTTGGTTCGCGGGTTCCTGTAAATGGCTGAGTTGTGTTGGGCGTTCGTTGGTTTGTCGTCCCGTAGCCTACCGCACCTGCTCCGGTCGGTTGACCGTTATAAGATTGATTATATCCGGGCGACGTTTGATTAAAGTTGGGCGAGCGTTGATTAAAGTTGGGCGACACCTGCGAAGCCGCCATTCTCGTTAAGTCGATTTTGGGTACTCCCTCCGGCGTTGGCATTGCCCACATTCGTTTTGGGTTGCCGTGGAGGACTTTTGAAGTTGGCGTTCCGATAGCGAAAGTTCCAAAATCAACAACGATCTTCACATCCTGACCATCAGGTTGAATCATGTGCAATTCGACGCGTTGAGGCAGGCTAATTTGTTGTTCGGCATAATTGCGGTAGTTGCTTGAATTTGTATACGCGATCAAACGATTGGCGGCATCGTAAACCGACTGTTGCTCGATCAAACCGCTCGCGGCTCCGAGCAACGTCACGCGAGTCTGCCGTCCTGTGGGAGTCTGGGACACTGTGTACAGTCTCATCCGACCGCTTCCGGCATCCATCGGTCCATAGTGGGCATCGTTGGGGCTGAATTCGAATAGTCCAAGCGAATCAACCAACCACTTAGGTTCCAGCGGAATTGATTGCCGAATTGGACTACGCTGGAATGCGTCATGGGAAGCGTAGTAGAGTGCCGGCGGTTGACCCGGCAGTGAAGCCTTGGACCACACCCAAAATTGATTTTCATTACTGCCAACGTCGACGCCCATTTCGGACACGCCCATCAGCCCGGCCTTCATTCGCATGCGCTCAGGAAACTCGATTTGCAAGTTGCCTTTGATTTTCGGTGCGCCCGGAAAAGTCGCTCTAACACTCGTGCTCAGTTGGCTTACTCGTGCAGATCGCGCTCGCAAATTAGAAAGCAGTTGCTGTTGGGACGGCATGGCGTTGTAGGCTACGGGAATTGCTTTCGCAGACGAACCGCCAAACCTTCCGAAAATCTGACAACCTGCTTGCGTGCACATGCCCAACGATAACATCAAGAATAGTGCCAATTTAAAGGCGAGGTTTTGTTTGGTTGGATCGATCACTGCCTTCATCCTTGAATGGCATGTACTGGAAACGGCTTCGTTGGGCTGTTGAAATTTTTTTATCGTCGGTGTGGGACAAATGAATGTCAGTCGTCTGCTTCGTCAACGTCGGGATCAATCGGCTGGTCCATGAATAGTCGATCTGACAATTCATTTTGAATTTCGACTAGTCGTTTGGGCTCGATGTCGACAACTGGAACTTCAAACGTTGTTTTGTCGTTGCGGTTTAGCAGAACCAGTCTTGAATCATCTCCACCGTCGTCCTCCAGGGAGAGGATTTTCTTTTGAGCCAACAACAGTCCAGTCACGAAAGCAACATCGGCCGAGCTTTCATTGCTAAGTACGTGTTCAAAATAGGCCAGCAGCACTTTTTTTGGTGCCCAGTAGATCCGGCCTTTACCAAGTTCCGGAACTCGTGACTTCCAAAAACCGATCGTATCTTCAGTCGGTCCATTCCAGACGTCGGAGCTAAAGTCGCGACGCTCTGTCGATCCATCGTCGCATTCAAACAGGGCTGAATAGAATTCTTCACCAGGTTGAAATTGACGCTCGCTTTCAAAGCACTTTCGATTGCTTTTTTTGAAGTCGAATTTCAACATGGGTTATTGAGTCCAGTATATAGAGTGCATTTCGAAAATCGTAATGGTGCAGCCATTTGAAATGCAGTGTCAGGCCAAAACACATTCGAGTTCAAATGCATGCGTTGAATGCATCGCTCGGCGTCCTGGCTGCTAACAAAATTGATTCGGAATAGTAGGGACTTTAACTGTTGATCTCAAGCCAGACCTGCCGAGTTAAACAGTGATGATTATCTGGCCTGTAGGGATTACGCTAGCACGGCCAGTCAATAAACATCTATCAGTGAAGTGTGTGTTGTTCCCTACAATGCCCTTCTCCCCACGACACCCTTCCTTCCGTCGGAATCGACTGGGGATAACACGAACCAACAAGATTCACATCCTTTGACCGTAAATTCGTGCCATCTAATCGTTGGTCCTCAATTCGACATCACGTTCGACACCTCAGAACACTTTGCAGGAGAGCAACCATGCTTTTACCATTTGGAAAATCTCGTCGACAGTCCAGCAATACGAATCGCAAACGATCGGCTACGTTTCGTTACGACACCCTTGAGGACCGTCAAGTCCTCGCCTCGATCGTCGGCTTTGACGCGCCGACGGGTGCTTTGACCGTGGACTTGACTGGTACCAATGATGTGGCACAGATCAGCATCTTGAACAATAACGTCGCAGTCAATGGCAGCGATGATCTCAGTGCCGCATCAGGCACGCAGTCTGCTGCATTCACAGACGTTCGAAGCATCACAATTACTGGTGATCCAACTTTCGCTGGTCAGAATGCAACTTTTTTGGATGACTTCTCCAACGCGAACGGTGCTAATATCCAGTCCATTTCTGTGACTGGCGTCAACAACGCGACGTTTCTAGGCAACTATCAAATGTCGGATTTGAATGTTGTGCTGGAGCGATCCAATGGGCAGGTAAGTGATGGTACCGATGGACAAGTTCGAGTAAGCGGCACGACAACGATCGTTTCCAACAACAACTCGATTGTTCTCAATAATTTCGACAACGATTTTGGTGGAAACATCAGTGCATCATCAGGTGGGATTGATCGCGGGATCGTTTTCTCAGATGCGAACAGTATTCAATTTTCACAAATCGACAGTAGCGGTGATTTTCGAGTTAACTCCGGAGGAGCGGTCACCGATGAGTTGAATTCGGTGATCCAAGTTGCTGGCGACGGATTTTTCTCTGCTGGAAGCGTTACGTTGGGTGACAGTGCCAGTGACATCGTCAATTTTGCACGAATCAATTCCTCGACATTGGGTGATTTCACATTAACCGAAGATTCCAATGTGGTTCTTCTGGACGTTAATGCAGAGAACCTGAACGTCAGTACCGCTGGAGCGATCTTTGACGGGCGATTCACAACCATCGACGTTCGCCAAACGGCAACCTTTGATGGGCAGACACGGATTCGAATCGGTGAAAACGGTGGCGACACGTTCAATGCGAGTTCTGTGAACTTTAACTCAACAGGGCATGTTCACATTTGGGAAGACAGTGGCACCAATATCATTGGTTCCAACACCGCTCAAACATTCAACCTCTACTCCGAAGGCACTGTGACGGATGATGCCAACGCGAGTGTAAACATCGTTCATATCGCTGGATTTGAAGGAACGGACGTTATTCTTGGCGATACCGCAACGGATACTTTCAACGCGGGTTCGATCTACTTCAACACGCCTGGAGATTTTTCGGTTTCAGAAGATTCAGCGACGCTTTTCACGGAAACGAAAAACCAAGCGCGTCGATTGTTTGTGACTTCAACCGATGCGATTCAAGATTCAACGGAAGCCCAGATCACGGTCGAGCGAATCGCGACGTTCACCGCACCGATAGTCAACCTTGGTGACTCAGGAGTTGATTCGTTCAACGCTGGTTCGATCATGTTCACAACGACGGGACAGTTCCGGATCAGCGAGAACAGTGCGACCAACATTGTTGGACTCAACAGCGCTGAGAATGCTTTCATCACATCAGCGGGTGAGATCACTGACGTTTTTGTCAACGCCACGTCTGGCATTGGCACGACTATCTCGGTGACAGATGTCGCTTCATTTTCAGGCACAGCAATCACGCTTGGCAACGAAGCCAATGACGAAATGAATTTTGGTTCGTTGCAACTTAATTCCCCCGGCATAGCAACCGTCACTGAAGACAGTGCAACGCACCTGGCGATTGACAGCTCTGTTGCTCAGCTCAATCTCGTATCAGGCGGAGCCGTTACCGATGCGTTGACCGGAAGCGTCGATGTCGTTGGTTTGGCTCAGATCACTGGCACATCGATCACGATTGGCGAATCTGCCAACGACAGTTTCAATGCTACTTCTGTAACGCTGAACTCGACGGGTGATGTATTGGTGACAGAAGACAGCGGGATGAACCTGTCTGGCGTCAATTCGGCCGCCAACATGACACTTGTCGCCAATGGTAATCTGACTGATAGTTTGACCGCCCAAACACGAGTGACTGGCCTGCTAAATTTGAGCGGTCAGTTGATCAATATGGGTAGCGAAGCCACTGACGTTCTCGAAATGGGAACGCTTCAGTTCAATTCGAATGGCCCGAACAATACGTTCCTAACGGCGGACTCAGATATTAATTTGACTGGGACAAGTTTTTCCGGTAACCGTTTGCTTCTGACGTCATCTGGAAACATTACCGACAGCCCGACAGCTGACGTTCAAGCAACCACACAAGCGGTTCTTCAAGGCGTTGATGTCATCATCGGTGAGTTGGCAACTGACTGTTTTGATATCTTGAATGGTGGAGCTTCGAACTTGTTCGTTCTGGCTTCGGGCATCAGCGATGTCACCGTTGGCTGCCCCTAGTCGAAGTGGTTTGAAAGTGTAAAAGCAAAAGCACGTCCAGTGGGGCGTGCTTTTTTTTGTCGCCGTTTTCTTTTACGTCTGTGTGCAATAGATTAGAACAACGTTTAAACCTTGGTGACGCTTACTGGTGTCTGTAACTGCCAGCCGAGTTTTAGATTCGTCTCTCATTGCACAAGTCATATACCCTTAATATCAGTAACGGATCCTTTGTGAAATTCGGCTCGATAACATCCAAAATTAAGGCCCTGTCTCAGCAATACAGTGCGTTGGACGACTCCCAGCTATCCGACATCGCATTGGATTTAGGGTTTGCTTCGCGTCAATCTGAAGATATCAATCCGCTGATCGAACGCGCGTTCGCATTGGTGCAAGTCGCTGGCCAGCGTCAACTGCAGATGCAGCACTACGACGTTCAGCTTTTGGGTGGATACGCGATGTGCCAAGGCAATGTTGCCGAGATGCGAACCGGTGAAGGGAAAACGCTGACCGCAACCCTGCCAATGTTCGTTCATGCTTTGGCTGGGCGAGGGGCTTTGTTGGCAACCAGCAATGATTACCTTGCCAAACGTGACGCCGAGTGGATGCAACCGGTTTATCGTTCGCTTGGAATGACAATCGGTGTGATCCAGTCAGAAATGTCTCGGGAACAGAGACGGGCGGCTTATCAGTGCAGTATCACCTACGGAACAATGAAAGAGTTTGGGTTTGACTTCCTTCGCGACCACTCCATGGAACGCGAACAGAAACAGCGAGAGCTATGGCATGGTGGGGCTCAAGGTGGTGTCGCCGAAGCCGCCGCGTCCAAGCCGGTCCATCGCAAACCTCATTTTCTAATGATCGATGAAGCAGATAGTATCCTGATCGACGACGCCCGAACTCCTTTGATCATCTCGTCCGCCGAAGACGGCGCCACGCACGAGCAACAGAAATCACTTTACTCATGGTCTGCCCAAACCGCCAAACGATTCGAAGAGGATCGCGACTATTGGTATGACCGAGAGAAGCGACGTGTAGACCTGACTCCTGAAGGAACCGCGTTGGTCCGCGACACGCCCAAACCCCATGAGTTGGCGGGCGTTGGTTTGTTGGAAATGTACGATTTTTTAGAACGTTCGATTCAGGTTGCTCGCGACTATAAACGAGATCGTGACTACGTCGTCCGCAAAGGTGAAATCGTAATCGTCGATGAAGCCACCGGGCGGATCTCCGAAGGACGACGTTGGAGCCGCGGTATCCACCAAGCCATTGAAGCCGCCGAAGGTGTCGAGATTACGATGGATACA
>JBGCDK010000047.1:0-21648 GCA_045105295.1 Mariniblastus sp.
CCGTTTTCCAGATTCGTCGTATTGGTGCACAACTCCGCCCGAGTAAAGTGCAACAAACCGATGGCCATCAGGCCGGCCAAAACAGGCAAAAGGTTTGTCCAACGCGATGGTCCAAACCACTTTTCCAGCCTCATCGAATTCGCTTACTTGATTAGCGTCATACTGACTAACAATGAATCGACCCAAGCGAAATTTAGCTGACTCCCAAACGTATTCAACTTCGTCGCCGTTTTCTTCCAGCCATTCCTTAATGCCAACGATGGCTTCTTCGTTAGCGTCATCATCAATGACAGAGTGATAACCAATTCCCTTATTCGTAAGTCTTCTGACAATTGATAACGACTTGTTACGAACTTGAGGACTTTTGTCGCTGAACAATCGCATCAACACATCAAAGGCAGCTTTGTCCTTATTGATCACCAAAACTCGTGCGACGTCTAACCCCAATGTCCCAGTTGAGGAGTCCTTCAATTTCAATGCGTATTGCTTCGCCGCATCCGGATTCGCCTCAATCAAACCACTGAGTGCACCGGCGCGCATTTCATTGTCGGCGTCCTTGTTTTTTAACAGTTCAACGAGCAACTCTGAATCGGCCGCGATTGCCGTCGCTCCAAGAGCTTGAGCCGCAGCATTCTGCACAAAAGAATCAGGCTCGAGGAATTCAAACGAGTCGACGACGGTTGTCGCAAACCCCTTCAATTTACGTTGGGAAATATCTTGGAAAATCGCAAACTGAATCTGTGCATTGTTCTGGCTGGTTTTGTAATTGATAACCTCTCGCAAGCGATACTTCCCCTCGGGCTTGCCTTCAAAATCTGAATCAATCGAACGAAGAGTCGACACTGTTAAATTCGGCATGGCCTTGAGGTCATTCGTTGCTTTCTCACGAACGAGATACTCTGATGACGACAACAGCTCCACGAGAACAGTCGCTTTCTCAAGAACCGTTTCATCCGGGCGAAGTGCATCTAGATACTTCTTCATCCCAGCTTTGGTAGGATCGATTCCGTTCTCCTTCAGCCATTTCAAGCTGGACTCGCTCATCTTTGTTTTGGTTTCCGAATCGGTGTCATCCTGAGCGGTCACCGAAAAAGAATTACAAAGCAAGCAACAAACCATGATGCCAAGAATGAGTCCAGGTTTTGTAAGACGTGCTTGCATTGATTCCGCCGTAGAGTGCAATCGTTCGAATAAATTTTGCCTACGAATTTCGAGCCAGTTCATTAGACGTTAAATCTCAAGAATATCAAAACAATTGTTTTCATCGAGTTTTAAGGCTCCATTTTGAAAGGCTGCCCCAACGTAACTCTGTCGCCACCCGCTTCAGTGTAACACCAAAGTAACAAGCACACATTTCACTCTAATCTTTTCGGGTGTTCATACGTAAACTTGGTAGAAGCTGATGCTTTGAACAAGTCACCCACTCAAACCGACGCTAAGCCAGGCGGATCAAAATGCGATCCGAGAAATGAAACAGAACGCGTTGCCAAAAGCTGTGGTGCTTAACTTGCAAAACAAACTCGAAACCAGGAGATCGAAGATGAAACGCCAAACAATTTTAACCTTTGCAGCTGCAGCGTTGTTAGCCATTTTCCCCGCTATGGATTTCAACCCACCGACGGCTAATGCTCAAGACGTCACGATCACCATCAAAAAAGGCGGTGACGAAACCACAAAACCTGCGTTTACCGGTGAACGAGCCGCGGTAGACGTGGCGATTTTGCTCGATACTTCGAATTCAATGGACGGATTGATCAGCCAAGCCAAATCTCAACTTTGGAAAATCGTTCAGCAATTTGCTGACACCGAAAAAGCCGGAAAAACACCAAGCCTTCGCGTTGCAGTTTTTGAATACGGAAACTCCGGTTTGCCTGCGAGTGAAGGATACGTTCGCCAGGTTGTTCAGCTAACCGATGACCTCGACAAAGTTTCAGAGGCTCTCTTCGCATTGAAAACGAGTGGCGGCGACGAATACTGTGGCACCGTGATCAACGAGGCATTGAAACGTTTGGACTGGAGCAACGAATCAAGTTCTTACAAAGCAATCTTCATCGCAGGCAACGAGCCATTCACTCAAGGTTCAGTTGATTATAAGGACGCCTGTAAAAAGGCAATCGAGTCCGGCGTTGTCGTGAACACAATTCATTGCGGGGACTATTCAGCCGGCGTCAAAGGCGGTTGGGAGCAAGGCGCTAAACTAGCAGAAGGTGAATTTCTGAACATCAATCAGGACAAAAAAGTCGTCCACATTAAATGCCCACAGGATGAGATCATCATCAAACTCAACAGCGATTTGAATAAAACTTACCTATGGTATGGCACTGCGCACACACGTGCGGCATGTGAAATGAACCAAGTAGCCCAAGACAATAACGCATTGAGGGTAGGTGGCGGAGCTGGTTTTGGTGGAGGCCGCGGTGTAACGAAAGCAAGTTCGCTCTACCAGAACTTTGGCCGCGACTTGGTTGACACCCAAGCCAAAGATGAGGCGATTCTTTCAAAGCTTGATTCGAAATTGCTTCCCGAAAAAATGCAAAAAATGTCTGCTGAAGAACGAAAGGCTCACTTGAAAAAGATGGCCGACTCACGAGCCGAAATCAAGAAAAAGATTTTGGAAGTAGCCAAGGAACGTGAGGCGTATCTGGCTAAAGTCCGAGCTGAAAAAGCCAACTCCGGTGCAGAAGCCGACACTTTCGGCGATGTCATCTCAGCGGCGATTGTCAAACAGTTGAAGAAATCAGGTTTCGAATCAACAAAGCGATAGTATCACTTTGACAGATCGCTACAGCTGAAAAACGTTGTGATCACCAGCACGATACCAAAGCGTCAACGTTCCATGAAATGTTGACGCTTTTTTTGTAAGGATGGCAGTGATTGCCATGCCCCTTTACTAGATTCGAAAGTGTTTACAAGACTCTCAAATTGCAGAACGACAACCGAAAGCGTTTGGTACCAAGTTTTGTAAACTCGATCGTCGCCGTGCGTTTCGCCCCATCGCCTGTCAAACCGGTAATTGTGCCGTCACCGTACTCCGGGTGTTCGACTTCCATCCCCAATTTGTACCCTTTAGGATCAAGTCGCTGGAACGAGCCCATTGCTTCCTGTTCCGTCGCCAACTGAGCAGCGGTGACAATTCGAGGCATCTTAGGCAGCTTCTTTTTTGAAGTGCCTCGATCAACCGTGACTTTGCCAGAAGTTTTTTCCATTTTGCTAAAGCTAGGAGAAATCTCACGAACCGCATCGTCCATTTCAAATTCAGGATCGCCACCAAAGTCGTCTTTGTCCTCAGTCGAATCCTTGTCTTTTACATTCAGAGCATCACTCGCAACATCATCATTGATATCGATCGCGGGAAGATCGTCTCCCCATGGGTCGACATTGGAAATCGAATCGACGGAGGGTTGTTCGTAAACGGGCGACACTGGCTCAAACACCGCCATCTCGTCACGTGGTAACTCCATCAAAAATCGACTGGCGATCGATGGCCAATAACTGCCGCGTCGGAAACGACTCATGCAACGGCTGATTTGCAACTCGCTTTCGGCTCGAGTGATTCCAACAAACAGCAGGCGACGTTCTTCTTCTAACTCTTCATCGTCGCCTGAGCTTCGTTCGTGCGGCAGGATTCCGTCCTCGAGTCCGACAATGAACACGGAAGGAAATTCCAATCCCTTGGCAGCATGAAGCGTCATCAGAGTCACATGATCAGCCTCGGCTTCCCAGACGTCAGTATCAGAAACCAATGCCGCTTGCTCGAGATAGGATTCCAACCCACCATCGTGCGGATGTTCATTGTCAAATTCCTGAGTCGCAACCACCAACTCATCGACGTTGTTCGCTCGCTCGAACCCTTCTTCGCTGCCATCGTCAGTCAGCCATTCGCGGTAACCGGTTTCTTCGAGAACAGCTTTGATGACGACCTCGACTTCTTCGGTCGGCATAAACGCCAAGCGGTCGTACATTGCCACGAACTGGCGAATCTTCCCACCTGGGGCTTTTGAAATCGCGTCAATTTGCTCTACGTTTCTCGCGGCGTCCAACATGGAACCATTGGTCGATTGAGCAAAACGGCGAAGCCGGCCGATCGTGACCTTGCCGATTTTTCGCGATGGCGTATTGATGACTCGCTCAAACGCAACGTTGTCCTGAGGATTGTTGAGTAAGTGCAGGTAAGCGAGGACGTCTTTGATTTCTTTTCGTTGATAGAACTCATGACCGTTGACGATTTGGTAGGGCACTCCCAGTGACCGGAGTGAATGCTCAAGCGAACGAGAAAGCCAGTTGGCGCGATAGAGAATTGCGAAATCACGCGCCCGGCGCGTGCCACGCTGAATTTCAAGTGCAATTGAATCGGCAATGTCAGTGGCTTCATCTCGCGGCGAGGGAAATGTTACCAGGCGAACAGGTTTGCCCTCATCGTTTTCGGTATGCAGTTCTTTTTTCTTGCGGCGAACATTGTTTGCGATCAATTGATCCGCGACGCGAAGGATAGTTTTCGAACTGCGGTAGTTTTGCTCAAGTCGAACCACCGAAACCGCGGGATAGTCTTTTTCGAATTCCAAAATGTTATTGATGTTTGCTCCGCGCCAACCGTAGATCGATTGATCAGGATCGCCCGTGACGGCAAGGTTCTGGACCGAGTGATTTAGCAAACGAATCAACTGATATTGCGCGAGATTGGTGTCTTGGTATTCATCAACCATCATGTAAGCGAACGTTCGATCCAAAGTCTCTCGCAGCTCGGGCGAGATCCGCAACAAATCGACTGCGTGCAACAACAAGTCATCGAAATCGACGCCATTGGCCAATCTCAAAAGCTTTTGGTACTCAGGATAGACTTTCCCGACAATGGCATCCAACGCATGACCGGGTCGTGGTTGAAAATGTTCAGCCGTAACGCCGTTGTTCTTTACATTGCTGATTTGGCCTGCAAGCTTGTCAGCCGAATAGTGCTTCAAATCCACATTGGCGTTTTCGATCGCCTGTTTCATGACTTTTTTCGAGTCACCCATATCGTAGATGGTGAAATTGGGAGACAACCCAACCAATGAAGCGTGCTGGCGAAGCATACGCGAACAGAATCGATGAAACGTACCGGTCCAAGTGTGATTTTTCGGCGCGAGTTGATTCAGCCTTCGCCGCATCTCGTCGGCGGCTTTGTTCGTGAACGTGAGCGCAACGATACTTTGTGACGGAATGCCCTGCGCGATCATGTTCGCGATACGATGAGTGATGACTCTGGTTTTGCCACTACCGGGTCCGGCCAAAATCAAAAGCGGTCCATCAATCTGCTCGACGGCTTTCCGTTGATTCGGATTCAGTGGGCTGAGAATTTCGTCCGTTGAAACTACGCTCATCTTCCAATGTCCTTGAGACTCAATGTGGATGCAACTTTGAACAAAAATTGTGGCTTCGATTCATCTACACAATTCAAAATGAAGGCTGGACATAAGTGTCCGTATCTCCCCTAGTCAAACATGTGGTTCATCTTTGGGATCCAACAAACGAGCCGCAGCAGTGCTAGCACGCAAGAGGTTTTATTCGTTTGCACTCATCGATATGCGAATCCCATATGTTATATTGTGGTCCAAATGAGACAACCACGAGGAACAGATTGAGCCGAGTTACCGCACTCAACCAAATGTTTTTCAGTTGGTCACTACGTAAGTGACAGGCCTAGTTGTCGTATAAAATCATGCGTGAGTTGAAATTGAATAAGAATTTAATTCAATCACCAACATTCATTTAACCATTTTAGGGAGGGACCCCATGGCTAGAACTAGAATTCCACTGAGTGCATCTGAAGAAGAAACAAGAAACCTTCGTGAGAAGCTGGACCTTAGCACCGCAGAAATCGGGCTGACCGTTCGAACGACCAATTGCCTTGAGGAAAAAGGCATTTTTAACGTTCGCGATTTGCTTAACACGACACGCGTAGAATTACTGAGTATCTCAAATTTTGGCGAGAAGACTTTGGAAGAAGTTTACAAGTCGCTTGAGGCAATCGGATTCTGCCGTCCTGGACACGACGTCAAACCTCGCTAGATCACTGGGACAACTTGAGTGAACTAGTTAGAAACGCCGCTTGCGAAAGCGGCGTTTTTTCGTGTGCCAACAGGGAGTTTTGACTTTGGCAATCTCGTCATGTTCAACCGATCTGGTTTAGTGCCTCGACTGCTTTTACGACTTCCTCCTCTGTCGTGCACAAATGCGGAGCAACGCGAAGATAACCATCTCGTGGTGTGATAATGACATTCTTCAAATCAAGCGCCGAAGAAATCTGTTTCGCGTTTGAGACTTTGGGAATCAAAGCCAAAATTCCGGACCGATGTTGGCTGGGGTGGATCACGGGTTGATACTTTGCAAAATCCAAATGCGAGAGAGCCAACTCTTGCAGCCCAAAATTGTGATCGCGAATCGCTTCCATCGTGTGGGGCAAAAACACTTTCTCAAGTCCGACCGACAAACCATCTAACACTGAGTAGGAAACAGTCGAGTATTCAAACTTTTTTCCGTTTGTGTGTGGATTCCAAGTGTGGTCGAGGTACTCCGTGTCCTGCTTCATGTGGTCAGCACCGGACATCGTGATTTCAATTTTGTCACGAAACTCTGGACTCGTATAAAGTACACCCGTTCCGACAGGCCCCAACAACCACTTCCAACCGGCCGTTGCCAAACACGAAATACCAAACTCTTCTGGGTAAACTGGTAAGCACCCAATCGATTGAGCAGCATCAATGATCAGGTCGATCCCTTTGTCTTTGCAGAACTGCCCCAGCCGAGGAAGGTCAGCCGCAAATCCGCTTGTGAATTGGACATGACTCAACGCGATCACTCGCGTTCGGTCAGTCACACGCGACTCAAGCTCATCGAATGACCAACCTCTGGCAAATGTATCTGGAATCGGCCCAGTGTAGTCGCGCTCTTCTTGTTCAACATCGACATCTGAAAGCAAAATCAATTCGACGCCACGCCGTTTCGCCTGGATCACCCATGGGTAATGATTCGCCGGATACTCATTGACATAGCTGATGATTTGATCGCCTGGTTCGAACGGGTAACCATTAGCGATCATTGACAAACCCTCCGACGTGTTGGTCGTCATCGTAATGTTGTCGGGCGAGGTCTTGAACAGCTGACCGAAATTTTTATGAAACCTGTCAGCGATATGATCGTCGCCCACGTACTCGAACAGCATTCCACGACCGACCTCAGATTGCCGGTGGATGAATTTCGAAATTCTATCCGCCGCCGGTTGGTTTAACGGGGACACGCTGCAGTAAGCCAGAAAATCAATATTCTTTTGGTGTGGAAAATTCTCTGGTGTGTTTGAAATTGCCATTTTTGATCGCAACGAAGTGTCGCGCCGACTGGTGTGTTAATAAATTTGACTAAGAAAAACCTACCAGTTCACTGACTTTGTTCAATGGGTTGGCAAATCGTTGGCCGTAATGACTTGACTAGGGCCAATCCCAAACTCATTTCAGATCTCACATCGCTCCTCAACCAAATCATTGCTCCAGATTCAAACTACCACTAAACAAAATTTCAAGAGTAACTAACATGGAACGCTCACTTGAACCCACCTAACTTTTCAATTGACGCTGGATCACAATGCCACAAACTGTAATGACCGTTATCGGCACACGCCCCGAAGCCATCAAACTCGTGCCACTGGTGCTTGAACTCCAAAGCCGCCCCGAGGAATTCAATTCCGTCGTCTGCGTAACCGGCCAACATCGTGAGATGCTCGATCAAGTCTTGAACGCGTTCAATGTCACAGCGGATTACGATTTGAATTTGATGGCCCCTAACCAAACGCTAGGGCAAGTGACGGCGCGAGCTACGGCCGGACTCGACGACGTCTATAGCAAAGTCAAACCTGACGTTGCTCTCGTTCAAGGCGATACAACGACCGCGTTTTGCGGTGCTTTGGTTGGTCACTACCATCAAGTCAAAATTGGTCACGTGGAAGCTGGCCTTAGAACTGGTAACAAGTTCTCTCCTTTCCCAGAAGAGATCAACCGCCGATTGATTGGACGACTTGCTGATTTACATTTCCCACCCACAAAACATTCCGAGCAGGCTCTACTAAGCGAGGGCGTTGATCCGGCTTCGATTTTTGTGACTGGCAACACGGTGATTGATACGTTGATGTTGACTCGAGATCGCGTTACCAAAAATGTTCCAGAAGAAGCTAAACCTGTTCAGGAGTTGCTGAACTCTGACGCGGCTCGCGGAAAGAAACTTGTGCTTGTTACCGGCCATCGAAGAGAGAGCCACGGTCAGGGATTTGAGAACATTTGCAATTCCATTCGCAAGGTTGCCGACGCTCAGCCAGATTCCTTTTTCGTATACCCCGTTCACTTGAATCCAAACGTGCAAGAACCTGTAAATCGCATCTTAGGCGGACACGATCGAATCCATTTAGTGAATCCTTTGTCGTACGAACCTTTTGTTTGGTTGCTCAACGAGTCCAACATCGTGCTAACTGATTCTGGCGGTGTTCAAGAGGAAGCCCCATCGTTTGGCAAACCCGTTTTGGTGATGCGAGACACAACCGAACGCCCCGAGGGTGTGGAAGCTGGAAACGCGAAATTGGTTGGCACGTGTCCCGAGAAAATCGAAACCGAGTTGACTTCGCTGCTCACTGATCCAGCCGCCTATGCCCGCATGTCGGATGCACAGAATCCGTATGGAGACGGAACTGCGTCAAAGCAAATCGCTGATGCGATCACGAGTACGAAAACCACGTAACACATGGTTTGAGCAACACTTTCGAGGTCGATCTGAGAATAGATACCTCTTCACGGCGGGCAAATATTCTCACTTTGATAGACCGGAAACCAAGTGACGACAAAAGTGGGCTCGACCCCAAAACCACCAAGCAAACGGCGTTTTAAGTTAACCTCGCTCCAAGGATCTCACTACATTTTGCGGCGCGATATTGTGGCAAGATATTGTGGCGAATTTCGTGGCGGCGAATTTAACTGCGCGTAACGCAAACGCAAGAAGAGCTTTCTCAATCCCAACCACCAACAAAAAAAAGCGACCCAAAAATTGGATCGCCTTTGGTTTTGATTGTCTCTCGTTCGCTTACTTCTTTTTCTTTTCAAGCGACTTGTAGTTGCCAGAGAATTTCTTCTTGAACTTCTCGACGCGACCCATTGTGTCCACAAACTGCTGCTTTCCAGTGTAGAAAGGATGTGAAGCACTTGAGATGTCAACAAAGTAGACGGGATACTCGTTACCGTCTTCCCACTTGATTGTCTCTTTTGTGGAGATCGTTGACTGTGTCAAAATGGCGAAATCAGCTTGCTTGTCTTTGAAAACAACAGGCCGATAGTTTGGATGAATGTCCGATTTCATAGCTAAGTAACTCTTCGTAATAGGCAACGTATGTGGCTGCCTGGGTTTAAACTTTAACTCGGTTAAGCGTCACAGTTTATCCAAATCTTTGTGATCGGCAAACCGTAAAACGAGTCTCCGCGGTGGTTTTTGTTTGTTTTTTAAGGCGAACGCCCGCTTGTAGGACCAGCCAAGTTGGACAAGTCGAATGATAAACATGGTCTAGGTAACAGAATAATTCGGTCGTTTTTGGTGAAATCATTGCTCTTTCATTAAAAAGTAGGGCTCGCTGTAAAATTTCCACCCACTTCTCGCCTCGGACATCGAACGTATTAGTTTAAAATCCGCATACAAGCAATCTTTTCTCCCGGTGTACCAAAACTTTACATACCAATCAAAACCGGCACGCAAAACGGGCTGTCACAAGCACAATCTACGACGCGGATCGGCAGGTTTGAAAATCGTTTCAAATTAATAAGCCACCCATCAACTCTCAACCAAATTCTCTGCCATGGACAGCCTAGCCGGCCATTTGCTCATCGCCATCCCCGATCTAAACGACTCGAATTTCCATCAAACAGTCGTTGTCTTGTTCCAGCATGACAACGAGGGTGCATCAGGTGTGATCTTGAATCGCCCCTCTGACGTGACGGTCGCAAAAGTCTGGCGCGAGATCTCGGAAGAAGGCGAGACAAGCGATTGCCAATGTGAAGACTTCGTACACGTCGGCGGCCCTGTCGAGGGCCCACTGATCGGTCTGCACACTAGTTTGGATTTGGCTGAATCACCAGTCATCCCCGGCGTATTCATATCCATGGGCCGCAAGAAATTGAACCAACTGGTGACACAAAATAACCAACAGTTCAAAATCTTCAGCGGCTATTCAGGTTGGGGCCCCAAGCAACTCGAATCCGAAATCGAACAAGGCGGTTGGCTAACGCTGCCTGCGAAACAGAATCATCTTTTCCAATCACCGGATGAGCTATGGAAACAAGTCTGCGATCAAGTCGGCAACAATATCTTACGCCCCCACTTGGGCAAACATCGCCCGAGCGATCCATCGCTCAATTGAAATGAAGGTTGCTCATAACGCCGCGGACTCAACCATTGCCCGGAATTGACTTCTTCTCCCCTATTTGAATTGAATTTTTCTATGAAGCTTCAACAAGTTTTTGTTCAGTCGTAAGACGGTGTACCTTTTGACGAAGCGTTCCACAAAGCATGGCACGGATTTCGAAAACGTGGTGTGGCTTGTCAATTGGTTGAGGCAAGTGAAATCGAAAACGGGTCATTGCCGCTGAACAAAGAAACACTTGTCGTCGGCGGGATCCGTTCAGTTGAAAAAGCGATGGCGCAGATCGGCATGACGATGCCAGTGGCAAACAATTTACCCGAGGAGTTACGTGCTTACTTTGGTCGCAAGATTACTCGAACCACGTTAGGTGCTAATCGCCATCAATGGCGAAAGGGAGAAACTGGGTCTTGTTTTCTCAAGCCATTGAATCGAAACAAAAAATTTCAAGCCATCGCGTTGCATTTCAGCGATCACTGAACCGGCTAGTAAGATCTTTAAACGCCGAACCTTTTTGATTCCCGGGTTCATTGGAGCGGCGGTTGTGCTTGGCATTGCATACTTCATTGGCAAAATGATTGCAGACCTCGTCGAAAACTTGCTAACCGGAGTCGGATTTGATTCCGTTCCACAAAAACTTCGACTCAATCTTTCCGACACTACCGAAACTACTTCACCTTCAGCACTTGCCGGGAAATTGGCCATGGTGTCGATCGTACTTTTGTCTCTCATGCAAGCTTTGCCAATGATGGGCCTTGAAAGTTTCGCCGGTCATATGGAAACATTCACTGGGTTCGCAACAAAGGTGTTACTCGGTTTAGTCATCGTCGCGCTGGGTATGTTCCTAGCGAATTTCGTTGCCAAATTAGTCAAAGAATCTGGCGTCGAGAATGCTGACAAACTTGCAATGATTGCAAAGGTTGCGATCCTGTTGTTCGCTGGTGGATTCGGATTGCAACAAATGGGGTTGTCGGCTTCGATCGTCAATGTAGCGTTTGGATCGATTCTTGGCGGATTAGGATTGGCAGCTGCCATCGCTTTCGGTTGGGGTGGACGTGATGCGGCAAAACGCATCGTCGATCGTGCGGTAAAGTAACAGGAATGAAATCCTGTCGTTGCAAAAGCCGCTGGGATTGCCAATAGAAACGCTTTAATAGATTCAGCCCCTCAGATTCGTATCGAGCTCTGTCAATTGACGGAGCTTTTTTTTTGGTTCTATTTAAAAAAAGTCGCCGAACCGTCGGACTGATATTGCGTAACACCGCTCAACTGGCGAACAATTGCATCCTGAGTGTTGGCTTATCACTTCTCAAACAGATGGAGCGACCGTGAAGAAGATTCTGATCAGTGTTGTGTGCCTTGCGATCCTAGCGTGCGGATTGTTTGTCATTTCAAGTTTCAATTCTCATTCAGCAACGGCACAAGACGCGGTCAAGAAAAGTTCCGCGTCGAATTCGCCGCATAAACGATTGATAAACACGCCGAGTGCCCGTCCCTCTCCGGGAGGTTTTACGCCAGCTAAGCAAGGATTTGCTACTAGCAGCAACAAATCTTTACCTGCCCGTAACGCATCTCCTCCTTTTTGGCAGCAGAGCTAGTAGTACAACCCGACCGCCAATTAAAGCTTCCGTCGCCCATGGTCCGCACCTTCGAGTGCCCCCAGGTCTATCGAGGTTCAACCTGCCCTCAAACGCTCAAGACGTACAGCAGCTTGTCAGAGCAAAGTATTCGCTTACCTCTGAGGCCGCAGTTGCATTTGAGAAATTGATATCGCAAACCCAAGACGGAAAAGTCGAGGTGGAAACGGTTGGCAAATCTGATGAAGGCCTTGTCAGCATGCAAGTCACCACAGACCCAACAACCCAGCGAGCAGTCGCTGAGTTTTTGAAAAGCGTTTTCCCAATTCCCAAAATTGACTCGGCAAACTTCAAACCTACCAATCAAAGTCAATCCGTTTCGTTGAAGCTACCCGCGATGACCTGAGGTGGTTGTTTCCCGCGCGTGCGCGGAGCACTTGAGAAAATTGGCGCAACTGATATCGAATTAGATTCGGCGACCCAGACTGGCAAATTCAACATTCCAGACGGAATGGATATCGAAGCGGAAATTAACAAAATTAAGGACCTTGCCAGCGTTAAAATGTCTGGCTGGCAAATTATCGACTGAGGCGAAATCCGCGATCCATTATATTTTTCGAGTCTTGTGTAGTGGATCTTGCTAAAGATCCTGCAGCACAAAGGACCTTCACCAACGCGAGGGATCTTTAAAAAAGATCCACTACAAAGACTCATTTTCATTCGTCAGAGCAAATCGCTTCCGCCCACACCTAAACGGAATCGGCAAAAGCCTGCATATCCGCCGCGTAGCCTTCAATTCGTTTCGTCATTGCTGCTTTGGTTTCACCTAGATCACCAATCTCGCCCGTTGGCACATAAGTGAACATGTAAAACTTAACCTTGGGCTCTGTACCCGATGGCCTTGCCGCGATGTAATTGCCTTCGATCGCTGTTTCAAACACGAGTACATTGCCGGTCGGACCTGAAATCGGCTCCGTCGAACCGTCGGGAAGAATTCGTTTCCCGACCGAATAATCCTTGACCGAAGTGACTTCGATACCGCCAAGCGACTTTGGAGAGTCAGATCGGAACTTTGCCATCAATTTCTGCATTCGTTTCATACCATCCGAACCTTCCATTCGGATGTTAACCAACTGCTCTTGGTGGTAACCGTATTTCATGTACAGGTCATCAAGGTGCTCAAAAATCGACTTACCTTGTGACTTAACCCATGCCGCAAGTTCCGTCATCAACATGCAAGCCACCGCGCCGTCTTTGTCTCGGCAATATTGACCGACCAAATATCCGTGTGACTCTTCAGTGCCGTAAACGAACTCATTTGGCCCTTCGCGATCAACAACGCTACAAATCCATTTGAATCCAACCAGGTTTTCATCAAAGCATTTAACCCCAAACGCGTCACAAACCCGTTTCAGCATTTTCGTCGTAACCAAAGTCGTCACAACGTAATTGTCGCTTGTTAAATTCCCAGCAAGCTTCCGTTGGCTGAGAACAAAATCGCCAAGCAACACGCCCAGTTGGTTTCCATTCAACGTTGACCATGGCCCGGCAGTGTCGTTCGTCAAAGGTGCCGCCGCGCCCATCCGGTCGCAATCGGGATCCGAGGCCAGAATCAATTCGGCACCAGTTTTTTGAGCGTGCTCGATGATGGATTCGAAAACGACCGCATTTTCCGGATTGGAAACATGCCCCGGTACATTTGGAAAATCTCCGCTTGGCTCGCGATGCGGCCCGTAGATTTCGAGGTCATTGAATCCGACTTCGTTCAATAAGGATTTTACGTTGAACTCACCGACACCATGGAGCGGTGAGAAAATGACTTTTAAATCACGAGGCACGTCGAAACTGTGTTTGACGTGTTCGGCCATCAAAGCCTTGTCGACTTCTTCGCGAATAATGTGGACTTTGCCATCAGCAACCGCCTGGTCAAAATCGACAGTCGGGATTTCATCGACGTTACCGACTTTTTCGATGACGGCTTTGTCGTGTGGCGGAATCAATTGAGCACCGCTAGACCAGTACACTTTTACCGCGTTGTCTGACGGAGGATTGTGACTGGCCGTCACCATGATTCCACAATCGCAAGATTTGTAACGAATCAAATATGAAAGTTCCGGCGTGCTTCGATAGTCGTCGATGAAGTAGACTTCGAAACCGTTAGCAACCATCACGCTAGAGCATAGCTCGGCGAACTCGCGACTGCGGTGTCGGGTGTCGTACGCGATCGCCATCGACCAAGGGCCGTCAGGTTTAACTTCTTTCACGTAGCTGGCCAAACCCTGCGCGCTTTCGCCGATCGTCCGTTCGTTGATCGCGTTTGAACCAAATGGGTACATCATGCCCCGGCGACCACCGGTTCCGAATGGAATGATCGTCCAAAAAACATCATCCAAAGACTTCCACTTGCCGTCATTGATATATTCAGCGACCGCGGGAGCATATTTAGAATAGCGCGACTCGGTCAACCATACCGTAATATTCTCGACGGCAGACTCAGTAAGGTTACCCTCGGCGGCTGCACTTTTAATTTTTGCAATACAGTCGTCGAGGTCAAAGGAAGCAATCGAGTCAGACATGAATGGTCGCCGTGAGGGGTTATGTAAACTTGAAATATGGATCGTCGACTTGGTGAGACATAGTTCATGACCAAGCTTAGAAAAACAATCTGTTTAATCTCTACAGATGTCGCTAGATTTTGAGCTTAATTGTAAAACCGTTCAACCATCCTTCGCCGCAATTAACCACCCCAAGCTAAAATGACACCGGTTGCCCGGTTTTTAGCCGATGTTAAAACTGAGCTCACGTTAACCCACCGTTTTCCGCCACCATTCACACAAAACAACAGCCACTATGAACGAACCGATCATCAGCGTTTCCGGGCTTCGCGGCATCATTGGTGAAAGCCTCGACCCAATCCTCGCCATCAAATACAGCACCGCGTTTGCCAGTCTTTTGGATTCCGAAGGACCTATCATCGTAACCCGAGACGGACGAGCGACAGGAACCATGTTGGCTCAAGCAATTTGCAGTGGCCTTTCGGCGATGGGACGCGACGTGCTCTACGGTGATGTTGCTGCGACACCGACAACTGGGATCTTGGTTCGCAAACACTCTGCCGCTGGTGGAATTCAAATTTCGGCCAGTCACAATCCGGCACCATACAACGGCATCAAACTGTTCAATTCGACTGGACGAGTCATTCCGGCAGACGAGGGCGAGAACGTTATCGAAGCCTATCGCGACTATAAATTTTACGCCGTCGCCCACGACCAAATCGGGAAAATCACCAACATCGAGGACACGACTTCTACGCACTTGGCTGCCGTTTTGAAAACCGTTGATGCAGATGCCATCCGATCAAAAAAATACAAAGCCGTCCTCGATAGCCACCACGGTGCGGGCTCAATTCTCGGCCGACGTTTGCTGACCGAACTTGGCTGCGAAGTTCAATGTTTGGGCGACACACCAGATGGGTTGTTCACTCGGTCCCCGGAACCAACAGAGGTCAATCTTCAAGAAACAACTGAGATGGCAAAGAGTTTTGGGGCTGATGCTGTTTTTTGCCAAGACCCAGATGCGGATCGTTTGGCGATCATTGACGAGAACGGAAACTACGTCGGAGAAGAGTATACGCTTGCCATCACGCTCAATCACGCTTTGAAAACTCGTAAGGGTCCAGTCGTGATCAATTGCTCATCCAGTCGCATGTCAGCTGACATTTGCGAGTCTCGCGGAAGTGAATTTCACATGAGCGCCGTCGGCGAAGCGAATGTGACGAACAAAATGATGGATTTAAAAGCCGTATACGGTGGCGAGGGAAACGGCGGGCCGATCGACCCAACCGTTGGTTTTGTTCGCGATAGTTTCGTAGCAATGGCGCAGACATTGGATGCAATGGCAAAGTCCGGAAAAAGTATCAGCGAGCTTGCAGCCGAAATTCCGAGCTATGAGATTTGTAAAACCAAGATCGAAATCGACCGGGAAAAGATCCCTGCCCTGTTCGACATCCTTAAATCGCAATTCCCGGATGCCAAACAATCAACGATGGATGGCCTTCGGTTGGATTGGTCCGACAAGTGGATCCTTGTCCGCCCAAGCAACACTGAACCTATCGTTCGAGCGATCGCAGAAGCCTCAACGATGGCCGACGCTGAAGAGCTTTGTGCCGCCGCAGCTGCAGCAACCAAAACAATCTAGCACTGACCGACCGTTACAACGCTTATTCGATTGACGAATTCTTGCCGATGAACGCGAGCTACACAGAGAAATAAGTTCGCTTGGCTGGCTCCAGCACCGATCAACGTCCCCATTCTCTCCCAAGTTCAGCATTATAAAACTGAACGCTGGAGAGTTTGGTTGTGGCGTGAACATGATCAAAACCGCACGATATCAAAACCGCACGATAGAAACCGCACGATAGAAACCGCACGATAGAAACCGCACGATAGAAACAGCGATGCGGCGACGACTACTTCTCTGTCGACTTTTCTACTGGAGTGACTTTCTCAATCGCTCGGCGTGCAGCGACTCGCACCATCGCGTCTTTATCTTCCAACAGAACCGACAGCTTTGAAATCGCTTTTTTAGCCACCGGCCCCATAGAACCGACGGCGATCGCAGCCTCTTCACGTACCGCTGCCTCCTCCGAAGAGAACTTCTTCGTTACCGTATCGAGCAATGGAAACGCATCGGGCCCCATCCTTCCAATCAGGTCCAAAGCCTCGGGAGCCAGATGATCGTCCGCCAGCATATCGCCAAGGAGCTTGAACGGAATGTCGCCCTTGTCAGTGATTCGCCAAAGTGCATACGCTGCATGGCTTCGCACGAATCCGTCTTTGTGTTTGGCTTTTTCCTCAACCGCATCGACCACTGTGATCGCATCCGGCCCTAGCAGCGCGAGCCCTTTGAGTAGTCGCTGAACTTCAACAGGATTGATCGCATCAAGTTTTGAAGCAATCAACTCCGGAAAGTTATGGTCGCCAGCGTTTTCCGCTCCAATCGAGCCAAGGCAAACCGCAGCCCAACCTCGAGTTGAAGGATTGCCTTCTTCAAGCAACTGCAACAAAACATCTATCGCCGGAGCAGCGTCGCCCCCAAACGACTCAAGGATACGGCAGGCACTGCATCGGTTGTTGAAATCCTCGTCAAGAACGCATGTGATGATTTCGTCCATCAACACAACACCTTCAACCCCCAAACCTTGGAGAGCGTAAAGACCGCATCGCCGCTCAATTTTTTCTTCACTGAGCAACAAGGCTTTTACGTCGTCCATATAAATTTTGCATGACGGTCCGATGGCGCGAATGGCTGAACAAGCCGCACGATTGTCTTGCAAAGTATCACGATCGAAAAAATCGCGAACAAGAGGAGTCGCTGGCTCGCCGATTCGATAGATTGCAGCATGAGCCGCATTTTTAATTTTCTCTTCGGGATGAGCGGCAAGTTTCGCGAGCAATGGAAAAGTGTCCTTTAGCTCGCCCGGCTTTTCACCGAGTTGTAAAATTGCGGCGATGCGATTCTCTTCGTCCCCTCGCACGTCGTCAGCAGTCAGGTCTGCTTCCTTAGCAGATATCTTTTTAAGTTCTGCCGTCGACAATCCTTCATGCTTGTCCTGAGTCGAAAAAACGGGCCGCCCAGCCGCAGTTTCAACTGCCGCGTAAAGGCCCAAAACCATCACTATCGCAATGATCACACCGGTAATATAAGATCCCATTTCGTCCTCGCGTTGTTGTCGGCCAACAAGCCTGGCTAGTTTGGAGATTAAACAGAAAGTCTGTCCGCGAAGAAGATTGGAGCCGTCTCACAACCATTTTCGTCTCACGCAAAATGCTGTTGTCACAACTCAGTTTACGGCAGCCCACCCCAAACTGCTATAACATTGATTCACAAAAACAACGAATCCCGCAAAAGCTCCCGCGAAAAATAGAAAGCGAACTAAAAATGAAATACAAAACAAAAACAATTTTAAACATTTCATTCTGTTTGATCGTCGCGTTCGTGAGCGGCACCACCAACGCGCAAGACAAATCCGCCCAACAGGACACCGCCCCGTCCACTGCTGACATGAAACCGAGCAACATTGCCGCAACCGAAATCGAGTCGATTCTGACGACTCAAACAGCAGCTTGGAACGCGGGCGACCTTGAACGTTTCATGGCGACTTATTGGAAGTCCCCCAACCTCACTTTCAGCAGCAATGGAAGAACGGCTCGGGGATGGAAACAGACTTTTGAGAACTACAAAAAGAACTACGGCACACCAGAGGCAATGGGCAAGCTGAACTTTGATGGCTTGGAAGTGTCACTCTTGGGTAAGGATGCTGCATTGGTCCTGGGACAGTGGCATTTGAAGATGGCAGACGATTCAAAAAAAGATGGAAATTTCTCATTGGTTGTCAAACGAATGGAAGGCGGTTGGAAAATCATTCACGACCATTCGTCAATCATTGACGACGAAAAAGAAACCGATTCGCCAGAAGAAACCTCAAAATAGAAAACCGACACGCCAACCCAGTCCAAGAACTGAAACGACGACCTCTACGGCAACCAATCCCCTCTTCGAGTACCTGAAACAAATCGTCAATCGATTGGGTAAGTTAAAAGAATCCTTTCTCAACTAATCTCTTAAACATGCGTCAAAATTTTGAATTTCGAGCCATCCTTGGTGCCCTTATCTGGGTTGGACTCATCGCGATCGCAATTATTTTTGCGAGGCAATCGTTTAGCCAAGCTCCCAAGGCCACCAGCCAACTTATCCAGTTCTTTGGCAATCAACGCCGAACGATTGAAATAGAAATGGAGTTTCCAATCGCAGTCCAAGTCGGTGATCCTGTTTTTGGTAGCGACGGAGAATCCTCGGCTCCGATCGGTGTAATCTCCCGAGTCAGCTCGCTCGACAACAACGAAAAAGTTCTGTATCTGACCAGCTCGGCTTGGGTTACCTTTTTTGGAAGCGCACCAGTTTTGTCGAACACTGACGAATTGGTTTACCATGCCGCACCAGAATCCACTCGCTGGGTCGTTGAAACGATGCTCCCTCCTTCCAAACGCGAGGAGCTTCGAGCGTTGATAATGGATTCGTACCGAGCCAACCAAGAGGAACTGATTGCAGCCCTTAAACCCGTTATCGCGGCGTCGCTAAAGGATGCATCCAGCGTCGTTCGCGAAGACCTCCAAGCCGCATTCGAAGCACGTGACGAGCAAATTAAAAAGATCGGTCAACGTTACCAAACCGATTTGATCGAAAAAGAGATCGTGCCCCTTGTAAAAAAAGAGATTTGGCCGATCGTCCAGGAACAAAGTGCACCCTTGGTCACCAAACTTGGCCAAGAAGTCTGGAACCAGGTTTCAGTTTTCGGATTCGGCTGGCGTTACCTTTACGACAAAACGCCGCTGCCGGACCGGAAACTTACCCAACGAGAATTCAAACGGTTTGTAGATGAAAAAGCCGTTCCCATTCTCGAATCACACATGGGAGAGATCGTTGAGCTTCAAAAAACACTTCTGAAAAAGATCTCTGCAAACCCGAAAGTAAAATCGACCGTCTCGGCCAGCATTAGAACGATCATTAAAGACCCAGAGGTTCAAGAACTGCTTAGCGATGTCTTTCGTGAAGTATTCGTCAAAAACAATCGACTTCAAACTGTTCTCGAACAACGTTGGAATGGACCAGAAGCCAAACGGGCGTTGGCGATGGCTAACAAACGTCTCGAACCAACGATTACCGAGATTGGTGCTGCACTGTTCGGAACTCCCGACGGCGACATCACGGAGGAGTTTGCACGCGTGCTTCGACATCGAATACTTCACAAAGACAGCCGATGGTTTGTTTTGAAAACAGATCCGACTGACACCAACACTAAACCGACCTTGCAACCGAAAAAGATCATTGGACGCATTGCAGACACTCAAGAATCAATCCCCTACGTGCCAGCGCGGGGCAAAAATTGAATAAGACCACAAATTCGGAACTGGGTATTTCAATTCGAGATATCCACGTTACCGCAGGAACTCAAAAACTCCTTAACGGCACAACAGCTGATTTCCGACATGGCGAGATCACGTTGATTGTCGGACCAAGCGGTGTTGGCAAATCGATCTTGCTTCGAATGATGGCTGGCTTACTTGGACCAGTCAGCGAAGGTATTCGCTGGAAGGGGCAAGTCCTCGTTGATGGAGCGAAAGCTAAAGCTGGAAAAGCTGGCGTGGTGTTTCAGTCGTTCGCTTTATTCGATGAGATGTCCCCTCTTGCCAACATGGAGTTTGCCCGAGCAAGCGGCGGCGGCCATGCTAATCCTGTTTCATCAGCCGACTTGTTAGCTCAGCTCCGCGTCCCGTCAAACGTTCCGACTTCGAGATTGAGTGGCGGCCAGAGGCAAAGATTAGCCATCGCTCGAACGTTGGCATACAACCCATCTGCGATTTTGTACGACGAGCCAACCTCGGGTTTGGATCCATTAACTGGAAAGCAAGTCGCTGGCTTGATTCGAGAGACACATGATAAATTCGGCAAGACATCAGTGATCGTGACGCACGATTACCATTCGCTGATGCCGATCGCCGATCGAATTTATTTGCTTGACCCTGAATCGGGTATGTTGAATGAAGTTCCCAAAGAACATTGGCAGACCATCCCTGACAAACTCGCGCCGATGGCTAACGTTTCGGTAAAGAAACACGATGAAGTGGTTACCAAAACCATCAGCGAGAAAATCCAGGATCGCTTGGTTGATTTTTTTGTCACCACAACCAACGTCGGGGTCGCGGGGGTTACAGGCTTGCTCAGTCTAATTCCACTTTGGAAAAATCCTGTTTGGGGCTTTCGCTTTTTCGCTCACTACTGCCGAATGATTTTTGGTCCAACGGCGTTTCTTTACTTGATGGCATCGGGCTTGATTTCAGGTTTCGTCACTACCTATTTCACGTTCCAGTTTCTGCCTTACGCAGCCTACACCGAACCTTTGCTGGTTGAAGATCTACTGACGGCGCTCGGGTTTGCGATGTATCGAATTTTCGTTCCCGTCCTGTCCTGCGTTTTGATCGCGGCCAGATGCGGCGCGGCCGTCACGTCGGATATTGGTGGACGACAGTACGGCAATCAAATCGATGCGATGAAAACATTCAGTACGCAACCTCAGTTTTATTTGCTGACGCCAATTATGTGGGCTTTCATGATCGGAACGCCGTTGCTGAGTTACGCTGCCTACTATGTCGCTAAACTTACCAGCCTCGTCACGTTTGTGATTGCCGATCCAGAACGGGGGCCCGATTTTTGGCATCAGCATTTCCATCGTGGCCTGGAGCAGATGGGACAGTTTCAGTATCGCGGGTTTGGTTGGCTGATCGCAAAACTGCTTTGCTGCGGCGTCGGTATCGCAATCATTTCGTATTATCAAGGTCGGAAACCCAAGTACTCAACGACCGATGTGAGCAGAAGCGTTACTGCCACAATTCTTTGGGCAACCTTGCTAGCTCTCAGCATCCATTTTGTTTTCGCGTTGTTCGAATACGAAGGCATCGTCCCCGGCAGTCGTTGATCTTTGTTATAATTCAGAACGAACATCGCGCAATTTCGCGATGACGATCAAAATCAAACCTCCGTCTATTGACCTCACAAGCGTTAGAGCTTCATCCACGTCCAACAACAACAACA
>JBGCDK010000048.1:0-15920 GCA_045105295.1 Mariniblastus sp.
AAGACTCGATCGCCAGTTTCGACTTTCCTGCGTTTGCATACGCTTCGCCAAGACTATCGTGTGCGTTCCATGAATCTGGAAACTGTTGCGTGTTCGTCTTAAAAATCTCGATCGCCAATCCAAACGCCTGCTGCTCTATCAGTTGGTAGCCAGCATTATTAAATTCTCTCTCGCTAATATAGTAGTCCTCCGAGTCCCCCTTTTCTCTCAGAAACTTAATCGCAGCCCCCGGATTCTCAGTTGTCGCGATGTCGACCAAGCGTTGAGCCAAAGAGCCGTATTGCCGATAAGGAAGATCTGGCATTTCCTTTTCAAAAGTATCAGGACTGGTTGAATAGACGAAGTGTGTCACCATTCCTTTTGCGTTTCTACCGAAATGAACCAAGCGATCGCCGTTTGACTGAACAAACACATCTTTCTCTGTTTCTTTGTATGGCAGATAAGTCTCGTCGCCAATCAAAAGGCCTTGATCAACCACGGAGACGGAGCGAGCGTCCGGTCGCCGCCAAGCTCCGGACTTCATATCTTCCCGTGTTGGCGTGTGACAGTAAATGCCGTAGTAATAATCGGCTGCATATTCGGAAAGCCGTTTTTGCAAGGCATCACCCTCGGGCGATTGGGGCGGCACTACAAATTTCGCGACTTTGGGCGAGTCATCAAACTGGTTGACGACGATATCGAGTAAGGGGCGAAAGTCGACGGTGCCACCGCCAGATTCGGGGGCCCGGTTAGCTATGAAGAAAATGCCCACTTGTTTCTCGGGAATGATTGTAAGTGCACAACGATAACCATCCATGCTGCCGCCATGTCCAATCGTCGATAAGTGAATGCTCGAATTGCTCTCATTCGACGTATACGATTCAAAGAAGCCGTGCGTGATGCCAACGAATTCCGGATGTGTCTTGAATTGTGGTGATAGTACGGCTTTCGTTATTTCTTTGCCAAGCAATCGACCGTTCGAGTTGGCACCACCGCTAGTTAGAGCTTCCATCAGGCGTCCCATGTCCGCAGGAGTCATGTCGATGGAAGAAGCTGGAGTCGTTAAGTAAACCTCGTAAGGTCGGGCTTGAAAACTTCCTTGCCGCCAGCCGTAGCCTGTCGCGAGATCGGAAAAATGAGTTTCGTCGACTTCCACAAAACTGCGATTCATCCCAAGTGGCTCGAACATTTCCTGCTTCATCGCAGCAGCAAATGGTTTGCCTGTAACTTTCTCGATGATCGCTCCAGCCAAGGTGACACCATAGGTGTCATATCGAAACATTTCACCCGCGTCTGTTACGCGACGAAGGTTGTTGGATTCAAGGAAATCGACGAGGCTGGCTCGCTTGGATTTGCGTTGTTTCAGGTTGAGGTGGTGATCGCGAATGTGCCTTCCCGTTCCAACCTGGTCGAAACCGCCGGTATGCATCAGAAGGTCGTCGATCGTGACGGGTTCTTTGTAGTTTCTCGGATTGCCAACGTTGCCAATAAAATTTTCTACGTTGTCGGTGCGTTTCAGCCGTCCCTGGTCAATCAGTCGAGTCAACACAAGAAACGTAAACGCTTTGGATACCGAACCAATTCGGAACAGAGTCTTGTCTGGATCGACGGCGGTCTGGTTTTCAACGTTAGCCAGTCCGTAGCCTTTCTTAAAAACTGTCTTTCCGTTCTCGGTCACGACGACTGCCAAGCCGGGTAAATGTTGCTGCTTTAACAACTCTTCGGCAGTGGCATCCATCTCATCAAAGGAAAGCTGTGTTTTGTTCGTGGGCGTATTGTTGACTGAATCGACTTCAGACAATCGCACGAATTCCAAATTGCGATTCCGAAGCGAGTGAATTCGGAAGCTGGTTGGCTTGCCGTCCGACGCACGTTCAAATTGCATTGTTGTGAATCGCCAGCCGTCGTTTCGGAACACGTCATCTGCAACAGGAATCAGCCTGACGCCTTGAAATCGAACGTGATCGACCACTAGCCGCTCGTTGTCAAATCGAATCGTGTAGCTGCAATCCAATTCGCTGCTGTAATAGCGACCGGTGAACGCCCGAAGTTCTTCTACGGTGGGCGTCGCGGGAACATAAGGCTCAAGCCGATTGATGCTACCGTCACTGCGTGGAATCAAGATCGAAACGCCGCCGGATTGGTTTTTCTCAAACTTCAAATTGGCGGCGTCAACTCCCACCATTTCGAATTCCGTTTGACTAACCGGTTTCAACGGAATGTTGGGGCCACTGTCAATCGAGTAGACCAGGGAGTCGTCCTGGAATGAGATGGAGGCGGTCCGGTCTTCTCCGTTCCAGTATCGACCGGTGTACTGCTCAATTTTTTCACTCGTCAATGTGATTTCAGATTCAGGTTTCTCGTTGGAATCGATTTTGTTTGGCTCGCTTGTCGATTTAGCTAAGTCTTTCAAAAACAGATCGGCGATGTCGAGGCTCAGTTGTTGAGGGTTAATCGATTGGGAGTTCGATACTGCCGCAATCGTTAATTCGTCGTTTGGGAAATGCCCCAGGAACGCCCGATAGGAAGCGGTTGCTCCGCCATGGTAAATGTGCTGATGGCCGTTTCGGGGTTGAACGAACAAGCCCAATGAATAGTTTGTCGACTTGCCGTTGTTTAGCCGGCCCGGATTCAGCATGTTTGACCAGACTTTTTTGGAGCCAAATTTCTGCGTTTGAAAATTGGTTGCCCATTTGGCCATGTCTTCACACGTTGACCATACTCCCGTCGGACCCGAATATTCGTCGTTTGGATTTCTGGGGAAGTAACCGGACGAATCAAAGCCATAGCTGTACGCCAAGTTAGGACGCAATTCCGTTTGGCCGGTCGAGAACTGAGTGTTAGACATTCCCATCGGCGAGAAAATTTCATCATGGCAAAACTGATGAAAGGGCTTACCAGATACACGTGCGACGATTTCCGCCAAAAGCGTGAACCCGGAATTGCAGTAATCGAAACGGTCGCCGACAGGAAAGTTCAGTTCTTTCTGCCGTTTCAAAACGTGAAAAACATGTCGCTTGCGTATGACGTCGCCGGGAGACCAACCTGCCATTGCCAAAAGACTCAGTTCACTTCGCAGCCCACTGGTATGGTTTGCCAGATGCCTGATCGTAATTTTCTGTCCAAGGTCAGGCAATTCAGGAACGTGCTTTCGAATATCATCGTCGAGAGAGAGTTTTCCTTGGTCTGCGAGAAGCGCGATTGCGAATCCTGTGAAGTGTTTTGAAGTCGAGCCGATGTTGAAAATCGTTTTGGCAGCGTCAATCGGTACCTGGTGCTCAACGTTTGCAGCTCCAACCGCACGTTGGTAAACGACTTTGCCATTTCGAATGACAGCAACAGCAACCCCCGGTGTGTCCGTCCGGTCATACTCGGAAAGGAGCTTGTCGATCTCGCGGTTGGTCGCTGGCTGGTCGGCTGTCGTTTCAGGATTGGGATCGGATTGGGTTGGTGGATCCTTCTTTTTTGCTGGAGTGTCAGTTGCCTTCTCGGCCGGGTATTTGGCACTTCCAGAGCTGCCATTGCGACGCGTGTACATCTTGTGAACGATTGTCCAACGCCGTTCGATTTTCAACAACATGAAGTAATCTACATAGGCATTTCCGCGCGGCGGGACGATTTCGACTTTGCCCATCGCCGTGTCGTTTTCGTAATCGATGGCGATAATTTTTCCAGTCTCGCCTGTCGGTTTACCTTCTTTGGTGTCCGCGATGTACGCGGTTCCTCGCCAAACGTTCAGCTTTCGATTCTTGATCGAATACAAGTTTAAGTCTGGGTGGAAAGCCTTTTTTAATCGAGTTGGCTGGCCATTGGTTGAACCCTGAATGTAGTCCTCGAGGGTTGCCTTGATTGCGATAATTTCTGGATCGGATTCAATTTTTGAATTGCCAACGCGTGAGTCACCAGATTGTGGGAGAGCCGCGAAACTGGTCTCACCGATCTGCCCAATCACTGCTAGAAAAAAAGCCAGCAAGATTGGCAACCGGATTGTTCGTAGTTTGTTCATTTGAGGTGTTCCAATTCGGAATCGTGAAGTTGTTCAGTACTTTCTCCGAACGGCTCCTCAAATCTCATTCACATAATTGAAAATTGTCTAAAAGTTTTTCTCCCCTTTCGGATTCGTTGCTAAAAAACGGCAGTTTTGCTTGGTGTTTTCTCCGAGAATACAACGTTGCTGTAGAAGAAACAGAATCAGATATGCCTACAGATATATCTGACACTTCCCAATTTTGACATGAATTTCGCATTGAAGTCCAACCAAATCTGATTCGACAACGCACGCCGGCAATGTAACCTGCGTGCGTCGCGAACCGACAAACTTAGAAAGCTTTGCGGATACTCTTCTCTCCGCCAACCACTGGCAGAGTCAATTCTGTTGCATCGAGATCGACTGTAAGCTCGGTTCCCGGTTCCGGCTGAAGCGTGAAGTTTCGATCGCTTGAAAAAATCATCAACCCAATTTGCTGACCTTTCGCAATAACTTGATCGTCCGGCTGGAGCTCAAAGGAAAGTTCATAGAATTGACCGGGCACCAACGGTGAACTTTCAGAAAGTGATTTATGATTCTGAGGGTCAGCCCACCCACGGGTGATCACGTTGTCATAGATCTTCGCTCTTTGGCTGGTGTTCCAAGGCAACGAAACAAGCCAGACGGAAAGATTCGCTGCGGGCTTGCTAGACGCCAATCGAATTTTCACTTTCGCCAATCCGGATAGATGAACGGACTCCTTCAACTTGGGAGTCACGTACATCAACCGATGCTGGGTGAACTCCGCCTGCGCCAGAGATTCGCCGCTGAAGGAAAAATTGTCGACCAATTTTTCCTTGCCACTTTCTGGCTTGCGATCAAGCAAGAGGTAGCCTGGTTTTGGTGAGTTTCCCGAAAGGTACATCGTGACAGGAGATGCATCGGGGTTTGGATAGTCTTTGTAGGCAGTCGGTTGTTCAGGTTTTTTGTGCTCGCGAACGATCCAGGCTCGCCCTTCGTTCTCAACTCCGTTTTCAACCTCCAGGACGTAGCGAGTGAACCAACGATTGACCATCCGCAGCGGAGGTGGTCCGCCGTGACCGTTCTGGTGATAATAAATTTGAGACGGAACCCCTTTCGCTTTTACCGCATTGTAGATTCGGTAACTGTGTTCTGGCATGACGTTCCAGTCGTTGAATCCGTGAGACATCAAGAGAGCGGCTTTCATATCACCAAGCTGATTGAGATAATCTCGCCCCGCCCAAAACTCGTTATAGTCTCCTGTCTCACGATCCATGCCTTCGACCATTTCTTTATCGCGAACATTGCAGTCACAGTATTCGTTGCGAGCAGGATCGCCACTGTGGATAAAGTCATAGAGCACGTCGATGTCCTCACCCACATACCCACCGGGAGACCGTACCAAACCGTTGCTGCGGTAGTAGTGGTAATAAGACGTGTTGGGTGCCACTGGCACGATGGCTTTCAGCCCTTCAACTCCGGTGGTTGCAGCCGCCAACGGGATCGTGCCGTTGTACGAAGTTCCCGTCATGCCAACTTTTCCCGTTGACCAATAAGCTTTAACTTCGTCTTGACCATCGACACTAGTGAATCCTTTGGCGCGTCCGCAAAGCCAATCGATTACGGCTTTTGGTGCCAGCGATTCGTTCTTGCCTCCGACCGTCGGGCACCCTTGAGACAAACCCGTCCCGGGTGACGACGAGTGAACCACGGCAAAGCCACGCGGGACCCAGTCTTTGACATGTCGTTTGGAGATGATCATACGTTGAGCGTTACGTTTGATTTCTGGTCCGACTTTTCGTTGCGGCGGTTTTCCGCCAATTTCCTGACGAGGGTTCCAGAAGAAATCTCTACCTGAACCAGCGGTACCTGCAAAATAAGGGCTTGAAGCGTAGACAACCGGTAGTTTTACTCCGTCAAATTCCGTTTGGCTTGGACGAGTCACATCGACATGCATCCGATCAAGTTTCCCATCGCCGTCTGAATCGAATTCAGCTTCCACCCACAAGTCATGTCGAATCCAACGTTCAGGATCTTTGAACGCGGCTACGATTTGTGCTTCACCGTTTTTGACAATCGGACCAATCGACTTCGTTTTTTTATCTGATGAATCGTCACCGTTAAGCGAACTAGGATTGTGGAGTCCCGCTAACAGTAGCAATAAGAGTCCTGCCAGAAAAAGTGATGTCTTGCCTTCTGTTGTGATCATGTGAGCTCGATTCAGTGTTTCGTTTAATTGTTGCCAACCATTAGCTTAATTGCTGCAAGCAAATCGAGAAGGAGTTGACCTTAAAATTCGAGGCCAAGATTACTCGCCAAATACGGATGTGCGCTGACGTAAAATGAGCTGCACGATTTGAACCTGAACTTCGACAAACGCAGGTCGGATCTTCTAGCGAAACGAAACCGCAACGGCCGTAAGCCCTCGTGGTTCATTTCTTCGGCAGGTATGTCACTTCACGATCATTGGGAACAGCGTTGCCCACAGTACAGCGCCCTCGTGTAACTTCTTCATTGAGCAATTTTAAAAGCGACTCAACCTGTTCGGGATTGTCGTCGATTAAATTTTTTCGTTCACCAAGATCGGACTTGAGATTGAACAACTGCATTAGCGGCAAGCCGTTCTTCTTCGCAACTTTTTCGCTGGGCGAGCTCCAACCGCCACTTCCGGCTGACAAACACAGCTTCCAGTCACCTTTGCGAATCGCGAAAGAACCACCAATCGAATGGCTGATCAGCGAAGTTCGGCTGCTTGTTTCATTTCCGTTGAACACTGGAACCAGGCTGTGCGAGTCTTCACCGCCCAGGTCTTCTGCTGGCTGCCCTGTCACGTCTCGAAGGGTTGCATAGAGATCGGTGAGGCAAGTCAGCGCTTGCGTCTTTTGGCCTGCTTTTATTTTGGCTGGCCATCGCACGATCAACGGAATTCGGTGGCCTCCTTCATAGATGTCTGCTTTGTGGCCGCGATAGCCAGCGCTCGGAGCGTGGTCGTGTTCCTTCAGCAAATCGAAATTGGCCTCTGGTGAACAGCCATTGTCGCTAGTAAAGAAAATAATCGTATTGTCGTCGATGCCCGCATCCTTCACGGCAGCCATTAACTGCCCCATGTGATGATCCACCTGCATTACGAAATCCGCGTATGGATTTATTCCGCTGGCGTCTTTGAACGGTGGCACTGGAACAATCGGGGTGTGCGGAGCCGGCAAGGGAAGGTAAAGAAAGAATGGCTTACCTTTTCTCGCTGCGGCGGCGCGGTCTTTGATATGAGCGATGCTTTTTTCAAACAAGTGCGGTAACACTTGAGCGATGTCAAAGTCAGGACTGATGGGTCCTTTTCGATACCACCCGTAAGAATCCTGTTTCTTGGTAACGCCTTCTTCACGAACGGGGATCGCCGTAATTTTACCGGTGTCGACCCAAACATAGGGCGCCATATCAAGCGAACCGCAGTGCCCGTAATAGCCATCGAAACCATTGATGTCAGGCCCATTTTTCACGGGCTGAGTAAAGTCGATTTTCTTTCCATCGGCCCCTGGCACCTTGGCCCAGTCCCACCCCAGATGCCACTTTCCAATCATCTGATTGTGATAGCCGGACTTGTGTAACATGTGGGCAACCGTTGGTCGATCGGCAGGAATCAAGTGACGACTAGATCCGCCCAAAACTCCGCGAGCCAATCGCGAACGCCAATTGTATCGACCGGTCAAAACTCCATATCGCGTTGGCGTGCAAACCGCACTCGGTGAATGTGCGTCGAGAAATGTGAGGCCCTGGTCTGCCATCGTTTGCAGATTCGGTGTCTTGATTTTGCAGTCTGGATTCGTCGGCGAAATGTCGCCAATCCCAAGATCGTCCGCCATGACGAAGATGATATTGGGAAGTTCGTCAGCCTGAATGTTCTGCAATAGAAAAACGGAAAACAGAAGAGTCGTAACGATCTTTAATCTGAGCTTTGTCATAGAGTGCAATCGTTCTGTGAAGAAAGTGCTTGGTTATGGGTGCATTGTTGCCGACACATCGCCACTCCGATAAGGGCATGCAGCGTGCCAGTATAATGCCTCTGATCAGGAGCCCGAATCAGGCTCGAGACCATTGCAAGTTAAAATGTCTCGCGATTTTGAGGAAATTCAATCTCGACAATAGCTCGCGAATTCTGGAGCATAGATCGCGGCAAATCTCCCAGGGTTTTCGACTAGCGATTTCGCAAACCATTCTCGCGATGAGTCGCCCCAACCTGCCAGATCTTCTTTCCCGAGAACTTGGCTTGCCTTAAACATTACGGAATAGGCATAAATCAAATGCCCCTCTTTTTCAAATGCCAATACGGCTTCCTGAATGTTTTTCTGAAACAGGTCAAAACGACCTGCGAGAAGATCCTCCCAAGCTGAAAATGTGTGAACTTGTCCCGTCGTGAATGAAGTTTTCTCTTTTTGCAATTGCCGAATCCTTCGCCTGATTTCCTTTCGAGTCTGGAGATCGGTTTTGCGAAACATCCCGACCATCGCAAGGTTGCCAAACTTCATGCAATCGACACGCAGCTCTTTAAATTGGTAGAGGCCATGTTTTTTCATTGACATTTTGTCTTGCTCAGAAGCTTCCCAAGCTTCTTGGTATTTCCCTTCGTAAAGCCGAAGCATGATCAGAGCGTTGGCTGCATTATGGCTCTGGGGTTGATACCCCTCTTTCGGCGCTCGATCAAGAATCTGTTCCAGTTTTTGCTTTGCCAACGGCAAGTTATCTTCGAGCAAACATTTCAGACAAATCGATTCGGCAAAATTGCCAAGTGCAAAATAGTCACGCCGGCGTTCTGCGTCCTGCTCCAGATGGTTTACTTTTTCTATCAACGGAACGAACGCGCCCAAATGCTGCATCGACCAAAGTTCGAATGAACGTAACGTTATTAATTCCCAAACGGCTTGCGGGCTTTTGGTGGAGAAAATCTTGGTGGCTGCTTCATTGGCTCGCATTGAGGAAGCATGTTCCAAATCCAAATATCTTTGAAGCGTGTAGGCGAACTGAACCCGCCCTTCAATTAACGGATCATTGGATTCTCGAGCTTTGTCTTCCGCCAACGTCAGCATACCCGCAGCTTTAGCCTCCCAAGGTCCCGGAGTTGCGCCAACGTGAATGCTCTCTAATGCCAAAGCATCCACAAACTCGTTCACCGAACCGGACGACGCACACAGTCGCAGGGACAACGATTGAAACATCGCGGCAACTTCAGGGTAGATCAAGGCTAGGCCCTTCGAAGCAACGCGAACCGCCTCTCGTTTTCGACGTTCTCGCCGATCCTCCACCGGTCCTTGATGTCGATACCGATTCCTTGAATTTTGCCAACGGTAAAAGAGCAATTTCCCCAAAGCCAAAAAACGAAACTTCGGAATCTTCAATCCAACATTAGCCAAAACGCGTTTTAAAACTGGGATGCCCAGCGATGTGTTTCCACTGGTAAGCAACTGCAAACCCGCGACTTGTAAGAGTTCGTTCGCGCGCTCTTGATCGACAAGATTTCTATCGGTGATGGAAATAAATAATTGGGCGGATTCAAGGCCATATCCGCCATTGGCCATTGCCTGAGCTTGGGCGATCAACAACTCCACGTAGTTCTCAGGATCCGCATCGCCGTGGAGCTCGATAGCCTTCCCGTACAATCGACTGGCTTCATCAAATACAAACCGTTTGTTGGCCGATTCGGCAGCCAAGCAATAGGAATTGATCGCCCGTTCAATTTGGCCCGCCGCTTCGTATTGCGTCGCCAAAAGCATTTGATCCGCATTCCCTGCGCGCTCCAACATGGACGAAATTGTGGAATGGATGTTTAATTTTTCCGATGGCGTCAACACTTGAATGATCGATTCCCGAATCCGATCATGATAAACATTGACAGTTGCCCAATTGGTTGATCTTCGGATCAGGTGGCTGCGTTCCAACAGACGAAGCTCTTCCAAGACACTGCTCGTTTTAACTGACGCACTCAGCATCTCAGTATTAACAGGACAACCGGCAAGCGCGATTAAGCGAAGGATTGTTTGGCACTTTCCAGGTAATGCTCGAATGCGCTGTTGGATCAAAGCGTTCAAGCCAATGGTCTCGTCAAGGCTCTTGCCAGAATTTCGATACTCACATAACTCGCTAAGAAAAAGTGGATTGCCCCGACCTTCTTTTATCAAATTACCGATCGTAGTCTCGTCCGTAGCAGAAGATGACTTCAAACGCGAGCTTACGAGACGACGACTTGCCTCATCGTCCAACCGATCAATCTCAATCTTCTCGTGACGAATTGACTGCTTTCCTTCAAGGAATTGACGTAGTCGTTGAATCGAACGATTCTCAACATCTTCCGCACGGGAAATGACCACAAACATCAAATTGCTAATCGCGGAATTGTTTGCGATTTCAATCAACAGTTCTGTGCTTTCGTCGTTTGCCCATTGAAAATCGTCAAGCGTAAATATCAGCCTGTAACGATCTCCCAACCGCGAAAGCAATTCTCCAAACGACGCCAGCGCGACTCGCTTTCCTTCTGGTGCACTTGCAGTTTCGCTGTGAAATTTCGCCATTGCGTTGATGGCGTCGACTTGTCTCAGCACTGGAAACATTTGAACCAATGAAGTGACATCACGTGGCAGGAATGACGCGACGTTGACGGAGTTCATTCCTTGAAACACCCGTGACATTTCGTCAATCAATGCGTCAAACCCTTGATAGCGAACAGCCTCTTGCAAATAGCAGTTTCCTCGCAAATTGAGCACGTCTGAATCGGCTTCGAATTGTTGTAGAAATGAGTCTACGAAAACAGATTTCCCATGCCCTGAATTGCCGGTCACTTCGACCACAACAACACTACTGTGCCCACGATTTTTCAAAATTTTGTTGATCTGCTGCAGCTCGCGTTCGCGACCGAAAACGTCTGAGCTGCGGACGGTGGAAAGGCCCAATGACTCAACGACCTGATTGTCCTCCAACTGATTGTCGTCTCGCACCTCATTGGCGTCGCCAATCGTTGAATTCAATACTTCGGCCACGTGTTCAAACCCAAGCCGGCGTTCAGGTTGAATCTCAAGCAGTCCCTCGCAAAGGCGGGCAAGACCTTCAGGGAAATTCGACAGTGCCGATTCGATGGAACCGGATCTGGGTTCATTTATCTTCTGTACGATCTCGGGAATGTTCTTCCCTTCGACTGGAAGGCGCCCCGTCAATGCATGAAACAGTATCACGCCAAAACTGTACCAGTCGCTGGCAGGACTAACGGCACCACCCCGCGTCTGTTCAGGCGACATGTACTGCACCGTTCCGCGAAGCCCGGCCTGAACCGTTTCATGTTTTCCGTCGCGGTCCAACTGAGCGGCAAGACCAAAATCAAGAATGATTGGTCGACCAGACGAACTAACCACGATGTTTGATGGTTTCAAATCGCGATGCAACAGCCCCGCAACGTGTATCGCATTGAGTCCAGTTGCAATACTCAAAAACAACTTCCGGTTTCTAATTCCGAATCCGTTTTCGTTCGAACGATTGAGTTTGATGACTTTCCGTAAACTATCTCCTTCGATCAGTTCCATCGAATAACAAGCTGCGTCGCGCTCCACAAATAGCTCAAAGAACTGGACCACGTTAGAGTGCCGAATGTCCGCAAGCGAGCGAAACTCTGCTTTTAGTCGATACAATAGTGAAGGGCTTGAATAATTAAACGTCTTAATAGCAACTTGTCTGGCTTCCAAGCGATCGAAAGCACGATAAACCGTTCCCATGCCTCCGCGGCCCAGCACCTCGTCGATTCGAAACCTGTCGCGCACACTCACCGGAATCGTGGAATCAACTTCAAAACTGGAATCAGATAACAGACCAACCATAGATTTAGTTTCCGGCGGTAGAATTCCAATCACTTCAGAGTGCAATTCAGGAAATTGAGATAGTGTCAATTCTACTGCCGCAACGATCTCAGAATTTGTCGTTTGCCCAACACCTGACTGCTTTGTGCATTGGATCAGAAAGTCAACCTGTAGCTTCAGCAACTCCAGTTTCAACTTGCGCTGGAAAACAGAAAGCGGTGTGGATGAACGGAACTGCCCGAACTCTGCAGAGGCCGAGTCAACGACTTCGGCAATACTCGCCGGATTCCCATCACGCAGACCAGACTCGAACTGGTCGCAGTGCTTTTGGATTAAATATTGGATGGATTGCATGTCGCTACGCGAGGATGAAGTTTGACAGTGCATTCAAAACTACCGTTTCCATTGGCAGTTTCAATAGTTTGGGCTTTGCGAAGTTTTTTTATCGCTTGGAGACGACGATTCCTTAACACAACAACTACTTTTGTCCCCATCCACAAGAGATCCACTTTGACGCTTTAATTGACGAAGTTGCGATTTGGCCCCGAGCACTACCAGGCGACCAAGCCAAAGGCCTAAAGTCTGTATCGCTCAAACCAGCTGGCGAATTCCTCTATGGCCTACGAGTTGGGCGTCTCTTTTTTTATGATCTCACTGACGTTGATACCACGAGTTTTCATGCGATGCCCCCATTTTTCGCGGGCCACTTTTCGCATGTCGACATGCTTGTCTGCTTCATCAACGATCTCGATTCCGATCAGAGTTTCGACGACGTCTTCCAGAGTCACGACGCCTTCAAGTCCGCCGTGATCATCGACGACCAACAGAATGTGTTCGCGATTGTCCAGCAGTTTCTCCAGCACGGTGCTTAGGCGTGTTTTGTCTAAGACTGCACGCAATTCTCGCTTCGCGAAGTCCTTCAGTTCGGTTTTGCCGTCGTTGCGAATGTCGTCCATCAGCAATTCGTTCTTCAAAACAAAGCCTGTGATGTTGTCGCGACTTTCTGAATAGATTGGGATTCTTGAGAAGGGGATTTTTCCATGCTTGTGCAAAACTTCGTGAGCGGTCATGTTTTCCTGGAGTGCGAACACGACGGTGCTGGGCGTCATGATGTCTTCCACGCACAAATCGGGAAAGCGAAACAGGTTTTGCAAAATCTGCGATTCCTTTTCGTCCAAGTGCCCGCCTTCGGCACCGATGCCTGCCATCGCTGTAAACTCCTCACGATTAAAACCGTGGTGACTGTGACCACCGGCCAACCATTTCGTGATCAGCTCCGACACAAAGATGAACGGATACAGAACGAAGCTCAAGAGCTGTATAAAACTCGCTGAAATCGGCGCGAGTCCTCGCCAGTAGAGTGCACCAATTGTCTTGGGGATAATCTCCGACACAAACAGGATCAGCAGCGTCAGAACGATCATCGCGATTCCAACCGCGCTGTCCCCCCAGTACTTCGCCGCGTAAGCTCCCGCTCCGCCGGAACCGATTGTGTGCGCGATCGTGTTCAAAGTCAGAATCGCGGCCAGTGAACGGTCGACGTTGGACTTAACGTTTTTGACTTTCACAGCGCTGGATTTGCCTTCTTTTTCCAGGTTGGCAACATACGATGGCGAAATACTCAGCAACACCGCTTCCGCCACCGAGCACAACGAAGAAAACAGCAACGCAATCAATGCGAACGTAATGCAAAGAAACAGATCCGTTGGGTCATAGCTGCCACCGCCACTGCCCAGTTCTTCGCTGGAAAGCACTCGATCACCATTCTGATCGAGTGCCCGAAACGTTTCAGGCATCGCATCGAATTCGGCACCATCGATTTGTCCATCGTTATTGGTGTCGAAGGTTTTGAGCATGGCCTTCACTGCCGGCGACGCCACAGGGGCTCCACCGCCAGAAGCCAATGCTGAATTGCCAGCCAATGCAAGAAAGAAAACGGACAGGCAAAGAAATACAGAAATGCGGTTCATGGTTGGGAAACTGATTTTGGAAATGAAGGAGCATCGAAAATAGTGACCCTAGTCTACTCGATTTCAGATTTTCTTGTGTGGTCTCCGGTGACGCCAGCGGACAAGATTTCCGCTAGACTCTATTGTTCCTAATAAATGAATCCCGAGAACGAGTTTTGAAATCATGGCCGAATTGACGTTTTGCGGAGCAGCTGGAACGGTAACCGGATCTTGCTCGTACATCCAATCTGACGCAGCGCGGTTCCTGATCGATTGTGGCCTTTTCCAAGGCAACCGAACGACAGAAGCATTGAACTACGAGCCGTTTCCCTTCGATGCGGCGTCGGCCGAGTTCCTGCTGCTAACGCATGCCCACATCGACCACAGTGGCTTGCTGCCCAAGCTCACCAATAACGGATTCGATAGCCCGATTTATGCCACCGAGCCGACGGTCGACTTGCTGCAGTTCATGCTTCGCGATTCAGCTTACATTCAAGAATCGAACATCGAACGGAAGAACAAAAAGCTTCGGCGACGCGGGAAGCCCGAGATCAAACCGATCTATACGATGGAGGATGCCGAGAAAACGTTGAGCCAACTGAAGCCGGTTCCGTACGAAAAATGGTTCGAGCCGAAACCTGGTGTTCGCGCGAGATTTTGGAACGCGGGGCACTTACTTGGCTCGGCGTCGATCGAGCTCGAGATAATCGAAGATGGCAAACCGATTCGGATGATGTTCTCGGGCGATTTGGGTCCCGAGGAAAAAGCGTTTCACCCAGAACCAGACGCGCCCGTCGGCTACGACTACATCATCAGTGAAAGTACTTACGGCAATCGAGATCGTGATGATTACACGCTGGAGAAGCGGCGCGAAATGATGCGAGAAGAATTGGTCCGCGGACTAAGCCGAGGTGGCAACGTCGTGATTCCAGCCTTCGCCGTTGAACGCAGCCAGGAACTGCTGCACGACATCGCTGCCCTTTTGGACTCAGGCGAAATCCCTGACGCGACCGTGTTCCTTGACTCGCCGATGGCCAGAAAAGCGACCGAAGTGTTCGTCAAATACTCCAAAGCGATGGAAGACATCGTGGTCGACGAAGCCGAACTCTTTCGGCACGAGAACTTTCGAATCGTTCAGAGCGTTGACGAAAGCAAAGCGGTTAACAACGTTAAAAAGGGTGCGATCATCATCTCGGCCAGTGGGATGTGCAATGCCGGCCGCATCAAGCACCATTTGAAGAACAACATCTACCGTCCTGAATCAACGATTCTGTTTGTCGGCTATCAGTCGCCCGGGACATTGGGGCACATCATTACCAGTGGCGTGAAGAAAGTTCGAATCCACGGCCAAGAGTACGCCGTCAACGCAGAGGTCCGACGGCTGGGCAATTACTCGGCACACGCCGATCAGGGCGAGTTAGTTGATTGGATCATTGAACGCGGCCCCGCCAATGGAGGGCTGTTTTTGAATCATGGCGACGACGACGCTCGCGAAATACTAACTGACTTGCTGGTCAAGCGCGGAGTCGAAGGGGACAAGATTTTCAGTCCACAGTTCGACGAGACGTTTCAAATCGTCGCTGGAAGTTCAGCCAAGTCTGTCTCCCAGCCAAAACCACGAGTCGAAGCAAGCCAGTTGCAACGCGATTGGCACAACGACTACGCCGCCTTTGTGCTTGAGCTAAGTTCAAAGCTGAACGAAATTGATTCAGCAGGCGTTCGGCAAGCGTTAATTGCTCGTCTAACGGAAGCGTTGAAGTAGGCGAAAAATTTTACAGGCGCACGGTTACTGAAACATGTCGAGGATGAGGAGGGTGGCTTCTGAAATGACCACCTAGGCAGGCTTGGCCGCGAAAGTTGCTTTAGCCACGACAAGCTTCCCAGGGGTGCCATGCTTCACGCCTTGAAGAGAAAATGCAACTCATGAATGCGGGCGTGCCTACGCGATTGACGAGGCGTTGGTAAACGTTGCGTGAGCATGTTTCGAGCGCACACGGGAAACGACCACTGGTACTGGCGTAAGCTTGGCACCGCGGCTTCTGCCAATTCGCTCCTTGACACCTTTTCTCCTACCTTTCCAGCTTTTATTCCTACCAACCGCTCGTCTTTGGCTCCCTCTAGCGGCCTCGGCCTCGACGACGCTTGCTATCTCGCCCATCGGATGTTCCTTCT
>JBGCDK010000049.1:0-32085 GCA_045105295.1 Mariniblastus sp.
TGCACTAGAAATTAGACCACGTCTTGGACCAGTCATTCGTGGAATTAGCGCCGGCCGTTTTTCCACTTCCCAAAAATGTAGGATGGACATTCTTGTCCGTCGAATCCCCAGACCGGTCTCGTGTCGGACAGGAATGTCCAACCTACGCTCAAGGATGACCGTACTGCCGTCCTGATGTGTACTGCCGTCCAGAAAAACACGAGGCCTACCTACAACCTCGGCCATGCCTGGCAGCGCAGGACCTGATTCGTTTGCAATTCTGGCAACGCAGGACCTGATTCATGCGTATTCCTGACAACGCAAGACTTGGTTCATTTGCACTAGAAATCAGACCACGTCTTGGACCAGTCATTCGTGGAATTAGCGCCGGCCGTTTTTCCACTTCCCAAATGTAGGATGGACATTCTTGTCCGTCGAATCACCAGACCGGTCTCGTGTCGGACAAGAATGTCCAACCTAAGCTCAAGGATGACCAACTGCGAATACCCATCCAAAAGACACGAAGTCTACCTTCATCTCTCCCGACAACGCAAAATTTTGGTGCTTTCCCAAAATGTAAAAATTACTTTTTCATCTTCGGAATGCCACCAGGTTTCTTGAAACTCTCAAGCAAAACAGATTTCCAAATCTTGTAGCCTTTGTCACTCATGTGCAAACCGTCTTTTACAAAAAGATCGACCATCGGCTTCCCGTCCTCCCCAATCATTGGCTTGTCTATGTCGACGTAAAACAATTTGTCATTGAGCCCACAATAGGTCGCAATGTAATGATTGGCTTTGCGATTTTGATCAGCCAGTTTCCAACGTTTTATACTTGGCTTAATCGCGACAAAATGGATTGTCGTTTCGGGCAAACTCTTTTGAACGATCGCAACGAATTCGGCGAAATCCGCGAACACTCGCTCAGGCGATTTCCCTGCATTGATGTCATTGTCGCCCGCATACATCACGATCGTTTTCGGTTTGTGATTGAGCACAATCCGATCACTGTACTGGACCGAGTCCGCCAATTGCGATCCGCCAAAACCTCGGTTGATCGTCACAAAGTCTGGAAACGAAGCTTTGAGATCCCAAAGCCGAATGCTTGAGCTACCCACGAACAAGATCGCATTCTTGGGCGAGGGCGCCTCGGTATCCGCTATTTCGAATTTCGCAATGTCCTTTTTCCATTTCGAAGAATCATGCAAATCTTGCGTCTCGGATTGGGCCAACGAAAACGTCGACATAAGTAATAGCAGGACGATCGAGTAGAAAGTTCGCATGTTGATCCAGGATGTTGTGAAAAAGTTCTGAGTCGTGGATCGTGTGAAAGATCCCCAATTCGTTGAAGTTTACAATCATAACAAAATTCGCATGACAATTAGCATTTGACACGCAAGGTCGACTCTAATTGAGCAGCGACTTCATGCGTTGAGTGTAGAGAATCTGCAGATCTTGGTAGCTCAAGCCAAAAACATCTTTCAGCGATTCCTCACCAGATTTACCTTCTTTGATCCCGTCGAAAAATTGTTTGAATTGGCCGCCTTTGTCTTGCGCCAAGAGGATTTCAACCATTGTTGAAGCAGAACCGTAAAAGTCACCGCCAATCTGTTCCGTTGTCAAAAAATTGCCCCAACCACCCCGGCGGAAAATTGTTCGAGCGGACTGTTTTTGGCGATCTGATATTTGGTCGCCCTTTACAATCACGTTGGCTAACCAATCTGACATACCTTCGTTTAACCATGACGGTGCACCTGCCGTGGTCATGTAGCGATGGACAAATCCGTGAGCCGTTTCGTGAACCAAGACGTGTCCGAAAAAACCATTGTCCCCTTTGAATCCAGTAAAGATCACCGTTCCGTCGCTGTACTGATGGCAAAGCCCTTGCGCTCCTTCGGCGTCTCTGTTCTTCATGACCTTGGCTTCAAAATTTAAGAAATCAATCTTGTTTCCAAATGCAACAACCACGCATTTGCCCGCCCAGTGATTCCGCTCTGGAGACAATCCAAACGCGGCACACAGTTCGCGGTACATCGCGTCAAGGTAAACGATATAGCCGTCGACTTCGGTGGGAGGCAAATCAGTAAAGAATAAAAAGTACTGCGTTTCAACTAAGCGAAACCGGATGTGTGACATGGCTTCTTGGGCTTGTTTCAAAAACTCACGGTGCTTTTTCATGAACCGCTCGTGATCCTCGGGAGTAAGTTTTACCCAAAACCTGTCACGATTTTTTGCCAGTCGTTCTTCAGCGTTGCGACGGTGTTCACGTCGATCAATCATTTTTTCAACACTGTGGACGAGGCAGCGATTCTTCCGATCATAAATAACGTCGAGCGGTTTCTCGCCTACGAAAATCTCTTCGATTTTAGCGCTCGAAATATTAGTTTTGCGTTTCGTGCCGGGTTTGAAAACTTTGATCGACTTGATGCTGTTATCCAATTTCCCATCAGTCGTTGATTGGACCTTCATATCGGTCAACGTTGATCCGTCTTTCAGCCTGATGTCAACAATCGCTTCTGCGAGCTCATTCAACTTCGGCGTGGTTGAACTATTTTGTTGTTCTTGTGCTTGAACAATCGAATTTGAATTTGCAATCGCTAGTAAGATTGCACAGCAATAAAGAAGAGAAGGTTTCACAGTTGGTCCAGCCAGGAAAGTTTTTCAAAAACGAAGCACAGTCTAAACAGTTCTTGCGTCATCATAATCGGCATATCGGTTGACGATTTCAAGCAGTTGGTCATGCAAGACGGAGTTTGACGCCAGAATCGAAGTCTTTTTCATTGGGACAGGCTCACCAGTGCAAGTCGTCAGTTTTCCGCCGGCTTCTTCCAGGAACAATCTGGCCGCGGCAAAATCCCATGGCGATAATGTGTACTCAAAATACCCGCCGAATCGCCCCAGCCCGACTTGAACAAGATCTAACGCCGCCGTTCCGAATCGCCTGACGCCGTGAACGTTCTGTTGAAAACACGCTTCGATTGCATTCAGGGTTGCCTTCATCATCGCGCCGCGGTCGTAATAGAATCCAACGGCGATCATGGTTTCGGAAAGCGACCGGTGTTGATTGACGTGAACTTGGTTTCCGTTCCACCAAGCTCCCCCGCCCTGCTCCGCTGTGAATAAATCACCCGTGCTCGGATTTAATATCACTCCCATTTGGGCAACGCCATTTCGATAGTAAGCAATTGAAACGGCGAAGTGTGGAATGCCGTGTGCAAAATTGTTTGTGCCATCTAAGGGATCAATGATCCAAACGTGCTCCTCGTTCTCAGCTGAGCCGTCGGCGTGCTCTTCTTCGGCCATGAACTGATGATCGGGGAACGCCGCGCGAATCGTCGCAATGATCGCCTGTTCAGATTCAACATCGGCTTGCGTGACGATCCCTTGATACTGTTGGTCGGTCGTTTTGTTTTCGATTCCGGCCGAAGCAAGATCTGCAAAGTATTTTTTGAGGATCGTTTCGCCAACTCTGGCAGCCCCGATCGCGGTGGTCATCTCCGCTGATTCCATCATTGATCATTCCAATAGGTCGCTTAAATGAGTTGCTGGCCAGACTTCGTCATCATCGCAGCCACTGACGTCAACCAAAATTCTACGAACTTTTAGTGCGATGTCTGGAGAAATATGACCAGGCATGCGGTTTAAGTATTCTTCGTCGAATTTAGAGATGCGCCGAATTGCATCTTCGTGATTTGACGGTGCAATCGGTTCGTATTGGAGCCATAGGAGAAACACTCCAATCAGTAACCCGATAAGAGCGACACAGACAAAATCCATCTTCTAAATCTATTTTTAAAAATCCATAAATGTCGATGTCTTGCTTTGCCATGGGAACGGAGTCGGGTAATTTCGAAATTGCTAATGCTCAATGCTTCAACGGTGGCAAGTTCTTCATCAATTCTGCAATCGCGTCGCGATCCTCTAGAGATGGAACAGTTGAGATTCCTTGCAAACGGAAGCACTCTTTTACACTTCTCGATTGATAACTTTCTTGAAGAATTTCAAAACTATCTGTCGTTACCATTGCCGGGTGATTAGTGCCGCACGCGTGGCAAAGCTGCAAGATTTCTTTTCGCAGCGTGATGATGTAGTTGGCCAAACGTGCTGATTTGTCCATCGGATCCAATCCCCGCATCAGCCATTTGTTTTGTGTCGCAACTCCGGTGGGGCATTTTCCGGTTTGGCAAATTTGAGCCTGAATGCAACCTACCGCCATCATCGCTTCGCGGGCGACGTTGATCATGTCGCATCCCATCGCCATTGCGAGCAGTGACTCTTGGGGAAATCCAAGCTTCCCGGACCCGATGAAGATAACTTTTTCGTGAAGTCCACAGTCAGCAAACTCGCGAAACACACGTGAGAAACCCATCTTGAACGGAAGCGAAACGTGGTCCGAGAAAGTCAGTGGAGCCGCTCCGGTTCCGCCTTCGCCACCGTCGATTTGAATAAAATCCACACCCCGTTCGCCAGACTGCATGAGTTGAACCAAGTCTCTCCAGAAATCCATCTCGCCGACTGCGGATTTGATCCCAATCGGAACACCGCCCGTGATGTCTGCCAATCGCTCGACAAAATCCAGCAGCTCATCTGCGTTACTGAACTCAAGGTGTGCTGCAGGGCTGACGCAATCCTTGCCCATTGGTATTGATCGGATCTTTGAAATTTCAGCTGTGATTTTGCTGCCCGGCAATACGCCACCTCGACCAGGTTTTGCACCTTGTGAGAGCTTGACTTCGACAGCTTTGATGGGAAATGCGGCGACGGTATCAACGAACAGTTTTTCGTCGAATCTTCCATTAGCCTGACGAGCGCCGTAGTAACCGGTTCCAAGCTGCCAAATCAGATCGCCACCATGGTTGTGATGGACGGGAGACACGCCGCCTTCGCCTGTGTTCTGAATACAGTCTGCGATCTTGCAACCACGGTTCATTGCTTCCACTGCCGCAGCGCTAAGCGAACCATAGCTCATCGCTGAAATATTGATGATCGAACTTGGACGAAACGCTTTGGCACGACCGCGTGACTCGCCCAGTGTTTTAGCACAAGGTATTCGGTACGTTGGGTCGTAATCCGGATCTCCAGCGCGAGCATCAGAGATTGGAAACGCAGTTTGTTTAATGATCAAATAACTAGCCGCGTTTTCGATATCATTGTCAGTTCCAAAACCGAAGTAGTTGTTTTCTTTATCAGCAGACCGATAAACCCAATGACGTTGGTCTCGCGTGAAAGGACGCTCTTCGTTATTGCCGGCAATGATGTACTGTCGGAGCTTGGGGCCAAGCTCTTCGAGAAGATATCGGCCGTGGCCCAGAATCGGATAGTTCCGAAGGATAGGATGTCGTTTCTGGAAAAAATCATGAATGCCAAGCGCAAGGATAAGCAAAAAAAAGATCCCCAAGCCAATCAACAAATACACCACATCGTTCTCCAGATATCGCAGACATTCAAATGCCAATCAGATTCTCCGATCCTTCATTGGAATCGGAGGTTCTATAATGATTGATATTCTACCAATTAACCCTCGAATCAAACCACTCGGGGGATAGGATATAAATGTGTCCCCAACCGAACTAAAACAGGAAACTTTGCTTGCCAGATTCTGGCCATTGCTCCTCATAGGGACCGTCTGGGCGTGGATGTTTGGGCCAATGATGACCGGCCAAACAGTCGTTGGGTTTCGCGATTCTGCGTATTTGTACTATCCATTATTCCAATGGATCGACGCTCAGTGGGCGGCAGGTGAGATACCGCTGTGGAATCCATATTGTAATTTTGGAATGCCAGTCGTCGCAGATGGATCGTCCAGCGTTTTCTATCCCGGCAAACTCATTTTCTTTTGTTGGTTTTTAAGCTATCCCGCGCGCTACGGAATCTTTTTGGCGATCCATATCCCGATTGCCGCACTTGGAACATATTGTTTTGCGAAAACTCTGCGAGCCAATCGAGCCGGTGCAACCCTCGCGGCATTTTCGTATGCGTTCGGCGGAACTGTTTTGTTCCAAGTCACCAACGTCATTTTTTTGGTCAGCGCGGCTTGGCTACCGTTTGCACTTTGTTGCGTTTGGAAGATGATCAAAACTGGCCAACTCAAATGGTCAGTTGCGGCAGGTGTTTGCTGCGCCTTGATGATTCTTGGTGGTGATCCACAGATGGTTTACCACGTGGGTTTGATTGCTGTCGTGACAACTGTCGGGGAGTTTGTTAGGCGAAGGAGGCGACGATTAAGAGCAAAACGCACGGCTGATTCAGGTTTGGGGAATCGACGACCCTATCGTTGGCTTTTCAAAGCAACTTTGCGAATCGCCGTGATGGTTGTTGTCACAACTTTCCTCGCCGCAGTTCAGCTATTGCCGACGTTCTTTTGGGCCAAACATAGTGAACGAATGAAGCCCGCCCATCCAGCAAACATCTATCAAGGAATTATTGCTCACCAAAAAGTTGGCCTTGAATACCCGAGAGCTGTGGAGGTTTTTGGAGCCGCGCCTCAGGCTTCGAGCTATTGGGAGTCTTCTGTTGCGATTGGCGAGTTTTTGATTGGCCCGCCTGAAGGGACGCTCGAACATTCCTATCAGTTCAGCCAGCCGCCTTGGTCCATTACGGAATTGTTTTGGCCAAACATATCGGGCAAGCCATTTCCGAGGCACCAACGCTGGACCAATTCACTTCCGGGGGCAGAGCGAGTTTGGGTTCCTTCGTTGTACTGTGGGGTGATGGTTGCCTTGCTCGCGTTATTGGGCTCACGATTGTGGGGGCGAAAGCGAAAGCAAGTTTGGTTGACTCGTCTGTTTTTGTTTTTTGCGATCGCATCGTTTGGTTGGTATGGAGTGATATGGTTGATCAACGAGGTCGCTCCAAATATCAATCAGCTCAAAGGCGTCGGCCCACAAGTCGGCGGAATTTATTGGGCGATGAACATGGTGCTTCCGAAATACTTTGCGTTTCGCTATCCGGCTAAGCTGTTTGTTGTCGCGGCTTTGGCACTTTCACTGCTCGCAGGGCTGAATCTTCGAACGACCCGACTGTCACAATCGTGGTTTGCTCCCAAAGTGTTAGGATCGTTTTTGGCAATCACAACAGTAGCGATTCTTGGGTTGGCTTTTTACCTTCGAAACTGGCTGCCGAACTTGGCTTCCGATTCGTGGTTTGGCCGGTTTGATGCCGCAGGTGCAGAGCTCAGTTTATTCGTTGCGTTGGTCCAACCGATGTTGGTCGTGCTTTTGACTGTAGGGGGGGGGGCGTTGCTGTTTCGCAATCAGCGGCGAGCAAGACTGGCTCTGTTATTGATCGTAGCCATTTCAATTCTCGATGTAGTTGCGGCGAATCACTGGATGCTTAGCCAGGTTCCTACCAGTGATTTTGAGTACAAGACAAAGGTTTCGTTGCAGCTAAAAGAAGCTCAGGGGAGCCAAATCGAGCCCATTAGGATTTTTCGAAAGCGGACACCAGGGCTAGAGCCAACTCACTGGGCCCAGTCGTCCTCCGATAACCGGCTCTCAGATGTGGTTAGGTGGAAACGCGAGTCGCTTTACCCCAAATGTCACCTTGGCGAAAACGTTGTCTTGGTCGGCAGTTTTAGTTCCGTTTGGCCAGCGGCATACGAAAAGCTGGCAAGCAGTTTGGATTGGGCGGAGCGGGGTCAAGCTCTTAACGAAAATCAGAGCAGCCACGTTTCCAAAAACATTGAATACAACCACGTGACCAAAAAATTGTTCGATAAGAGCGTGGGCGCCGGTTCCGGCCTTCGCATTGTTTCAGCAGGTAGCAATGAAAACAATTTTGATGTTCTGGGCTTGGTCGAAAGGAGCTTTGTTCTAAAACGAACTGATGAACAAGCGAGAATGGGGACTTGTAACGTCACGGAATTTACGACCAATCGTGTCATGGTTCACAGCTCGTCAGAGTTACCTTGCACTCTGCACTATTTTGTTTTTGCAGACGCAGGTTGGCAAGCCACAGTAAAGGATCTGTCCAACGGCGAATCGCGAGATGCGACTTTGCTACCGAGAGAAGATCAACTTGGTTTTGAAATGAATTTGGAAGCTGGCGGGTACGAAATCGAATTTAAATACAGCCCAATTGAATTTTGGATTGGGGCTTGGGTTAGCGGCATTTGCTGGGGCGCAGTTGCGATTTTTTTTGTGGTTAGTTTCCGTCGCAAACTCTAATTTGGTCGAAAGAACCGCCGTCTTGGATTTCGTCAAAAGATTTTTTGACGGAGTGAATCCATCCGTCGAGTTAGGTTGCTGGAGCGAGATCCTTGGGTAAACGGATGAGAATTGTGGTTGTGTAAGCAATTCATGATCTTTCACAAGGTCCACTAGGGGCGGGGCTCACCAGGCACAAAGGACGATGCTTCGTCGTCGAAGTTCGCGGTTTGCTACTTTTGCGTCTCAACCATTGGTTGGTAAAATAAATTCACTACGACGCTGCATCAAAAACTACCGAACAGGAAGACTCAATGTCAAAACCACTTTTTACGTTTCTTTCCCTTACTTTGACTTTTGCGATTGTGAGTTCTTCTACGGCCCAAGAAACAGCAACCGAAAAACAAACCGTTGGAAGCATTGAGCAGCTTGATGACGGGCTTGCTGAGTTGATCGACAAGGATGCGAAAATCGAAGTCCTAACCACTGGTCATCAATGGACCGAGGGGCCGGTTTGGGTGCCAGCTGCGGAAAAGAGTGAAGGTCACCTGCTGTTTTCCGACGTGCCAAAAAACAAGATGCACAAGTGGAGCCCGAAAACTGGCCATTCAGTTTTCATGGACCCCAGCGGTTACGAGGGCGACAACGGCGAGCGCGAACAGGGAACCAACGGTTTGATGTTGGATAGCGAAGGCCGTTTGATCGCCTGTGATCACGGCAATCGTCGGATTTATCGATTGGAAAAAGACGGCACGAAAACAACGATGACCGAGCGTTACGATGGCAAGCGATTTAACAGCCCCAATGACTTAGTGATCAATAAAAAAGGCGATATTTATTTCACCGATCCGCCTTACGGACTCAAAGACGAATCAAAACGCGAGATTGGTTTCTTTGGCGTTTATCGATTGTCAGTCGATGGAACCGTGACTCTGATGACGAAAGAGCTTGAGCGTCCAAACGGAATCGCTTTGTCTCCGGACGAAAAAACACTGTACGTCGCTCAATCACATCGCCCTGCTCCGATCTATCAGGCGTATGCAATCAAAGAAGACGGAACGACAGACAACGAAGGCGAGACTTTGTTTAACGCGAAAAAGTTTGCTGACGCTGGTGATCCAGGAATGCCAGACGGAATGTGCGTCGACGTGAAGGGCAATCTTTGGGCGACTGGGCCTGGTGGAGTTTTGATTATCTCGCCAGAAGGAAAATTGCTCGGTCGAATCATGATGGGAAAAGCCACCGCCAATTGCGCGTTCGGCGATGACGGCAACACGCTGTACATCACTTCAAGCGACCGCGTTTGTCGAGTGAAGACAAAAATCAAAGGGCTCGGTTTCTAAGAATTGGAAATCGGATAACTCAACGTACGGGCGTGCTGTTTGGACTTCTGCATGCCAGTTGGCCCGTATGTGAGTCCGCTTGATGGAGTAATCGCGCAAAGCCGCGTTTTTTGACGGGCTGCTTTTTTATCATTTTATCAGACGCCTTCTGATCAAGCGCCTTCTGATCAAGCGCCTTCTTTGTCGACGGGGCGCTCTTCCAGTTCTTCAACTTTTTCGGCAGTTGGCTTGGCTTGCGAAGGTGGTTCTTTGGAATTTGGATCGTGCTCAACCGGTTCCACTGGCTCGGTTGGTTTTGTCGGTTTGGGGAATTCCGGGATGGTTCCAACTGGCGGTACAGGCTCGCCCGGTTTGACGGGGGGGTAGAAATTGTCATAACGACGCGAGCAACGGTCTTTGAATTCTGCTAACGCTGATTTGGAATCGTCCTCTGAGTGGAAAGCTTCTTTCAACATCTTGTCGAGGAAGTCTTCTGCGAGCTGGAAAACAGGATCATCTGATTTCAGATAACGATGAGCGAGTTGGCGTTCTTCATCTGTGATTTCTGCATCGCGCTTGGATACGTTTGCCCGCACATAGGAGAGGTCTGAAAAAACAGTTGGAAACATTCGCTCCATGCAAATGCACGATTCATCGAATCTCTCGATAGGAAAAAGAAATGCTTTGCCCGTTTCCAAAGCCTCATTGATGATTGTCATGTCATCAAATGACTTGCCGCCGTTGAGGAAGTAAATTTGACTGTTGGTTTGAGGGTGGACTTCTTGTTCGACAAGCTCGGCGTTGGCAAACTCACGAAAACTCATTCGTTGCGCAATGCAATTGACTTCTTCGAAATGTCGGTGGAAAAAGTAGCGTGAGATAAAACGATCGACTGGATTGCGGACATAGCTCAATGCAAAAACACTTGCGTGTTCGTGTTGAAACGGAAGGTCAAGTGAAAGTTTGTGATCACTAAAACATGAAACGCCTGGGTGACAGCGGATAATCTCGCTGACGTCGGTGCGTGTGTATTGTTTTGTCTCAAGCAGTGATTGAGAGTTGTAGTAACCGTCGCCGAAATTGCGGTTCATTAATTGCCGCAATGTTGAACCTCCCGCTTTGGGGACGTGGACGTGCAGCCAGCATTGGCGTAGGAGTGCCGCTGGATCTTTGGTGGTTGGGTCTACCGAAGTCATTGGAGTCGATACGTCGAGTGATTGAAATGATCTGATTCTCTATTTTCCCAAGCTGGGTAGAAGCGGGCAATATCAAAATGGTTCGATTGAGCTAACGAATCGCTGAAGGCTGGACACTTTGATCGCAAACCCGTTGCTTGTTGCTCGTGCTGTGAGCAAGGGATAGGGGCACGGGGGAGTGGCTCGGCCCCAATACGTAAAGGCAATCGTTGAGAAATGCTCGATGCAGGGATCTTTAACAAGATTCACTACGAAGGTTAAGCGTTTGGAGCATTCGCAGGTTTCTAGATTTGGAAATCCATCGGCGGTTCGAAGTCAGTTTTGACTTGATTTCTTAATCGTAGTTTGGGCTTTTCCATGATCACTGTTGTGGAGGGATCAACGCTGTGCGTTAACCAGACACTTGAGCCGACAACCGAATCACGTCCCACGACTGTCTTGCCTCCAAGCACCGTTGCGTTGGCGTAGATGACGACGTTGTCTTCAATCGTCGGATGCCGTTTGGAATCGCGAATCAATTGCCCCATTTCGTCTTGAGGAAAACTCAGTGCACCTAGCGTTACGCCTTGATAGATTTTCACGTGCTCGCCAATGATGCATGTTTCGCCAATGACGACTCCCGTGCCGTGGTCAATGAAAAAGTGATCACTGATCGTTGCACCAGGGTGAATATCGACTCCCGTTTCTCCGTGTACCCATTCGGTCATCATGCGGGGTAGAAACGGAACCTTTAATAGGTGAAGTTCATGAGCCAGTCGATAAACGGTAATCGCATTCAATCCGGGGTAGCACAAAATGACTTCGTCGAGATTCTTGCACGCCGGATCACCAACGTATGCGGCTTTGACGTCGGTCAGTAATGACTCTCGAATGCGAGGCATCATTGCGATGTACTTGGATGCAAGTTCCTTGCTGTGTGTTGCGATGCATTCCAGTTTTGCACCGATATCACTCGTCCCAGTTTCACCGCAATCAGAATGTGCCATATCTTCGCAAGCTTCGTAGTGCCGAGCGATTGCGATCGCAATTTGTCGCGACAAGATGTGATGAAGATCGACAAGCTGCGATTTGAGTTCCGTCAAAACTTTTTCAGGTGATGATTCGTTAGAGCGAAAGCCTGGGTAAACGATCGCTTTTAACCGATTGATCAGGTCGACTAGCAATTCAAATTCTGGGATCGGGGCTGTGCGAGCCGTGCCTTCGGGGAACTTTAACGAGGTCACGATTTCTTCAGCGACAGCGTTCAACGATTCAATGTTTGAATCCACCGGCGTTTGACTGAATGGATCAGCTGTGACTGGAGTGGGCGTTGTTTCATTTCGGTTGGGTTGACCAGACTTTGCATCGGTAGTGGCCATGTTGCTCATCTTTAAAAAAGGTCCAGCTGCGCGACTTCGATAGGCTACGTAAGTAGAAGTCGTTGGCGAGTGTTGCGAGAGATTCATAGTTTTTGGTCTGACAGTTTAAAACTTACAGAGCTCCTGAATTTTACAGGCACGGGCACAGAATCCAAAACTCCAAAGTTGAAAACGGGAATCCCTACGTTGGATCACGTTTACGAATGGAAAAGCTTTGTTAAGTTATGGACATTGCTTTTATCGACATTGCGAATTGGCTGCCTTTGCCGCGATTGGCAATGATTCAACAGAATTTTTCTGAAATGCTGGCGGAATTCACGGGAAACGAGACTATGGACCCAAATGAACACAACGCGAAACGTCTAACGAATCTTGAAACTTCGTTGATGCACTTGCAAAGTGACTACGATTCGCTCAATGAAGTTGTGCTCGACAACGCCAGGCGTTTGGACAAAATGGCTGCGATGTTGCAACGTTTGACTGAAAAATTTGAGGCTGCATCGGAACCCGTTCAAGAAAGAAATGCCGAGGACGAAAAACCGCCGCACTATTGAGCTGGAAACCAAGCCTGAGACGATCGACTTCAGTCAAAATTCAAAAAAAGGATACAAATCTCGCGGGGGATTGCTGCTGATAAACGGCGCTGAGGGGTTGAGTTCAAGATTCGAGAAATTTTCGTCGAACATCGATAATATTCAGTTGCGAGTCGGCTGAACGTTCTCCCCCTATTTGTCTTGTATTGCTGTCATAAAAAGTCAGAAATGCGTTTGGGCAAAGCCGCCTCATTCATTTTGAGAATTAAAGTGTAAGATGAAGCTTGCGATTCTCTCCCGCCATCCTAAATGCTACAGCACTCAGCGACTTGTTGAGGCAGCCACGGTTCGAGGCCACGAAGCGGTTGTGCTCGACACGCTTCAGTTTTCCATTGACCTCGCAGAAGGCAGCCCTGAACTTTATCACCGGTCGTGCTTGCTCGAGGACTTCGACGCCGTCGTGCCTCGCATCGGCGCTTCGATTACACATTTTGGTACCGCTGTCGTTCGACAGTTCGAGCAGATGGATGTCTTTTGTGCCAACAGCTCACAAGGCATCGCAAACTCGCGCGATAAACTTCGGGCGCTGCAGATTCTCAGTCGCCACAACATTGGAATGCCGCAAACAACATTCGTAAAAAGCCAGAGCGATGTTTTGCCTGCGATCAAGCGTGTCGGTGGCGCGCCTGTCGTAATCAAGTTGCTTGAGGGCACGCAAGGAGTCGGCGTGATCTTGGCTGAATCGGACAAAGTCGCTGAGGCCATTATCGAGACCATGCAAAGCACGCGGCAAAATGTTCTTGTGCAAAAATTTGTTGCCGAAAGCAAGGGGCGCGATATTCGAGCTTTCGTCGTTGGGGACCGCGTCGTTTCCGCGATGCGTCGCGTCGCCCAAGGGAATGAGTTCCGCAGCAACGTCCATCGAGGCGGCAAAACCGAAGTCGTCAAACTCAGTCCACAAGTCGAACGTACTGCAGTCCGCGCCGCGCAGATCATGGGCCTTCACGTTGCTGGTGTTGATATGTTGGAGTCCAACACTGGACCGCAGATCATGGAGGTAAACTCCTCGCCCGGGCTTGAGGGCATCGAGACTTGCACTCAATTGGATATCGCGGGCGCGATTATCGACTATTTGGCGGCTCAAGTTGATTTCCCAGAGATCGACATTCGACAGCGGCTGACTGTCAGTCGTGGTTATGGCGTGACGGAGATCAGCGTTCCCGACGGTTCAGATTTCGTTGGAAAAACGATCGACGAATCAGGATTACCCGAACAAGATGTCAATGTATTGACGTTGTACCGAGGCACGACTGTGATTCCAAATCCACGCCTCAAACGTCGGTTGGAAGCGGGAGACCGATTGCTTTGTTTTGGAAAACTCGAATCCATGCGCAGCATGATCCCGGCGAAGACTCGTAAGCAACGGCGCCCGGAAATCCAAGAGCTCGGGGCTGATTTGCCGATTACGAGTAGGGCTGCGTAGGTCTAATTTTGCCGATGTTTCGTTTGAGAAACAAAAGTTGCGATCGAGTAAGATGTTCTCATGAGCCAGTCGCAACCAAAAACTCAAACAACGTCCCGCGCTGATGCGTCAGCTATTGACGAAGCTGAAACGCAGGCCAGTGTTTCGGTCGTCAAAGCTGTGACGGGCGTGCGAAAAGCGCTCTTCATCGTTCTCGCCATTTTCTTTTTTTTGCTGGGAATGGTGGGAGCTGTCTTGCCCGGCATTCCAACAACGCCGTTCTTGTTGTTGATGAGTTATTTTCTGATCCGCGTTTCTCCCGCGCTCAATCAACGAGTTTTGGCTTGGCCATTGGTCGGAAAACCCATTCGAGATTGGCAGGAAAAAGGCGGTGTCACTCCGCGCGTAAAGTTCACCGCGTATGCGATGGTCACTTTTCTCGTTGGGTTGTCGATTGTGTTTGGAAGTCTTAGCTGGACTCTCAAAGCATTTGTTTTTGTCGCGGCCCTGGTTGGAGTCTACGTTGTCTATCGCTTGCCGACGATTCCGAATTGAATCGCTCTTCGGTTGGGGAAGATTGGGATCCAACTTTTTTCCGCTACGAGCTGGGACGACGGGGAACGTTCGATCAATAAAAGTCAGATTTGAAAGAGTTGGTTTCGCAATAGCTAGATTCGCAAACTAGCCAGATTCGCAAGCGTGCGATACGCCACAATGGTTTCGCACGCTTGCAATCTTCAAGTTTCTATTTCTCCTAATGCCGGCGCTAAGAAACGGCAGCTCCTTTTTCCACACAGTCCAGCCAACCCCATTCATCTTTCGTGCTGCCATCAAACAAACCAAAGAATGCGGCTTGGACGGCTTCGGTGATTGGACCGCGTGAACCATTGCCGATAACGATTCCGTCAACGCTGCGAATGGGAGTCACCTCGGCGGCAGTTCCAGTAAAGAACAGCTCGTCGGCGATGTACAGCAATTCTCGCGGAATTTCGCTTTCGATGACTTCGTAACCCAGATGCTGTGCGAGCGTGATTGCGGAATCGCGAGTGATGCCGTTGAGAATCGCAGCGGCAAGTGGCGGTGTATAAATTTTGCCATCTCTAATGACAAAAATGTTTTCAGCTGATCCTTCGCTGACAGTTCCGCGGGCAGTTACCGAAATGCCTTCTGCGAATCCATTACGACGAGCTTCACCACCGATAAGTTGTGCGTTCAGGTAGTGACCGCCTGCCTTGGATAAAACAGGAAGTGCTGCACTTGTGGTTCGTGTCCAAGAAGAAATGCAAACGTCGATGCCATTTTTAAGTCCTTCTTCACCGAGGTACGATCCCCATTCAATCGCACCGATGATGACATCAGTCGGGACGTCTTCGTTGGGAACAACGCCGAGCGAACCGGCTCCGAGGAAAACCAGTGGACGGATGTAGGCGCTTTTTAGTTCGTTTTCTGTGATCGACTGGCAGCAACCTTTTTCAATATCAGATTGACTAAAAGGGATTGGGTATCGGTAAAGTTTCGCCGAATCGAAAAGACGTTTGATGTGAGCGCCTAAACGAAAAATGGAACGCCCGTTTGGCGTGTCGTAACAACGGATGCCTTCGAAAACGCTTGAGCCGTAATGGAGGGCGTGAGCCATCACGTGTACGGTTGCGCTTTCCCAAGGAACCATTTTGCCATTCATCCAGATGTATTTGCTAGTTTTCATAAGATTCGGTTCGAGTTGAGTATGGCTTCGGAAGTTTTGCTTTTGCATTCTACCTATGTGAGACGCTAGGTGGGAAGCCACTTTCGTTTCGGCCGGATGGTGAAAAAATGAATTTGGACGAATGCCTGTGAACTTTTGCTGCGGACCGAATTGATGGTTAAACGATTTCGAGAGACAAGCTAGAATGAGCCAGAGAGCTTTGCAGGAACCGGCTGGTTAGATTTAAACAATCGGTTCGCAACGATTATTGAAATGCTTGCCTTCCACCTTTGTCAGGAGAGACCGTGGGATTGGAAATGAAAGAAATTTTGGAAACGATGCCACAAGTTGGAACCGTTTGCTGGATAGGGATGCGGCCGGATCGACGCGAACCGATCAACGTTGTCCAGGAAGCGGAAGTTGACAACCAAGGGCTGGTTGGTGATCGTTTCAAGGGACCAACCGATGGGCCACGGATGGTGACTCTGATTCAGAAAGAGCATATCGATGCGATCGCTTCGATCCTTGGGAAAGACGAAATTGATCCCGCCCTGCTCCGGAGAAACATTGTCGTTTCAGGGATAAATTTGGCAGCGCTCAAGAACGGCGAGCTAAAAGTAGGCGAAGTCGTATTGTTTGCCACTGGGAATTGCCCACCCTGCAACCGGATGGAAGAGAACTTGGGAGCGGGCGGTTATAACTCGATGCGAGGCCACGGGGGAATCACGGCCCGAGTGGTTTCAGGCGGAACGATTCGGTGTGGCGATAAAGTGTCGATGGTCCCGGGATCAAGCAAGGCCATTGCGGAAAAAGCAAGTGGTGATGAAGCGGCGGTTTAGGTGACTTCATCACCCCGAGAATGCAACAAGTCGCGCTTACTTTTTGATCATCGCCGGAGGCGTTTCGCCCTCGGGGTAGAAGTTCATGGAAATAGAGTTAACACAATGGCGTGTGTTTTTCTCTGTGAACCCTTCGCCTTGGAAAACATGTCCAAGGTGCCCTTGGCAGTTCTGGCAGACAATTTCGACTCGTATCCCGTCTGCGTCAGGAACACGTTTAACAGCGCCCTCGATTTCGTCATCAAAACTCGGCCAACCGCAGTTTGATTCAAACTTGTCCGTTGAGTTGTAAAGTTTCGAATTGCATTGACGGCATGTGTAGACGCCGGATGCTTTGTTTTTTGTAAATTCACCAACGCCGGGACGCTCGGTTCCTTTGCGAAGAATCACGTAGGCTTCTTCCTCGGAAAGTTTGTTGTACTCGCCTGTCATCGTAGATGCTTCCTCGCTTGATTCATTGTTGGCAGACGCTTGCGTCTGATCTGCGCTTGCTGCTTGCGTCTCATCGGTGCTTGCTGCTTGCGTCTCATCAGTTTGGCTATTGTCCGCTTGGGAGGAATAAAAAATGACTCCTGCAATTGCGAACAAGCAGACTACCGAAAAAATATAACGACTCATTGCTTCAACCTCTCTGCAATTTTTTGCATACGTTTGCGGTTTTTTCCCATGTCGGAATGGCCTACCCGAGATGCCGATCGAAAATGGATCACCGATGCTTCATGATCGACTAAAAACTCGACATCGTCAATGAATCTAAAGATCAAGCTCTTAAACTCATATCGAAGATAGCCCTCTGACTCTGTAATGAGTTTCGCACGTCCGAACTCGGATTCAATTAGAGATTTGATTTTTGCCAGCAGTTCATCTGAGTTTCCCGCGAATGGGATCGCTTCCATTCGATGGGTTTCGTCATCTGCTTGGGTTGAAACGCAATTGGGACTGTCTGGACATTTGGCGAGTTGGCCGCCGGTGGCACCCAAATTGTTTGGTTCAGGAGCGGTCATGCTGAGTAAGTAAAGTCCGGCTATCACAATGAAAGGAAACAGGGCAAGCCGTCGTGCGACTCGTTTGATGTAGTTCGGGCGCGGTGGGCTGGATTGATCTGGACTAGATTCCTCGATTCCCTTGCTTGAATTTTCCATGGCGTAGTTTTTTATTTGAGCACGTTGAGATGCGATTGAAATTGTGATCGAAAACCGAGGTTGGGTGGGTTCCGTGCTTCCAAGGTACCGAACCGTTTCATTGGAATGAAGAGGCAACAGCGATACCTAATAGAACAAAGACAAAAAATCCAACCAGCCAAAGCAACTGACCAGGTTGGGTTGACAGGTTTTTGCGACACGTGATAAGCCCTTCGGAGACTTCTGCCAGCTTTTCGATCTGTTCTTCTTCTGATTCGAATAGCCAAATTTTAGTTTTCGAATTTTGCGATTTCTTTCGCTCATCGTCCAACACGACACCGACACGGTCAACCCAAGGCGGCGTGGAGTCTTCATCGTCGTCTTCTGGTCTCTGTTTTACACGGACGCAGAATCGGAACACCTGAACCCAGCCCGGTCGTTTGATCGCATGCAACTCCAGTTCTGTGATGACCGCAGTTCGCCCAATCATGCCTGACTCATCCAACCAATTTCGGATGTCGTGCTCTGTGACTCGGTTTCCGATCTGCATTTATTCTCACATTGCAATGTTGAAGAGCTGTCGATTGACTTCCATCGCCATAACTGCAATTTGGGTGTGGAATTTCACAGCATTTTGAGAACTTGGTGCGAAGCGACAGCTTGTTTCCAAGTACGATTAATACTCCAATATTTTCGCGGTAAAGAACAAAACGGCAACGATCTCAGGAAATCAGCAATGGACAAATTGGCCTTCTCAGTCGCGTTAATCCGGAAAACCCAAAACCAAACCGTACGTTGGCTGGCACGTTTGAATCCTACGACTCTGATGCTGGATTTTGTGATCGCCCAACGATTGGAGAGCGAGACATTTCGTGAATCAGCGACCCGTGAGGTTGCGTGGCAGCTGGGGCTTGATCGGCAACGTGATTTTCTCGTTTCCAACATGGCTCAAGTGAATCTCGAATTCATCGATATGTTGCCAAGCCATTTTGAAAAAACAAACAACAAGATTTCTTTTTACAACGTCGAAATTTATCGCCAAAAAGTTGCGGAGCAGCTTGATAGTGACCCTTCAAATATTTGGGTCAACTCCGAAGAGATTTGTAACGGCGTTACCGATAGCGGACGAAAGTTCAATCCAGTCGTTCAGTACTTGATCAATCGGTCGAATGTAATCCAGTCTTGGGAGTCGTTTTCGGGTCGCTAAATTTTCATTGTTCGAGTTCGGGCAGGCCAAACCAATCGGGCTGTCAATTGGCGCGGCTGTCTCGTGATGCGAGTGCATTCTTAAGTTTGGCCTCGTCAACTGGTGCTTTGACCTAAGCGGCTTTTTGAGAATTTAACATTCCCCAGACAATTGCACCGATCACTAATCCACGGGCGCTCCACGCAAGGGTTCGTATCCAATTGGACGAAACAAGTCGCTGGTGAATTTGGGCGTCGAAACCCTGCTCCAATTTTCCATGGCACGGTACCTGCAAGAATGCAGTTGAAAGCCAAGTTACGATTAACAATCCCAGCCCAACGTACAGCAAGGTCATTGTTCTGGCATCTCGCGTTGGCGGATAGATCAGTAGGAACACGGTGCTAAAAAGTTCCACAATCATTGGCGGACCGACAACAAGAGTCGTCAGGAATTGATGACTCTTTTGGTATGAGTCAAATTCAGATTGGCCAACGGATTTGAACAGAGGGTAGTGCACGACTTGCACCATCCAAATGAGCCCGACCATGTACCAAGTTGAAACCAGATTAAGCAGGACTAAAAGGCTGGGTAAATTCATTGTTTGTTTGCCTGGAAAAAGGACCGCAGTTGCTTGAAACCGTATCGGCTGAATCACTTTCACCAAAATAACGATACGTTTTGCATCAGTCGTTCAAAAACTCTCTGAGTAGATGATCTAAATCAGGGTTCTCCACCGGCAGCCAGTCCGAGTTGGGGTTGGCTCCAGCGTTCAGCAACGCTCTTGCGGTTCCAACATGATCCGTATTTTGCATCCAGCTGTGAACTGCTCCGTGAACGCAGGCTCCCAGAGGCGTGCCACCGAAACTGTTTTTGAAATCAAGCGGCGGGTTAGGATCGTATTCGAGCAGCAATTCAACCACCTCGCGAAAACCATGAAACGAAGCACGGTCCAGCGGTGTTGAGTTTTCGTCGCCAGGCAAATGTGGATCGAAACCAAATTCCAGCATCACACGCACTGACTCAAGTTTCCCGGCCCAGGCCGCGCGGGCCATCTCTTTTTTCTCGATATTGGAAAGGCTGTCAAATAAATTGGAATTGGATTCCGTCACCGTTTTCGCTCTTTCGCGATTCCCATCCCAGCACGCCGCAAGGAACTGTTGCGTTGGTGAACTGCGGCGAAAAACTTCCTCGTATAAGTGTGTTTGGTTGAATTCTCTCGCAATCTCCAAAGGAGTCGCAGCGGAAAGTAATTTCCAAAAGTAAATATGATTGTGTGATCTTGGATCCACGGGCTGGGTATGTGGGCAACTGCCGATGCGTGATGAAATTGAATCGGGCTCTTCAGCCAGTACAGATTCGAGCATTTCACGGTCACCAAGTGCACAGGCCATGAAAATATCTGGCGTCGAACCGCGTGCGATCAGATGATGACATTTTTCCGGATTGGAGACTGCATACTGAGCCGCCGTCGCTGAGTGATCGAGGCAGCGAAGCGATGGATCTGCACCCCGCTCTAACAAAAGGTCAACAACTTCAATCGTCGCTGCAGTATGAAGCGGTGTTTGCCCATCACCGCCTCTCGCATTTACCAGTTCTGGCTCGGCATCGAGGAGGTCGCGGACAAGCTCGGTGTTGCCTTGTTCGGCGGCCGAGTGAATGTCAAAACGCGCCCCGCGTTCGATCAAGAACTGGACCATTTGAGGGTTGGTTCCATCGAGGACTCCAAACGATCCTGCCCACCATTGTGATCTGCAATTGATGTCGGCCCCGTGCTTCAATAAAACTCTGATCGTTGATTCGCTGTCTTTACATTGCACCACTGCCGGCGAATCAAAAGAGAACCATGGTGCGTCGATGTTGGATCGAAGCGTTGCATTCTCAGACAAAAGCCTATCGACAACATCGAATTGACGGGCTTTGACCGCCGAAACAAACGATAACGAAAGTTCATCTGGTGGTGGCGTCTTGCAAAAAAGCTCGGGCATGCAATTTTTATTGAGCAACGAATATTGGACTTGAAGAACACCACTCGGCTGTTGGCCTAGGCTAACTTGAGGGCTGGTCCTCCGCCCATTTTTCCATGTCCATCATTTCACGTTGCAAGATTTTCAGCAGTGTTTGAAGGAAGGCAACAATCATGGGGCCAATTAAAATTCCGATCGGCCCTAATGCCGCAACGCCGCCGATGACACTGAGCAACGCAAACAGAGGATGTAGGTTGGATTGGCCATGCAAAATGTAGGGCTTGATCAAGTTGTCTGCCATCGAAATAACGGCAACTCCATAGACTGCCAAACCAACGGCAGCGGTGAGATTGTTTTCGAAAAAGTACAAATACAAACTGCAAGGAATCCAAACCGCGGCAGCACCCACAAACGGTACCATCGCTAGGACCGCCGAGAGAACGGTCAGTAAAATTATCGAGTCGAGGCCGCAAAAGTAAAAACCGATCCCAGCCAAGATGCCTTGCACGAGCGCGGACAATAAAGTCGCCACGACAACCGCACGGCTGACTTTTGAAAACTCGGCAACCAACTCTTGTTCATGTTCGTCGTCGATCGGCGAAAGCCCTTTGAACGACTCGATCATTCTCGGTCCGTCCAGCAAGAAAAAATAGAAGGCGATAATCATGATCGCCGTTCCAACGAGTAGGCTTGCTGCAAACGAAAGACCGGCCCCGCCGATCTGCGGTAGTTTGTCTTTGAGAAGAGCTACGAATTGACTGGCGTACTTCGTCATTTGATCTGACGATGGATTCGCAAGCTCGATCCAGCGAGATTTTGATTTTCCGCCTAAAAGCGTCGTTTTGAATTTTGCGAAGTGCTCAGCTGTATCATTCACTTGAAGTTGATAGTCGTGCGATTGACCCAATCTGTCCTTTTTTTCTTCAGGCGATGGATCGCCCTTGAATTGAAGTTGCGAATTGAGTTCTCTGGCAATGAATAGACCGCTTACGAATTTTTTCCATTCGGATGTGGCTGCTTTTTCTTTGGGGGCTTTGATGGCATCGGTGCTCGATTCTGATTCCGAAACGCCGCGGTCGCTTGCACCGGATTTTTCCGGCCACTCCAATTGCTGCTCCGCAGCCAGCGATTTCGCATAAAGCTCGATTTCATACAATAACGAGGCATGCTCGTCTTTTCTTGAATCCGACAGTGCGGGCACGTCTTGCAGTTTTAAAAGCTCTCGGTTGATCAAAGTCAGATTGGCTTGCGACGGCATGTCGAGGCTGAGGTTTGTCCGAATTTGTTTGACGCCCTCGGTCACCTTCGTGGCGTTGAACTGTTGAAAAATCGCTTGCCCTTCTGCGCCAGCAATCGCAAACAGAGCTCCAATGGGAAGCAACACGGCCAGCAAAACTAAAACCGTTGTTGACAGTGCCGCCGACTTTTCTCGGCCTCCCATCTTTTGGAGAAGCCAACGGTGCAAGGGGCGAAACACCACCACCAGAATTGCAGCCAAGAACAACGGAACAAGGAACTTTGCCATCACCTCATAAAAAAGAATGCCCACCATGACGATAATGCCAAGCAGCAAACCGAACGAAACATAGCGTGAGATTTTGGATTCCCACGGCGGTTCGGTTTTGGGACGAGAGTCAATCGCCGCCGTTACCTCGAGAGGCGGATCAGATTCATCGACAACAGCCGCATTGGCAGAGGTTCCTGCCGGTTTTGATTTGCTCTTTGCATCGCTTGGCACGGATCCGTCCATTGTTGAACCAATTTTTTTTGAGGCTGGTGTTTTCTTCTTTTTTCGTTTGTTCTTTTTTTTCATTCAGCCAGATTATTGTCGAGAGCCAGGAGTAATTTTCAGTTCAACACGTTTTCCGTCACGCATGACTGCGATCATTGTTTCATCACCAATTTTTATTCCGTCCAAGATCGCTGTGTAATCGTAAATGTTCTCGATTTTCTTACCAGCAAGTTCGACGATGATGTCACCGCCTTTGATTCCCGCTTCTTCAGATGGAGAACCAGCGGAGACTTCCGAAAGTTTTACACCCACGACATCATCTCCGTAGGATGGCACCGTTCCGAGGTACGCACGTTGACCGCTGCGAGAGGCAACTTTGGGTTTCGGTTGTTGTTTGACATAGACCGGCGGAGTGTCGGTGGTCGCAAGCGATCGAGTGACCAATCCCATCAAGCGTGCAATTCGAGCAGCGTCCGGGTAGTTCAATTTTTCCGGAGTGTCTCGCGGCGTGTGATAGTCAGTGTGCGAGCCGGTAAATGCAGACAGGATTGGAATGCCGGCTCGGTAAAACGAGCTTGCATCGGTTGGCAAATCAACGTCATTGTCGAGTGCGACGGGCAGGCCAACGACAACGTTTTTCGATTCCACAACGCCAGGCCAGTACGAGCTGCTGCTGACGCCTTGCAAGATGACTTTGTCTTTCATACGTCCAACCATATCCATGTTCAAAGCCGCAACGATTCCGGTTTCGAACATCTTCTCGGAGGCTACAGGTTTAAGATCTGTCAGCTTGATCGTTTTGATCCCCTGCTCTTTCACGAACTTGGTCAATTCCTCAACCTTATCAGTTGGCGATTCAGAACTGGTCGCAATTTCAACTTCAAACGTAGGGTAGCTCTTTGCGATGAACTGCAATGAACCTTTGATCTCGGTAAACTTTGATGGTTTCCCATTAAGCAATATTCCACCCGATTTCGTGACGCCCAAAACAAAGTCGTGCGATGTGTCACGTTTTGGCTCAGCCGTTTTGGCTTCGGCGGGAACGACTTCGACTTTGATCGAGTCAACGTAGTGCTGCGAACCGTGAAGGCCCAGTTCTTCTCCCGACCAACCAGCAAAAATAATATCTCGTTTCAGCTTGATTTTCCCCGCACGTTTCTGGCTGGCAATGTACTCGGCGATCTCCAGTGTGGCTGCAACTCCCGACGCATTGTCATCGGCGCCAAAGTGAATACTGCCCTTCTCGTCGTTCTTCGCAAGACTGTTGTTGGATTTACCTGCACCCAAGTGATCAATGTGAGCGCCCACAATGACTGCGTCCTTGCTTGGTTTGTCGCCAGCCAGCAATCGGCCAACAACGTTACGGCCTTTGCCAGTCAATTTTTTGATGCTGACGTTTCCGCCGACAGTGAATCCACCAAGGTCGAAACCCATGACAGGTTCGCCGTCCTCAAGTTTGTCTTGAAGCGTTTTGAGGTCTTTGCCAGCTGCTTCGAACATTTGAGCCGCAACGTTATCGGTAACGCTGATCGCCGCGATGCTGGAGCCACTAGGTGAGAAATCGTTTTGCATCGCCACCAATTGATTTCGAACGGTTGAGTTGGGACCGCTGACGACGATTAAGCCTTTGGCGCCTTTGTCACGTGCAAAAAAAGCTTTCTTGCGAAGCTCGCCATAGAATTGAAAGTGGCGCCGTGTTTCCTCGTCGACGTTCTCAGGAACGAAGCGGAAAACCATGACCCATTTGTCTTTAACGTCGAGATGAACGTACGAATCGTACTCCTCGTGGCCATTCTTCTCAGGAGCCACGATGCCGTACCCCGCGTACACAACCTCTGACATGTCAATCTCGACGTTGCCAGAAAAAGTAAGTGGTCGCCAGTCTTTATCGATGGTCAGCGCGTTCGTGTCGTCACCGATTCTTAGGTCCAACCGATTGGAAGGGCCGAGCTCAGCACCTGCTGGGAAATCAAATTTTTGAAACCAAGTCCCGTTGTCGCCCGCAGGTACCAAACCCAAATGATCCATGTACGCGGCCACGTAAGCTGTCGCTTTTCTTTCGCCGGACGAACCTGTCATCCGACCGCCGAGTTCTTTTCGGCAGAGGAAGTCCACGTGTCGCATGATGTCGCGTGGGTCGAAATCTGCGTTGGCTTGTTTAGCTGATTCAACACCCGTTTCAAAAGCTTCGGTTTCTTCTGCCGAAGGCTTCGTGCCCATCATCAGTTCTTTGACGGCAGCATGATTCCAGTCAGCGAGATAGATTTGAGATTCTTTTTTCGCATTGCGATTGGAAGTCCAAGTCAGTTTGTTCCCGTCAGGGGTAAAACTGGCGAGTCCATCAAAACCGTCGGTGTCAGTCACACGAATCGGTTCAGATTTGCCATCGGCTGCAACGAGGTACAACTCAAAATTTCCAAACCCGTGCTTGTTTGTCGTGTAGATCAAGTAATCTCCCGACGGATGGTAAAACGGAGCCCAGCTCATCGCGTTCATCTTGGTGATCTGTTTTTGGTCTGAACCGTCGATGTTCATCGTCATGATTTCAGCAAGGAGTCCATTTTCGGTGAACCGTCGCCAGCAAATTCGTTTGCCATCCGGTGAGAAAAATGGACCGCCATCGTAACCGGGTACGTCGGTCAATTGTCGCACGTTTGAACCATCCGCATTCATAATGAAAATGTCCATCATGTATGCTGGGTCGGTCTCGAACATTTTCTTTTGCTCGTCGTTCAGCGGTTTTGAGTAACCGTTGCGGTTGGAAGCAAACGCGATCAGTTTTCCGTCGGGGGAGTAAGAGGCTTCGGCGTCATAGCCTTTGGCGTCAGAAAGACGATTGTACTTTTTGGTTGTGCGGTCGAATGCGTACAACTCATACGTTTCGTCGTAGTCCCACGAGTAACGACGGACTTCACCAGATTCTCGAAACTCAAGTTCAGCTTTTTGTTTGGCTTTGGCTTCGGGATCGTCTTGCGTCGAAGCGTAGAGGACAAGGTTATTGTTGGGGTGCACCCAAGAGCAAGTTGTTTTGCCGTGGCCGGGCGAAATGGCTTCTGAGTCTCCGGTCTCAAGGTCTAGCAAATAAATTTGAAAGAACGGATTGTCCGCTCGTCGTTCACTTTGAAACACAAGCAATGAACCGTCACCGCTAAAGTAACCTTCGCCGGCTCGCTTGCCATCAAACGTCAACTGCCTCGCATTGGAGAAAAACGTTGATTCGATCGATTCTTTTTTGACTTCTCGCGCCTGTTTTGCATCAGCCAATTGCGCGTTTGCATTCCAAGTGAAAATCGAAACGCTTAACACCATTGCCACCACGAGAAGTTCTCGCGTAAAAGTGCACTGTCGAGAAGAAAAAATTGCCGCCAAGAAATTCATACTTTTGATTCCATCAAGTTTTGAGCGTGTCGCAAAATCCTAAAAGAAGGTTTCTGAAAAACGGTCAGTTAAGTCTGTTCTTTAATTTGGTTTGCAGGGAGAATCTGCTGGATCAATTTTCTTTCAATCAAGGCAAGGAATCTAGGTCCTGCGACAATTTTGAAGCGAATCGATATTCGTTCACTTTGGCGTAATCTCGTTGAGTTCGTCCTCAAACCGACCCTAAACTGCCGAATTTGGGCCGAAATTTGTCTTGAATCATCAGAACTGCCGATTTGAGACGTGTATGCGTTAAAAAGACCATCATTTTTGCGGTTTGAGTAGAATCTAAAAAGGGGAAAATGCCGTACTAGATTGAACAGCCCCTGTTTTACCAAACCGATTAGACTGGAAGATTCGGCACAGGGGCAAATCGTTCCGATAGCTTGCCGAAGCTTGAGTTCACATTCGAAACTTTCATAGCCGTTAGAGCCATTGCTCACGACTTAAAATTATTGGACACACAACGATGATCGCAAACCGAAGTTACGACTGTATTGTCATTGGAGCCGGGCCAGGCGGTTGTGCCACGGCAGCGCTTGTTGCAGAACAAGGCCACTCAACGTTGTTGGTCGAGCGAGACAAGATGCCCCGATTCCACGTCGGCGAGTCGCTGATGCCAGAAACCTACTGGTTGTTTGAACGGCTTGGGATTTTGCACGAACTCGACAAAGTCGGATTCACGCGTAAGAACGGCGTTCAGTTTGTCAGTAGCAGCGACAAAGAAACGATGCCATTTATTTTCTCGGAGCACGATGAAGGGCCGGCGTCGCTTTCGTATCACGTCCAACGTGAGAAGTTTGATCATTTGCTTTACGAAACGGCTTTTAACCGCGGCGCGACTTGCTCTGATGAAACCAGAGTTCTCGACATCGAGATTCGAAAAAAATCACCACACAAAGTGACGCTGGTGACTCCCGAAGGCAAAGAGCAAGAGGTCGTTGCGAAGGTTATCGTCGACGCTTCTGGCCAATCGTCCATGCTGGCCAATCGAATGGAATTAAAAGAGTACTATTCAGATTTGCGAAAGGCTGCGGTCTGGGGGTATTTCGACAATGCGGTCCGGGCGGGTGGCGACAATCCAGAAGTAACCTGCATCCTACACACCGAATCAAAGGACGCATGGTTTTGGTACATCCCACTGGGAGACGGAACAGTCAGCGTTGGACTTGTTGGCGACAATGATTTCCTGCTGAAACGTGGTGGTTCTCCACAGCAAACTTTCGAAGCCGAAATCAAAAACTGCCCCGGTGTCAAACGGCGACTGTTAGATGCAACGCAGCGAGGTCGATTCCATGTCGCCAAGGAGTTCTCCTACACAACTAAAGAACAAGCTGGCGACGGCTGGGTGTTGGTCGGTGACGCAGGTGGATTTATTGATCCAATTTACTCGTCTGGAGTTTTCCTGGCTCTTAAATCTGGAGTCATGGCCGGTGAGGCGATTGCGGAGGGTCTGCACAACGGCGACGTTTCCAAAAAACAAATCGGTCGTTGGACCAAAGATTACGAGGGCGGCGTCCATTGGATTCGAAAACTGGTACGCGCGTTTTACACCAAAGAGTTCAGCTTTGGTGCGTTCATGAAACAGCATCCAGAGCACGCAAAGAATCTCACGGACTTGTTGGTAGGCCGTGTTTTCGAAGGCAACCCGGGCAAAATGTTCGAGGACTTGGATCCTTGGATGGAGAAAGTCAAAAACGGCGAGAACATGGAAATGGCTTCCAAGTAAGACTCGCTCGCGTCTGATGAAAAACAAAAACGTTGTTGGTATCCCGGCAGCGTTTTTTTATGCGTAGTTGAGAGTTGCTTAGTCCGTGTCGAGCTAAGTCCTCCGCAAAAATGCGGCTATTTTTCGAGGTCCACCCAAGTCATTCGGTGGTCCGTTGCTTTGATGAGATCGGCACCCGGTTGATCTGGCTTTGGCCAAAAAATTCCCGATCGTTTAATGGTCAACGTTTTCGATGGCAGGCAATAATCGATATGCATGTTGCCAGAACTGCGGTCATTGAAATCGCTTGTGTCGAACGCGGGGTCTCCTTTGTGGTTTTCGTTAACACCACCTTGCTTTTGTGAGTAGTACGGACCACCTTCACTTTTAGGGGGCATGTCATGATTGATCAAAGGGTGTTTGGTCAACAACTCCGCTGCGTTGTCGGCACTGTCACCATCGGATTCATCCGCGTTCATGTCACCCGCGATAACGAAATGTACGCCTTCTGCCAGTCCGCCTTTTTTGCCAGAGTCATCATAAATATAGGCTGATTTTCCAGGCGTCACGTAATCGGCAAACAGGCGAATCTCGTCATGGTTACGTTTTCCATTGCGATCTTCATCGCCGTCAAAAACCGGAGGCGTTGGGTGTGCGACGAGAAAGTGAATGGTTTTCTCGCCAACTACGATCGGTACATCCCAATGGCTTTTAGAGGAAAGTCGAAACACGTTTTTGATGTCATCGCTGTAGTACGGAGTGTTCGAGGCTGGCTTGATAGGCCAAAGACATCCCGGCATGTCTTTCCACAGAAATTTTTGGAATGTTCGAATGTTTTCTGTGTCGATCTTGTATTTGGATAGCACTACCATTCCGTATTGGCCAGGGAAAATTCCATAACCAAACGCGTCGTTGCCTGTCTTTAATTCTCCGTTGCCATCTAGATCAAAACCCGAATCCACGCCCGTGTTTACAGCGTTGTGGTAAACGAACTCGTACTCGATTGCTGGTTGACCATTTTGGGACACTCCGAGAAATTTATCGGCGAAATGTCTGATGCCTTCGCCCTCAGGATCGTAGTCAAACTCATTGAGCAACAAGACATCTGGCCGAACACGTTGAATGATCTCCGCGATTCGTCTCGGGTTAAGCATTTTGCCTTTGGCAAGATCTGATTTAAGTTTGCCCTCCGTTTTTCGATTGAATGAAATGTTGAAAGTTGCGAAACGAACGGTCGCTTCGTCTTTCTCAAGTTCAGACGAATCTTGGGCTGTTGAGGTTTGAGCAACGCAAAACATGCAAGCTAAGGCAAAACAAATGGTGAAGAGGCTGCGTTTCATTTTTTGAACTTTGTAAGTGTGTGTTGGTTCGGTTTGCAGTTTCGAATCAGCCTTTTGAATTTCAGGCTCTAATCGAATTTTTTGATTATCTCAAAACAACTACTGAGGTAGCGGGTGCCGAATAGATTCAGATGGTTGAGCAAATGGTAAAGCTTATAGATCTCAACTCGATCTTGCCAACCTTCTGGCATCGGCCACCGCTCATTGTAGGCAGCATAGAATCGAGAATCGAATCCGCCGAATAACGTTGTGATTCCAAATTCAGTTTCTCGAGCACCAAAGTACACTGCTGGGTCGACGAGAACAGGCTGTCCGTCAGGTGAAACCATGAAATTCCCTGACCAGAGATCGCCGTGAATCAAGGAAGGTGGTACTTCATTTCTACCGATCAATTGTTCCAGCCGTCGATTGACTTTTTCGCAGCCCTCAGTCAAGTCGCGGGTCGCATAGCCATTTCGACTTGCCAAATCGAGTTGGAATCCGATTCGATTGACGGACCAAAATTGGATCCAATCGTCATCCCAAGAGTTGATTTGTCGGGTTTGGCCGATGTGATTGTTAGCTTCGAATCCGAATTTTTCACTGACGCCAACTCGATGCAGTTCAGCGAGCTTGCGTCCGAAGTTTTCGAAGAAGTTACTGTTGGGTAGTGTGGAATCAATTTTTTCCAGAACTAAAATTCCCACGCCTGATTGTGTGATAGTCGTACCCACGACTTCAGGCACTCTAATCGTATTGGTTTTTCGAATGGCTTTTAGCCCGATGGATTCGGAGCCAAATAGCTCGGGAGCCTTGTGATTGGATTTCACGAAAAATTCTCTGCCATCGTTCAGCGTCGCGACGGCTGTGTCGTTGATGCAGCCTCCTGTCGTGGGGCGGACAGATTGAATGATGGATCTTTGCGAGGTCTCTTTCTCGATTATTTCTTCAATCGCTTGGAACAGTTCGCTGGACAATGTTTGCTTTCAAACGGCGATGGTTTTGCTGGAGAAAGATTTTGTGAAGGCTTGTTAGCAGGTGGCTTGAGTTGTAGGCGAGCTCAAGCTCCGTTCAATTTTACTGCTTTAAATTTATTTGCTCAGTGTTATCCGCTCAGTTTTGAATTTTAATCAGTGGTTTCCGGAGGTTGCGAAAGCAAGTGTTCGAGAATTTTTGGGCAAGCCGCTTCGATCATATCGAGAACGTATTCAAACCCCTCGTCACCACCGTAGTAAGGATCGGGAACATCGGTTGGCCAATCGTCTCCCAGGAAATCGCTCAACATCTTAATGTTGGTTTTGGGTTCGGGGTGAACCAAGAGAATATCCGCGTGATTGTCTCGGTCCATTGCGACAACTAGATCGAAATTTTCGAGGTCCCCATAAACGATTTTCCGCGAGCGACTGGTTAGGTCGTATCCTCTTTTCCGAGCGGCGGCTTGCATTCGAAAATCCGCAGGTTTGCCTTCGTGGTATCCGATGGTCCCGGCAGAATCAATGTCGATTAGTTCCGAGCAATCACGTTGGTTCACTAAGTGTTGCATCACGCCCTCGCCTGTTGGAGAGCGGCAGATGTTACCGAGGCACACGAACAAGACGGACTTGGGGGAATCAGATGTAGAATTCAAACCTAACCTCGGCCAAACGAAATTCACGCGAAACGAAATTCAAGTAAAAGGAAATCCATTCCGTTTCTTGATCTTGGTCGATCGATACGAACGATGCTTAGTTTAACGTCGAGAGGGAGAAATCAATCCGGTGTCGTCAAAGGAAAAGTTCATTCCCTTCACAGTAAGTGACATTGATTGGCGCAGTAGTATGAGAAAAAAAGTTGCCCGATTTTCATCGGGAACTCTTGGGAAACTGCTGAAGTTTGTTCTGGGACAGATTCCGTTCCGCTCAAACTTGAGCGAAACGGGATGCATTCCATTTCGACGCTATGGTAGATTTTGGATCGTGGTCGCGGTGTCGAACCAAAGAACTTTTTGGAACTCACCAGTCGTGAAGATGGAGGACATGCAGAACGCCGCGATGGTCGCGATCAATAACGCATATTCAACAGTTGTCGGACCGTCTTCCTCGCGCACAAGCTTTCCGCAAGATGTTTTTATTTTGTGGATCATTTTGTTTAGAACGAATTCGTATTGGGAAAGTAGGAGAAAAAACCCCGCCTCTCCAGAATCATAGGTCACAAAATGGATCGAGCTGTACAAAACCATGAACGTTTTAGTGACAACCCTCGCAAAGTCTGATTGGAACGATTGTGTGGGTTGGGTTAAGGACATCGAGCTACTTGGAACTGTGCCGATTCCAATTCAGCTTTTGGCGAATTTCGTCTTTGAGGTGGCTGACGACAGAGTCTTTGTCAGTCGTCGCCAGGATTTCCTTCACAACGGATTTCGCAGAACCGCTTCCCCACGATCCGCCTTGCTCGAAATAATGCTTGGCTGATTTGCCAATGACATAGGACGCGAATCCGACAGCGGCTCCCTGCGGGATGAATGTCAAAGGCGTGCCGAGGGTGGCGGTGATCAATTTAAACGCGCTCGCGCCCCAGCTCGTTAGTTCACCCAACGCGTAGATTCCACCCGCCGCTCCGATGGTTTTGGCGAGTCCACGCGCCTGCGTCATCGAAAACGAAAGTCCGTAAACTTTGGCGAGGGTGATGACCATCAATGCGTCCACTGCCAGTCCGCCAAATATATCGAAAATCGGAACAGGATTGGCCGCCACCACAACGGCTTTGGTTGCTGCCATTGTCCAAATCACTTGATCGGCCCTGCGGTTGCGAAGCTCGACTCTCATCGCCGAGATGCGATCGCTTTTGTCAGCCGCATACATTGCAGCGTTGAGCGCGATTAGGCCAAGCCCTTCCTTCTCAAGCGTATCAAGAATGATGGCTTTTAGTTGTTCCACATCCGGTTCTGGTTTTCGCCATTCTGATTTCGAAGATCCGTCGGGCTGCTCGATGACGTACTCAATTTCTCGCGGATCGGCGACGGTCATGACAAAGTGATTGGGAGGAACCAAGCCATCCAAACGCTGTTTGATCATCTCCGTTAGTTTTTCTTTTTCCGCAGGCTGGTAGAGATCGACTTTGTTGAAAACGCAAATCATTGGTTT
>JBGCDK010000050.1:0-77985 GCA_045105295.1 Mariniblastus sp.
TTTTCAATCATCGACTAACGGTAAATTTCAAGTCCAACCGATAGTCCGTGGAAGAACATGTCGTCCGAGTCGCTGCTGGATGTTCCAGTCGTCGGAGTGAGTACCGGATTAAAGTTGTCCGATGCAGATGCAACTTCGCCCAGCCATAGCAACTGGTAGCCAGCACGCAAACGTGAGCGTTGCGTTAGTTGGTAGTGCCCAATCAGGCCAAGCTCCAATGAACCAGCCACGGTCACGTTGTCGTCTTCAACATTGATGAACTGTGCTCCGTTGTTGATCAATGAAGTGTCAACCTTGTTGAAGTTTGCGTAGACGCCGGCTTTTCCAATGACTGAGTACGACCATCGGTAACCAACATCGTAGAACAGCTCACCACCGATGTGTGGGCCGATCATGTTGTTGTTGGTCTCCAATGAAAAGCTGCCAGTCTCGCCGAGATTGTTTCGGCTTGTCATTTGGTAGCTATCGTCAAGATAAAAGTAACGCATACCGACAAACGTTTTCACAACGTCCCAGCCCCAGCGGACTTGGTTGAATTCAAGGCTGTGAATGTTAGTTTCTTTCGACTCAGTCTGTTCGACTGAATTTCGGAAGGCACTCGTCTCTATTCCGGAGAAACCATCTGCTCCACTGAACCGAGCATTCATGCGTGCAAGTGCGTCAGTTCGAAAAGTGGATTCCTCAAGCGGTAAAACGCCCATGTAAGAGATCTCGCGGCCTCGTGTTGAATCGCTTCGTGATCCCAAAGTAATTCGGGCACCTGCTTCGTAGTCGAAACTATTCAGAGCGCCGAAATTCGAGTTTGCGATCAGGCCATCGTCTCGTGTGAAAAACAAAGCGTCCGCCAACAGGTAACGTCGTGCACCTGAAATCGAGCCGCAACTGTTAAAGCGACTGGTAACGGTCTCTTGATTGCAACAACCAGAATCACCACAACCTGGGCAATTTGATACTGACAATCCTGAGTTGGCGATTCCGCAATCGTTGCATCCGCCACCGCTACAGCTTGAGCATCCACCGCCCGCCATCCCGGAACCAGCCATTGAAGTGACGGATGAACATCCGCCTCCACAAGCTGAACTGTTGCAGCTTGAACAGCCAGGGCTAGAGATAACAGGTGCTTCCATTGAGGGAGCGTTGAAGTAAGTTTGGCCGTAGCTAGGGTCGATCGCAGTTTGCATTGGCTGAGACATGACCGAGTTGGCCATCGGTGGTGGAGAGCTAAGCATCGGTGCCGGTGAAATCATTTGGCTTTCTGCTCCAATGATTGGTGGCATCGGTGCAGTGTTTCCTTGAACGATCGGAACTTGCGATGACGAATCCGCACCTTGAACGATCGGAGGCATTGCTAAGGCTGGTGCAGAGCTTTGATAGATCGGCACTCCGCCGGAGGAGATTCCATTTCCAGAACCTGCTCCGTTTCGCCACTGAGCAGCTTGTGCCAATTCGGAAACGTCTTCGGTTGAAGTTCCGTTGGTTGCATACCCGACTTCGATTTGCGACGAGTCCAATTCCATTTGAGATGGAGCAAACATTGGCCCGTCTTCGTAGGAAGGTTCGTACTCAAGTGGTGCCTGAAGTTTCGGCAAAGGCATTGCACTCATTTGACTTGCGATCTCCATCGGGCTCTTCATCGAAGGCGTCGGGAGCGGTTGGGCAAGTGCTTGTTGGTCGTATGTTCGCTGGTCGACGATCGCCGGTGCGTTGGATTCTTGAGAATCATCGGCTCGGGCAAATCGTTGGTTCTTGTGGTAAAGCAAACCAGGAGTTTGATTCGGGTAACCTGTTTCAGGTCCCGATTTCGGAACCTCCGTTGCTGGCTGACCCATTTGGTCAGGCACCACAATAGGTGGGACGATTGGCGGAACGTTCGCCATCATCGGAGGATTGTCAGTGCGAGCCTGTCCAGGCGTAACAATTGGAGGGACGTTTTCCAACATCTGCTGAGATGCACTAGAACCAGAACTGTCCGCACTAACAATTGGCGGCAGAGCGTAGTCTTGTCCAGGCTCTCTTGTCGGAATCGCTGGCCGAACCGCACCAAAAGCTCCAACCATCGGAGGTTCTGCCGGTCGGATCACACCAGATCCAAATGGTAATTGCCCCTCGACTTGCACAGCTTGGCAAGCACTGAGAGTTCCAGAAAGGGTAGCCACGATGGCAACTAAATTGATCTTGAATTTGTAATTCATGGGTCACATTCGACGCATATTGAGTCATGTTGCGGCAAAGAACATTCCTGCCCATTCTGTTTTTCGGCTTGGATGGTTGGGGACTTTTGCGGATTCTGAGGATTTTCGCAGATATACGGAGCGTCCGCGTTTTAATGGTTGATCCTGATTGCATTCTTGTATGTTCAAATGCGTAAAACAGGTTGATTGGGATGCTGTTGAATGCCGGAAGAAACGGGGATTACACTTTGCAACTCCAAAAGTTCCCCAGCGATTAAAAGGCTGGCTTTTCTTTGGTGTCTCGAACACAGAAATTTCAAAAACTTAAACAACCGAGCGAAGTGGCACTTTCGTACGGTCAGTCAAAAGTGATCGAACACATGTTTGATTTTTGTTTGTTTGATTCCAATGGTGTTGAAAAAATGTTCGCTAGAGCAAACAGGGTGATTGAGTTAAACTATATGGGTTAGCTGTCATTTTCGCTTTGAATCCCCGACTCCCACCTCTCAGAAAATTCCCAATGCTTGATCCTGAGTCCACACGTGGCAATGCTCTGTACTGGGGTTTGCCATCAATCTTGCTTGCGTTAGCCGGGGTCGCAATTCTGTGTTGGGCTCAATTCGGAATGGCGAATTCTCTCGAAGACAGCTATCGATTCAAAGCCGAGGAGAGTGGCGAGAAGAAAAAAGTGTTGGTCAAAGAGCTAAACCGTGAAGCCAGAATGCTTCGTGCATCCCAGCGGACAGCGCCAGAAGACGAAAACTCGGCGATCATTTCAAAAGATGACCCACGCGTCATTGAGTTGGAAAAACTTCGCGAAGAAGAATCGATCTACCTTGAAAAACTAATCTCACTAAGCAAAGACAATCCGGAGTATCTCTACAGCTTGGCTCTCGTTGCAGGTGAACAAGGCGACGTGGCTCGAAGAGAAGCTTTGATGAGAAAGATTTCTCCTTTGGATGAGCCAGGGTACGGTCTGGGCCACATTTGGTTGGCAAAAATGTATTTGAGAGTGCCGCTTAAAGATCGCAGCAAGTTCATAAAGAGTCGCCGTATGGCGTTGCAGCATGCCGAGCATTGTTTGCGCCGAGACCAGGACCATGAATTGGCGAAACAAATTAAAGCGTCGATGTTGATCTTCTTTGAGGATAACTCGAAAGCCTACGACGTTTACCTTGACCTTTTTCGAAGCAAGCCCAAGAAAAAACCGAAGTACATTTCTGCCCTTTACGAGCTGAACGTAAAACTTAAACGCGAAGACCGAAACTCCGCGGTTCTGAATGAGGCGATCACAGAATTTGACAAACAGATTGCCGAAGAAGATTTGTCAGATTCCGAGCGAAGCAATGTGTGGCGTTCGCTGATCATATGTTTTCAACGCCTGCAAAATTATGAAATGGCGGAGACTCGCCTTCTTGAGGAGATTAAAAAGCAAGCCGCGGCTGAAGGTGGCGAAGGTAAACGAGTTTGGGCCGAACGTTTGTTGGCAAGCGTTTATTTGTCTCAGATGACAACGGTAAAAGACGGTGATCCTAAGTTTGTTGCCAAACGATTAAGCTACTTGAAAAAGGCGTTTCGGTATGACCCAACCAACGCGAGGGTGCTTGAACAGATTGTTCGAATCGGTGGCGGTGACTCACAAGAAGCGGCCGAAGCAAGGAAATTGTATTACCCAACGAAGAAGTTCTCCAACACTCCGCCGATTGTTCTCAATGAATTGGGCACTCAAGCGTTATCAAAATCTGAATACGCTCCGGCGCTTCGATTTTTTAGGATGGCAAAATCGAAGGACCCGCGAAATCCAGCTATCCTGAATAATTTGGCCTATACCTACCTCGTCGGTGACAATCCCAATCCTGAACGGGCTCTCAAGCTAGTTGACGAGGCGATCAAATTTCTCCCCCGTGATGCGGTTAGATATAAAGATAGCATGTCTTCGTTTCATGACACCAAAGGGCACGCGCTAATGCAATTGAACAAAATGACAGACGCGATATTGCAATTCGAAAAAGCGCTAAGAGCCCGTTCTGAAAACCGTCGCATTCTTGAAGCGTTGATCAAATGTTGCGAGGCAGATGGAATTAATGCAAGCGCCTATATCAACCGTTTGGAGCAGTTGGATCGAAAAGAAGCGTTACGGCGTAAAACTGGCAAGCCGGTCCAGACGCCTTAGTTTTCGGCGATTGCAGTCCTCAAGTGGTTCACAAGCCAATCATTCTTTTGAATATTTCAGAATAGCGCGAGTATGGGTTCTCAAAAACATCAAGACGGTAGTGACAACTTCGGGAGAGAGTCCGTTTTGGATGTCATGCTCAAGCCCTTGGTATCGGTTCAAAATTTCGTTGATGAATTGGTTGCCAATGATCCAACGCTTAGCTCTGACCAGCCGTTTATGAATTGCCTGTGGCGTTGGCTGACATTGCCGTTTCGCTTGATGCTCGGGTTCTTTCTTTTCATAATTCAGGCTTGGACGTCGACCCGCTCTGGTTTCGCATTTCTCCGTGCGATTCCTGCAATGACAATCTTGTTCGGATTTTTCGCAGCCTTGTTAATTGCGGATATGGTCAACACCGAAGGTCGGATGCTGGGAGCGAATCAAGGCTATATCAATTACCACAACAAGGAGTATCCCGAGCACCCTGAATACGCCGTTGCTTTCGCTGAAAAACTCGTTGAAATAAAACCAGACGAAGATTCGTTTAAATACAAACTGGGGTTGGCAAAAGAAGCCGCCGGGGAGGTAGATGCCGCACTCAACGTCATGACTTCGATCGCTCCAGAAGAGCAGACTGGATTTGACATGGGGCACATCTGGCTTGCCGCTTACTATCTCCGGTCCCAGTTGTTGGATTTGGATGAAGAGGCGAAAAGTGCGATGGTAACAAAGCACTTGAGCTTTGCAGTTGAGGCTAAGGCTAACAATCTAAATGCTAACTATCAGCTTGCCAGAATTTACATGGACAAAGCTGAAGAGTTCGCCAAAGGTTCACCGAAATATTTGGAGAACCGAGCTCAGGCTAAAAAATATTATGACGTGCTCTTGGATGGGCCGATCAGGTATCGGTATCAATTAAGAGCCATTCCCACGATGATTGAATTGCAATTGGAATTAGGGGATGAAAATTTAGCGAGAAACCGATCGCTAGAGTGGATCAACGAGCTTCGACTTAATGCCGAAAACCAGCCAGACAACATCGATCTTTGGTATTCGATGATTCGATGTTCCTTGATCTTAGATGACTACGGTCGGGCAGAAAAAATAGCCAAAGATGCACTCGATCTGGTGAGAAATATTGAGTCGAAACGGGCGGTTTATCAAATCGCTTCGATGATTGGTGAACAAAGAGCGGATGACTTCATCGACATGAACCTCGAACGAGATTATGCCTATCGCTTGCGTTCGCTCTGCCAAGCCGTCACTAACAATCCCTTAAAAAAATCTCTGTACAACAAACTGTTGGAGTTTGTTTCAATCGAGACTCGCGATGGCACGGAAACTGCGGACGGGTCGAAGGTAGTTTGGCCGTCGGAAATCAATGAGCTTTGGCTTCGCAATGCCGTTATCGGTGGCGATTCGTCAGGCGTGGTTCATGGCTTGGTCGGTGTTCTTGAAATTTCAAAAGGCAACATCGTCGAAGGCGAGAAACATTGGCGGTTGGCGGACGGGCAGCTTAAAGGGGTCGTGCGTGTGATCGATATGTTGATTCGGGTTGCCGTCGAAGACCATCAAGGCAAGCTCAACAATGCGTTTGAGATGATAAATCTCGCGATCGAACTATTTCCTGAATCCCCTGAGCTTTACCAAACTCGTGGCATCTATTTTGAAAAGCGGCAGCAATACGAAAAAGCCGTCGCCGATTTTACTTACGTTTCTGAAAAACGTCCCGACAATGTCCTGTTGCATAAGATCTTAATTCGTTGTCACGAAAAACTTGGTGACAGTGAAAAAGTCATGCACCACAAGATTCAGCTTGAGACCAAACTGACCGAGATGGGAAAAGAAGAACGCAAGCAAATGGAAAGAACGCTCGAGAGATTTGATAGTCTCAACTAAGATCGAAATCCGATTCGGTCCGTTCTGTGAACGAATCAACCGACCGATTATTCGATTTGCACATGTTGTGGCTGGTGACCTGAACGAATTCACCAACACATTCGCGAATGTGCAGCAATCCTTGGCGAAATCAAGCCGATCAAGCATAATGAGTCTCACTGAAATGTTTACCGGGCCACGATCGTGGTTCGAAACGATTGTCCCTCGCTCAAATGAATTGCTTGTCAAAAAAATACGCGTAGCAATAATTCACTCGTGCGACTGATTTTGGAGTAGAAGCCCTGTTTTCCGAACTTTCAAAATTTCAACTTGCCCTGACTTTTTTGTTTCTGATGCTTCTTCGATTGGTAGTCGGCTACCACTTCTACAAAGAAGGCACGAACAAACTTAAGAACGGATTTACTTCCAAGTACTTTCTTGCCGGAGCGCAGGGGCCGTTTGCACCTTACTTCAAACAGATGCTCGACGACCCCGAGGGACGCGAAAAACTATGCGTCGAAGAAAATGTCGTCGATGGCAAAAAGACGTACTCGGTTAACACCAAACTAACGTTCGCGATTTGGGATGATTTCATTACCGAATCCAATCGCTATTACGGATTTGGTAGCGAAGAACTTTTGAAACGTCTCGTGGAACATCGCGATGAAGTTGCAAAAACCATTCGCGACGCAAACGAATCAGGTGACGAGGTTGTTGACATCCTCTCGCTACAAAAAGAAGTGGCGGCTGATGAAGAAAAAATCCGGCAGGTCCAATCTCAACAGGTACGAATGGAAGAAATTCTGATCGATCATCAAGAACAATTGGAGGATTGGTTAGCGGTCAATAAAATCGAGTTGATTTCGCATTTTGGAACGGCCGGGCGATTGAACGGATTTGAGCGTGATGGAAAAAACCGAGAAGACGTCGCGCTGTACGTTGATTCGCTTCGTGGTCAGGTAAAAACAATCAGCGACGATCGGGCGAAAAAGCTGAACGGTTGGACTGCTGAAGTCACCGGCATTTGGGATTCGTTGGAGTCTCAAATCAGTAGTTTGGCAATCGAAGAACAAGTCGTCGAGAACCCGTTCTCAAGTTCCACTGCCGCGATCACTCGTCCTGAATTCAAGCTCGACCGGCACTTTGATCAGGAAAACAGTTTCGTGAAATGGGTCGACAGAATCATTCCATGGTTCGATACCATTGTCGGTGTCCTGTTGATTCTCGGGCTGTTTTCACGGTTAGCCTCGCTGGCGGCCGCAATGTTTTTGGTTTCCGTGATTTTGACACAACCGCCTTGGATTCCTGGCACGGATCCGACTTATTTGTATGCGATTGAATTGATGGCCTGTTTGGTGATCTTTTCGACGGGGGCTGGAAGATTCGGCGGGCTGGATTACTTCTTTAGTTTCCCTGCAAAATCGTCCGAAGCCGCCAGGCGTGCAGCAGAACTTGAAAACAACGGCGGCAATCAAGCCAGAACCGCCTCGGCCTAGTTGGACTCGCGGGCTTTTCGAATCTAGAGAGAAAGCCCGCTTCCTCGACTCACTCATTAACAAACAACCCAAAATTCACTTTGAATCAAAAGGGATCAGATGATCAACTTAACACCTGAAGAACGAGAAGTCGGCCGCGATAACTATTACTCTTCTGTTACCGCGTTCGAAAAAATGAATCGACGAGACTTTCTCGTCCGAACCATCGCCGCTGGTGGTGTCACCGCCGCAGGCGTTGGAGCGATGTACTTCGGTTACGGACGTCCCAACCGCCCCGTCCGCGTTTGCGTTATCGGAACCGGCGACGAAGGCAGCGTGTTGATGGGCGCAATTAATCCTGACTACGTTCAGGTGACATCTATTTGTGATATTCGCCCATCCAGCGAACACCGCGCGTTCCACGGTGACTGGTCAACGGACAACACTATCAAAGTCCGTCCTGGCTTGATGAAGGTTTATGGCTGGGAGACTGAAGAAGAAGCACGTAGAAATGTCAAAGTTTATCGTGACTGGAAAGACGCGGTTGAGGATCCCAACATTGATGGCGTGATCATTGCGACGCCGCTGTTTCTTCATGCTGAAATTACGGTCGCTGCGTTGCGAGCTGGCAAGCACGTTTTGTGCGAGAAATTGATGGCACACAATGTCGCCCAGTGCAAATTGATGTGCCGCGCCGCAGACGAGTCGGGCAAGCTGTTGTCCGTCGGTCACCAGCGTCACTACAGCATTCTCTACGATAACGCGGTCAACTTGATCAAGTGGGGATTGCTGGGCGAGATTCACCACATCCGAGCTCAATGGCATCGAAACAATGCACCGGGCAAAGATTCATGGGCACTGCCTGTTCCTGGCGGTGAAGCAACTGCCTCAGGCGGTCGCGTCGATCAAATCGCAGATCAGCTAAAGAAATTTCAGGCTTACTACAACGAAAAAGGTCTGTCCGCCAAAGAACGTGACAAGGTCGGGCACCAGATCGCCCAGTGGCAGAAATGGGACCTCGACAAAACGGTTGACGCAGAAAAGTACGGTTACGAAAACCGGCCTGGATTTTATGGCGATGGTCGCGATCGAAGTGCCAAAGAAGAAATGGTGCGTTGGCGTTTGTGGGAACGAACCGGCGGTGGATTGATGGCGGAACTCGGAAGCCATCAGCTTGACGCGGCAAGTATTTTTATCTCGGCACTTTCAAAAGATCCTGACAAGCACGTGCATCCGTTGACGGTACACGCTGTCGGCGGCCGCCACATCTTCCCGAAAGATCGTGACGCTGATGATCATGTTTATTGTAGCTTTGAGTTCCCGGGCCAAGGTTATGACTACAGTTTTGACGTTGGCTATCGGGACAAGGTCAACAGTTTCCCTGGTGAGAAAACGGGCGTGCCGTCATACGAAGAGTCCGACAACAAAAAAGTCGTTGTGACTTATTCGTCGATCAACGGTAATGGATTTGGCGGGTACGGCGAAGTTGTTCTTGGTACCAAAGGCACATTGGTTCTTGATCGAGAGAAAGAAACGATGATCTATCCGATCGCCGGAACTTCTTACAAGTCTCGCGTCAAGAAAAAGAAGGGCGGCGGTGTCGTGCTTGATACTTCTGCCAGCGGCGATGCGGCTCCTGCGAAAGCGGCCGAAGCCGGTGGCCCTGTAAGTCGTGGTTACCGTGAGCAGATCGAGCATTGGGCTTGGTGTATCAGCACTGGCGACCCAACAAACCAGCCGCGGTGTAATGGCCCCGTCGCATTGGCGGACGCCGTCATTGCTTTGTCTGCCAAGCAGGCAATCCGAAACTCACAGTCACCAGGTGGCAACGGATTCATGCAGTTCCAGCCAGGTTGGTTCGAGGTCAACTCAGACGAGATTCCAGAGGCCAGCGGCGACGCAGCCAAAAAGGCTTGGGACGTTGAAAAATCGAAGCTCGGTTTTGCGTAGAGTTCGAAAATGCTCTGAAGAGTTTTCAAGGCTATTGAAAAAGCTTAGGTGAACTTCTTCGTGGTTCAAATGTCACAAGGACAGGTTAACGCCTGTCCTTTTTTCGTTTTTACTTTGGCCGAACCTCAATTTGAGTCCAAAAGCTACTGGGTAAAGCCAGTCCTTTCTGATTCGCCCGTATGACTGATATTAAATTTTTAGTCTGAATTTGAGGCCAATGGTATGTCACAACTCCAAATCGTGATGAGTTCAGTCAGTCCTTTTTTCGATAACCAAGGATCCAGTTCGCTCAACCGCGGCTAACGCTGAAAAGGCTAAAATTGAAACGTCATCAGATTGATTTGGGCTAAACCCACACACCAACTAAGATCTGGCGGCATTTTCATTCAATCGTGTAAAACAAACGCATGAACAAAAAACAACTGATCAAACTGGGCGTCCCCTCTGATTGCGTCCCCGAGGCTATCGCCTGCGTTCAAGCAGCAGCTCGTGACAAAAACAAAGAGCAACCCAAAAAACTGATCCCGAAAATCGTTGTCGCTCCCGAAGTCTATCTCTCGGACGACCTGTATGGCAATCTTGCCGAAGCCATCATCGAATTTAAAAAGAACGACGTTCCGCTCACCGAGATCGACTACAGCTCGTGGGGCAGCGATTTTGACAGTAGCTCCATTCAGCAAATTCGAAATGCATGTCGGTTACCGATTTCAAGAGCGGCTGCGTTGATGCCGGACGCTCACTCCGGATACGGTTTACCTATCGGTGGTGTACTTGGATGTGAGAATGCGGTGATTCCTTACGGTGTCGGCGTCGACATCGCATGCCGAATGAAGATGACCATTACCGACCTTCCCGTCGACGTGTTGTCAAAAAACGATTCCGCAAAATGTGAGAACTTTGATCGTGCATTAGAAAAAGGAACTTTGTTCGGAACGGGAAAGAAATGGCAACGCCCGCACGAACACGAAGTCCTCGAAGAAGACTGGACGATCACTGCGATCACGCGAGAGATGCGTGACCGAGCCGTTGGGCAATTGGGTACCAGTGGCAGCGGTAACCATTTCGTAGAATGGGGCGTCGTGACACTGCCTCGGGATGAGCTTGGTTTAGAGGCGGGAAAGTACGTGGCACTTTTGAGTCACAGTGGTAGCCGAGGTCCCGGTGCGATGACGTGCAAGCGATACACCGACATCGCACGGCGAATGGCTTCTTCGAAAATTAAAGACGATCCTCAACTTCGACATCTTTGTTGGCTGGACATGGATACGGAAGAAGGCCAGGACTATTGGGCGGCAATGAACTTGATGGGACGATTTGCATCTGCAAACCACGAAATCATACACAACAATGTGACGAAACTTTCAGGAGCCCAGAAACTCGCCACGATCGAAAACCATCACAATTTTGCCTGGAAAGAAGAACACAACGGCGAAACGATGTACGTCCACCGCAAGGGCGCCACACCTGCTGGGCCGGGCGATCTCGGTGTTATTCCCGGGAACATGGCCGACTCTTGTTTTGTTGTCCGCGGTAAGGGAAACGCGGCGAGTTTGAATTCAGCGTCACATGGTGCTGGTCGTCGCATGTCTCGCACCAAAGCAAAACAGCAATTCAACTGGAGCGTTTGGAAAGATCATCTCAAACACAAAAATGTGCGTTTGTTGGCAGGCGGGTTGGATGAAGTGCCGGGAGCCTATAAAAACATCCACGAGGTGATGGCTGCACAAACAGATTTGGTCGAAGTAGTCGCGGAATTCATGCCACGAATCGTAATGATGTGCGGTGATGGAAGTCGGCCTGAAGATTGAGCGTGCAGTCGCAGACGCATCAAAAGCACGCAACTAGATCTTTCGATTTCAATGTATTCGAAGCATCGCAATCGAGCCCGACCAATGTCAATTGAAATTCTTGCCTACGAAGAAACGCCGCTGGGTATACTTTGTCTTCGCCGGCGTTCACTCGTTTCCAAACCGGAAATTGAAGTGACCGAAGTGACACTCAACCATGAATTTCTGATGAGCAGTTACCTAACTGAATCAGAGCGGGCGTTGTCGTATTTTGGATTGAGTGGTTGGGGACGGGCGAACGCTGATAAAAATCTGGGTACAACAAAAGGCAAACCGGGCAACTTGAAAGCGATGGTGGGTGGGCTTGGACTCGGCTATACCGCAATGGAGCTTTTACAATCTGATTTGATTGCCGCGGTCGAAGTCGTTGAGTTTCTGCCGCAAGTCATCGACTGGACTAAAACGGGGCTTACGCCTCTCGCGGAACAGCTTAATTCTGATCCCAGACTTTCAATCACCAATGCAGACGTTTACGCAAAATTGGGAGCGTCAGGAAATAATGATTTTGATTTGATTCTCATCGACGTCGATCACTCCCCAGAAGACGTGCTTGGCGAGCAAAGCAACCAGTTCTATTCCAGCGCTGGGATGGAAATTGCAAAATCTCATCTCAAACCAGGTGGTGTGATTGGGATCTGGTCCTATGCGGAGTATTCGCCTTTGATCGAAAGCATGAAAGAAGCGTTCAGCGACGTTTCTGTCGAATCAGTCACTGTTTTCAATGACTTAATTCATGAAGACCAAACGGACTGGCTGTTTTTTGGCGTGAACTAAGAATCAATGGCTCGCTGGGGCTTGGCTCCGACTTGCGAGTTTCATTGAACGAATCTAAAAGCGAGATTTGGTTGGCGACTTTTTAGTTGTCAGATTTTAGAAACCTGAGCTGGAGTTGAATCTAGGTTATATGAGGGGCTGTGGGATTTTGGTGGATTTTCAAACCCAACCAGTAGTAACGTTTTGACTGCATTAGAGTTTGGGCAAGTGCTCCCGAACCTGTTAACTGTCTTGAACCCTGCTGATTTTCAACGACCGGTCGGGATTAAGTCTCGCGGTCAGCTTTGCACTGAGTGTGCTTTTCAAAATTTGTAAACACTTTTCTGTCAGCTTTTGAGCGAATCGGCAGTAGTATCTCTGAGGGCATTGCAGTACGGAGCCGAATACGAACAAATGAACGAGCAAGCACAACTCCACGAGACACCTGATCGAGAATTATTTGTGCGATTGTTGATCAAGCACGATCGCACAATTCGCGCTTACTTGCGATCGTTGCTTCCGACCGCGAATGATGTCGATGAAGTGATGCAAGATGTGAGCGTTGTAGCTTGGCGAAAGTTTGAAAAACTCAATGCTCCAGAAAATTTCTGCCGCTGGGTTTGCGTGATCGCTCGGTACGAAGTCCTGATGTACCGCCGCAAAAAAGCTCGTGATAGATTCGTGCTGGGACAAGAGATAGAACAATTGATGGCTGACGAGGGGCTTGAGGAACTTGACGTCCGTGAACGCCAACTCAAGGCGCTTGAGGGCTGCGTGAGGCACCTGCCTGACGAACGGAAGCAGTTGTTGATGCGGGTTTACTCTGGCGAACAGCCTATGAAGGCGATCGCAACCCAAATCGGAAAGTCTCCTGCGGCACTTTACAAATTGGTTAGCCGGCTCCGCCAAGAGTTGCTTCAATGCATAGAGCGACAACTACTGGAGACTAGCAAATGATGTCTCAGTCTGATAATGAGTTGCTCGAACGTTACGTCGATGGGAATTTGGCCGATGGCGATACTGATCGTTTGAGGGCGTTGCTTTCTGGTTGTCCGGAAGCTCGGGCGCGGCTGCGGACTTTGGCGACGGTTGATTTTGGCCTGCAGGATATTGCAGCGGCATCACTGGATGGGGTTGATGATTCGAAATTGGCTTCGATTGATTTTGCGGGAGTTGGAAAAACATGGTCTTGGCCTGTGTTAGTATCGCTGGCGATTGCAACTTCCTTGGCTGTGTTTTTAGGGACTGCCTATTTGATCCAACAAGCCAACTACGAGAAAAAATTGGAAGCGCTTTCGGCGAATGCTTCTCAGCAATCGCTGCAAACGATTGTGAAAGTCACAGGTATGTCGGGCGTTGTTCTGTGGACTGGCGAGGGTGGTCGGGTCACAAGTGATTTGAAAATTGGTTCGGAACTCACCGGAGGCACAATCGAAGGAGCAAGCCCAACCTCATGGGTTGAATTGGAATTTCTTGACGGTTCAAAAGTGGCCGTTCTTGGCGATTCCCGTTTGACGTTCTCCGATTTCGGACAAAAGATTTTGCACCTCAAAGAAGGCAACATCGCCAGTAACGTCAATCCGCAATCGCCCGACAGTCCAATGTTGGTGCACACGCGAACAGCGACGTTAGAAGTCGTTGGGACTCAGTTCAATGTCGAATCGGAGCTGGATACGACTTCGCTCAATGTGACTGAAGGCAATGTCCGGCTAAAGCGTTTGGTCGACGGTCGGACGGTCGATGTTCCTGCGAACAACCGAGTCGTCGCATCCGGCGGGGCGGAGCTTGATACTCAGGCAATTCCGAATGCAGTGAGCGATTGGAAAAGTAATTTGCAGCGTTGGCCTGATCGAATTTGGGGAAAATGGAGCCCGAAAACGGACTCAGAAGAGGCGGCTTTAAAGCTAGTTCCGTACCTCCACATCACGCCCGAAGGAGATTCCTTGCCTTTGTTTGCCGGTGCGATCCTCGTTTCAGGCTGCGAGAATGGGCTGGTAGTTTTGAAACCAGATTCGAAAGTTCGAGTTCGCGGCCGCGTTAAAACTTCACCCAAAAACACTTATGTCGTATTTGGCTTAACTGTTCAGTTTGATAGAGGCTTGCGCCGGGATAACTTCATGATGCTCGATCCAGTTTTTGTTCCAGATGAGCAAGGGCGATTCGATCTGACGCTCAATGCAAAGGACTTGCGACTCGATCCAGCACTCTCGAACCGCAATCCAAACGCGCCGGCCACTACGTCTGGTTCGATTGTGGAGGCTTTCTTTTGTACGACAGCGACTGACAAAGCCGGGCTTGAGATCGAAAGCGTTGAGATCTTTCAGAATCTTGAGATCGCACCAGATTCCACCAATTAAGCAATCCATTTCGTAGACAATTTTCCGCGTCAAAAAGAGAGTTGAATGTTCAAACAACTGGCTACATTTTTAGTGCTTTCTATTTTTATCACATTGGTTTTCCAAACTGCGCATACTGTTCAGGCGCAGGACCCGAATTCGCCATCGAAATATACTGCCAAGAGCATGATTAATTCGATGGACAAGAACGGTGACGGGAAAATCAGTAAAAAGGAAGCGCCTGCCGAGTTGAAAAAGAGCTTTGGCTATGTCGATACAAATAATGATGGCTCGATAGATGTCAATGAAGCCAAGGCCATGGCTGATCATGCGAACAATGAAAAATCCGCTGCAAACAAACCGGCAGGGGCGAAATTAAAAACTACAAAGGGAGTCACCGCCAAACAATTCATCGTAGCTTTGGACAAGGACGGAAATGGAAAGGTCAGCAAGAGCGAAACGTTTGGCCAAATAAAAACAAACTTCACCTACATGGACAGCAACGGTGATGGGTTCATTGATACTCAAGAAGCACAGGCGTCACTCGACTATGCGAAAAACAATGACCTCGTTTTCGACTTAACGCCGACAGCATCTCAACTCTCGACTTCCAAGTCAAAAACTGCCGCCGAGCCTATTTCGGCAACGCCTCAGCAAACGATTGCCAATCTTGATAAAAATGGCGACGGCAAGATCACACGAAGAGAAGCCTCCGAAGACTTGCGTTTGTTCTTTGGCAACTACGACACTAACAAAGACGGTTCCATTGACGAAAAAGAATCGGCGTCTTTGATTGCTTATTTGAAGGCCAGCGAAATTGGATCGACAGGATCACCCGCAGAAAAATTGGTACGCAAAACCCCAAAAGCCACAGCAAAGTCTGTCATGGGGCAAATGGATCTCGACAGCGATGGGAAGATCACAAAAGCTGAAGCGCCAGACACGTTAAAAGAGAATTTTGCTTACGTTGATACAAACAATGATGGCGTAATCGACATCAATGAAGCCCGTTCGATCGCCGATTTCATAAACAAACAAAGCAAGTAGAAATTTCAAATTCAAGATTAAGACGAGCCGCTTCCATGCTTAATACGGCTAGTCATATGACAGAAGAGTGCAACGAGAAATACCCATTTCGACGTTGTCAAATTCCAACGAGACCAGTTTCCTGAGTCAAGCGTAGACTGCAGTGGAACATCTCGATCCAACGATAAACAAACTTGATTGGTGCCATATGAGCCGCACGCTGTTTCCCATCGCCTTGCTGTTTTCTTGCTTTGCTATAAACAGCGTTTTCGCTCAAGACTTCAAGGCGAAGACTCAACCGCTGGTCGATGCGTCGTGCATTCATTGCCATGACTCAAGCACTGAGACGGGCTTGAATTTTGAAACCCTAGGCCACGACCTAACCGACGTTGCAACGTTTCGTAAATGGGAATCCGTTTTTGATCGTGTTGCCGCTGGCGAGATGCCACCCGCCGCAGAGGACCGGCCGGACTCAGGCCAGCTGAAAATCGCCCAGGGTTCGCTCAAAAAGGATTTGCTGTCCGCTAGTGTGGCGAGACAGCAGCGCATTGGCCGAGTGCCAGCGCGACGACTAACCAAGCGTGAACTTAGAAATACGATTCAGGATTTGTTTTTGATTGACCACGATGTCACGGGCGGCATTCCTGAGGAAGTTGACGCGGGCACGTTTGATACCGTGGGGGAGCTGCAACGTATCTCAGCGGTTCACATGGAAAGCTATCTTGCCGCTGCTGATGAAGCACTTGACCAAGCTATGCTATTAGGGAAGAGTCCGTATCGCGATTTCGGCGATCTTGCTGACGACAATTTCGCCAGGCTTGAGCAATGGCACGACAAAGCGCTCAACCAAGGCGGTAACATTACACGTAAATTGAAATTCGGAAACGGTGTCGCTCTTTTCAATGACGTCGATTATGTCACGCAATTCACCTACGACATCAGAGTCTCTGGGGTCTATCGGTTAACGGCCAATTTAGCCGGCTACCAATCTCGAAAACCAGTTACTGCCAAGTTCATTGCGAAAGATCCATCGGGTGGCGTTACAGTTTTGAAGTCAATCGACTTAGAACGTGGCAAACCCCAAACCGTGGTCGTCGAAGCCTACTTAAATCCCGGTACGATCCCCTACCTCACCGTTGATATCAAAGATTTCTTTTTTCGGTATGGCGCTTTCAATGGAGCGAAAAATTATCGCGGTCCGGGCTTGGCCATTATGAGCCAGAAGATTGAGGGGCCAATCTTTGAGACTTGGCCCCCGCCGAGCACTCGCAAAATTTTTAAAGACATGTTGGACGACAGCCAGAGTGACTTTGTAAAACTCAAGCTTACGAAAGATCCAACTGAGCATCTCAAGGAAATTGTCACCGACCTCGCGCCAGATGTGTTTCGGCGAACACCAACGGCCGACGAGGTTCAATCGTTCGTCAATCTCGCCAAGCCTGCACTCGAAGAAGGACGATCGGTTTCCGAGGCGGCTAAGGTCTCACTTCGTTCTATGCTAACTTCGCCTCAGTTTCTGATGTTTGCTGGGGAAGCTGGAGTGCTCGATGAGTTCGCGCTTGCTAGTCGTCTTTCGTACTTCTTATGGCGGACGATGCCAGACTCGGAGCTTTTCGAAGTCGCTAAATCTGGACAGCTCTCGGATCCAAATGTACTTAGATCGCAAGTCGAACGAATGTTGGCTGACAAGAAATCGGAACGATTTGTAAATGATTTTTTGGGGCAGTGGCTATGGCTTCACAAACTCAATGCGACTTCACCAGACGACGGGCTCTACCCTGAGTTTGACGAATTGCTTGATGCTGCAATTCCTCGTGAGCCTGAATTGTTCTTTGGCGAGCTTATCAAGGAAAACATGAGCCTGACAAATCTGATTGATTCAGATTTTACTTTCCTAAACCGACGGTTGGCACAGTTGTATGGTATCAAGGGCGTTGAGGGGCAGCATTTCCGAAGGGTTTCACTGCCGTCCGGTAGCCCACGCGGCGGCGTACTTACTCAAGCTGCAATTTTGAAGACCACGGCCAACGGCACGACGACTTCACCGGTCACCCGTGGGAATTTTGTGTTAACGAATATCTTTGGTACGCCGCCATCACCTCCGCCACCGGGGATTGGTTCAATCGAACCGGACACGAGAGGTAAGACAACAATTCGCGAAATCTTAAAAGCTCATCGCGAGATGGATTCTTGCAATCAATGCCATCGTGAAATTGACCCGCCAGGATTCGCGCTAGAAAGCTTCGATCCTATCGGCGGATTTCGAACAAGCTATCGGGTTGATGGCGGCAGCAATTCGTTTGGCGGCTTTGTTAAAAAGAACCCGCCTGAAATTGGCCAACCGGTAGACCCGAGCGGAATTACATCCGACGGCAAGAAGTTTGCTGACGTCAATGAGTACAAAAAACATTTACTCGAAGACAAAGAAAAAATTGCACGTAACTTTATCTCTCGGTTGGTTGTTTTTTCCACAGGCGCTGAAATCCAATTTGCGGACCGTGAAGCAATCGAAGCAATTGTTGGAAGCACCAGTAAAAATGGATTTCGCGTCAAAGACATCATTCACGAGATCATCCAGAGCCAGCTTTTCACTCACAAGTAAGGCGAAAGGTGGACAGGCGAGCAACGCTTTCAGCCTGTCAATCACTCTAAGGGACAGGTTGGAAGCCTATCCCACCTTCCACCCCATATTCTGAAAAAACAAACAGGCCAATCATGCAACGTAGAACATTTTTAAAAGCCGCGGGCGTTTCCCTCTCTCTTCCGTTCTTGGAATCAATGACTTCCGCTTGGGCGATGTCGGCTGGGGAAGCACCCAAACGGATGGTGTTTGTCTGCACCGCATTAGGGCTGCATCCGCCGAACCTTTGGCCAGACTCGCCCGGTGCGGACTACGAGATGACGCCCTATCTCGAGTTGCTTAAGGACCACCGCAAGGATTTCACTTTGTTTTCCGGGCTTCAACACGAAGACCAAGCCGGTCGCCAGCCGCATGACAGCGAGATGACTTGGCTTACGTCAGCTCGCAAACCTGGACGCGGCGGATTCCGAAACACAATTTCAATCGATCAATTGGCTGCCAAACAGTTCGGCAGTCAAACTCGGTTCAAATCCGTCACGCTTGGATCGGCGAGGCAGCAAAGCCAATCTTACACAGAAGGCGGGGTTATGATTCCCGCCGAAATCAGTCCAGCGAACCTGTTTGCCCAGCTGTTCCTTAAAGGCAAAGCCGCTGACGTGAAAAAGCAACGACAACGGCTTAACGATGGAAAGAGTATTCTTGACGAATTGGGATCGCAAGCGAAATTGCTAAAACGAAAAGCGAGTGCCGCTGACAACCACTTGCTAAACGATTATTTTGACTCGGTTCGCCAAGCGGAAACTAATATCGGCACCGTGCAGGATTGGATGAACAAACCAAAACCAAATGTCGACGTCGAGCAACCGACCGATATTCTCGACCGAGCTGACATCATCGGCCGAGCGAAACTTTTGATGGATTTGGTGCCGCTGATTGTTCAAACGGATTCGTCCCGAGTGGTCACCGTCATGATTCAAGATCACTTTGTCGTTCCAAAAATAAATGGAGTCACGAACGACCACCATAATCTTTCGCACCACGGGCAAGATGACGCGAAGATCGCTCAGCTTCAGAAGATCGAACGCGAAATTGTTCAATGCTTTGGCGATTTGCTTGGTCAGATGAAATCGAAAACTGAATCGGGGGCAAGTTTACTGGACAGCACATCGGTATTGTTCGGAAGCAACCTCGGTAACGCCAATGCACATCACATGAACAATTTGCCGATCTTTCTCGCCGGTGGTGGTTTCAATCACGGACGATATATCAAGCAGAAGAAAGATACGCCGCTGTGCAACCTGTTTGTCTCGATGCTCAATCAAGCCGGGATCGAAGAGGATTCGTTCGGCCAAAGCAATGGAACGTTGAGTTGGTGAAGCTCGATAGGCGGAGCGTGAAAAGAAAAAGCAGACCCATAAATAAATAACCGGTGCCATGTTCAGGCTCGCGTGAGCCTGATTCTTTCCAGCTAATTTTGCCGCAGGCGTCGACCGTCGCGCCCCGAAAAAGAGTAAGTCCAGTTTTGTAGGACCGCGAGTTGCCATGGGGCCTCAGCGGCGATGCTCGCGGAAAAGCTCACGCCTCGGGGGTTTTGGGCGGTCGTTTCTTACGCAGTTTTGTCAACATGCGGTCTAACTGATTCGAAAAAGTCTGAACGTCCTTTTGGCTTTGTGGTTTTGGTCCCGATGTCTCCATGCCTGAAGAGCGAAGGTGTTCCATCAGATTTCGCGATGCAAGACGACTGTGCACATTGTCGTCGTCAAATAACTCGCCCCGCGTTCCGATCGCGACCCCTCCTTTTTCAACTGCGCGAGCTGCCAGGGGAATGTCGCCTGTGATGACAAGGTCGCCTGCTCGCATCAAATCAACAATGCGTTGGTCGGCTACATCTGCGCCGTGCGGCACGGTGATGATCTTTATGAACTCCGAAGAGGGAATTCGCATCGACTGGTTCGCGACCAGTGTTGTCTCGATTTTTAGCCTGTTGGCGGTGCGAAAAATGACTTCCTTGATCGCACCTGGGCAAGCGTCCGCATCAACCCAAATGCGAAGTTGAACCAGTTGCTTCGCAGCGACAGTTTGGGCTTGTTTATCCTGTTCGCCAGATTCGGTCACGGGAGCCTCTTGTGATCGTGAAACTATTGTTCGCAGGGACAGTTGCCAAAACATTCATAGTTGCAAAGAGAAACCGAACTCTAGTGAGTTCGGTATCGAGATTCCGCTCAGCTGCCTGACCAAGGCGACCTTGGTTGCAATTGAAATGGCCAAGGGCTAACTTGAAGGCTTCTCGGCTTCGTCTGTCGAGTTAGCTGAGCCCCCGTTTGAGCTGTTTTCTGAATCGCCATTGGAATCAGATTTTCCATCGCCGTTTTCAGAATTTTTTGGAACCACGCGGTCGGGGAGTTCGGCTTCTTTTGCTACGTGGACCGAAGGACCGATGAGATCTGCGATCTGGTGTCGATCAAGTTCCTCGTGTTCTAGCAAACCATCGGTAACCGCTTTCAATCCGTCCTTGTGCTTTGTGAGAAGCTCGATCGCTTTCACAGACGCCTTTTCAAGGATCTTGTGGACTTCGGCATCGATGACTTCCATTGTGTGTTCGCTGAACTGGCGGTTCTTGTGGATCTGCCCGCCCAAGAATGGATCTTCGTCACTCATTTTGTAACTAACAGGGCCAAGCTCTTTACTCATGCCCCAATGGGTCACCATTCGTCTAGCCATCGAAGATGCACGCTCAAGATCGTTCTCGGCTCCAACGGTTAATTCGTCGTAGATCAATGTCTCGGCCGCGCGTCCTGCAAGCAATACGATCAGATGGTCGATGATTTCATGTTCCGACATGTTCATGCGATCTTCGTCGGGAACCATTTGGGTCACGCCAAGAGCACGCCCTCGAGGAATGATGGTGACTTTGTGGACTGGGTTTGCACCGTTAAGATTCCAAGCAGCCAACGTGTGCCCAGCTTCGTGGTAGGCAGTTCGCTCTTTCTCTTTGTCAGTCAAGATTTCTTCACGTTTCGCACCCATTAAAACTTTGTCGTGTGCGTAATAAAAGTCTTCCATTTCGACTTTGTTTTTATCGCTGCGAGCAGCCCACAATGCAGCCTCATTGACGAGGTTTTGAATATCAGCACCTGTCATGCCGGCTGTCGCTTGGGCCATGACTTCGAGGTCAACGTCGGGGCCGAGTGGCACGTCGCGAACGTGAACTTTAAAAATCGCCAAGCGTCCGGTTTTCGTTGGTCGGCTGACAGTAACGTGACGGTCAAATCGACCGGGACGCAGCAAGGCCGGATCCAAAATGTCGGGACGGTTCGTTGCAGCAAGAATGATGACAGAATCGTTGGCTTGGAAACCATCCATCTCGCCAAGAATCTGATTTAATGTTTGCTCTCGTTCGTCATGTCCACCGCCAACACCAGCACCGCGCTGTCGTCCAACCGCGTCAATTTCATCGATGAAAATGATCGCAGGAGATTGGGCTTTTGCCGTGGCAAACAAATCTCGTACTCGGCTGGCACCAACGCCAACGAACATTTGAATGAATTCACTTCCATTGACGCTGAAGTAAGGCACGCCAGCTTCTCCAGCGACGGCTCGAGCGAGCAATGTTTTTCCTGTTCCAGGCGGACCGATCAGCAATGCTCCTTTAGGAACCCGACCGCCGAGCTTTTGAAACTTTGTTGGGTCTTTCAAGAAATCGACGATCTCACCCAGATCGGCTTTCACGCCTTCGAGGCCAGCAACGTCTTTGAAAGTGATTGGCTGGGCGGAGGCTTCGTACTTTTTCGCTGGACTTCGAGAAAAGTTGGAAAGGAACCCTCCTCCTCCCATCATCTGGCTTTGGGAACGGCGAAAGGAAAACAACATGAACAAGATCAAACCGAACGTGAAAAGCACAAGCGCGGCATAAATCCACGCGCCCATGTCGTTGATGGGTTTGATACGTACGCTTTTCACACCGGCAGCGTTAACATCATCGATCAGTTTGGCGCGACTGGAGTCGTTTAGGGGCAGTTCAACATGGAAACGCTTGTTTAGCATGGCGTCCGCTTTCGGCGGAACCATCTCGCCTTGCATGTTGTAGCTCGGTTCTGCGGGCGGGCGGATTTTGAAAATTCCATTCGCGCTCGTTTGGCTGAACTCGATGTGCTCAATCAAACAGCCGACTTCTTCCTTGTCGTCGTTTACAATCGGAACGCCGTTATAATCCTGACCTTTGAGTAGTTTCTCAAAGTACCCCATCGTGATGGTTGAAGTCTGATCATTGAACGCCGAAAGCAACAGGTAGAGCGTCACCCCAACGATCAAAATCAAAGGAATCAAAAGATTGGGGTTCCGAGTCGGTGGCCTCAATTTTCGCTCATCCGTGCTGTCTCTGTCTTGTTCGTTATCCATGAGTTCCTTGGCAGGATGTTAGGTCGTTCGATCCTGAGTAGTTGCTAAGACGCTGTCGCAGTGTCATCGAATTTGGTCGATTTGCGAAGTCCGAAATTGTAGACCACATTCCAATTAAATGCGATGCGGGATTGCCACAAGACGCTCATCAGAATATCCGACGCCTCTCAAATGAGGACGTGGACTTCAAGCGTTTTGATGACCTCAAAAACCTTGCCCCGCCCGTACAGATTCATCCGAGCAATACGTTGATCATTCCAGGTTCAGGACCGCCTACTCTCACGCCTTTAAACCGCTGTTTATCGTGGGGAATAACGAATTTTAAGCCTCGGTTAATTCGGTTGGATGCGCCACATTCAAACCGTAGTGGTTCGTTGCTCCCGTTAAAAACGGGCCTATTGGGTGGCATTCCCCAAAAAAATAATCACCAATAGCGCACTGTCCAACACAAAACTGGCGTCGGAGTTGGGGGGAAGTTGGTAACGGATCCGAAGCTTACTGAGAGCATTTCAAATAATACATAAGCTCTTCAGGTGAAATGCCGTTTGGAAGTTTCTGCAGCAAGCTCGATTTTCGCTCCGATGGATGGGCGTCGACGAAAGCAGAAAGCGCGGCCTGTTTGGAATCCGAAAGCAACCATTGAACTTCGACGTCCAAATCGTTTTCTATCGCTCGGATCGCATGATCAAAAACAGTGGCTGAATCAAGTTGTCGGACTTGGGCAATGTGTGCGATCGAATACCCGTCTGCCAACAATCGCCAAGTCCAGAAAAAGGTTGGCTGAACGACGTTCGGATCTGGTAGATCGATACGAAGTTGTTTTTCATTGGGGATCGCCAACGCAGGTTTCTTTGGCGATTTGGCAGATACAGTCGTTTTAGGTGCCGCAGCCTTGTTTGAAGTTTTGGGATTTTTGGATCGTGATTTTACAGAAGATGCGATTTGACTTAGTTCGCCCCAGTCCTCATTCTCTGAGAATTCACCACCGGCCGGATCACCGTCGTAAAATTGAGTCGACGACTCGCTCGGATCTTCATTGAGTTCTGAGTCCTCGTCTCGTTCGGCTTCGTTTGGTTCATCCTCATCTGGTTCATCAAGCTCGGCTTTGGGACTGGTTGAAACCAGCAAACTCAATTCTTGCTCCAATAGATCCAGCTGTGTAACAGGAACATCGTCCGATTTGGGGGGAATCGGAGTGTGTAGATCTGAAGTGAGCAATTTTGTGGTAAGGGGAGGCGAAGTTGATTTGTTTGACCTGGTGATTGGCTCCGTTTGAGGCTCATCCAGTTCAATCTCTTCTTCGGTGTGGTTAACTTCGATTTCAACCGCAGTCTCTTTTACGGTCATCAAGTGCGGCGTCTTTCCACGTAGTTGTAGCGAGAGTGCATTTACAAGTTCGCTGGGCATTTGCGCGGGAAGGTCTTCAAAGTATTCACCTGACATCAACCGTCGACCGGTGGGCGAAATTTGGAGCGTGGGACGGAACTTTGTTGTTTCGATCTGAGAGATGTATCCTTGTTGAATCAGAAACTCCATTAACGCGACGACGTCGTTTTGTTTCAACCCTTTAAGCAACGCAAATGTGCTTAGCCGCTCGAGCCCAAGCTTCTTGATTCGCTTCGAGGTCGAGCCTGCTAACATTTGCGCGATCAAAGTCTTTCCCAATCGGCCATGGGTTCTCGCCACGCCACTCAACGCGACTTGGGCTGCGTAAAGACAAGCATCTGCGTCAGAGTTTTCAGCTGTGCCAACCGCGATTTTTGAACGCTTGACGCAATTGTCGCAACTTCCACAAAGGTGACGATCGGGATCACCAAAGTACTCGAGGATTTCAAGCTGTCTGCACCTCTGAGTCGTGGCGAACCGAATGACGCTGTGTAATTTGTCGTGCTCGGCTTTTTGACGTCTGGCCATCTCGGCAAAATCAATGTTCAAATCTGAGAACATTTTCTTTCGATCAACGACGTGAATGGCTCGACCTCGAAACGGCGGAATAAAATCAACCATCGGAAGTTTTACCAACTGCTTGATCGCACGATTGACGGCCTCCCATTTCATGTCCATTCGCTCTGCAAAACGTTGCGGCTGAAACAGAATTCTCTCGCCACGGAATGACCCTACCAAATTCTCTAATCCACGCATGACGTGTCGCTGTGTCCGCGCGTCGCGTGGCAAAAGATCGATCAACGTTGGCAAATCGGAGTTGATGCGAATTGCGGCCGCATTCTGTTTGCTGTCCAAGCGTTCGATGGCACCGGCTTTTTCAAGCAAGTTCTCGCAGGTCGCAATTCCACTCGTGCCGATCGTTAGCCCAAGATCGTCTTTGATTTCTTGTAGTGTCGTCTCGATCGGATCGGTTTTGATTCCAGCGAGATAGGAATAGACCTCGCGGATTGTGTCTTTGGATGGGTAAGAATTCTCGATGAAGAACTCTTGAATGAATTTGTCTTGGAACGAGTACAGCATCATGCACTCGGATGGTTTTCCATCTCGCCCTGCCCTACCCGCCTCTTGGTAATAGGCTTCGATGCTTCCGGGCAAGTTGTAATGGACTACGAAACGCAGATCGGGTTTGTCGATTCCCATGCCAAACGCGTTAGTCGCGACGATGACCTCGATCTCGCCTGACATAAATTGCTCTTGGACTTTTTGGCGAGATTCGTTGGGTAGCCCAGCATGGTAGAACGAAATCTTTCGGCCGATTTCTTCTTCTAAAAGCTCGACTAGATGCTCACAGTTTTTGCGTGTCGAAGCATAAATGATTCCGCAGCCAGGTCGCGTTTTGAGAAAGTCGATCAGTTTGTGATCCTTCTCTGCGTTTCCGTTTGGTGCGCTGACGGTGAGAGCCAAATTGGTTCGTGCAAATCCTGTCACAAACGAAACGGGATTGTTGAGCCGAAGAATCTTGGAAACGTCGTCTTGGACGTGTTTCGTCGCGGTGGCGGTTAACGCAACCGTTTGCGGGTTGCCAATTCGCTCGCGAAATTTACCAAGACGTGCATAGTCTGGTCGAAAGTCATGACCCCATTGGCTAACACAGTGGGCTTCGTCGACGGCGAGGAGCTGGACTTTCGTTTTTTGAACCGCGCGCATGAATGAGTTGCTGCGCAGTCGCTCTGGCGCGATGTAGACCAGTTTGTACTCGCCGTTGATCATGCCACTGATTCGTTGCTGCTGTTGGGCGGGAGCAAGTGAACTGTTAACGAACGTCGCAGGAATATCGATCTCGAGTAACGAATCGACCTGATCTTTCATTAACGCGATCAAAGGCGAGATCACCAATGTGACGCCTTCTCTGGCGATGGTTGGGAGTTGGAAGCAAAGACTCTTGCCGCCTCCCGTTGGCATAATGCAAAGCGTATCTTTGCCGGAAAGAATCGCATCAATCACGCTACGCTGACCCGGGCGAAAACCGGTTAAACCGAAATTGCCAAGCCATTGTTCAGGATCAAGCGTTTCGTTACTCACTGTGGCCAAGCCGGGTTGTTTTCGTTGGATAGATACGGGGCGATTGCGAGGGATTAGCCGAGCTTGATGTCGGTATCGCGTGTTGTTAGTGATCCAGGATTATAAATCTGCGGTCGGGTGTAGAACAGGTAACCAAGTCGGAGTTTGCAGTCCAAAAAACTTAACGCATTGAGGCAACGGGCTCGCGCGGCTGGAAATGTTACGTATGTTTTGCGAAAAAGTTCCTTTCACGCCAAACACTTGATAGCGTTTTCGCGTAGGATTGTAATCCAGACGGGAAATCGCCAGTGAATATTTCGGAGAACTGAAGACTCGGTTCCGCTCGAATAAAAAACAGCGTTTCTGCAACAACCCTAAAAAATAGGGGCAAATTGAACCCAACATGATTGGATCGAAAATGATTAGCTGTTCAGTATTTGGTACCAAGCACAGCATATGATAACGATCAATCAACTTTCAAAATCATTCCAATCTGGCCGTCGAAACATCTTGGCCGTGGATGATGTTTCTTTCAAAGTCGTCTCCGGTGAAGTTTACGGATTGCTTGGACCTAACGGCGCTGGCAAAACGACGATGATGCGAATGATTCTGGGCTTGCTCAAACCGGATTCAGGTTACGCCGAGATCAATGGGTTCAAATCGGTAGAGCAGCCCAACGAAGTCAAACGTCAGGTCGGTTTCGTTTCTGCATCGGCGGGTGTATATCAATGGCTGACGGGACGCGAGATGTTGTCGTTCTTTGGCGAGATCTACGGTTTGAATTCCAAAGAGATTGATTCTCGCATTGAGGAACTCTCTGAAATCCTTGGGCTTGAAGAATTCGTCGGCCAAGGCTGCGCGACGTTGAGCACTGGTCAAAAACAACGTTTGAGTTTGGCGCGGGCTTTGATCCACGACCCCCCAGTGATGATTCTCGATGAACCAACGCTTGGTTTGGACGTGGTGGGGAGCCAAGTCATTTTTAACTACATCGATATTTTGAAAGAGCGGTCAAAGGCGATCATTCTCTGCACCCATCGGCTTGAGCAGGCACAGCGAGTTTGCAGTCGGTTTGGATTGCTGCACAAAGGTAAAAAAGTTCTCGAAGGCACGATGCAAGAACTGAAGGCCCAGACGGGACGAAACGATTTGGTCGAAATTTTTGTGGACTTAATCGAAAACAAGTCATCCAAGAGCGAAAAAAACAAAGACAAAACACAGCCGTCTCCGGCGTGAATTCAAGGAACGAAGTTCATTAGATGTCAGTTGAAAACGACAATTCCGAATCCACCAATGAAAACCCGGTAGGGGCAGACCAGCGTGTTGGTTCGCCTCCAAAAAATAAGTCCCTATCACGGCGTCCATCTCGATTCAGACTCAGCCGCCTTACGCTGAAAGAACTACGTGAAACGCTCCGTGATCGCCGGACCATCATCACGTTGGTTCTCATGCCTTTGTTGGTTTACCCAGCACTCAGCCTCGTGTTCAAAACGTTTTTGCTTTCCAACATCGGAATGCTGCCGTCTGATGAACCGATCGTCATAAGAATTGCCTACACAGGCGACGTAGAGAAGAGCCAGCTAACCAAAGTCCTCGACCAGATCGGGGCGATGGTTGGTCAAGTTGAAAATCAAGCGAGGAAAGAGCAAGAGGCGAATCAACCGAAAGGTGATGTGGAAGGAGAAGGTGGCGACGTACCGGCGAGTGGCTCATCTGATGGTGGATCAACCAAATCTTCTACCGTTGATTTGAAAAACCTTGCTGGAAATTTCTCGCCGTTGGATTCGAGAGGGCGATATGCCCAGTTTTATCAACACCAATGGTTCTATGTCGGAGACGAAAAAGACGCGACGCTCGAGGATTTTGTTGAGTCAGGAGAAGCCGATGTTGGTGTCGTATTTGAAACGCAGGAGCGGCAGCGGTGGGAAGTTGGCAAGGCGAAACTGATCTCGCGAAAAGATCCGCAATCCCAATCCAGTGCAGACTATCTGTTTTCGAACTTCAAAAAGCTAAACGAATTTGGGTTGAAAATTCGGCTTCAAGGAAACAATCTGCCAACCGGGCCAACGTTGGGGGTATCGGAAATCAAAATTGGTCCTGAAGATGCCGCGACGCAACAAGGGTTTCCTTTGGCGACATTGGTTCCAATGATTTTGGTTCTCATGACGATCACGGGAGCCGTTTATCCTGCGATTGATTTGACAGCCGGCGAGCGAGAGCGTGGGACATTGGAAACGTTGATGGCCGCGCCAGTGCCCCGCGTCGGAATTCTGTTTTCAAAATTCCTTGCTGTATTGACAGTCGCAATCATGACGGCGGTCTTAAACATCGTTGGAATGTTCGCCACCGTTTGGGCATTTCAACTGGACAAACAATTCGGTGGTGGCGTTTTTAGTTTCACCGTGATGTGGCAAATTTTGTTGTTGCTGATTCTGTTTGCCGCGTTTTACTCAGCGTTGCTGTTGGCCGTGACGAGTTTTGCGAAAAGTTTCAAAGAAGCTCAGGTCTACTTGATCCCAATCATCTTGCTCTCGCTCGGTCCGGGATTGATGGCGATGGCCCCTGGGATGTCGCTCGATGGAATCAATGCCGTCACTCCGATGGTGAACATTCTGTTGCTCGCCAGAGACGTGATTCAAAACAACGTGATGTTGGTGCCTGCGGTGATCGCGGTGGTTTCGACTTTGTTCTATACCTATTTGGCCATTCGGTTGGCAGCTTGGATTTTTGGATCAGATTCGATTCTTTATGCGGGCAGTGGCAGCGTCATGGAGATGTTCCAGCGGCCAGTAAAAGTCAATCGAGTCGTTCCGATCATGGCAACGATTTTTTGCCTCGTCATGCTCTTTCCAATCAATTTTGCGTCCATTGGATATCTTGGTCGCATGTCAGCAGATACGAATTCGGAACTTGAAGCTCGATTTCTCTTGATGGCTTTGTTTACGTTTTTCGCGTTCATGGTTGTGCCTTGGTTGGTAAGTCTTCATCAAAACACAGCGACGAAAGCCGGGTTTGGATTGACTCGCCCCAAGGCAGTATTTATCTGTGCTGCAGTTTTGCTGGGGCTCAGCCTGTGGCCGTTGGTGATGTCGCTGACCTCGGGTTGGCACGAAGCGTACGGTTTCTTTTTCGGGAAAGAAAGCCAGCAGGCATGGCGTGAAAAATTGGTCGAATCAACAAAAGGTCAGGTCGAACGTATTCGGATGGTCTCGCCATACGTCATCGTGATCGCATTTTCAATTACACCTGCGGTGTGCGAAGAGTGGTTTTTCCGCGGTATGTTCCAGCGGTCGTTGCTCTCGAAAAATTCAGCTTGGAAAGCGATCGTGTTTTCGTCGCTGGCCTTCGGTGCATTTCATATGCTTGGCAATAGTGTCATTGCCGTAGATCGATTGATCCCAACAACATTGGTTGGTTTGATGCTTGGCTATCTTGCGTACAAATCGAATTCGATCATCCCTGGAATCATTCTCCACTCGATCCATAACGCGTTTGTGATTTTTCTCGCCTATTATCAACCGCAGTTGATGAATCAGTCCTGGTTTCCACGTGAGGATGAACCCATTCCCGTCAGCTGGGTGATAGTCGGTGCGATCGTCGCGTTAGTGGCTGCCGTCATTGTCTGGTCAACTCCGCGGAGTGAATTTGTCGAGGACGCTGGTGAAGAAACGACGTCCTTGGCCAAGGCCGTTTAGATTCGCACGGATGCTGTGCTTTTCGGGAATTCTTTACAATGCCGATTGGTAAGCCAGTCTAAATAAGTGTGAGCAAATCGTGGATGCTCGCGTTTGATGCTGTGTTATGCTTTGTATACGTTGCTTCAACTGAGTAGCTAACAATCTCGCAGCAAACAACTGCGTAGCCGTACCCGTTTGAACCTCTCGATTGGCTTGAGTCGCAATCATGACAATTTTTACTTTTGCTCGTTCTGCTTCTGCAAGATTAATCTTCGTTGCATTGTCAGCGTTGGTGCTGATTCATTTTAACGCTCAAGCCCACGCTCAATCTGAATCAATGCCGACCGTAAAAGGCATCGTTGTCAAATCTGGTTTCAAAGCCACCAAAGTTGCTGGCGACGATTTGGCGACCAACATTTTTTGCATGGCTGTTAGCCCCAAAGGAGAGACTTTTGTCTCAGGGCCTGGCTATATCAAAGTGCTTATCGATTCCGATGCGGACGGTCAGTTCGATTCGACGAGAACATTTGCAAACGGGCCAGCGTCAGGAGCCCAAGGGATTTGCTTTGACGGAAATGATCTGCTTTGCATTGGTGATGGTGGGCTGCTTCGTTTTGCAGACGTAAACCAAGACGGTGTTGCGGATGGAAAACCTGAAGTTATTTTTCCAATCAGAACCGGTGGCGAGCATCACGCACACGCAATTCGAAAAGGGCCAGATGGTTGGTGGTACATTTTGGCTGGCAATCAAACTCCGATATTGCCAGAGTATTACAGTGGTGAGAACTCGCCAATCAAACAACCACGAGCCGGATTTTTAATGCGAGTCAGTCCTGATTGGAAAGTCAAAGAGATCGTCGTTCACGGGTTTCGAAACGCGTACGATTTTGATTTCAATTCCTCCGGGCAGATTTTTGTTTATGACAGCGACGGCGAACGAGATATCAATTTGCCTTGGTATCGACCGACGAGACTGTTTGAAATGCGACCAGGTGACGATGCGGGTTGGGTTTCAAGAGGTTGGAAGCGTGACTGTTCCTTGTTCGATATGCCTGTCGAGGTTGGTAGGTTTGGACGCGGAAGCCCAACCGGAGTTGTTGTTAGTTCGTCAAATAAATTTCCGCCTGACTACAACGACGCGGTGTTTTTTGCAGATTGGACTTTTGGACGTGTGCTCGTTTGCAAACGAACGGCTGATGGTAGCTACGATAAAGGCAGCGATTTTGTAGTTGCCGATGGTCAGTTCGGTTTTGCCGTTACCGACCTCGATTTCGCGCCTGACGGAAGCTTGCTAATCAGTGTTGGCGGGCGAGGAACGGAAGGCGGAGTGTACCGCGTGTCCTACGCTCAGAAATTAGAGTTTCAAAAGGCAGCCGATCTTCATTCGGATTTCGAATTCTTGCGGATGAGCAAAATGAAACGGCTTTCTGGAAAAGAGCTCACAAGCGGACTCTCCAATTCAAGCGTGCGACTGCAAGGGTTTGCCTTGGAGGCTCTCATTGGTCGTCGAGACGTTTTGACGAATGTTGGTCTGCAAGACGATCTGGCCCTTGGCTTGATAAATTCGATGCAGCTTGTGGAGGCCCGACGATTGGGGAGCGTGCTGCGCGTTCTAGAGGGGCTAAGTCTGGCGACACTGCAAAAGGTCTCCGATTCAAGTTTGCCAATCGAATCAAAATTACTGTGTCAGTTAGTGCTTTCGAAATCGGAAAGTCAAAAACGTGAATTGCTCAAACTGGTTTGTGAAGCGTTGGCGAGGGGCGAAAGTGATCCACTTGTTTTGGCTCGAATTGGACAGTTGACGTTGGGGGGCTGTGGTGCCGAAAACGCAGATCAGATGTTTGTGGGGTATACGGCTAAGTCTCCCATCAAGCTTGAAAGCGAGGATCTTGAACTGTTAGGTCAAGATTTGAACCTGGCATTGCGTCTGATTTCTCAGGCAGATCGTTCCAGATCAAAAGACAAATCTGTTGTTGAAATTGGCAGATTCGCAGCGATGTTAGGTTGCCAATCGACTGACTTGGTGCGGTGGTTTGCTTTTTGTGCAGAGGATCGACTGGGGGAGGAGCTTGGTTTTCTTCCCGGTGGGATTCATTGGCTAAATTGTATTGCTCAAACTTCGACGAGTCCTGGCGATGGACCCGAGGCGTCGCAAACAAACATGGCGAGAGTCGCTTCATTATTACGGTTTCAAAGCGCGAGAATTCACGAGGCCAAACCAAATCTTGATCGGAACTTTTACCCGCGAATGCGCGCGTTGGTAAAACAGTTGCTTGAGAAAGATCAATTGAGCGCAACGCCGACGTTAGCCGATGCAATTGCCGCGAGTTTGTATGGCTACGCAGAGGACGTCTATATTTTCGGATTGCTTCCAGCGAAAAACAAAGCGACGGCTGCGGCTAAATTCGCAGAACAAATTTCGAACACGCCCGCCAAAGCGACGGCTGGCCAGTTGAGCGTTTTGAGTTCAAATCGAGAAGGAGCATACCTCGGTTTGATTCGTAAATTCGCGAGCCGGCGCGATCTGCAAGGTGCCGTGATTTCCGCTTTGAGCGCCACTCCAATCGCAGAAGATCGAGAGCTGTTCTTGCGAGGGTTGGCGGACAGGAATTTAGGCACCGTGAAACAGAGCGCCATTGGGCTTCGTAGGATTCAAGGCGTTGCTAGTTCGGAAGAGATTGTTGCAGCGATTGTTACAGCAGATCAGCTGGCTTGGGACAAACCCTCCATTTCTGTTCGCGATCAGTTGATGTTGCTCTTGCAAAAGAAAACGAGCAAACGGTTTGGTTATAAACCAAAAAAACAATCGGAACAGACAGAAGTGCTTGCCAAATGGAAGGGCTGGGGGACCGCGACGTACCCGAAAGAGTTTGCGGAATACGAAAAACGCAGTTTCAAAATTTCTATGACCCCCGAATCTTTCGCCGCTCGGATGTCGAAAATTGATTGGGATGCGGGAGACATTAAACGCGGTAAATCGGTTTTTGAAAAACGTCAATGCGCCCAATGTCACGATCAGGGCGTCCGGCTTGGGCCGCGGTTGGAAGGGCTTTCGAAACGGTTTAGTCGAGACGATATGTTTCGGTCGATTGTGAATCCGAATGAAAGCGTACCCGATCGGTATCGCGCGATTTTAATTGAGACGGTTGATGGGAATTTCTACCGTGGAAGTGTGGTCTATGAATCTGTAGATGGAATCACTTTGCAAGAGGCCAGCGGTATGACGTTGAGAATTAATCAGGATGATATCGAGTCTCGAACTCGCTCGTCATTGTCTTTGATGCCAAGTGGTTTATTGGACGAAGCGACAGATCAAGACTGGGCAGATTTGTTTGCCTACTTGAAATCGCTATAGCTCGCCGGTCACGGACTTTTTAAAGAAAGTGGTGGCTTGTTTTCAGTCTGCTTCCGCAAACGTAGCCGGTGCGCCATTTTGATCGTTGCTGGATTGAAATAGCTGAGTCGCAATTGCAGGTGCGGTTACGATATAGATACCAAGAAGCAATAACAAACCACCGATAGAACCAACGAACGTTCGGGCTTTGGATTGCCCTTTTGATTCGGCGATCACTCGAGCGATCTTCATTTCCAAACACCAACCCTGATTAACTACCGCGGTGTAGACCATCATGGCTCCTAGGGTGATTGCCACCGAGCCGACAAAGAAATCGCGAAGGTCCATCTGAAGCCTGACAAAAAGAATTGAAACTAAAGGGGCGATTAAACGTTTCGATCGGATCCAAAATGCATTGGGCACCATTGGCAGAAAGATTATCGCTGTCTTAATAATTCCAATATAATTGAAGTAGTCAAATCGAAACTATATGTGATTCAACGCTCACTACCCCGCAGTGCCAATGTTCTTGTTCGAAACTCGTTTGAAACCAATCCAATCGCTGGTCTTTCTGGCAATTTCGCTTGCTTTTGTTGGTAGTCTCGTTGCTCAGCAGCAAATGCCCAACACTGAATTTGAGGCAATCGCTTGGCTGGAAAGTGAGCGAAATTCGGTCACAAGGAATGCCGATGGCGAGGTTTTCAGGGTGACCATCGATTATGTGCCTGAAATGTTTGTCGTTGGCGACCTTAAAATATTCGAAAAATTAGAAGTCTTGAAAATCAATTACACGGGACAGTTTCACGACCGACACATGTCGGGGATCGCACAGCTTACTTCGTTGAAAAAATTCTCTGTCGATTATTGTGATGAATTTTCAGAGGCAAGTTTGTCGGTGCTCCGGTACCTGCCACGCTTGGAAGAAATTGAATTAAAAAATTGTGAATCTGTTTATTCACTCCGGCCGCTAACGGAATGCAGATCGCTGAAGAAGATCGATTTGTCTGGGAATGATCATTTGGATTTCGCTTCATTGCAGAGCCTTAAATCGCTGCCCAATCTTGAGACATTGATCCTCAATCAGAACTCGGCCATTGAGGACAAGCATGTACGTTGGATTGGCCAAATCACTTCGTTAAAGGAAGTCGGCCTTCAAAATTGCGATCAGTTGACTGACGAAGGAATTGCCGAACTTGCGACGCTCAGGAATTTGAAGGTTCTCAATGTCTCACTGAACGACAATGTCACCGGCGAGACGTTAGACCAATTGCCCGGAGACAAACTGGAACGGCTCAATATCGAGTACTGTAGCGTGACAGATAAAACACTGACCAAGTTTGCTCATTTCAAGTCGCTCAAAGAATTTCAAATTGAGCAAAACGACATTCTTGGAAATGGTTTGTCAGTCATTGGGAATTTCAAACAGTTAGAAAAGCTTGATCTTGTTGACCAAAATGTTTCAAACGAACATCTTAAGTTGCTTGAGGGGATCACGACGCTGAAAGAAGTCGTGCTTGACAATTGCCCAAAAATTTCTGCACGTGGCTTGAGTGCGTTAACGAAATCTCAGGGTTTGAAAAAGCTTGATCTCTCGAACTGTAGGCGAATTGATTCAGAGGATTTGGAAGTAATCGGTGAGTTTAAGAACTTGGAGGTTTTGGTCTTGAATCGCACTCGAGTGAAACCAGTTGGATTGGGATTTCTTGGCACATTAAAGAAACTTGAGTCGCTTGATCTGTCGCGTTGCAACTGGATTGATGATGCAGCAATTCAAACGGTCTCAAATTTCCCTGCGTTAAAAAAATTGAAACTGGCCTACGTTCCAAGGATCACAGACCAATCGTTTGGCCATTTGGCGAAATTGAAGACGTTGGACAGCCTGGTTGTTGCCTATAACGAAAATATCACTGGCGCTGCCTTGCTGGAATTTCCAGATGCCAACAAACTGAAAAGTCTCGAGCTTGTCGGTTTGCCAAAATTGTCTGTCAGTGGGTTAAAAAATCTGGCGAGGTTTCAATCGCTGCAGTCGTTGAAGATCAGTCTCAAACATGTGACGATTGCCCATCTCAATGCCCTGCGAGGCATGCCCAAGCTGTCTGCGCTGGAGGTGGAAAGTGAAGAACCTTATAACCGAGACGCATACACTGAACTGCTCGACTCGCTGCCGAGTTGGAATCATGGTGGTGGTTAGGTTGGGTTCAATGGGAATCGGTTTCCGCTAGATTCAACCGAGCGATTTCTTTGGCCGAGAGTTTTCGCACAATGCCTCATTTTAAAACAAATTAAAACGCTTTCTCGCGCGTCGGTCATGAATCTGTTCGACTTGATCCAGCGGTATTGGGCTGATCGGTAGATTTTTAAATTTCGCCTGGTGTTTTGAGCGAGTGTCTCTTACTGATGTGCTGATCGACTACCACGCCGGTGTCGCCTTCTTCGATATGCTCCAAATCGTGTTGATGAAGTTGGGACGCTTAGGTTTTTAAGGCTTCTGGCCCCAAAATTTTTCACGATGAGGGGTCGTACGGGGTCGTACCTGCCCAGCGATCACCAAATGCTTTTTCCTCTCCGTTGCGAATATATACTTATAATGCCGGGTCACTCATTCAATTGCTCAATAAAGTCTGTTTGCCGGCCGGGAGCATCGCAGCACCTACTCGGCAAGGCGTTGGGAGAAAGTCAATGTAGAGGGTTGCCAAGACAAGTAGTTTATTGAGGGGCGAGGCTCGTTTTTTGCGAATTTGAGTCGGAATTGTGTTCCAGGCGTTTGAACGCGTTGTGGGGAAGACAATGTTGGAAGACTGGTGAGGTCAGCGCATGAAAAAAGACGCGAGCCGAGCTCACGTCTTCTTCGTTTTTTTATTTGGCCAATCTAGAGTTCAAGTGAAATCAAATGACCCAGGTTCGACCTAGTTGCACCCGCATGGAGCACTGCATCCGCATGGAGCAGGCATTGGTGCTGGGCAAGGGCTTGCACAAGGATCTGGAGCGCAACATGCACGCTTTGCAGCCATGCCACGTAGCCGGCTTCCTAGTTTGGCAAGACATCGTTGCTTGCAAGGATCGACAGGAACGTCGACTAGAGCAAGCTTCTTACGTGTGACGCATTCTTTGACGCGAACTAGTTTGCTTGAAGTACATCCGCACTCGTCTGTGACGCAAGCTCGCTTCAATTTGCAAACTTCTTGAGTTGTTGAAACGAATCGCAAACGCTTGCGAGTCTTTGGGCACGCTGGTGCACATGCTGGCTCGCAGCAGTCACTAACTACAGGAGCTGGGGCGCAACAATCTTGAGCGTTAACAGTTGTTGGTAGACAAAACGCAAGAGCTGCAATGACTGGGAAAACGAATTTAAACATTTGGTAAACCTTCTCGTGGACTGAAAAAAACGAAATTGCTCGTACAGAAACCTACTCGCTAGATCGCATTTTGCAGGAAATAGATCGCATTTTTTTGAATTGAAACAACGATTTTCAAGGCCTTTATTACTTCAAAACAAATAATCAACCTAAGTGGACTCCCCAAAAAAAAGCTAAATCTTGTGAGGATAGGGTTAGAACGGTTGTGAGTAGTAATTTTCCGCGGGCGGATCGCGAAGGGCTCGGGGGCTTTAACTTTTGAACTCTTCTCCATGATCGCAATGAAGTTGGATGCCAAGTCAGACAGGACGGCCAAGCTAGTCGTTACGTTCAGTCTTTAGCCGCCGAACCACCGAAACTCAAAACCGCGGTCACCGGGTAATGATCGGAAGGAAACCGCCCGTCAAATGATGAGCGGTCAATCTCTGCGGATTCGATCTGAAAATTTCGACTGCAGCCAACCCAGTCGATCCGCGAGCCGGTTTTTTTTCCATTGAACGCGCTGAACGTTCCTTCTTCGTTGCTTGCTATAGGACGGATCTTTCGGTAGGTGTCGAGCAACGGCGATTGGTTTCCATCTAGTTCTGCGAATAGCGACCGGTACGGACTAGAGTTCTCGGGAGCATTGAAGTCGCCTGTAACGATCACATGAGAAGACGTTGGGAGTGAATTGACAAACTTGCGAATGAGTTTTGAGCCTTCACTTCTCGCGGTCTTTCCTCGGTGGTCAAAATGTGTGTTGATAATAAAAACGCTTTGTCGGTTCTCGCGGTCCCAAAGTTTTAGCCAAGTGGCCATTCGAGGAAGCGAAGAGTCCCAGCTCTTGGATCCCGGTTGGTCTGGCGTTTTGCTCAACCAAAAGTGGCCCTCGGTCAATTTGTCGAATCTGGATTTTCGAAAAAAGATGCCACACTGCTCACCTTTGCCGTCGGACTGTCGAGAACGGCCTACGTAAGTGTGAGCGCTGAGTGCTTTGGCCAAATATTCGGCTTGGAAATCCCAGGTCTCTTGAGTGCCGACGAGATCCGCATCAAATTTTAAGATCGTCTTGGCCACAATTTCTTTACGCTTGTCCCAATGGTTGGCTCCGTCTTTGGCAACTCCCAATCGGATGTTGAAGCTCATCGCGCGAATGGGTTTGGTGGTTGATTCCGTTTCTTGGGCGATGGAGCTCGAGCAGTTCAGGAGTGTCATCACAAATATTGCTGCGACAAAAATTGCTGTAGTGGTGAATAGTCTTCGCATGATGTTGGCCCGCGTGATTTGGGATGGATGGATGAATGATACCCATTCCTGAGCATTCGCGTGGCTATCCGGATGGGAACTTCTTGAAATTTCACCGACGCGAACGAGTGACTTTCACTGAGGTGGCAGTGTAGCGGTTGGGCGCGGCGGAGTTCAGAACGTTGTGGCGATTTGTTTGTCTGATGCGTTACACCTGAAAATTTATCGACCGGGTGACCACGGTGGTGATGGGCAACTGCGGCGTCGGATTCGCCCCGGTGACCCCGCAGAACCTCGGCCTTGAGCTAAAATTTCCGAACGCTCACATGGTTTCTTAAGTTCAGCAACAAAAAAAACGCCGATCGAATACTCGACCGGCGCTATATTTGAATCCATCGTTTTTGCTTTGGAAAATCGCCAAAGCAAGTTTAGGGCAGATGGGGCAAGCCCTTTATCGTAAACGCAGTTGGTGTCGAAGAGTTGACTTCCGGTTTTGAATCTGGAAATCTGTTCGAGAGCGACGCCTTGCGATTGAATACGATTAATACATGTCGTGGTCGCCGCCGTGGCCGTGACCTTTAGATTTTTTTGGCTTCTCAGCGATCAATGCATCTGAAGTCAAAAGCAAGATCGAAACGCTTGCTGCGTTTGAAAGTGCAGTCTTGGTTACTTTTGCAGGATCAATAACGCCGGACTTTACCAAGTCTTCATACTCATCAGTCAAAGCGTTGTAACCAAAGTTTGACTTGCCGCCGAGAACTTTTTCACAAACGATTCCACCGTCTTGACCAGCGTTAGACGCGATCATGTTCAATGGAGCTCGGCATGATTTAACAACGATGTTGTAGCCAGTGACTTCGTCGTCTGTCATTTCGTCCGCAGGAGAGACTTGGCTTGAAGCACGAAGCAATGCCACACCGCCACCAGGAAGAATTCCAGATTCGACAGCCGCACGAGTCGCGTGCAATGCGTCCTCAACACGGGCTTTCTTTTCTTTCATTTCGCTTTCAGTCGCAGCACCAACGTTTACTTTGGCGACGCCACCGGAAAGCTTCGCAAGTCGCTCTTCCAATTTCTCACGATCGTAATCGCTTGAGCAGTTTTCGATCTCGCGTCGGATTTGATCAATTCGAGCTTTGACAGAAGCGTCGCTTCCACCAACATCGATGATTGTCGTTGTGTCCTTGGTGATGATGATTCGCTTGGCTTTTCCAAGTTCATTCAAGCTCAACTGGTCAAGCTTCATTCCAAGTGCTTCAAAGACCGCAGTTCCGCCAGTAAGAATTGCGATGTCTTCCATCATGGCCTTACGACGATCGCCGTAACCAGGAGCTTTGACTGCACAGCAGTTGAAAGTTCCACGCAAACGGTTGATGACCAATGTTGCAAGGGCTTCGCCTTCGACGTCTTCGGCGATGATCAACAAAGGCTTGCTCTGCTGAACGACTTGCTCGAGCAATGGAACAAGGTCTTTGATGTTGGTGATTTTCTTTTCAAAAACCAAAACGTATGGATCTTCGAGAACACATTCCATCGAGCCAGCTTCGGTGACGAAGTAAGGCGAAAGGTATCCGCGATCAAACTGCATACCTTCAACCCACTCGACTTCGGTTGAAAGGCTTTTGCCTTCGTCGACTGTGATCACACCGTCTTTGCCAACCTTTTCCATCGCTGAAGCAAGCAACTCACCGATTTCGGAATCGTTGTTGGCAGCAATAGAAGCGACGTTTGACATTTCGCTTTTGTTTTTGATCTTGATTGACATGTTTGTCAATTTGTCGCAGATGTCAGAAACAGCGGCTTCGATGCCCTGCTTCATTTGGATTGGGTTGACGCCTGCAGTGACGGCTTTGAGGCCTTCATTGAAAATGGCTTCTGCCATCACGGTTGCAGTTGTCGTTCCGTCGCCGGCGACGTCGCTGGTTTTGCTGGCGACTTCGCGGACCATCTGGGCGCCCATGTTTTCATAGACGTCTTCTAGTTCGATTTCTTTGGCAACACTAACACCGTCCTTTGTGACGGTTGGTGAGCCAAAACTCTTTTGCAAGATAACGTTACGACCTTTTGGTCCAAGTGTAACTTTGACGGCGCGGGCCAGTTTAGAAACGCCGCGTCGGATCGCTTCGCGTGCTTCTTGTTCGAAAGCAATTTGCTTTGCCATGATAGATAGCTCCTGATTTCAGGTTAAATGTTTTGTTGTGTTTGTTTGTTGAATGCAATGGTGATGGGACTCAATTGAACTGTTCAATCAAATTGAGTGACTCAATCAAATCACTCGATGACTGCCATCACGTCGTCTTCTCGCATCAGCAAGAAGGTTTCATCGCCAACCTCAATCTCATCAGGCCCGTAAGCCGAGAAGAGCACGTGATCGCCTGGTTTGATCTGCAGCGGGCTTCGAGAGCCGTCCCGTAGGATCTTGCCATCGCCAACCGAAATCACAACACCGCGTGAAGGTTTGTCTTTGGCTGACTCGGGAAGCAAAATTCCTCCGGCAGTTGTCTCTTGTGATTCTTCACGTTCAACAACGATCCGATCGCCAAGTGGCTGTAGGTTCGTTGATTTCTTTGCCTTCTTCTTTGCTGACTTTTTCGCAGTCGCGGCCATGGATCAGCCTCCTAAATTGCTGTGAATTGAGCTGTGTATTTATTTCGTGTTGTCCGACTAGGTTTGACAGGCAATTTCTTGCAACTGCTAGACCTCAAGCCTGACATTTTTGCGGTGATTCAAAAATGATATCCCGAGATGATTCCCCTTAACGCAAGTGGCGCGCCAATTGATTCATCTTTGAAAGATTCTCGAAAAAGAAGGATGTTGATCATTCGTGCACGAAAAACGGTGCGTTTGGGCTTCGATCGCCAGAGAGTCGTAATTGGTTCACTCCACTGAACAAAGGACATTGGTGACAGATTGGCAGCAGACAATTTCGGGTTTGCCGCCAGACCGCGGTTTGAGTTGTTCGCTCGGCAAACGACGCCTGACTTGAGATCTTCAATGAAGGCCTTCGCCACCATTGTCTGAGATCGGCCACTGACGCTAACGAGATCACGGAGGGGAAGGCTTGAAACGATCGGTCATTTCGACCGAATTTGTAAATACCAGGCGTCGAATCACTCGATTAACCCGCAAATCCAATTTGAATCACATATATTTGGAGATTATGCCACTTCGTGGCGGCAACTAAGCAGTTCACGGTTGCCAAATCGACTTTGGATAACAAAATGTATTGGTGCGGCCAACGGACAGGTTATGCACTGATATCGCGAGATTAACGCGACAACCGATTCCCGTTCATTGGAAAACGAGAGCAAAATGGCGATCAAGGTTAGATGTACAAATTGTAAAGCTGGTTTTCAGGCCAAGGACGAACTAGCTGGCCGACGGGTAAAGTGCCCCAAATGTAAAACCCCGCTCACAATCGCCCCCGCTCAAAAGGCTCCCGTTGCCGCGGCGTCTGCCGCTGCCGCAGAATACGATCCGCTATTGGATCTTCTGAACGAGCAAGACATTCGTTCGGTCGCCCGTGGCCCTGTTTGCGTTGCCTGTAATTGCGAACTCCAACCAGGTGCCATCGTTTGTATTGAGTGCGGTTACAACAACGAAACTGGCGAGCAATTAGAGACCGATAGTTACGAAGACGACGCAGGCGTGGCCGATGTAGGTATGAGTGACGCCGATCGCATCATGGCGAAAGCCGAAAAAGATATCGACGACATGCCGGTGACATCCGATGGGCAAAATTTCGGCGACGGAGCCGACTCTTTTGTGATCGCCATCGTCGCCGCGGTCATCGGAATAATTTTGATCGGAATTGGGCTGGTCATCATTTTCATGATGGAAACTGTTGGCGAATACATTGCGTCATCTGCAATCAGTTTCGTCGCGTCTGCGGCACTTTATGTCGCGATGGGCGTATGGATCACGATCGTTGGATTTCTTCAGAAACCAACACAGGGCATAATTTGTATTTGTACCGGTTTCTTGTGGTGCATCGTTTTTGGATTTATGCAAGGAAAGCAGTTGATCATCCCGGTCATCGTTTTGATTGCGTGTCTTGTCATCGGTGGAGCGTCCGGAGCCTACACGTTCTATAACGGTTGGACACCAAAAAGTGATGACGCAAAACTTCAAATCTATCAAAACAATCAGGCTCCAATTGTGATGCTTGAGTCTGATCTTTTTGAACTTCCACGAGCCGTGCGAGTTTGATTTCCAAGTTGGCAGTTGGAAGGCGACAGTAAGAATCAGCCTGCCAGTTGCTTCGATCAGACCTCGGAATCACTTCCCTTTTTGAACTCGTGGGACAGCTTTGGAGCGGGCGCGATATGGCGGCCCAAAATGCTGGTTTCTTCACAAACCGTTCTGAATTGCCAAGCAAAATTCTGCTCCTCGGCAAGGCCTCTGCATGGTGAACAGCCATTTTCCGCATCCAGTTGCGTTCGAGGGTTCGATCAAAACATGATGATCACCCCCACGATCGGCAAACCTTCTCAATTTCAAGGGTTTTTCGCTATCAACCCGCGTTTTGCCGGGGCTTTGACATAGACTCGGCCAAAACTGATCGCTAACCTGAAACGTCGGGCTCGCCTACGTTTCGCGTGAATTCCAACGTCAGTTCTGCTGGCTTTCAAATAGCTATGATCAAGCGATTTTACTCTCTTCCTTTGCCGTTTTTTGGCAGTGTCGCTATGGCGCTGCTGTGTACGGTTTTCTTTCTACTACCATTTGCCTTACGCGGAGCAAGGCTTGGTTTGGACGACATGCAGAACAATGTCGCCGACTGGTTACCGGAATACTACACCGAGACCCAAGAGCTAAACGAGTTTCGAAAGTACTTTTACGGTGGTGATCAGTTCGTTGTTGTCAGCGGACCGTGGTGCAAAGAGGGCGATCCCCGTTACACCAACCTCAAAAGAAAAATCTTCGAAGAGTCGCTTGAGTACGAGCAAGTCCTCAAAGAGACCCAAAACGACGAAGAGCTTCGTGCCCATCGCGAGGGTGACAAGTTAGGGCTTCTCTACACCGGCAACTACCACGAAGACTTTGGCGAAGAGCGTGAGAAATGGCTCAAGGGCAAGGACGCGACCTGGTATTACATTACCCGCAAGGGCGATCTGTTTCGTTGGAAAGGTCAGAACAATGTTGTCGAGGGCGGCAAACGCGCGTCCGAACGAATGTTCAACGGCAAAAACAAAGTTCGCGGAACCTTCATCGGGAGTTTCGGTGCGCCACCGGATGACGAAAAGGGAATTGAGAACGTCTTTTATGCCGACCCTCAAAAACTTTGTTGTCGACCCTTCAAATCAGGAATCTCTGGTCCCGACGTTTTTCAGCAAATGGCAGGCGCCGAAGTCGATGGCGAAGGCCGTCCCGGATCGCTCCGAATCAAAGGCTTGGGCGAAAATGACTCGACCAATGTTGATGCGAAGATTGAAGCACAGAAAAAGCTCACCGGTGCGCTCTTTGGACCCACGCCCGCCAAAACCTTCACTTGGACTTTTGGATCGTTGCTGCAGCATGTCGATGAAGCAACACAAACCCAACTGCGTTCCAGTGATGACTATCAAGGGCATTTCGAACGATACATTTCATCTGTCGTAGACGAAAAATACGACGGCGACGTTGAGAACCTTTGCAGCGCGCCTTCTTCGGACCAGCTTGAGATTTGGTATCAGCTTTGGTTTCAACTCGACATCCCTCCCCCGCCCCGCCAGACATGCATCGTTGTGACATTGAATGATCCAGTCATTCACGAACTATCTCGAGCCATTGGTCGTCCAATGCTTGGCAAGGTTCGTGGGCGGTTGTTGGAATTGGCAACTGGCGAGTGTGGAATCAAGGCCGAAAACTTTCGAGTCGGCGGTCCACCGGCGGACAACGTTGCGATCGATGAGGAAGGAACCGCAACGCTTTTGCGTTTGGTCAGCCTTTCACTGATAATCGGATTGAGTTTGGCGTATTTGAGTTTCGGCAGTATCCGAGTCGCGGCAATGCTGTTCTTCGTTGGAGGAACCGCGGCGATCTCGAGTTTGTCTTATGTTTGGTTTGCTGGCCAAACGATGGACGCGATCCTAATGTCGATGCCGTCCCTGGTTTACGTGCTGGGGCTTTCGAGTGCTGTTCACATTGTCAACTATTACCGTGACGCCTGTTACGAAGACGGCTCAGATTTAGCAGTAGAAAAAGCCGTTCAGCACAGCTGGTTTCCCTGTTCCCTCGCGGCGTTCACTACAGCGCTCGGGTTGTTCTCGTTAACGATCAGTAGCCTCGTTCCGATTTGGAAATTTGGCCTGTTCTCTGGCATTGCAACGATTGCCACCGTCGTTTTGCTGTTCACGTACCTACCGAGTGCGTTGTACGTTTGGAAACCAGGGTACGAAAAACGAACCAAAGAAGAGCTCGAGCAAGAGTCTGGCCTTTCTGCTGCAGTGGGGCGATTCTGGTCGCGAATTGGCGATTGGGTTATCGATCACTACACGATCGTCACCGTCGGTTCAGTTGGATTGCTGATCTTTTTTGCCATCGGTGTGACCAAGATTGAAACCTCGGTGCAACTGCTGAAGCTGTTTGACCCCAGTGCAAAAATTCTTCATGACTATCGCTGGCTGGAAGAAAATGTTGGCGAATTGGTACCAGCCGAAATCGGATTGGGAATCGATCTGGACGCACAGCAAGAAGCGTTTAGAGAAAAATACGAACAGCTTGAACTCGCGAAGTATCCCGAAGGAACGACGCTTGAGGAAGCTCTGGAGAATGCGACATTCCAGCAAGATCCTGAATACAAAATGGCCCACGACCTTAAGTATTCAATGCTTGAGCGAGTGGAGCTCTCGCGACGCGTGCGACAGCAACTGGAAAGATACTTCGGTCCTGAAGGAATGGGGATCGTGGGTTCCGGGATGTCGATGGACGTGTTCACTCCGCTTTACCGTTACGAAGAACAAGTCAAATCGACGAAACGAAAGGCTTTCAGTTCGGCACTTTACCAGAAAAAGCAAGAGTTACTCGGGCACGGGTACTACGCCATCGCTGGTGTTTCCAATCTCGATCAATTGCAAAGAGAGCGCGATGCAAAAGATCCTGAAAAAGCCGGCAGCGAAATGTGGCGTGTCAGCATTCGCTTGGCAGCGCTCAACAATGTTGACTATGGCCAATTCGTCAACGATTTGAAATCGGTTGTCGAACCGGTGCTAAATGCCTATCGAGTTCGAACTACTATCCTGCAAAATCTTCAAAACGATTTAGGCGTTGAGTCTTTGAATAATTGCAGTGTGCTGATTCTTGGACGCAATCCTGATTCCAACAAGGACAACGTAAAAGAGCTTGTGGAAAAAGGCGGCTCCATGAGCGAGGTCATCAACCAGACATACATTTTTTCAAATACACTTCAGGACCTATTGGAAAACCGTGGCATCGCACGCCGTGTCCGAAAGGGGCAAAAAAAGTTTTACGATTGGCGCGATCCAGACAAGATTCGAGATGATTTTCCGCCAGCCGAAAAGTTCGCTGAGTTCGTTTCGAAATTCGATTGCGTCGTCGTTATCGAAGACGATCCATTGTTCGACATGGACTTGATCTCAGCCAATGCGAAACAGTTTGTTGATTGTCGCGAACATGTTTTCTCAATCGATGAAGCGACGAAACTGCCTGTCGCCGGAATGATGACCGCAAAAGAAATGAAGAAGGATGAAGATCTGGCAGATGGCATTGATATCACAGCCATGTACACCGGTATCGTTCCTATCATTTACAAAACTCAACGATCGTTGTTGCAAAGCCTGATCGAAAGTATTGGTTTGGCGTTTGTCATGATCTCGGTCGTGATGATGTTGTTACTTCGAGATTGGAAATCGCGTTGGGGGGCAAACAACTTTCTTAACATTAGAGGCGGCATGATTTCTATGCTGCCCAACGTTTTTCCTGTCGTGATCGTGTTTGGTTTCATGGGGCACATGAACAAATGGTTTGATGGCCAGATTGATTACTTCCTCGTTGACATTGGTTCGATGATGACGGCCAGCGTAGCGATGGGCGTGGCAGTCGATGACACGATTCACTTTTTGAATTGGTATCGGTACGCATTAGAAAAAGGTCTGCGACGAAAAGAAGCGATCAAGATGGCATATTCTCGTGTCGCGACCGCAATGACTCAAACAACGTTGATTGGCGGACTTGGCCTGTCCGCGTTTGCCTTGAGCACGTTCACTCCAACACAGCGATTTGGCATCTTGATGCTGATCTTGCTGGGTACTGCCTTAATCGGTGACTTGATTTTGTTGCCCGCGTTGTTAGCTGGCCCGTTTGGAAAGTACTTTGGCAAGGAGCGACCGATAGAGGAAGTCGAAGCCGAACGAAAACTCCAAGCTGAACAATCGCTCCAGGGCGAGCTGGCGATTCAACTCGACGAACCATCGCTACGTTTGATTGGTGAAATCGGCGAACAGGCCAAGGCTTCTATTCCGGAAGTCATCTTGCCGCCTGGAAAGGACCTCTCCAAAAATCTTCGCCGGCTGGAATAGCGTTTTTCCAGCGATAGGAGGCAGCTTTGTAGTTAGTTTTCGCTTCCGACATTTTTTTCGAGCAATATTGTTGGCTCCATCGTGAATACCAACCTGACACGTTAAACTGTGATCATAGTTCGAAACTCCTACGTAGAAGAAAATGGACAAAGTACGTTTTGCTTGCCCTCGCTGCCAAACCATCATGCAGACCGGGGCTGAAAAAATTGGATACGACGTTGCTTGTCCTCATTGCGCCCATCGTTTTCGATTGATTGAATCACCCGAGAGGTCAAGCAATCAAAAGGTAAGCCCTGCCGGCGGCGTTGATGATCTGACGATCGCGCCCAGTAATTCTCCCACTCGAGATTCTCCACCTGCGAGAAATGCATCGACTGGTTTCGAGGAAACTCGATCCACCCATCCCGTTTCAAACCAAGGCAACAAATTGGGTGGTGCAACAGCAGCGGTACTCGGGCCAGCAACACCGCCAACGGTTCAACCGCGATTCTCATGCCCTTACTGCCAAACCAACCGTCCGCCAGTTTGGAAATCAGAAGTCTCGCAAATTGGTTGGATTGTATTTGCAGTGCTGTTGGTTTCTTGCGTGACTGCACCTGTGTGTTTTGTCGGCTTGTTTATTCGCGACAAATATCAAGTCTGTTCACAGTGCAAGATTCGACTGGGATAGATTCGACTGGGATAGATTCGAGGTCGATTGTCCACCGGTTCAATTGAAGGGCGAATGGATATTCGCAACAATCGCTTAATCGTAATTGATGTCAATTCGCCGGCCCGTTTTCGCGCTCTCGTTGGCGCTGACAACGATCTTCATCGCGCGATAGGCATCTTCAGGGTCGGTTGTTTTGCGAATCAAGCTGGTGACGGCCCGATGAAAACGATCAAGCATTTGCTCACCAACTGCCCGTTCTGACTCAAGCGATTCAGTGTGTTGTCCGCCGTCATCAAACCAAATTAAATTGGAAGGCAAATCAATGAACGCCATTCCGTTTTGACAACAGACTTGAATCGATGCGGGACGCTTAAAAGAAAGCGCGTCCGACCAGCGTTCCGGAATGTAATGTCCGACGCTCAATTGAGCTTGTGGTTGGGTACCCGTTGGCGAGCCGTCGTTTTTCGTGTTCTTTGTATAGGGCGGAAAACTCAAGCTGACCATTTGGTAGAAGATGTCGGTCGATTGATCGTGCTGTTCGTGAATAGCACTGATGACAGATTCTGGATCGCTGTTGACCAAGTAGCGACACCAATCGGCTAACTCCATTAAATTTCGCCAAGCCAATGGGCAGTACTCACCACGACGACGCGCGTCAGATTGCCGTTCCAGCGGCATGCGTTCGTGACAAAAAAGCAATCGAGGCGGTCCAAGTCGCGTAGCCATTAATTCTTTTAATCGAATCGTCGCAGGAGCGTGCCGCCGAGGAAGCTCGGCCATGAACGCAACGCCAGACTTCTCAATGCGTTGGCGTATTTCTAACGCTTGGCCTGGCGAGACATCTAATGCGGCCGAACTATAGACTGCTTTGCCGGCTTCACACGCGGCGAGAATTGGAAGCGGCCCGTACCAATCAGGAGAAAGTGCCAGAACCGCATCGATGTCATCTCTTTCGACCATCGCGCGAAATCCATCCATCGCAAGAGCGCCAAACTCTTCTGCGGCTTGCCGGGACTTCTCTGCTACTTCGCAACAAATGGCGCGAACTTCAAACCTATCTGAAAGCGCCCTGAGAGCCGGTAGATGTCGGCTCTGCCACTGATCACCCAGTCCGATGAGACCAACTCGCAATTTCATAAGGCAGTTTTAAGTTGGTTGAGTGGAATGTAAATGGTGAGGGTGTGTCTTTGACAACGGCTGCCAATGCATTAGATCTCGAATTGTATCAATTCCGCAGTGAAAACCAAAAACTATTTCGTGATCGGAACCTTCCTCACAACCGGAAGCGTCAATAGTCATGGGATAGGGGCAGAGAAAATAACGAAATTTATCCACATAATCCGTCAGTGTTTTCTAGTTGGCACTCTTTGAAACGGTCGTGCTCCGGCTGTTAGGAACATTCGGAAAGCACTACGGCAGTTCGGATATCCTAACGAATTGCCAACTCTAATGAGTCATTCAATCTGTAATCAGCTGGCATAAAAAGCCGATCAATAAAAGTAAGCCACCCAGCAAACACTGCAATCTCACATCGGCTCAATCAGGGTAGGTAGAGCAAGTGTGACAAGGATGAAGGATTATTCATGAAGCCAATTTCCGCGACAATTATGTTGCTCGTTGCCATCGCAGCAACCGCCAACGTAAACGCACAGCAACCAGTTGACTACAAAACTGCTTACGAACAAGCTCAGAAGGGCGAAAAGCCACTTTTGGTTTTGATCACGGCTCAGTGGTGTCCTCCGTGTCAAATCATGAAGAAGACCACGATTCCTGAATTGATGCAAAAGAAAGCCTTCAAAGGTTTTCACTACGCGACGGTTGACCTCGACAAAGAGACCACTCTTGCTCGCCAGTTGATCGGAACTCGTGGCGTACCACAGTTGATTATGTACGAAAAGAACGATGGCAAGTGGGTTCGTCGTTATCTTCGCGGAGCCCAGACGGCTCAAACTGTTGAGGCATTTGTTGCCCAAGCAATTCAAACTCGGACTGCTTCTGCCACGACTCAAAACGTTGGCAAATAACCGGAATCACAACGACACCAGCTAGAGTAAAATACCAAACGCACTTTCCAATTCAGGGAAGTGCGTTTTTTCGTAATCTGATTCCAGCCAAATTTTCAAGTTTAAAAACTCGTGAAAATCTCAATCGTTATTCCTTCTCTTAATGAAGGCGGTCAAATCACTGTTGCGATCAAATCTGCGTGGCAATCCGGAGCTGCCCAAGTGATCGTCGCCGACGGTGGTAGCTCAGATGGATCGCGTGAGCTCGCGGGTGCCGAAAATTGCGTCGTTGTTGATTCACCGCGCGGGCGTGGGAATCAACTGAACGCAGGTGCATCCGCTGCCACAGGGGACGTTTTACTTTTTCTACATGCGGACAACAGTTTGGTTGCTTCAGGTTGCGACCAAATTCGAGACGCGCTTCAAAACGAAAACATTAAATTCGGTGCGTTCAAGCAATCGATTCAAAACAACAAAAGGATTTACCGTTGGATCGAATTGGGAAACGAGTCAAGAGTCAAATGGCAGGGTTTGATTTACGGGGACCAAGCCATGTTCATCCGGCGAAGGGTCTTCGAGGAAGTCGGCGGATTTCCTGATATCGAATTGATGGAAGACTTTGAATTGGCTCGTCGTCTAAGACGAATTGGAAAACCGAAGTTACTGGACGGTCCGACCTTCGTGGACGCTCGACGTTGGGAAAAAACTGGGCCGGTAAGACAAACGATTCGAAACTGGTTCTTGTCCGCTGCCTACCGTTGCGGCGCGTCTCCTGAATGGTTGGCGAAGAGGTATTGATCTGTGTGAATTACAGTAACTCTTCAAGTTTCGAAGTTTCTAGCCATCCCTTCCGCCTGCGGCTTATGACTGGGCCATGAAAACGACCCGAGCGTTGCCCCGAAAGCAAACGCAGTTTAACCGGCCACTCAATCGATGTCAGCGATTTGAACTTTTTCTTTGTTTCCCGAACGCCAAAATATTTGGACAATCAAACCCAGCGTCAGTAAAAAGGCTCCAAACGCGCTCTGCGGCGTCCAGCTTACAAAGATCCCCAACAACACACGATCAAGCGGTACGTTGAGACTATTCCCACTTGAAAGAGCGATTCCGATCATTGCTAACGCCATGATGGAGAGAATCACGACCCGGTGCTGCCAGCGGATTCGATTGGGAGCCATCGCGATTCCAATTAACAACAGCGGCCCGAGGAAATAGATCGCCATCAAAACTTCTGGCGTCCCATTCCAACGCGTCATCGCTGCAAGAAGCAATGACGCAAGCGTCGTGATAACCAACAATCCCTTGATCGAGAATTGCATGTTCGCTGACTGTTCGCCGCTGTTTTTTTGCTCGAACTCTTCCACCCAACGGTTGAAGTATTTTCGAAGTGTAACCGCAATCAATCCAAGAACTGCGCCGATCGCCAAACCAATTAACAGATTAAATCCAGCGTTGGGATAGTCGATGTAATAACCGGATCCGTAAATTTTGTTCTCTTCCCAAATTTCAAACGGGAAACCTATCGCCTCCGTCACGTTTTCATCTTTTCCAATGAGATCCGAGATGCTGGGCGTTCGAAAGAAATATGACAACGCATTACCTGCGGCTACCAAAATCACGCCGCTCATCAAACCCCGCCCAAACCAATGAAATGCGGTCGTGCCGATGGTGGGTTGTTTTCTTTGCTTCATTGGGTCTAGCTAAATAAAGTGCACGACTTGGACGTCCTTGGCAATTCAAATTATTGCCGTCAGTTTCGCCAATGCAACAGACGCGATGCCTGTCAGCCATTTGCCATGACCTTATCAGCCGCGAGAAGATGTTGATTCGCATCAACAGTTTACCAAATATAATCCTTGAAGATCGTCCCGTTCCTGATTCACTGATCACCTCAGTTGTTTTTTCAAAAATTTGCCGGTGTGGCTTTTTTTAGATTTCGCAATTTGTTCTGGCGTTCCGCAAGCCATAAGTTTTCCACCTTTGTGTCCACCCTCAGGCCCCAAGTCGATGACGTGGTCGGCTGTCTTGATTACATCCAAGTTATGCTCGATCACAATCACGGAATGCCCGTTATCAACCAAACGAGTAAGACTGACAAGCAAGCGATCGATATCTGCGAAATGCAATCCCGTTGTCGGTTCGTCGAGAATGTACAAGTTATGCTTGCCCCGTTTGAGTTTTCCCAACTCGGATGCAAGTTTGACACGCTGCGCTTCTCCACCTGACAGGATCGTCGATGGATGCCCAATCGTTAGGTAACCCAAACCAAGTTCGTACAGGACCGTTAGCTTTCGCAGGATCGTTGGTTGGTCTGCGAACAGTTCAGCTCCTTCTTCGATCGAAGTATTGAGAACCTGAGCTATGTTTCTATCGCGGTACGTGATTTCCAATGTTTCTTGGTTGTAACGTGCTCCTTTGCAAGTTGGACACACGACTTCGACGTCAGGCATAAACGAAAGCTGCGTGACGATCGTTCCCTCGCCGCTGCACTCCTCGCATCGACCGCCTTTTACGTTAAAGCTAAATCGGGAGTTGGTGAATTTGCGCCTTTTTGCTTCTTCGGTGTCGGCAAAAAGTTTTCGAATGTTGTCGTAGAATCCGATGTAAGTTGCCGGGTTAGATCTTGACGAGCGACCGATTGGCGACTGGTTGATGTTGATCACGTCGTCGATAAATTCGTGGCCCACCAACTCGTCGTGTTCACCTGAAAGCACACGGCTGTCGTGCAAAATGTTGTAGAGTTTTTTGTACAAGATCTCGTGAATCAAAGAACTCTTACCAGATCCGCTTGCGCCTGTAACGCAAACAAACTGGCCCAGCGGAATGGCAACATTGAGGTTGGCGAGATTGTTTTCACGAGCACCCGTGATCAAAATTTGTTTTTCAGATGCGAGCCGGCGAAACGATGGGACCGGAATTTCGTCTTTACCGCTTAAGTACCGACCGGTGGCCGACGTTCTACAGGACAGGATCTTTTTGATTGGCCCATCCACTACAATTTCGCCGCCATGAATTCCGGGGCCGGGGCCAATTTCAACAATGTGGTCGGCAGCACGAATCGTGTCTTCATCATGCTCAACGACAATCACGGTATTGCCCAGATCGCGAAGCCGACGAAGCGTCTCGATCATTTTTACGTTATCTTTGGGGTGCAAGCCAATGCTTGGTTCGTCCAAAACGTAGAGCATACCCATCAGTCCCGAACCAATCTGAGACGAAAGTCGGATTCGTTGGGCCTCTCCACCCGAAAGCGTGCTGCTCTGGCGGTTCAGGTTGAGGTAGTCGAGGCCGATCGAAATCAGTAGGTCAAGTCTCGAAGTGACTTCTCGCAGGATGATGTCGACGACGCCTTTTTGTTTGGCGGTTGGTTTAATGGATTTGAGAAAAGCGACCAGTTCGACCAAGTGCATTTGTCCAACGTCGAAGAGGTTTTGTTTGTTCACCTCGACCAACCTCCGAGAATATTTCAGTCGAGCTCCCATGCATTCAGGGCACGGATGTTCGACCATGATCTTTTTCAAATACGAATCAATTCCCTGACTGGAGTTGCCACGTTTTTTGTACCAGCGATACGTGTGTTCGATTTGATTGATCACGCCGCGAAAGCTAACTTTCTTTCCCTCGCTCTTGTGTTTTTGACGGCTGGTTGGCGGGATTTTGATCGTGAATTTTTTGCCTTTGGAGCCATAGAGGAGAAGCTCGACTACTTTCTTTGGCAGCTTTTTATAAGGCGTGTCGAGATCAAATTTGTAGTGCTGGGACAAACTATAAAGCATACGGCCGCCCCAAGTGTTTTTGTCACAGTTCATGGCTTCTTTGACAAACGCACCTCCATTGAGCGTGCGAGTTGGGTCTGGAACGAGAAGCTGTGGATGAACCCGCATGGTTGTTCCGATACCGGCGCAGGTCCGGCAGGCGCCGCTTGGATCATTGAAAGTGAAATTGCGATGGTGCATCGTGCCGGCGATGACTTGATCTGCCGTGCATCCGAAACCTTTATAGAACTTGTCGGATTTGGGTTTGGATAGCTTGCTCGTGATTTCAAAAACTAACAGCCCGTCACCGAGCTTCAACCCATGCTCAAGCGAGGTGACGATTTGTTTGTCGATTCCCGGTTCGATCACAAAAAGATCAATCACGGCTTCGATTCTAAAATCTTTCGCCTCATCAAGTTCGACCTTGCCTCCCAGATCAACCTTTTTCCCATTAATTCGAGCATGACGATAACCGTTGACCCGGATCTGCTCGAGCGTGTATTCGTAATCCTCACCGTAGATTTTAAAAACTGGAGCTCGGACCTCGACTTCTGTTCCGTTAGGAAGTGCGAGCATGTGCTCCATCATTTGGTGCGGCGTTTTGACTTGGACGCGTTTCTCACAATAAGGGCAATGAGGCGAACCGATCGATGCATAGAGCATTCTCAGATAGTCTGAAACGTCCGTCATCGTTCCGACGGTGGATCGCGGGTTGCTACCAATCGTTTTTTGGTCGATTGAAACCACCGGAGAAAGTCCGTTAACAAAATCGACGTCCGGTTTTTTAAGTTGCCCCACAAACCGTTTCGCATAAGACGACATCGAGGCAAGCAATCGCCGCTGACCTTCGGCATAAACGGTGTCAAATGCAAGAGACGATTTCCCGCTTCCGCTAACTCCCGTAACGACGATCATTTTGTCGCGAGGTAATTTGACGCTGATGTTTTTGAGATTGTTTTCTCTAGCGTTCTGTACGTCGATCGTTTTTTGCATTGGAAGGTGCAGCAGAAAATTGTTGAACTGTGGAGTCTGAGTGCTTAGCCGCAAGCGGGCCATTTCGAACCATGTTTTGGAGCTTGTGGATGTTCGAGCCTATTCCGGGTCGTAAAAATAGGCTGGCTCTTCCACTTCTACCCTGCTCTTTTTGGTGATCTTGAAAGGCATAGCGAGTTTCTCCACCAGCCCCTCACGTTCGAGCCACTCACATGCCGACTCGATATGCCATGGGTAAATTTGCGAATGGGCGAAATGCTCACAAATATGAGAGAGCGGAATCGTGGCGTTTTGCTTTTCGAGGAAATGTAAAATAGGTTGCAGGTTTTGCTCCGCGTGTTCTTCGACATACTCATCGATAGTATTCAACGCCTTGAGCAGCAGTTTCTCCGTTCGTTTCTTGGTTAGGAGGTCAGAGTAAATCGTCTTGAACAATTTTGGTTTCAATTCGATTGCCTTGTAGATGGAAGCTTTTTCATAAACTTCACCATTGTTAATGACCTCGATGGCTGCGATGCTGTGGGCAGCCCATATTAAAGCTTCAAAACCAAGCTCAAGATCTTTCTTACGTTCGATCCGTTTTCTTGCGTACCTTGCACTGGCGATTGTCCAAGTTGTCGCCGTCATTCTTTCCTTGTCTTGATCTTTGGTTGCCGTGGTGTTGGCGGTTTCAAACCATTTTGTGATCGAAGGGTCGTCGCAATAGATTAATTCTCGGTGTGCGAAAAAGCTGCAGGAAAACGCAGTCCGGGAAGAGCCCTCGACCATTTGCTTGAACCTGGCGCGAGGAATGATTTCGGCGTGGAAGTTAATTCCGTCCTCGACAAACGTGCGAAATATTCGCTCCTCGTTACCGTCACTTTTTAGGCGTTTGGTGACGCCATCTCCTTCGATGATCCACATCCCGACGCCGTCTTTTCGCCAGACTAGTTCTTCATTGATACTGCCAACGAGTACGGCGGCAAGAATGTTTTTATCGGTAGAGATTCGCTCAACGAAATGATCGACTGCCTCGCGAAAGTGGACTGTGGTTTCTTCAGCGTCAAAAGGAAGTAAGCTTGTTGGCATGATTGGATAAGTCCACGCGACACGTGACGGTAGGATTGGTTTTGGTTAAACTCGGGATTCAAAATTTTAACAAAGAACTGATTTGATTGGTCCCAATGAAACATTTTTCGCTAAGCACTTTGCTGGTCTTTTTGTTGATTTCCGTATGTTGGCGAGCGAACGCCGTTGGAAAACAGCTGCCGCATTCATACGCCAGACCGGACGAGGTCGCAGTAAGTCACTTGCATTTGGATTTGAAAGTTGATTTCGCAACCAAGCGCCTGACTGGTTCTGCTGCATTGACGCTTGATCGAAAAAACACCACCAAGCCCGTCATTCTCGATACCGATGGAATCGATGTTTCTGGTGTGAAAACAAAGGACGGACGGGAATTGAAGTGGAAACTCGCGGAGCGAGATTCAAAACTGGGAAGCAAGTTGAAGATTGATTTGCCAGACGGTTGTACGGAAATCGTGGTCGCCTACGCCAGCCGCCCAACAGCAGAAGCCGTTCAATGGTTGTCTCCAGAGCAAACGACTGACAAAAAGCATCCGTTTCTATTTACGCAATCACAAGCCATCCTCGCGCGAACTTGGGTTCCTTGTCAGGATACCCCAGCCGTTCGTATGACTTACTCGGCGAAAATCGAAGTACCATCTGAGTTGATGGCTGTGATGAGTGCGTCCAATCCGCAAAAGAAAAATGACATCGGTGTTTATGAGTTTGAAATGAAACAGCCAATCCCTTCGTACCTTCTCGCCCTTGCTGTTGGTGATTTGAAATTCCAACCGCTTGGTCCACGCAGTGGCGTTTACGCCGAACCTTCTGTTTTGAAAAAAGCTGTGTGGGAACTCAACGATACCGAACGCATGATCTCGGCAGCCGAAAAACTTTACGGAGCGTATCGTTGGGAAAGATACGATGTGATTTTTTTGCCATCGAGTTTCCCGTTTGGTGGCATGGAGAATCCACGCCTTACTTTTGCGACGCCGACGATTCTTGCTGGAGATCGTTCGCTTGTGGCGTTGATCGCGCATGAGTTGGCTCATTCGTGGTCTGGCAATTTGGTAACCAACGCAACGTGGAATGATTTTTGGCTGAACGAAGGTTTCACGGTCTATTTTGAGCAGCGAATCATGGAAGCCGTTTATGGCCGCGAGTATTCGGAGATGCTCGCCAGATTGACGCTTGATGGATTGCTGGAAGAAATCAAAGAACTCGAAGCTCGTGACACATGGCTTAAGCTCGATTTGAAAGGGCGTAATCCCGACGATGGAATGACATCTATCGCGTACGACAAAGGTTATTTCTTTTTGCGTATGTTAGAAGAGAAAGTCGGTCGGGAAAAATGGGACACGTTTTTGAAGAACTACTTCGATAAATTTGCTTTCGAAAGTATGACGACTGAGGGCTTTTTGAAGTATCTCGAAGAGAACCTCGAATCGGCGAAAGGGACCGATTTGAAAGCTTGGGTTTATTCACCCGGATTGCCAAGCGATTGTCCAATTGTCGAGACCAAAGAGCTTAAAAGAGCCGCAACCGCAGCCACGGATTTCCTCGGTGGGAAAACACCAACAGTCATCAGGGCTGAGTTCAAGACGGACGAATGGACGACCCATCATTGGAACCACTTCCTGCGATCGTTTGAGAAGTTGAGTGTCGCTCAAATGAAAGCGTTGGATGCCGAATTTAAATTTACTCAATCGGGCAATTCGGAAATCACACACGACTGGATGTTGCATGTCATTGAATCGGATTACAAACCTGGGCTTGAGAAATTGAAATCGTTTTTGACAGACCAAGGCCGGCGAAAGTTTCTTAAACCGCTTTATGAAAAGCTGTCGCAAACTGAGTCTGGAATGAAGATGGCAAAAGAAATTTACAACGTCGCCCGCTCTGGTTACCACGCCGTTTCAAGGCAAACGATCGATGAAATTTTGGAATGGGATTCGAGTAAGTAGTTTTTTCAAACGCTTGGTTGAAGCATCAATTCGAACAAGTCCATAACCACTTGCCTCGTCACACCATCGTGACGAGGCAGCGTGGATTGTCGTCGTTGAACGAGCTAATTGTCTCGTTTACCCATCTTTGGCGTTGCACCTTCAGCAATATGCAGAGCACCAGAAAACAAACCCTGAATTACGCGGGTCATGTGTTTGAGTTCCAGCTTCTCAACTTCGTCTGAAACCTGATGGTAATCGTCGTGAAGTGAGCCAGCCGAAAAACTGTGGGCGATGACGCCCTGCTCGTAGAACGGGTAATTGTCGCTTGCGCGAAACAACATGTCGCCACTGAATTTTGGATGTGCAAAAATTAGAACACCGGCTTTTTGGCTGCCTTGGTTCATCAATTCGCCAAGATTTGATCGCTCCCAGCCGGAAACCCAAGCCTTCTCGTTCCCGCCAGGTTCTGGCCGTCCAATCATCTCAATGTTGACGTTGCACACGGTTTTATCCAATGGCCATGTTGGATTTTTGACATAGTATCGCGATCCTAGCAGCCCTTTTTCTTCGCCCCAGAAAGTCATAAAAATTACCGATCGTTTCGGCGGCGTTTTCATTGCACCGAAAGCATCAGCCATCGTAATGACCGCAGTGGAACCAGTCGCATTGTCGTCGGCACCATTGCTGATCGTGTCACCAACGGTACCTTGTTCACCAATGTGATCCAGATGAGCCGTGATGATGATCGCTTCTTTGGAAAGCTCAGGGTCGCTTCCCTTTAAGATACCCATCACATTGCTGACTGAAGCTTCACCACCAACTTGTTTTGGCAGCTTCAATTCGACTTTGCCAAGTTCCATTTTAGGAATCAAAAAGATAGGACCGGCGGCACCGCCACGTGTGCGAACAATTCTTGGCTTAACGGCACGTTGGGCCGATCCAATCAATGCGTGGTCTTTGTCGATTTGCACCAAAATTGCAGTGGCTCCCTTTTGACGATAGCGAGCAAGGCGTCGATTGAAATTGGATGCGTCTCTTGGCCCTTTGAATTCAGGAGCCACGAAAGTGACTGGCCCTTCAAATTTTTGATCCCGTGGTTCGTCTCCCGTTACAGCAGTCACTGTTCCGGTGTAGTCAAACGCGTCCCCGGCACTTAGCAGACCAAAATGGTCTGTCGCTGAACCATCTACCGAAAACTCAATGCCGGTTGTGGGTACGGAACTCGTTGCGATCTTAGTCGTTTGAAAAAACGATCCGTTATCGCCAATTCCATCAAGTCCGGCTGCTTTGAAACGTGCGGCAACATAAGCTCCAGCGATATCCAATTCGCGTGATGGAGTTTGCCGACCACGCATCGCATCGGACGCCAAAAAAGTCACTGCCGCTTCGACACTACGTTGGTTGATCAAGTCGAAAGAGGCTTTTAGTTCTGGCGGTGGTTCCGATTGGGCCAACGCGAGGGTGGGCGTAAACGCCATAAGGGTCAAAATGAATGCGCGACAAATCTGCATTGGGGTTCTCAGGAATAAAGTAAGTGTTAAACAATAATATTTGCGACTCGTTCTAATCGAACTGAATCAAATCGAATTAAAAATACTCGGCGAATGGATTCCGAGATAACTATTTTTTGGGATGCGATTTCCAAAACTGTTGGGACATTTCTCTCATGATACGAGAGCGAAGTTTACCATCGAGAAGGTTCATGTGGTCTTTTCCGGGAAAGATCTCAATGATTGCGTCGCTCCCAAGTTCTTTTAAGCGTTTGCCCAACAAAACGGTGGCTCCTTCGAGGTAAAACGTATCTACCGCGCCCATGTAAACATGGAGTTTAGTTTTGAGTTTTGGACCCAAGTCAGACCAGTTGTTCTTGAGATTCAAACTGATGTCGTACTGTTTCCAGTAATCAACAATGTCAGGATCTACGTTTCCTGAATTGCGATCCCAGCATTTTTTTGGAAGTCCGTTTTCATCAAGCGGTGAAAAAACGCCGTCAAAACTTCTGATTTGTCCTCCGCGTCCCAAGACATCGTCCATCTGTGTAAACGCATCGTAGTAAGCCATGATTTGCGAACCGCGACGGGCAAGCGGTCGTCGTTTGCCTTCCGGGTCCGTGAATACGTTCGCGTTTTTTTCGTAAATGTTCGTGCCCTGCCAATCACGAAAGTCGACGGGATCGGGAGCGGTGCTCCAAACGCCTCCGAAGAATTCTGGGTAAGTAACCTGCAACCACAATGAACTCCATCCGCCGCTGGAGTGACCACCGACAAAGCGAGCGGTCGGTTCAGCGATCGTTCGAAACTGTTTGTCGATTTGCGGGATGAGCTCCTTAACCAGCATGTCACCCCGAGGCCCGTTCGTAGCGCTGTTGGCGTAAACGTGGTGTCCCCATTTGCACTGACCCGTCAAATAAACGCGGATGAACTCAGCTTCTCCTTCGCCAGCCGGCGGCGTGCCACCGCGATGCCTTTGCTGGATTCGCTCGTAGGTACCACCGAAACCGGTGATGACAACATAAACGGGATAGCGTTTTCCTGTTTCTGTTGCGTAGCTCGGAGGCAAAACCACCATCGCGCGTTCGGTGACAGGACGCTTGTGAAATTCGCTCAAGAGAGTTGACTCAATTTCAACGAATTTCATCAACTCGGTGTCTTTGTAGTTTTTATCTTTGACGACTTGGTCCAGGTTGAGCTTGATAGGAGCCGTTGGTCTTCCAGACTTGATTTCGACTTTCATGGGAGCGCAGTAAAAATTCCCCGGTCCATTGGAAGCCTCGGCGTAGAAGAAATCGTGATCCAAAATCGCTTGCACGTTGTAAGTGCCGTCCTTGATTTTGGATAATGGTGCTTTGTAATAGTCGGCTGAATCATCCAGTACAACTTCACCACCCGGTTGAACATCTTTGACGTCGAGCCCAAAAAATGGTTCAGGGCCAAACCAGTTAGGGCCAAACATCGGCTGAGGCATGGACTTTGAAAAGAAAACCAACATCCGTCCTGTGACCGGTTTGTTAGCAGCTTTTTTGTCGAGCGTGATCGACACGGTGGCTGCAGATTGTGCACGCGCCAAGCCGCAGAGGCCCATCGTAAATAGAGCCGCAATGAGACTTGCTAAGACTAAACGGTTTTTGAGTGAGTTTGGAATCATTGATCGGTTGTCATCGAAAGTGAATTGAAACTGTGCGTCGCAAGTCCATACTTTAACGCATGTGATCGACGCGGTCGAATCGGTTGTTTGTACTTAAAAATCAAACGTTTCGTTTCTTTGATCATTGTCCAGTGGGTTGAAGCCAGTCGTGTTTTTACTTGCCGTGCAAACGCAAATTTTTTCACACGCTACTGTCTTTTTCGGAGTGGTTGGCAAGGACTCGCCCAACCGCTCGGACGGCCGTATCGAATCGGGTTTGCCAATCACCACTCAATAAAACAAAATCTCGATTTCGCGACTTCAATTCGTGTTTGCAACGTTCCAAAAATGAAGTGCGTTCTTCTGGTAGATAACGCACGACATCATCCACCCAAGGAACGTCGACATCGGTGAGTAAGTAGAGGTCGTAGTGGCGGCGGTCGGCTTCTTTGGCGATCCAAGTTGGGCAGCTTTTGAATAACCATTCACTCCAGATCGTTGTGGCGGTTAGATCCGTATCGCAAAACAAAACTCGGTTGGCATTGAATGCGATGGCATCCTCCGCGGCCATTTGTCCTCGCGCGATCAACGGAATGTCGTCTAAGGAAAGTTCGTGGCCACAGTGTTTCGAGTGCATCTCGATATGTGTTCTCGCGTATTCTGGAACGTAGACCGTTTCAAAATGTGCCGCTAACTGTTTACACAACGTAGATTTACCCGTCGATTCTGGACCGAAAATGCAAATTCGTTTTGCAAAATATGGGCGAGCGACACGAGGAATATACTTCCAATTACCAAGCGGATCGTTTCGAACTTCTGTTCCACTGACTGGCATGATGTTTCGGTCAACGTCGACGGGAATAAATTTCGCATTCATGACTTCGGCAAGTTTCCATCCGTATTGTTCCGATGCGAACAAAAAATCTGGCTCAAATGGCAGGATGCGATTCAAACTATGTTGCCAGATTTTCCAAAAATCTGGATGCTCTGACGGCTCTTGTGGATTCTCATCGGTAAGATGCAGGACTTGAACATCAGGAAACATCTCGCGAACCCAGTTAAAACGAAGTTTACCAGGAATCGGTTGGTCTCTCTGCGTCTCCACGACGATTGCCAAATCATCAACGTAGTTTTTCGCAAACTCAAATAGATAGACGTGCCCAAGATGCGGTGGCATGAATTTGCCAAGCACCATTCCAGTTGTGCGCGTGACACTTTTACTTTTCATGATTCGACACCATGATTTTTGTTGTTAGTTGTTCTTCCGAGTCGAGTATCTGACGGATCAATTGCTGCACGAACTCATTCGATAGTTCCGGTGGTGAGCTCATTCCGTGCTTCCAAGCCTGTTGAACGTTAGTCATGTCAAAACGGGTGCCTGTCGCCTGAAACAGGTCCATTGGATCTGGGCGATCCGATTTTTCGCAGCGAACCGTGCGGCAAAGTGCTAAACAAGCCGCACAAGTTCGCCAATCCATTTTCGTTTTTTTTGCCCTCGTTTCAAATTCCCTTAAGGATGCCAGTTTGAGGGTTGGGACGGCGATTCGCAAATTGTCAAACAGTGCTTTGGCCGTTAGCCCAATAGGATGGGCGACGTGAAAGACTTTTTTGTCGATCGGTAGACTCGTAATAGAGGTGACCATCTCCGCTGCGTAGTTCACTGGAGTAATGTCGACTCTCAATTTTCGTTTGGAGTCAGGCACCAATCCAATTTCAACCAGGCCGCGAATTGTGAGTGTGAGCAAGTCCATTTCAGGGACCACGCCCGATACGGTATCGGCGGTCAGCAATCCAAGTCGAAAATAGCGAGTTGTGATGTCGTTCCGGCGCTGCAGTAAAACCTCTGCCGCCCACTTGGTTTGAGCGTAGCCACCATAAACACGCTCGGTCTGAAGTAAGTCATCGGATTCAAACATTTGACCTTGGAATTGATCGGTGCCAACGAAAACAGACAACGTGGAAATGTATTCCAATTGTTTCAGGCGTGTATTAGCCGCGAAATCCCCTACGTGGTTGACACCGATGAGATTTGATTTTCGAAGCGTTTGATAGGACGCCACAGTGTTCACGTTCGCTGCACAATGAATAACTTTGTCTGTTCGAGATGAGATTTGATCGAACAGATGAATTGGCCATCCGAAACGATAGACTTCGATATCACCCGCCAAGGCCTCAAAACGACTCCCTTCCGTTGGTGTAATATCCAAACGATTGTTAGCCAACGTTTGGTCCAATCTTCTTCTTGCATGCGCGTCATCGGTTGCTCGAACAAGACAAGTGACAAACGTGTCCTCGTTTTTCAGCAAACTCGCGAGGATTCGTGATCCCAGGAATCCGGTCGCTCCTGTCAATAGAATTCTGATCCGTTCGGTGTGGCGTCCTTTTGGGGCCGTCGGAACTTGCGAAGGCGTTTTCGAGGAAGCGGCCAATATCTCGGTGACGTCGGTTCTCAACCAATCAGAAGTTAGAAATTCGGGATCATTTGATTCGTCTACGCTTTTGGGTTTCAGGCACAACTCCCGAATACTTCCTTTTGCAACAAGAATCTGAGGTGTGATTGCTATCCCATTTGATTGGGCAATCGCACAGGCTTCGATGACTCCGAGTGAATCTCCGCCAACCGAGAAAAAGTGATCGTTCTTTGTGAAATTTCTATGGCCCAGCACAGTTTCAAAAATGTCAGCCAGTCGTTTTTCGTCGCTCGAAAGCGAATTTTCAAGTTCGCTGGAGACTGTGGTACCGTCTTCCTGTCGTTCAAGTACCAGTTTCGAAATCGCGTTGTAGTCAACTTTGTTCGAGGCCGTAACAGGTAACTCTTCAACAAGAAAAAATTGGTGAGGCATCGCATAGGAGGGCAAAGTTTTCGCCACTTGAATTCGGACTTCCCCGATCAGTTGAATTTTTGAGAATTGATTGCCTTGTGAATTACTTTCGATCACGGCGATCAAGTCTTGAGAGTCTTTTTGGAAAATGACGGCCGCTCGATGGACGGCAACATGCAGCTCAATTGCGGCTTCGATTTCGCCCGGTTCAATTCGATGTCCGCGCAATTTGATTTGCCGATCTATTCGGCCTAAGAAACGATACTCTCCATCTTCTTCGAGGCGAACAATATCTCCAGTTCGATAGACGGATTTGCAACCATGTTTGACGAATCGTTGAGCCGTCAAAGCTGACCTGTTTCGATAGCCGCGAGCAAGGCAATCCCCGGCGATCATTAACTCCCCTTCTCCCCCTTCGCCGTCGATCAAATATTCAATTCCGTCCAGTGGCTGGCCAATCAAAGGTCTATCCCAGCTCGTTGGGTCGCAAATGGAAAGACTGCTGCACACGGTGGCTTCCGTGGGTCCATAGACATTGATCAAACGGACTTTGGACGCCCACTGTCGAACGATTGAAGCTGAGCAAACTTCGCCTCCTATCAGAATGGTGGTCAAACAAGGCGGGCATGTTTTTGGATCTATTTTGGACAATAAAGACGGTGGGATATCGATATAAGTGATCTCCCGATCGGCGATGATTTTGACGATTGCATCTGCAGTCGCAACCAGCCTACCGTTTGTGTGTAGCTCCGGTTCAATCAAAAGGGATGCACCACTCAGCAACGCTGTTCCTATATCTGAAACGGATGCGTCGAATGAAGTCGACAAAAGAAACAGACTTCTAGAGTTGGGTGTCAGGTGCAACGCCGATATCTGCTGATCCAGAAACGCCACGATACCCCGATGCGTTACTTCGACGCCCTTGGGTTTTCCTGTGGAGCCAGAGGTGTAAATGATATAAGCAAGATCGAGCCGTTCCGAGTCGATTCCAGCGAAGACCGTGGGCAATGAAGGTTGGTTTTTGGAATCGAGCAAGCCGGCTACGTCCAGTGTTTCACAACCGCCGAAATCGTTTGTTGGGTCGCAGACGACTAGTTCGCAGTCTGAATCAGTCGTGAGAAAACGAATACGTTCCTTGGGCAACGACGGCTCAAGTGGAACCCATGCGGCGCCTGCTCGCCAGATGCCAACGATTGTCGCGATATACTCAGCCGATTTGGGAACGCAAACTCCGACGACTGACTCTCGCCCCAATCCAAATTGGTTGATCTGGCGCGCGATCACGCCAGAGGTATTCCAAAGTTGCCGATAACTCAGTGCGGTTTTTCCGCCAACGACCACCGCCGCACGGTTGGCATGTCTCAAAACAATTTCGTTGAGTCGCTGAACGAACAAGTCGGTTTTATGAGGCATCGGCGTCACTCAAATCTTGCTTGCTCGAATTAACCGTGGTTGAATTAATTGGGCGAATAAATTGGACCAACGAAGAGCCAGTGGATCTGTTGTCAACGTTTATCGCACCGATCCCGTTTTTGCTGTCGTTCAGATCAACCGTTCGAAAGTCCAAACTGAAACGTGTTTCGCCAGTGGAGTTCTGCTGAGTTTGATGAAGATGTTGCCCGGAGAACAAGAGGATTTCACCAGCTTTCGCGATCACCGGAACTGAATTGCCTGACACTCCTTGTTGGAGTGACGGGTATTGAGCTGTCTTGCCCGTGTCTTTATTCTGCCAGCCGATTCGCTTTTTCTGATCTTTCGAGGTCCACGCGTCGAAGTCAAAAATCTCAGAATCGTTTTGAACGACACGCGAAAAATAGTCCGGGTAGAAACGAAAACTATCCTCGGCTCTGACGTCGTGCAAAGGAACCCACCAAGTGATCATTGCTTGTGGATTGGAGTACCAAGTATCACGGTGGCCGTAATAGACGGGAGCTGCCGCTGGGGTGAGATGCCCATTATGAGAAACGACTCTGATTCGTGCGGGATCATAGGCCTGCGAATTCAAATCAAATCCCAGTGACGAAATCACGTGGTTAACGAGCGAGTGAAACGGGAGCGAAGTATAGATCTGCTTTCTCAGTCGACCAATTTTCTCGAAAAACGCATCGTCAGAATAAGTCTCATGGGCGGAGCGATAGTCGCCTCCTAGTTCGTTCTCGATAAGAACCGATACTTCTTTTACGAAATGAAAAGAGGCTTCATTAGCCGACGCTAAATAGATATCTCCTGCGTACAAGGATTCTCTCAACGTTTGATTGTTGGACGGTAGCGTACGGATGAACTTGCTCATGCAGGCTTCCTTGCGGTCACGATCAGCCGAGGACTGTCCATCTCCAACTCGCTCCGGTTGAGACCTCCGTACAAATTGATTGTTTCAAACCCGACATCGGTTAGCATTTCGACGATTTCATGAGGAAAGTAAATTCGAAGCGCACTTTTTCGCTGGTCAACCGAGCGTCCCTCAACAATCCAATTCCATGTTTGCTCAAGCAATCCAGATCTGAGATTCACACTGCACTCTCGAACACAGGTCACTGATTTTCCATTGCTTTCACCTGTTCGAACCATGTATTTTTGGAACCCGCGAATCAAGCCAGGGAAATTTGGAACGTCCATCGTAAAACGGCATCCTGGTTTTAGGGAGTCGAAAGCTCTGGCTAACATTCTTCGGTTTTTTTCATTTGTACTCGCATATCCAAAACTGCTAAACCAATTGAAAACTGCATCGCACGGCTTATCAGGTACGAACTCAAATGCATCTGCACAATGGAACTCAAGTTGGGCACGACTCGGGGGCGCGGAACGCGTTGGTTCATTTCGTCCCGAAACCTCAATCGCACGTTCGATGTAAGTTTCGCATAAGTCAGCCCCCGAAACGCTAATCGAATGCTTCGCCAGTTCAAAACTAATCGTGCCCGTACCACAGCACTGGTCGTAAACGTGCATGCCTGGTTTCAGATTCAGTTCTTCTATCAAAAAGTTTGTTGTCTCGTCCAATTCGGCTTGGCTGGATCGTTCGAGAAAAAGATCGGCCATCTCGATTACGTGAAAATTTCGCCACCACTCAGATTCTTGATTTGTCATTGGACTTCCGTTTCCTGCGGTTGAGATATCAAATTTTGAACGCCAAGTGTTGAAATGATCATGACCAATACAGGATCCCAAACTTGTCGTTGCAGCCGGTCCATGTCAGGCACCCGAGCGAGGAGGTCGGTGACTTTTTTGTAGTCAAACATCGGTTGCGAGCGGAATGCATTGCTGTTGATCTGGTCGCGAAGAAAAGCAAACGCATGTTTCGAGTTGTTTAGAAAAACTGGAGGTGCATCGAACGGGTGTTTCGTGCGGCGGTAAATTCGATCGGTAACGTAGGATTTGACAGAATCTCGAAGGACATTTTTTTCAGTTTTTCCTTTGATCATCTGATGTACCGAAAGGCTTTTTGTGAATTCGAACAAGCGATGATCTAGAAATGGTAGACGACCTTCAACAGAACATGCCATCTCCGTTCCATCTCCAAGCGTTTTGAGAATGTAACCCGCCAACGCAAGTTTTGTCCACAACCAAGCTGACTGGTGGATCGGTGTCCGGTTGTTCAGTTGCCCTTCGACGGAACAGACGCCAAGCAGTTCCCCGAACGCATCACGTGGCTCGTTTTGATTCCAATCACGGATCAAATCGTCATCCAATAACGATCGAATGCGAAATCCCATTGTGGCTTTGGCTGACAAAAATGAAGGAACGAACCCCATCTGCTGACGAAGTTGTTCAAGCGACAATGAATCTCCGTGCGGTAGCATCATGCCAACGGAAGCTTGGTTTTTTTCGATCAAACTCGATGGCTCGAAAGAAATGTTCTCGCTTGCCCACCAATCCATTTTCAAATGAGCGTAACCAAGAAACGTTTCGTCTGCCCCTTCACCTGTGATCGCGGCGGCAAACCCTTGACGGCGAATCTCGCGATTGAGCAAAAACTTTGCCGATAGATGACCGTTGATCGCCAACCCTTCGCTGCCTCCAGCTGCGGGAATGAGCGTCTCCAACAACTCGCGCTCAGATGGCTGAACCAAATGCAAATGAGCATCGCAAAATGTTGCTGTCTCGATCGCAATACTGCTCTCATCGTATTGTTTTCTCTCGTCGCCATCGATGTTGGGATGTTCACTTGGGAAACCGATGGTAAAAGCGTGTTGACGTTGCCCGGTCTCAAAACTTGCGATGCCAAGTGCAGAACTGGAATCAAGACCGCCGCTCAAGTGGAAGCAAACCGGGGCATCGGCATCTAGTCGCTGGAGCACCGCCGTTTTGAGTAAGTGTCCTGTCTCGCTCGCTGCGGACTCACGGTCACTATCCGAAATTGGTGCCGTGGCAGTTTGCTCGTCCGGGTAATCAATGTCCCAATACTTCTTCAAACGAAACCCGCTTGCATCCACGATCGCCAAATGTCCAGGGGGGATCAACCGGACGCCTGCGAAAAGAGTTCGGTCTTGAGGCAAATACTGTAGGCTCGTCGCCCAGAAAAGCGATTCCAAATCCCACTCATTGGACGCCTGGGTTGGCAGTAGTGCTTTGGCCTCCGAAGCAAATGACACATTGCGATTGTTTCTCGCGTAGACCAGCGGCTTGATACCGAAACGATCTCTTACGGCTATCATTCGGGAAAGGTTACCGTCCCAGATCAAGATCGCAAACTCGCCGATCAAGTGCTCGACGAAATCTAAGCCGTGTTGCTCATAAAGATGAACAGCAATTTCACTATCGCAGTCCCGGCGAAACTGATGCCCTTGCGACTCAAGTCGCCAGCGCGTTTTTTGATGTTCATAGAACTCGCCGTTGACAACCGCGACGATAGATTTGTCTTCATTGAAAATTGGCTGATCACCGTTCCCAGGAGAAACCAAGCTCAATCGGCGGTGCGACAAACACGCTCGGCAATCATCGCTTTGCCATTCACCAGAACTGTCAGGACCGCGGTGGCTCATTCGATCAGCTGCCGCCCTGGCCAATTCAAGTGTCGCCGTTTGGTCCGCGGAAAAAACTCCAAATATTCCACACACGGAAAACTAGCTCCCCGGATTTAGGATTATTTTTTCCGACTCGTCGCTTCGAGCAGCCTCAAATGCCGCGTCGAAATCTGACAAGGCAAACGTTTCTCCGATCAGATTCTTGACGTCGACCCTGCCGTCAGTGAGCAACTGAATTGCGTCTGTGAATCGTCCGTAATTTACGATAGAAATTTTGGGTTGTTTGGCAATTAAATCACGAATCGTAATTTCAAGCGGACGGTATTCTCGGCTTTTTAAAATCAGGTTTCCTCGTGGGCGAATCAGTCTGCCCATCTGATGCAAGACCTCAGTCGTCGCGTTAACTTCGACTACGAAATCAAATTGATTCGCAGAAAGCATTCTTGCCTGGTCTAGATTCGCAGTTTCAATTCGGGAAAAATCGCTTGCCCGAAGCACGCTCTCCGCTAGTTTTGCAATTCGGCCCGTGCCGAGGATCAATCCTTTTTGCTCCGGCGTGATATCTGCATTTAAGACCGCTAACGTTGCCGCGACCGGTTCCGCGAAAACAGATTCACGAAAACTTAGAGCTTCGGGGACGCGGAAAACGAGTCGCCCTGGCACTGCGACTTGTTCACGGCAAGCTCCATCAAAATCGACACCCATAAATTTTGTATTGGCACAAAGGTGTTCGTTGTTCTCGACGCAATCTGAGCACTGTTGGCAACTGAGTACCGGATTGACGACAACGCGATCCCCCACGGATAAATTTGAAACGTCACAACCAAGCTCACTAATGACGCCAGAGAATTCATGGCCCGGCACAAACGTTGGATTGGCTGTTTCTATTTTTTGATCGATGGCATAGAGGTCCGTCCGGCACAGTCCGATGGCTTTGACGTCAATCAGAACATCATTCGATTGCAATGGAGACAGCTATAGGTTTTTGAGTGCCAAGCGTCCAGAGTCACACACCAGAGAAATGGTCTGGGTGTTGATTTTTGCTTCGAGCGACATGGAGTCCTGCTAGTCATTGGCGTGGGGCGGCCAACTGAAAAAGTCGGCGTTTGACGATTATATCGGCGAAATTAGTCTGTCGTCCAATCGCCCTTCGTTCCAAATCGCAGAATAATTCGGCGGCCAAAGGGCGTGTTTTCACAGCGTTTCCGATAGTAAATGGATATCACGTTGATAAATTACGCAACATTTATCGGTTACGTTCGAGAATAAGGTTATTGGCGAGATGATCAAGGAAAGAAGCCAAGAAAGAAAAAGATGCATTTCAAATTGTGTTCGAAATGCAGTTCGCAACTCAACTAATTTTACAGGTTTGTAAAATGAGCAGCTTTCAAATTCATTCACAACTGTCCGCTTCGATTCGTCGAGCCTCTAAATTGCGAAGCCAACTTTCAAGCAAATCGTTAGGGCTTGGCAAACGCGTGTCGACTTGGTTTCGATTGTTTTGCACGTCGTATCAGATCCGGCGTTTGAAATCTGAACTTCATTAATCCGTTACAACTCTCCATTCCAAATTAGATTGCGCACAGATCGGGTAAAATTCGCTCTCTGTACTTCTCAGCGTTTGCGAAACGCATACATGCCTGCGATTGTTTTCAAGGGCTCCACTCCGTCGCGATTTCTCACTGGCAGTCGATTGAAAATAATGACCGCTCCTGATTTTGCTCGATCCACGATTTCATCGATGTCAAGCTCCCATTTTCCAAGCGGCGAATATACGTAAAAGACATCATATTTAGCTAAGTCAATCAACGAGTCGTTAAACGCGTCGCCGCCAATGATCGTGGTTCTTTCGAGGTCAAGTTGTCCCAAGCGATTGAGTCTGCGTTTGATCACGTTTGAAATTCGCACAAGGCCATCGTGCAATTCGATTCCAGTAGAGTGAGCGTTGGAACAACGATTGACCGCAAAAAGGTTGGTCCCGATACCGCTTCCCACGTCAATAAATTTCGTCGAATCCGAAATTAGATTTCGCGATGAAAGTTCTGAAACAATCAGTTTCGCAAACTGATGGCCACGTGTGTCCAAGACATAGTGTCCGCGAAGTTCATCCCAAAGTTCCGGGTACCGGGTGCGTGCTTTCGCAATCGCGTTGCTGTTGTAGTGCTCCGCCAAAATGTCGAATTCAGATTCACTTGGCGGATGTCGATCTTGATCGACAAGCTTGATCAAGCGATTGATGTTCAGAAAGAAAATGGCATATGGAGTAACGACAGGCAATCTTTGCTCAACCTTGGCCGCGACTTGTTTAGTTCTTTCTTCCGCGACGTCACCAATGCTAACGGAGAATGGGATTTTTATTAGCGTCGAGTATTGTTTGGGCAGACGCTGAAGAATCTTACGGCCCAATTCGTGCCCGAGCCATGTAGAGATTTGACTCGGAAACGGCTGCAAAATCTCATCGATCACCGTTTGCGGATCTGGCCTCAGGCCAAATCGAATCCAGTAGTGATGTGTGTTACCAGCAAGCTGAGAGTCGTCTATTGTGTAAAAATTATCCCGAAGGAAGTTCCCATCAGCCAGATCATTTCTCAGCCGATGCAAGGCGTGGGCAATTTTTTCTTGGTGTTGTTTGGTGTCTTCTGGAAGTGATGTCACGGTATTTCGTTCGGCAAGGCATCAGTTTCGGCTTGGCGAGGCGACTTTCTATTTATCAGAAAGTAACTCTGCCATCGCTCTTCCGAGAGCATTGCCAACTTCCATATAAGTCTCCGCGTTTTGATTGTAGTGGTAGCCTTGGTCTTTTGGTGACTCGTCTTTTTCTCGCCAAAATGGCCGCGCGTCGATTGCTTTGACGTTGCCCTCAAACTCCGGGTACTTGCCTGTCTCACCGCTAACCGCCAGTTGAGCGTTTGCGATGGCTAGACCGTGCCCTTTTAGTTCTTCACCACCAAACGCGATCGTGGCGAGGACGAATTTTGCTTGGGGGACTTCAAAATCTTTCCGAAGCGATTTGATAAAGTGAACCAAGTTCTGTTCATAGCGACTCGCATGGGCCGCGTTCTGATCTTTGTGTCCCTGCCAAAACACAAAACCGGCAACTTCGTATCCTTGACCTGCATAGCTCGGATAATACTTTTTCAGGTTTGCAAGAACTTCTTTCGCATGTCCAACATCGGCATCGTATTGGCGACCGGCATACCAGTTGACTTCCTTTTTTGCTTCGCCCTCAACCCATGAAGGAGCTTTGTCTTTATATCCTGCGTAAGTTTTGCCCTCGAACTCGAACCGTTCGCTACCCGGAGGCAATAGATCCCAACCGAGACTTCGATTTCCGATGCAGGCTTTGAGAATCAATACTGGTTCATCGAAAATGTGACCCATGATGTGTCCGAATTGCAACTCCGGACCGATGCGGCCTTTTTTTACAGTGAGCCATTCGTTTTTCATATCTTGAAAATTTGAAAACTCCGTCAGACCGGCTCCTCGCTTGTCCATCACATGCACGTTGCGGACGTCGTTTCGCTGAGTCCAGTTGCCTTTGTCGTCGATGAGATGCGGGTACTTTTTTTGCTCTATCACTAGGTTTGAAAGCGTTCCAGGTTTTTCTGGCGATTCTATTTGTCCAAAACCCAGCATGTTCGACTGGCCAAGGAGGATAAATACCTTAACGGGTTTTGTTTCATCCGCCGGTTTGCCATCTGGATCTGGAAGCTCGTCAGGAACTTGCGCAATGGCAGTCGCAATCAAAGCAACAAAGAAAATCATAGACAAAAAAATGAGTCGAATTTGCGGCATGTCGGTTCGCTTTGTTGAGTGAGCTACGGGTCGGTATCTTGGTCCACCGACAAACCAATAGATAGAGCTGATTTAGGCAGCCAATGCAATCTAAAACTCAGGAAGGTCACCTAAATTATCATCAGGGGTTTGGCTTGCGACCGTCTTGAGATACTTTTCGTTTCCAATTTCAATCAGCATGACATCAGGTCCCACCGTAAATTTGCCATCGTGAGCCGTAGGGAGCGTAACAAACGGTAGGCTTTTTGACTCAATCGCTTGAACGACCGCATCACGAGAATAGATTCTAAGGTCAGCCAGTTTGTCGTCCGGGCAAATACGGTGAGCTTTGACATTTTCAATTCGGTTATGGCGGCTGTCGTATTGGACCGCGGAAATGGCATAACGAAACGTTGGCATTTTTTGTTGGTTATGAGACAGGGACAAGCACGGCGTAGAAGGAACAGAAACCAAGTTTGCATTTTGACGGTGAACGGAGGCTTTTCGTTAAACCGTCGTGAATTTGGACTTGGGAAGACGTAATGATAACGTGCTTCGTGGCAAGCACAATCGAACCTGGGGCTCAACCCAACAGTGACTCGCGAATGTGGCAACCGAGTCGAAGTTGGGAACTTGTGAATGCCAACTTTGTCTTTCCCAATCGCCAGTAAAAAAATATCAAAAAGCTGAGGCCCCAAACGAAACAGGATCTGTTGATGATGTTTCGAGTCTGCTGCGACTTCTTCAGGGGGCGCGAGTCGCCGATGCCTATCCAGCGATACGAGCAATCTCTTGCAGCAAGTTCAATGAGCCAATCCCGAAATGAATGCCGAAACCAATCGGGAATCGGATCATGCAAGGCGATCGCCGCGTCATTATCGTTAGCCTGCAACATCAAAGCAACGAATGCGTTGCCCGTTTTGGGTTTGGTAGTGATCCCGCGATCGTACCTAGCGAATCGTCTGTCGCGTTGGCTGTGCAAATCCATGGCGAGTCATCGGTATGGGCAACGCGTGTCGCTGTTTTTTCGTCAATGGGAGGGGCCGGGGGCTTTTTGCCATGGACGCACCCAATGGAAAATGAATCCATGGTCAAAACTGAATTCAACCTGTTGACGTATTTCTTTTGCGGTGCTACCTTGCTAGTTAACTAGTTAGGTGTTTCGGCGTCAGGAAAGGTTCAATGAAAATAAACACGAACAGTACGGTGCCAGTATTCAGGCAGATTGTGCAAGAGATTCAGTCGCTCGTCGCTGCTGGGATTTATCGAGAAGAAGAGTCGATACCTTCTGCTCGAGAATTGTCGATTGAATTGAACGTCAATCCGAATACGGTTCAAAAAGCATTCGACGAACTAAGCCTGCTGGGCGTGATAGAAACGCGACGAGGGCTTGGGAAATTCGTATGCAAAGGAGCGAACAAACACAGTGCGAAACGTTCGAAGCAAGAATTGTTTGAGCTTTTTCAGGAAGGCATTCAAATGGCGATTGCTGCGGGTATGAGCCGGGCAGATGTTGACCAAATCTACAGTCGGGCAGCAAAAAGCCTAAAGGCAAGGGAGAGAGTACGATGATCAAAATATCGGAGGAGGTACCAGCGGTTCGCTTTGATGCGGTCGTGAAATCTTACGGCGAAAGCCGAGTCGTGGATGAACTTTCATTTGAGATCCCATCAGGAACGACGTTTGGATTGCTTGGCCCTAACGGTGCTGGGAAAAGCACATCGCTTAAGTCATTGATGGGGCTCTTGGGTCTCGACAGCGGGAGTATTGAGATCTTTGGGAAGGATATCGCAGCGATTCACGGAACGTCTGAATCTTTAGCGGTTCGTCGTAGAATTGGTTACGTTTCTGAAGTGCACAATGTCTATCCTTGGATGACAATCGGCAACGCAATCGAATTTGTGAAATCGTTTTATCCAACTTGGAATGACGAAATTGCGAGAGAGCTTTTGGACACTTTTGCACTCAGCCCCAAAAAGAAGGCAAGTCAGCTATCTAAAGGAATGCTGGCCAAACTTTCATTGTTGTTGGCCGTCTCGCATGAACCAGATCTGTTGATATTAGATGAACCGACGTCGGGATTGGATCCGATGGTTCGGGAAGAGTTCCTGCACGGAATTTTGAAATCCATCGGTGAGAAAGAGAAAACGATTATCTTTTCAAGCCACTCGATCGACGACGTTCAACGAATCGCTGACCGGGTTGGAGTGTTGAGAAACGGCAAACTCATTGTTGATCATTCGGTCGACCATATTTTGGGAAACACAAAACGCCTTCGTGCCGCACTAACGTCCGGCGACCAGCCTTGTTGGACGCCGGATTCAACGATCTGGCAACAGGTTAACCGGCGAGAGTGGCAGTTGACGGTTGATGAGTTTACGCCGGAATTAGTTGCTGAAGTTCAGGCAAAAAATCCAATCGAATCAATCGAGGTTTTAGATCTTAGTCTCGAAGAAATATTTAAGGACTATGTTCGTTGCGGCGACAAATCGGAGGTGGGAAATGCTTAGTCAACTTTTGTGGAAAGACATTCAGAGTCAAAAAGGGATGTTGTTGCTAGGGGCATTTTTTCTGCTCGCGCCCTATTTGCTTTACCTTTTTGTGGGAGCAAATTCTCAATCGCCAGAATATCAACTGGCAAACTCAGCAACGTTGAGTCTCGTGTTCTCGCAATTGACGATCGTTGTCATGGGGGCGAGCATTGTTGGAGCAGAACGTCAGAACCATGGAATGGACTTCTTGTTGGCATTGCCAGCCCCTCGGTCACAAATCTTGCTGAGTAAGACCATCGTAAGTTTGCTTGTGGCGGCGGTTATTTGGGGAGTCTTTTTTGTCGTTTCAGAATTTGTTGTTGTTGACAAATTGCGAGACAACTTCCAATTTGTAGGATTAACTTGCGGTGTGATTGGCGCGACATTGTTCGCGGTTGCGTGGCTCGGTTCTATTCTTTGGAAAAGCACAGCGGTCTCAATTGCTGTCTCTTTGACAGTCACCGCCGTGGTTGCACTTGTTCAGTTGAAATTTTGGCATTTCAGTGAGTGGAATGTCTACGAGCACGGGAAACAATTTATCGTGGTTCTTTGTTCGGTTTACGCCGCAATCGCAATTGGTGCGTTTGCTGCCGGGTGGCTCGTATTCACGCGACGTTTTGAGCCTTGATTTAAGGTTTGTGTTTGGAAGCGAAACGAATACTTGGGCAAAGACTGGGACAACGCAGCAACGTCACGTTTCACCGCGAAACCAAAATTAATCGGCTTCGCAGCAGAGAGATTTTTGACTGTGCCATTTTCGACTGTGCCATTCGTGGTCAAGGCCTCGCATTAAAAGCGCATTGTCAAACGTAACAGAACCTTCAGGGAAATCGTTTTGATTGTCGAAAAAACTAGATTGAACATGAGTAACGGCAAGTGGTTGTACTTGCCAATTGGCCGTCCGAAGTTCGAGGCCTTCGTATTGCTCCGCTGAGTTCCCTGGTGAATAACCTAGTGAACCATCCTCAAAAAACTGAGAGCATTCCTCGACTGATGCAAATACAGAGTCGTCTGGCAGGTGGTCGGTGGTGTTGCCTTCAACAACAACATGGGCAGATCCGTCTATGCTGTCCATCGCGATATGATACTCGTGTTCTGTTTCTTGGACATCAAACTGAGCGCGATTGTGGACTCCGGGGAATATGCGACCACCGGCGAACGCATTTAAAAACGACGAGGTGTCTCGTCGAGGGATGTAAACGCCGGTTTGCGTGACTCCGTCGTTGTCCCATTCAACCGCAATTCGGTGGGCTGCATTTTCTGATGCGATACCAAAAAAGGAAGGTAAAAATTTAGGTCGGATGTGTGTCAGCCGAATCAAGCAGATACCTGCGATGCCAAATCCGTTGACCGTCTGCGGGCGAAACGGCGATGGACAAACACGAGACAAGACGTCGGGATCAATTCTAAAATTGACAAGCACTCGCCTGTCGATGATTCCGCGGATGGTTGGGATTCGCATTCAAAGTGCCTTGGAGGAAGTTGTTTCGTTGCGGAGGCGGTCACAATGTCAAAGATAAATCAACTTGAACGAGCAAGTATTTACCGAGGCACTAAAGTCCATGTTGGCAAAGATTTGAAAATACCATCGCTTCGGATTCGCTTTTTATTTGCGGTCCGAATCTAAATCAGCCCGCAATCGGTTCGTTGAAATAATAGCAAAGCCCATCAGGGGCAACTACAAAGAACACGTTCAATTTTTTGCCATCGCGCTCGTCAACACGAGTAGCTGCGACCTCGACGCCATTTGATTTCAGCTGAGCGTTGATGCCTGCGATTTCACAAACACGAATCGCGGCTCCTTCTTCAGCAGGATCACCACCGTTGATTGCAAAACCAATTCGCACACCATCGCGCTCGAGGATAACCGTCGGTATGGGGGTTTCGAACCGCTCGATCTCAACCATGCCAAAATGTTTGCAGTACCACTTGGACGCTGCGTCGAGATTAGTTACCGGGAGAGCGAGAACGTCATCTTTGTAAGGTGACGCGGATTGAAACGACGGTTTCGTGGTCATGTTGAAGTCTACAATAAAGGAACCAGAAAAAAGCCACCGGAAGAATTGAGGATCACTGCCAGACAATCCACCAGCGTAGTGCGGCCTATACAGCAATTTCCTGTTAGGTGACCAGAGCTAACCGCAAATCGTTGGCCTCGAATTTTTGTAGCCTATTGACTAGACGAGAGACGCAAGGCTCTACCGGCGGAAAAAAACGTCTCAGCGGAAATCCGTTTTTCAAAAAGAAATGCAACAGCCAGAGAGGCATGTCAGTAACTCGAGTTTTGCCAAAATCCAGATTCGATCCCACCTTGAACGACAATGGCGAAAGTACCATGAGTCGGGATTTCCATCGGAGGAATCGCAACTTCTGCACCTGCCTTGGCGGCTGCATCAACAGTGGCCTGTATGTCTGGAACCAGAAAGTAGGGCCGTACGACTGGTTTTTCCGTATCCCGCATCGGGGCGCGGACGCCTAACATTCCGCCGCTCGCCAGTTTTGCAGTACGAGCACCCCCAAGGTTTGGATCAGCATCACCGAACGTAACGCTATGTAACTGCGAGTAAGTCTGGCAGATGGCATCGACTTCGGTTGTCACTATTTCAAGGTATTGAATTTGCATCGGATTCTCTTCTGTAGTTGGTTCAATCTTTTCGTCGTTTTTCGCAGCTGCAGGTCTGTTAGGCGAACGTTCTGTTTCTTTTCCCGAGTTGTCTTTTTCAACGCTCTGATTGTTGGAGGAGCAGCCCAGATGTAGCATAGTGCTCGGGAGAGCCACAAAGGCCAATCCAACGCGGATCATGTTTCGTCGATCAGTTTTCGGCATTCTTTCAGTCACACAATGGGAATTTTTGCGACACCGTACTCAAATTTGTGAGACGGTTTGAGAATCAAATCTTACCACTCTGACGGGACTTGAACAAACGACGGTGCATACGGCATTACTATAAATTTACGCTTCATGACCTGCGCACACCGCCAATTTTTTTAACGTCCATGTGGCTGGTTGGGGGGAGCGACTGGGGCAGCCTGTGTTGCCAAAGAAAAGGGAAGGTGTGCCGAAGGCGCCGAAGGCCTAAGTGTAAAAAACATGTTGGCCTGTGCTATTGATTATCTTTGGCGTATTCCAATAGCCTGGAAAATGCGCGTTTGTCTTTACCTGAGTGCGTCTTGAGCCCAAGCGTCCCAAGAAACCCGGCGAAAGCAGGAGTTTCGACTGAATAGTATTTCCTAAGAGTCGCAACTTCCTTTGCCGACATGTCATACAGCCAGACAATGTTGATCAGTGGAACATCGTCGGCATACTTTTCCCATGCTTCAAAAATGTTACGGACGAACTCTGCCTGCATCTCCTCAGAGCTTCCGTTTGCGGCACCACTTGGGTATCCGGTTTCGAGCAAGTGTACTGGCTTCCCATCCGCCAACGAGACCAGTTTACCAATTTCGTCATCCACCACAGACGGCCGCCTAACCTTGAAATCTGCGTCCAGCGGATAGTAAGTGACCATCACTGCGTCAGCGTTTGAGTTGAGATTGCTGATCAAATGACGCTGATCGCCAATGATTGCCGAATAAGTTGTTTTCACTCCCACAGGCACGCCGGGTAGTTTTGTCTTAATGTGATCCCGCACTCTGGTGAAAAAACGAGTGTACTGAGCCCATCGTGTATCGTCGTCGCCAAGATTTCCGTCAACTTCATTACCAATCGAAATGGCAACGATTCTCGCGTCGGGCAAACCTTCGATAGTGAAGTCGACAAACTTTATGAATGCCGAGACGACTTCTGCGTCATCAAATGTTTTTCCCTCAAGGTGATCAGGAAGTCGCAATGCATTCGTGTCGATGGGATTCAGCGATAGGACGATGCCCGTATCGAAAGTCGGGTAAACATCGTTCGCCATTTTTAGAAATGGACTGTTGTAAACTCCGGGCTTTGACTCGACGTCATCCCACTGCTGTGGCAATTCAATAAATTGAATCCCCGCTTTTTTGGCTTCACCGAAAGCGACTTCGTACCCAACAGAACCCTCTGTCACGCCAAAGCCAAGCAGACGATCAGAGCCACGGTTTACAAGCGGGCGTGCTGAAAGTACTGTTTGCCCGGCGCCAGATCCAGGAGAGCATCCCGCAATCGTCAATATGACAACACTCAAGACAACAGCAAATAAAATCGAGAAGCCATTCATTTGCGCCAGCCAACGGAAGGTTTTTACGACACCGCCGTTGCGATGCCATTCAAGTTTGAACAACGTG